>OMOD01000020.1 GCA_900290255.1 Candidatus Sulfotelmatobacter kueseliae
ATCCTCATCGCCGAAGGCAGCGACTGGAACTGGTGGTACGGGCCCGAGCACCACTCCGCCAACGACCGCGACTTTGACGAACTCTATCGCAAGCATTTGTCGAACGTCTATCAGGCCCTCGATGCCACTCCCCCGGATTATCTGGCGCAGCCCATCACCGGCGCTGAGGCGCGTCCGGCCTTTGTGCCGCAGACCGCCTACATCCATCCGCGTGTGACCGGTGATATGGTGCGCTACTTCGAATGGATGGGTGCGGCGGCTTACACCGCCGATCATCGTGCCGGCGCCATGCACGGCAAACAGTTCCTGCTCGATTCCGTTTATGCCGGGATTGACACAACTCATCTCTATGGCCGGCTCGATTTCAAGGAGAAAGTTCCGGAGGCGGATTTCGAACTGGTGGTGAACGTGGAATCGTGGGCGGTAGGGGAGCCGCGTCCGCGGCGCACCTTGCGCGTCGACGCTTCCTCCCACGAGCGCCGGCTGAAAGACTGGAAGATTGAAAACGGAGTCGAACGGCGAGAGCTGGCATCGTCTGCCACTGTGGATGAAGGCGCCAAGGTGGCCCTGCTGCGCAACTTCGAATTCAAACTGCCGCTGGCCTGGCTGCTGGCGACGCCCAGTGCTTCGCTGGCAGAACGAACCCCTGACCCAAAGCCCGGCCAGATGATCGACCGCAAGGCCACCGCGTCCGTTGCTCCGACCAGCAAGATACGTCTACGCTTCAGCCTCTGGCAGAACCGGCTTCCGGTGGATTCTCTGCCGCTCGAAGGCTGGATCGAACTGCAGGTGGTCAGCGAAGGGGAATTGCTGTTCGGGGCGTGAGGTTCGGATAACAGACCGTGCTGCAGGGACGATCCGTATCAGAGTATGCCTTCAGGCATACCATAAGGGGCACGTTATCATCGCGCCTTCAGGCGCTGAATTTGCGATTCTGAGTTTCGCCACGGCGCCCCGAACGGCGTTCATAGACGCAAAAAGAAGGCCGGACATCACTGATGTCCAGCCGATCTCTATGCTCGCCAGAAACTCTTCTACTTGCTGCCGCCGTTTGCCGCCGTGACGGTTGTCATGGTTAACGGACGATTCAACTCAAGCGTGAGTTGTGTGCCAGACGGTAAAGTCGCAGAGCGGTGCTTGGTAAGCCAGTGAACCGTCGTCGAGGTTGCCCCCACCGCGCCGCCGATCAGGATCCCCGGGCCCCCGCCAATCAGACCGCCAATGAGCATGCCGCCCGCCGTGCCACCACCGGTTTCGATCGTGTCACGCCGGTCGTGGCCTGATCCCTTGAACTGGCCTTCCGTATTCACATCCGTGCCCTGGCCAATGTTTGTGTCCACCAAAGTGGCGTCGAGATAGTAGCGCTCTCCGGTCGGGAGGATGACGGCCTCGGGAAGAATTCCAATCGTCGGTTTGCCCGAAATCCGGCGCGGCTCGCTCAACTTGGTCACGCGGCCTTCGACGGTCGCACCGGCGGGAATGACGGTCTTGCCGTCCACCACGACGGACTGCGTGAGGCTACCCCGAAATGGGTCTCCCACTCGGTTGCTGAAGGTGGCTAGCGTTGTCTCGAGCCGGACCATCAGTGCAGTTCCTGCCGGCACAGGCGCGCTGGGCGGACTGGTCTGGGCCACCAACATCGTTCCGAGCAGAATGCAGACTAGTAGCAGCAGCCACTTTTTCATGGAGTACCTCCCGAGAAATCCAGATGTTCTTTTAACTCTAGACCCGGCACGGGGCCGGAACAAGCGCCAGTCAGTACATGGGGAACCAGCGGAGATAAGAGGGCAGTGGCAGTGGCCGAACGGACAGTTCCGAAGCCGGAAATGGCTCACCAACAACTGTGTCCAGCGTCACATTGCGTTCATGTCGATCCGATATAATCGGGAGTTTCAGATAACACCATGGGAAAGAACTATGAGGGTGTCGGCTACCTTACCGGACGCCGGCTGGCGTTTAACAGCGACCATCCCAACCGTGTTTATGACCCAGTGGGCAGTAAAGAAATCATAAAGTCGAGGAAAGAGAACCTACTCATGTCAAATATTGCGGAAATTCATGCGCGAGAAGTTCTGGACTCACGTGGCAATCCTACCGTGGAAGCAGAAGTGCTTCTCAGTGATGGCTCGCTCGGACGGGCCATCGTTCCCAGCGGCGCGTCTACCGGCGAGCACGAAGCGGTCGAACTGCGCGATGGCGACACCAACCGTTTCATGGGCAAAGGCACGCTGAAGGCGGTGGAAAACGTAAACAGCGAGATTGCCGAAGCCCTGGCTGGCTACGATGCCTTCGATCAGCGGGGGCTCGACCGCAAGATGATCGGACTCGACGGCACGGAGAATAAGGGCCGGCTGGGAGCGAACGCGATCCTCTCCGTTTCGATGGCGGCCGCACGGGCCTCGGCCGAGAGCCTCAAGATTCCGCTTTACCGTTACCTGGGTGGGGCGGGCGCGAATACGCTGCCTGTGCCCATGATGAACATCCTCAACGGCGGCGCACATGCCGACAACAACGTTGACTTCCAGGAATTCATGGTGATGCCCGTGGGCGCCCCGTCGTTTTCCGAGGCGCTGCGCTGGGGCGTCGAGGTTTTCCATACCTTGAAAGGTGTGCTCAAGAAGCGCGGCTACAACACTGCCGTCGGCGATGAGGGCGGATTCGCTCCTTCGGTGAAATCGAACGTCGAAGCCATCGAAGTTGTGCTGGAAGCGATTTCGAAAGCCGGCTGCAAGCCCGGCGAAGAAATCGCCATCGCGCTCGACCCGGCGGCCAGCGAGTTCTTTCAGGATGGAAAGTACGTATTTAAGAAATCCGACAAGTCCGCCAAGAGTTCCGACGAGATGGTGAGGTACTGGGCGAAGTGGGCGAATGACTATCCCATCGTCTCGTTGGAAGACGGTTTGTCCGAGGAAGATTGGGACGGCTGGCAGAACCTGACCAAGGAACTCGGCGGGAAGATTCAGTTGGTGGCTGACGATATTTTCGTGACCAACATCCAAATCTTCGCTGAGGGTATCAAGAAGGGAATTGCCAACTCCATCCTGATCAAATTGAACCAGATCGGCACGGTCAGCGAAACGCTGGATGCGATCGATCTCGGTCGCCGCAACGGCTACACCTCGGTGATCTCGCACCGCTCCGGCGAAACCGAAGACACGTTCATCGCCGATTTCGCGGTGGCGACAACTGCAGGTCAAATCAAGACCGGGTCGGCTTCGCGCACCGACCGCATCTCCAAGTACAACCAGCTGCTGCGGATCGAAGAAGAGTTGGGCGGGGCGGCACGGTTCCTGGGGCTGAAGGCGCTGAACTATCACGGTTAGGCGCAGGGCTGCCTCAAACTAATACCGGAGAATTGAGGACCAAGGATGATCAGCGAACTACTTCTCTCTGAATTCGACGACGAAGCCAAGAAAACGCGCACGATGCTGGAGCGCGTCCCCATCAAGCCGGACTTCAAGCCTCATGCGAAGTCGATGTCGCTGGGCAAACTCGCTCCCCACGTCGCGGAACTCGCCGGCTTTGGCTTCACGATTCTGACGACTCCCGAGCTGGATTTCGGCACCAGTACTCGCACACGCGTTCCCTTCGAATCGGCAGAGCAACTGGTGAAGGCTTTTGATGAGGGAGCCGCGAAAGCCCGTGCGGCGCTCAAAAATACTCCCGACCAGGCATGGACTCAACCCTGGAAGCTGAGTTTTCAGGGCAAGCCGATCTTCAGCGGATCGCGTTTCTTGGCATACCGGGAAATGTTCCTCAATCACCTGGTGCATCACCGTGCGCAACTCGGGGTTTACCTGCGGTTGAACGATAAGCCGCTGCCGGCGACCTACGGGCCTTCGGCGGACGATACGATGGGATTCTAGTGATTCATGATGTGCGATTGATTCAGCAGAAAGAGGCTGAGAATCCTTTTCGGTGAATAATCTGCGTTCATCCGCGTAAATCCGTGGCGAAGAATTTTCACTTAGCTAGGAGCTAGAAGCTGATCTTATGTCCCGTCCTAAACCTCTCATACTCATCATTCTCGACGGCTGGGGATACCGAGCCGAAACCAAAGCCAACGCCATCGCGCTCGCGCGCAAACCGACTTACGACCGACTGCTGCGCGACTATCCCAATACGCTGATTCATACCAGCGGGCCGTTCGTCGGCCTGCCGGAAGGGCAGATGGGCAACAGCGAGGTCGGTCACCTCAACATCGGCGCCGGGCGCATCGTGCACATGGACATCACGCGCATTGACCTGATGATCCGGAATGGCGAATTGTTCTCGCATCCCGTGCTGCTCAACGCCATGAAGCACGCGCGCACCGGCGAGCGCCGCCTGCATTTATTCGGGCTCGTTTCCGACGGCGGTGTGCATTCGCAGCAGGCGCATCTGTATGCACTGCTGAAAATGGCGAAGCAGAACGGTTTGGAGCGCGTCTTCGTTCACGCCTTCATGGACGGCCGCGACACCCTGCCTACCAATGGCGCCGGCTACCTTGAGCAGTTGCAGCAGAAGATGCGCGAGTACCAGTGCGGCAAAATCGCCACCGTCAACGGCCGCTACTACGCCATGGACCGCGACCGCCGCTGGGAGCGCATTTCGAAAGCCTACAACGCGATGGTTTTTGCCGACGCCGAAGGCGGCAGGCAGGCCGATCCGGTGCAGGGCATGAAAGAGTCTTACAACAAGGGAGTCACCGACGAATTCGTGATTCCGTTCGTCTGCACCGACAACGGCGGCCAGGCCATCGCCACCATCCGCGATGACGACGCGTGCATCTGCTTCAATTTCCGCGCTGACCGCGCCCGCCAGATTACCCGCGCCCTCACCCGCAACAGCGGACTGAACGAAAAGGGCGGCAGCGATCTTCCCGGCGCCGCCGATCTCGACGCCACGATCCCGCGCGACCGCGTGCCGAAAAACCTGCACTACGTCTGCATGACGCAGTACGACAGAAACTTCAGTCTGCCGGTTGTGATTCCGCCCGAATCGCTGGCCAACATTCTGGCTAACGTGATGGGCAATCAGAAGATGCGCAACCTGCGCGTCGCCGAAACTGAAAAGTACGCGCACGTGACGTATTTCTTCAACGGCGGCGTGGAGCAGCCATTTCCCGGCGAAGACCGCATTCTGGTGCCGTCACCGAAGGTGGCGACTTACGATCTCAAGCCGGAGATGAGCGCCTCCGGTATCGCCGACGCCGTGGTGAAAGCAACCGAAGACGGAACGTTCGACGTGATGATCGTGAACTTCGCCAACGCCGACATGGTCGGGCACTCGGGCAAAATTGAGCCCACGATCAAAGCGGTCGAAACCGTAGATGCCTGCCTGGGCCGCATCGAAAACGCAGTCCGCGCCAAAGGCGGAGCCATGCTGATCACCGCTGATCACGGCAACGCCGAGCTGATGATCGACCCGGCCACCGGCGGCCCGCACACCGCGCACACTACAAATCCCGTGCCGTTGATCGTGGTTTCGGAAAATGCCAAGCAGTTCACGCTGAAACCGAACGGATCCCTGCGCGACATCTCACCCACGCTGCTGGGAATGCTCGGAGTGGATGAACCGAAAGAGATGACTGGAGCGGATCTGCGAGTTCCAGTGAAGGCGTCGCGGTAGAGGGGAGAAGGGTTCGGCCCAGGAATTCCTCGCCGATCTCTGAGCCCTCTGTGGTAAGTACGGAGTCTTAGTTCGCGAGCAGCGCCGGAGCTGTGGCCAGCAACCCGGCCACTATTTCCAGATCGTGCAGGTCTTCGCGGCTGAAATCCTGCGCGTACTTGGGATCGAGACCCTTGCGCGAAATCTGGATTACTCCCACTACGTTCGCCCCGCGATCGATAATGGGCACCGACATCAGTTTCTGAATCGGTGGCGGCGGCGGATCCTCAAAATCGGTGGTCGTCGGCTTGATGGTCTCAAAAATACTTGCGTGTTTTACCCGGGCAAAGTTGTTGAAGATCTCCGCTTTCTTGCTCAGCGCGGTGTGCGCGGCCACCGCTTTGCTCGACAGCGGAATGGCGCCCGTGGTGCGCAAGTGCTCGGGGAAGATAAAACGCAGTAAGCCTTTTTCCAGACGCAGCATCGCAACTTCGGTGTACTGCACACGAAAAATCTTGGCCAGAACCATGCTCAGGTCCAGCGCAGAAACTCCCTGACCCAGGACGGACTCTAGGGGGAGCAGGTGTTCAGGAAGAACGATCTCTTCCATCCCGTGATCGTTGTTTTGCGTCATAGCCCGCACATCTCCACTTACCATTGGAAGCATACTCACTGTACCGCACTTTACGCGCCAAAAGGTACTTCCCAAAGTAACGGAGCAAGGCCTTTGTTTTCATCAAACGAGAGCGTAACGGGTGACTTTTGGCAGGGCAGCGGCCAATCTTCGGTCAGCCGCAAACCATCAATTCGGTGACACTTTGTGTCACGTGCACCGGCAACCATGCAACCCGAGGTCTCGAACAAGAGACCGAGGTCTTTCCTTCACGGCTACAAACTCAGTACACTCGGGGCATGAGCCTGCCAACGCAACCCAACGTGAAGCTGGTAAACGACGGCGGATACCGCGAAAACTACGCCAACAGCGTGCAGATGCGCGTGAACATATGGGACTTTTTCCTCGTCTTCGGCACGCTGCAGCAGCAGACCGAGGCCGTGGTGGAGATCAAGAATTTTCAGGGCATCTACCTCAGCCCGCAGCAGGCCAAGGCGCTGCTCGGACTTCTGCAGCAGAACGTGGCCGGCTACGAGACCGCCTTCGGCGAGATCAAGCTCGATCCCCGCATGGCTCCGCACGGGCCGGTGCACTGAAACCAGACCTCGGACTCCGGACCTCGGACCTCGGGCTCCGCTGGTCAGATCTATGGCCTGAGGTCGGACGTCTGAGGTCTGACGCCTGATATCTGACGTAGAATGTCGCCAACCCATGCGCTCTCCCCATCCGGCTCTCGTCTTCGCCGTCATCTTCGTAGTGATCTTTCTACTGCACGCCCCGCTGCTCCAGCTTCCTTATTTCTGGGACGAAGCGGGATACTACGTCCCCGCCGCACGAGATCTTCTTCTCAACGGGGACCTGATTCCGCACTCGACGCTTTCCAACGCGCACCCGCCGCTGGTGATGGCCTGGCTCGCCTTGTGGTGGAAATGCGTTGGCTACGCCCCGCTGGTGACGCGGTCGGCCATGTTATCGGTGGCGTCGTTTGCGCTGCTGGGATTATTCCGTCTGGCCGAGCGCGCCGCGAATACGGAAGTTGCGATCGCATCCACGCTGTGCACGGCGTTGTATCCCGTTTTCTTTGCCCAAAGTTCACTCGCCCAGGTAGATCTGGCCGCCGCCGGACTCACGTTCTGGGGCTTGTGCGCGTATCTCGAAGACAGGCCGATCGGCGTCGCGATGTGGTTCTCGCTCGCTGCACTGGCGAAAGAAACCGCGATTCTGGCACCAACCGCGCTGGCAGGGTGGGAATTGGTGCAGCTTGTTGCTCTGCGAATTGGCAAAAACCGTGTGGGGACGGGCGCCCTCGCCCGTCCGGTCGAGCGAAGCTCGACAGGGCCGCAGCGGATTCCTGCGCTTTTGCTTCCTCTCGTGCCCTTAAGTTTCTGGTACGTCTATCACTACGCCCGCACCGGATACATCTTCGGCAACCCGGAATTCTTCCGCTACAACGTTGCCGCCACGCTGAATCCTCTGCGATTCCTGCTGGCCATCGCACTGCGCCTGTGGCAGACATTCGGGTATCTGCATTTGTGGGTGCTGACGCTCGCCATGCTATTGGCCATGGCTCTACCGCCAGTAGGAGACCGTGTAGGCCCGGACGCCCCCGTCCGGGTGGTCGAGCGAAGCTCGACAACCGCCGAACGCAAACGAATTCCAATTGCCGTCCAGATCATTTTTCTTGTCGTCGTGGCTGCCTATGTCGTGGCCATGGCACTGATCGGAGGCGCGGTGCTGGCCCGCTACATGTTGCCTGCCGTGCCGCTGGTCATCATCCTCGCTGTCTCCACGTTGCGCAGGCGGCTGCGCTATTGGCCTGTGGCGGTTGCGGTCGTTGGCGGTGCATTTATCGCCGGCTGGTTCTGGAATCCTCCCTATGGATTTTCGCCGGAAGACAATCTCGCCTACCGCGACTACGTCGTTCTGCACCAGGATGCCGAGCGCTTCCTCGAAGCCCGATATCCCATGGCGCACGCGCTCACGGCCTGGCCCGCCTCCGACGAACTGACGCGTCCCTGGCTTGGCTATACCACGCGCCCGGTGCAAGTCGTGCGTATCGAGGACTTCTCGCTCGAAGAAGTGCTTTCCGCCGCCGATTTCCGCTCGCACTTTGACGTCGCGCTCGTGTTCTCAACGAAATACGAGCCGCCGAATCCTTTGTTGGATCGCTGGATGACGTGGACGAATCTGAAGCGCCGCTTCTTCGGCTTCCATCGCGATGTGCCGCCCCCGGTCGCGGCGCAGATTCTCGGCGGCCACATCGTGTACTCGGAAGAGCGCAAAGGCCAGTGGGTCGCGGTGATCGAGATGGAGAGGATAGAGAATGCGGCAATTCCATCTCACGGCTTCTGGCCGTAAAGATGGAAGCTCACATCCACGCGGACTGTCGTCTCAGCCGGTTTCCCGTCGCGCTGTGCAGGTTCAAACCTCCAGTTCTCCACAGCTTGGCGCGCTTTTTCGTCCAATCCGTAACCGAGTCCTTTCTCCACTTTGACATCGTGAGGGACACCATCGGTTCCCACGGTTAATGACAACAGCACAGTACCCTCGATGTGCTCTCTTCTAGCCTCGGCGCTGTATTCGGGCTCAGCGTGTGACACGAGTCGCGGCGGTCGGTAATTGGTGTTTGATCGGAGCGCATCGCAACTCGGCGGGTCGACTACGGGAAGAGCAGAGAGGTCGAAGGCAACGAAGTCCACCTTATCTTGCGAAATCGCACTCACTGGAATAGAACGTCGAAGACCATGCGCGGTTACGATTTGTAGCCACGGTCCTGTGCGTCCGACCACAGTGACCTTTTCGCCGCAATCTACACTGGGGGCCATCCGGGCGACGCAAGAACTTGGAAACATCGGTGCGCGCCCCAGTTTGTCACTTTGTGAGCAATGCACGTAGCCGGTCTTCCCTGTGTCGTCTCCAGCCCACATTAAGACGCTGAGCATGACTGGCAGCCCGCACTGGAGGATTCGCATGCGCCAAGTGTCCTTCGCAGGGGCCTCACTGTCAAGGCTCTATGCCTGCTTTGCCGACAGACATCGGACGCGACGTTACCTCTGCATCAGATGGCACGAGTGCGTCTTGATCACCAGCCATACTTCCTTGCCCGGCGCGAGTTGCAGTGAATCGCGCGCGGCCAGCGTGAGGTGAACTTCCATCTCCTCGCCGCAGTTCACTCGTGCCGAAACGATCACATCCCGCTGCTCGAGTGATACGACGCGTCCCGGAATCAGGTTGCGCGCGCTCAATCCCTGGGGCGGGGAGATCGCCAGCAGAATGTCGCCCGCGCGAATGCCCACTCGCAGCGCCGATCCCACCCCCGCCCGCACCAGCGGAGTTTCGAGCAGTACCGGTTCCGCGTGCCCCGTCGTCGCCAATCGGCAGACCATGGTCCCGCGCTCCGGATGCACCGCTTCCACGATGGCGTCGAAGATATTCTCGAAGCCCGCCAGTTGCGCCACCGTTTCCTGCCGCGGCGCGGTCATGACCTCGTGCGGCGTACCCTCGGCCACGATGCGTCCGGCGTCGAGCACAATCACCCGCTCGCCCAGGGCAAAAACCTCCTCCCGGCTGTGGGTGACATAGAGAATGGGAATGCGGTGAGCCCGATTCCACTCCCGCAGGTCGTCGATGATCTTCGCCTTGGTCGGCGCGTCGAGCGCGGCCAGCGGCTCGTCCAGAAGCAGCACCGCGGGATCGATCACCAGCGTTCGAGCCAGAGCCACGCGCTGGCTCTCGCCGCCGGAAATCTCCCGCGCTGAACGCCGCGCCAGGTGCGCGATGCGAAATGCCTGCAGAATCGTGGCCGCCCGCTCGCTGCGGGTTTTCTTCGGCAGATGCGACAGTCCGTATTCGACATTCTGCTCAACGGTCAGATGCGGAAACAGGGCGAGATCCTGAAACACGTATCCCACGCGCCGCTTCGCGACCGGCACGTTCACGCCCGGCTGAGAATCGAACAACACGCGCCCGCCGATGGCAATGCATCCGGAATCCGACCGAGCCAATCCCGCAACGCAATCGAGCAGCGTCGTCTTGCCCGCTCCGGACGCACCAAACAGAATGGTGAACCCCGGTGCAGCCTGGAACCCAACTTCCAAGACGAAGTCGTGCCCTGGTGCGGCCATGCGCTTGCGAAGCCGCGCATCGAGCAAAGCGCGGTGAGGCGTGTCCGGGCAAGCTGGTACAGCTGGCGCTGTCCGATGTCCTGCTTCGACGGTGCGTGTGTCAGCCACGGCAGATCACTTTATCGGCCCAAGTGCTAATGCCTTGCGGTTCAGACCATACACGATGGCCAGCACCGCAAAGCAAAAGGCGAGCAACAGGAGCGCGGTGCCGTTCGCCCCGGCATAGTCGGAGACCTGCACCCGGTCATAAATGTCAATCGAGACCGTCCGCGTGACGCCGGGAATGTTGCCGCCGACCATGAGCACGACGCCGAATTCGCCCATGGTGTGAGCGAAGCTCAGGGCCACGGCTGTGATCAGTCCGGGAATCGAAAGCGGCACGATCACGCGGAAAAAAGTGCGCAACGGGGAAGCGCCCAGCGTTGCCGAAGCCGCCATCAGTTTTCGATCGACACTGGCGAATGACGCTGCCAGCGGCTGCACCGCAAACGGCAGGCTATACAGGATCGATCCAATCACCAGCCCGCTGAAGGTGAATGCCAAGGTGTGGCCAGTCAGCGAAATCCACCAGCGGCCCAGCGGACTGCGTGGCCCCAGCGCCACCAGCACATAGAAACCGAGCACGGTTGGCGGAAGCACAATGGGCAGCGCTACCACTGCCTCCACCAGGAACTTCCAACGCCAGCGGGAAAATGCAATCCAGTAGGCTACGGGCAGACCAATCAGCAGCAATATAGCCGAGACGGTAACGGCCAATTGCAACGTGAGCTGGAATGCTTGCCAGTCAATCGTCATGGGTGTTATGTAGCGCCGCCGTCCCGGCGGCTGGGAGCCTGCCCTGAGCTTGCCGAAGGGGCGGACGTCCTCGCCCGCCGCGCCGAGGGCGACGCTCTCGGGACAACCGGCAAAGCCTGCCCTGAGCCGAGTCGAAGGGATGCCGGCGCTACGTCTACTCCGGCACGGTAAACCCGTACTTCCGTAGCACGTCCGCTGCCTCTTTCGTTTTGACGTACTCCACGAACTCCACCGCTTCCTTTTTATGCGGCGAGCTCGCCAGCACCACCACCCCCTGCGCCAGCGCAGGATAGGCTTCCGCCGGGACCTGCCAATACTTGCCTTTCCCTTGCATCCCCGGCGCCAGCGCGTGCGCCAGCGCCACAAATCCGGCCTGCGCGTTGCCTGACTCCACGAACTGCGCTGCCTGCGAGACGTTTTCACCCAGAACCAGGCGGTCCGCTACCCGATCGTATAACCCATAATGCTCCAGCGCTGCCACCGCGGCCCGCCCGTAGGGAGCATGTTGCGGGTTGGCTACAGCGATCTTCTTCACCGAGGGGCCAAGCAGAGCGTTCATGCCTTGGCGCTCAACGTCGAGACGAGAATCCGCCGGAACCCACAACACCAGCTTCCCCACTGCGTACTGATAGAGACTCGCCCCATCCGCTTGGCCTGCCCCAATCAGTTGCCGCGGATAATCCATGTCCGCGGAAAAAAACAAATCAAACGGAGCCCCATTCTGAATCTGCTGCGTCAACGCCCCCGAGGCTCCCAGCGAAAGCTTTACGTTCACGCTGGTCTTCTCTTCGTAATTGTGAGCGATCTCTTGCAACGCGGTGCTCAAGTCCGCCGCCGCCGCCACAACTAGTTCCGGAGTGTTCTTCTTTTCCTGCGCCCAAACGAAGGTCGAATGCAGAAGCAGACTTGCTGCCACAAATGCACAGCAGAGAGATTGCACGTTTCGCCGTTGCCCCGACTTCATGTCGCCACCCAGAACCACGAAAAGCAGATTGTACAGGCCCAGCCAATTCCGTGGGACTACAAGCCCCCGGCATCGCTATTCCTAAAGTGGTCCGCAGCCACATTTTCACAGCGGTTTTGCATTGATTCGCCCTCGTCTCGTTTCCATACTTGGCAGTTGAGCGAGGTCATTATGTCCAGCCTTCGTTTCCTTCGCTCGTTAGCAATATTCCTACTCATTCCCGATTGCCTCCCTGTGCTGAGCGTGCAAGCTCAGGGCGCGAAGCAGCGCGTAGCTGAGACTTCCGTTCCTGATTCCGACGCGGATCATGCGAAGGAGCGCAACGAGTGGTTTTTCCGCGGACGCATCGTTCCCGGCAAGCCCTCCGCCGAACTTCGCCGCCGCGCTTATCAGGCCAAGCTCCGGATGCGTGCGCAAAGAGTCGCGGCCCTCGCCACCGCGTCGGCCATCGAGCAGGCCGCTGCGTTATCCGTGCCCTGGACGCCCCTTGGCCCTGTGCCGCTGGCTTCCGACGCCAGCGGCAACGGTACACAGGATTACCACCAGGTCGCCGGTCGCGCCACCTCCATCGCCATTGATCCCGCCGACCCCTCTGGTAACACCGTCTACATCGGCGGCGCACAAGGCGGTGTCTGGAAATCTAGCACTGCGGCCAACACCACGGCCAACAGCGTAACTTGGACACCGCTCACCGACGGTCAAGCTACGCTTTCAATCGGCGCGATTGCCATCCAACCCGGCAACACTAATCCCGCAAACGCGGTGATTCTCGCTGCTACGGGGGAAGCCAACAACTCCGCCGACTCTTACTTCGGCCTCGGCATTCTGCGCTCTGCCAACGGGGGTAATAGCTGGACTCTGATTTCCACCGCCAATGACGGCGCGCTTTCCTTCGCCGGTCTGGGCGGAACGCGCATGGCTTTCAGCACGGTCACCCCTAGTACTGTTGTTGCCGCCATGGCCACCACGTCGGAGGGCCTGGTGGACGGCGCTGTCACCGCCAGCACTACCCGTGGCCTCTACACCTCGCTCGATGCCGGTCAGACCTGGACCTATGACGCACTGGTTGATCCCGGCGGCGCGACGGACGCGACTTCGGCAACCTCAGTCGTCTATAACACGAGCGCCGGGGAATTCTTTGCTGCGGTTCGCTACCACGGCTTCTACTCCTCGCCCGACGGCGTGACCTGGACCCGCCTCGCCGCCCAGCCCGGCGGCACGGCGCTCAGCCCCACGGCCTGTCCGCCGCAATCCACCTCGAATAGCTATGCCTGCCCCATCTACCGCGCCGAGATCACAGTTCTGCCCGGCCGCAACGAGATGTACGTCTGGTTCATTTCCCTATCATCGACAGGCAGCCCTGTCGATGGCGGCATCTGGCAAAGCCTGAACGGCGGCGCATCCTGGGCTTCGATTCCCGACACCTCAATCACCCACTGCGGCGATCCCGACGGCTGCGGCGTCCAGCAGGGTGCCTACAATCTCGAACTGCTGGGCGTGCCCAACGGTTCGGGCACGGATCTCTATGCCGGCGCCATCAATCTCTACAAGTGCTCCATCAATTCGCAGAACCCCACCTGTGCCTCCTCACCATTCATCAATCTCACTCACGTCTACGGATGCGATCCCATCGCCGCGCCTGCCCACGTGCATCCCGACCAGCACGCGCTGGCCTACCTGATTCCGACTTCCGGCAGCGACTTGGGCAACGACTTGATGTACTTCGCCAACGACGGCGGCATCTACCGCGCCCTTGACGGCTTCGGAGGCCTTACCACCGGCTCCTGCTCCGGCACCAACCAGTTCGACGATCTCAACCAGAATCTTGGGTCAATGACGCAATTCGTCAGCTTCTCCCAGCACCCAACCGACCCCAACACTCTGCTCGGCGGCGCGCAGGGCAACGGCTCCCCGGCGACCAGTCAGGCGACAACGAATCCAGCCTGGGTCAACGTTCTCGGCGGTGATGGCGGCTACAACGCCATCGATCCCAACAGCCCCTTGAACTTTTATGCCTCCAACCCCGACATCCCTCCCGACGGCCTTGGCATTCAACTCTGTTCCAACGGGGTGAACTGCCTCGACAGCACCTTCAGCTTCGTGGTCACCAGCAGCACCGTCGGCGGCGATGACGGCGCATTTCATTTTCCCTACATTCTTGATCCGCAATCCTCGTCGGCGCTGCTGATCGGCACCTGCCGTGTGTGGCGGGGCCCGCGCACGGGCGGTGCATACAGCGTACTGAGCCCGAACTTCGACACATTAGGTTCAGGAACCTGTTCAGGGAGCGAAGTGAACCAGGTGCGCGCGCTCGCCGCCGGAGGCCCGACCGACAGCAACGGTTCCGAGGTCGTCTACACCACTACCAGCGGCCTCGGGCCGCTCGACGGTCCACTTTCCTCGCCCGCAGGTGGTAACGTCTGGGTCACCACGGATGCCACAGGCGGATCATCCAGCTTCACCGATGTTACCGACAACGGTCTGCAGGGCAGCATCAACCCCAACCAGTTTCCAATCTCAGGCGTGGCCATCGATTCGTCAGATGCCACCGGAGCTACTGCCTACGTTACGGTGATGGGCTTCACCGGCGGCGCCGGTCACGTATGGAAGACGACCAACTTCGGTGCGAACTGGTCTGACTTCACCGCCGACTTGCCCGACTCCCCCACCAACGCCGTCGTCATCGATCCCGTAAACGCACAGGTTTACGTCGGCACTGATGTCGGTGTGTTCGTCAGTTCAACCTCTTCTGCCAGCTGGACAGAAGTCGGCCCGACGCCCGGCCCCAGTCAGAAAGGATTCCTGCCCAATGTGGCCGTCACCGCGCTCGGCCTGTTCAACTCCGGCGGCGAAGAACTGCTGCGCGCCTCCACCTATGGCCGCGGCGTATGGCAATTCAATCTCGTCGCAGCGCCGGACTTCGAGCTCTCCCTCTCCAACTCGCCGCAGACCATCACGGTTGGGCAAACCGCAACCTTCAATGGGTCGGCTTCCGCGCTGAACGGATATGCCAGCTCCGTCACGCTAAGCTGTACAGACGGCGTAACTTCACCGCCGAGCACTTGTACCCCCGCCCCGTCCACTCTGACACCGGTGATCAATACTCCTTTCACCGTTGCCACCGACGGAGCTGTCGGCGATTACTACTTCAACATACAAGGCGTCGGCTCCGATTCGAATCACGTGACGCACCAGGTCGCCGCTGTCCTGCACGTTCTCAGCAATAGCCTGGACTTCACGCTTAGCGAACCGACTCCGTTTCCGACCGTGAACGCGGGCAGCACCGCCACGAGTGGACCGATCAGCGTGACTGCGCCAAGCGGATTTACGGGCACGATCACGCTGACTTGTTCTTTGGTTTCCGGCAGCGGCAGTTGCAGCGCAAATCCGGGCACAGTGACCTCAATCCCATCGACTCCGAATGTCACGGTGAACGCGACGGCCTTGACGGTTGGAAGCTATCAACTGCTCGTTACGGGCACCTCCGGCAGTACAACTCATAAGCTGCTGGTGCCCTTCAACGTAGGAGATTACCAGCTGAGCGGCTCCCAATCGCTTACGGTTGGGCTGGGAGTTCAGGGCACGGAGAACCTCACTATCACGGCGTCGACGTACTACAGCGGGAAAATTAACGCGACTTGCGATACCAGTGCGCTGCCGGGTGCAACCTGTACCTTGAGCCCGGCGAATCCAATCGTCGTCAACACAGGATCAACAGCATCTTTGCTTGCGACCATCACCGTGCCCAGCGCCGCCGCGCTCGGAACGTACAACATCGACATCAATACCGAGGACACAACGGGAGCGCCCAGCCACAGCTTCACCTTATCTCTGACAGTTGTACAAAATTTCCTCGTCACGCCTTCACCCGTGAGTCAAACCGTGATCCCAGGGCAGACCACCGCGCCCTATAACTTAACTATTTCACCTGTGGGTGCGTCGTTTAGCAGTGCTGTAACGTTGTCTTGCTCCAGCGGGCTCCCCGTAGGGGCGAAGTGTCTTTTCAGCCCATCTGCTTCCGTAACGCCGGGGAACACTTCGGTACCAGTCGCGATGACCATCTCCACCGTCGTCTCAACCAGCGCTACCACTTACTCGGTCACCGTCACGGCAACGTCCGGTTCGGTTTCCCACTCAGTGACCGTATTTCTTGTAGTGAGCGACAATTTTCAGCTAGCGGTGAGCCAGAGTTTCCCCGCCAACGTCGATCCTGGGTCGTCCCAGACAGCCACGGTGTCGGTCACTCCTAATTACAGCGGTTCCATCAACGCTACTTGCAATGCCAGCGCCATGCCTGGAGCAACATGCACGGTCACGCCGGCAAGTCCGATTTCCCTCAGTGCGAACACGCCCGTGACGCTGACCGTAACTCTCGGCGTGCCCAGTAACGCCACACCTGAGTCTTACAACATCATCCTTACGGTCGCCGACTCATCCGGACAGCCCAACTACACTCTGCATCTGCCACTCACCGTCCAGGATTTCTCGCTAACGTCGGCAACTTCTAACCAGACCGTGTCCCCCGGCCAGACTACCGGCCCTTACAACTTAACCATTCAGCCTTTAGGCGCGTCGTTCAGCGATTCAGTAACTCTGTCTTGTTCTGCCGGACTCCCCGCAGGCGCAGCGTGCCTTTTCAGCCCATCCACTTCGGTAACTCCGGGCACCTCATCGCAAGCCGTCGTGATGACCATCTCCACCAGTACCACAACCGGAACGGGCACCTACACGGTCACGGTCACGGGAACATCGGGTCCGGTTTCTCACTCGACAACCGTTTCCCTCACCTTGACGACTACTGTCGTGGGCAACGATTTCACGCTTGCAGTGGCGCAGGCGTTTCCAGCCAGCGTAACTGCGGGGTCATCGCAGACGGCCAAAGTGTCCGCCACCTCCAACTACAGCGGTTCGGTCAACGCCGCTTGCGACACGAGCGCCATGCCGGGAGCACAGTGCACGATCACACCAGCCAATCCGATTGCAATCACTGCCGAGACGGCGGTGACCGTGACGGTAGCTCTCAACATCCCCAATACGGCCGCGCCCAAGGCATACAACATCGGCCTCACGATCGCAGACTCATCAGGAACTCCGAGCCATACGCTCCAACCGGCGCTGACGCTCACCGTGATCCAGGATTTCTCAGTCAGTTGCGCGGCTCCTTGCAGCCAGAGCGTGACTGCAGGACAAACGACCGGCGCTTACCAGCTGTCGGTCGCACCAAATCCGTCGGGTTACTCTTTCTCTGCTGCCGTGACGCTCTCGTGTCCCAGTGGGCTGCCCTCCGGAGCGCAGTGTCTTTTCAGCCCGTCTGCGCCCCAGACCCCTGGCAACTCCCCGGTTAGCATAGTCATGACTATCTCCACCTCGTCAGGGACAACAAGTTCGCAATCGCCCGCCAACCATCTCTCGAGTTTCTACGCGCTATGCCTACTGATGCCGTGGATCGGGATCACTTGGGGCGCTCCGACTCGCGGCACGCGGAAACGGCAGCCTAGGTTCGGATCAACTGTGGCTATGTTTCTGCTGATGGCGTCTCTGATCTCTTGTGCCGGCGCCAGTTCGGGCGGTGGTGGTGGTGGCAGCCAAGGTACGCCACCCGGCAGCTACAAGATCATCGTGACCGGTAGCTCTTCGGGTGCCCCCGCTGACTCAGGCCAGAGCACGCAGGTGACTCTCGTCGTAAACTAGACGGTTGCTCTAAGTGGATTGTCATCCTGAGGGCAGGCGCTCTTTGCCTGCCCGAAGGACCTGGGCGGGCCGCGCGAATTGCCCGCGCTTTTTGCGGGCGAGGAAATCGCGCGTTGGGCTCGCTTCCTTATCTCAATCTCATGACCGACTCTGGCTACAACGTAATCATCATCGGCGGCGGCGTCGTAGGTCTCGCCGTCGCGCTCGAAATCACCCGCCGCTTCCCCCGTCTCAGGTTGCTGGTTTTAGAGAAAGAAGACGGCGTCGCCCGTCACCAGAGCGGACACAACTCGGGCGTCATTCACTCCGGCGTTTATTACAAACCCGGCTCGCTGAAAGCCCGCCTGAGCGTTGCCGGCGCCGCAGCCATGGTCGAGTTTTGCCGCGAGCACGGCATCCCCCACAAAGTCTGCGGCAAAGTCATCGTCGCCACTCGCGCCGATGAACTTCCCCGCCTCGAAGATTTGCGCCGGCGCGGCGAGGCCAACGGTCTGACTGGCCTGCGCCTCATCGGTCCCGAAGAACTGCGCGAGCTCGAACCCCATGCCAGCGGCCTGCGAGCCTTGCTGGTGCCTTCGACGGGGATCACCGACTACGCCGTGGTCTGCGAAAAATATGCCGAACTGATTTCCGCCAGCGGCGGCACGGTTCTCACTGCCGCGGCCGCGACCGGCATCCGGCGTAGCACGAACGAAATTGTGGTCGAGACTTCCCGCGGTGCCTTTGCCACCAGCGCGCTCATCAACTGCGCCGGACTCTTCAGCGACCGCATCAGCCGCATGGCCGGCGATAGGCCCAGCGCGAGAATCATCCCCTTCCGCGGCGAATACTACGATTTGGTCGCGGACCGAGCCTCGCTGGTGCGGGCTCTGATCTATCCCGTGCCCGATCCGCGTTTTCCATTCCTCGGCGTACATTTCACCCGCCGCATCACGGGCAAAGTGGATGCCGGTCCCAACGCCGTCCTGGCCTTCGCCCGCGAAGGCTATCGCGCCACCGACCTCAACTTGCGCGACTTCGTCTCGGCGCTCGCCTTCCCCGGCTTCTGGCGCATGGCGGCGCGGTACTGGCGCAACGGTTTCGCCGAATGGTATCGCTCGTTGTCAAAGCCGGCCTTCGTGCATGCTTTGCAGAGAATGCTTCCCGAGGTGCGCGAAAACGATCTAATTCCTGGAGGCTCCGGCGTCCGCGCCCAGGCAGTCAAACCCAACGGCGATCTGGTGGACGATTTTCAGTTCGTGCCATCCGGCCGGGTGCTGCACGTGCTCAATGTTCCCTCGCCCGCCGCGACCGCCTCGCTGACCATCGCCAGAACTATCGTGGACACGGCCACTTTCTTGTCGGAGTGATGTAGGATCACCGCCGTAGGGGAGACGATTATGAAAACTCTGACCAACCCCACGCCC
Organism: Candidatus Sulfotelmatobacter kueseliae; assembly: GCA_900290255.1. Taxonomy (GTDB): domain Bacteria; phylum Acidobacteriota; class Terriglobia; order Terriglobales; family Acidobacteriaceae; genus Sulfotelmatobacter; species Sulfotelmatobacter kueseliae. The sequence continues at coordinate 19,183 of OMOD01000020.1, forward strand.
TGTCATTTCGAGCGGAGCGGAATTGCCCTCAAGGGCAATTCCACGGACTCGAGAAACCTGCTTTTCCATCCTCAGAAACTTGATTGCCGTCTCCTGAGACCCCAATCGTATTGCCTACTTCTCATCGCTTTCATTCTCTCTCTTTGTGCATTTGCCGGCGCCCAGTCCAAGTCCGCTCCGCCTGCCTCTTCGCCTTGGATCCTCACTTGGTCCGACGAATTCAATGGCCCTAACGGCTCGTCGGTAGACGCTTCCAAATGGGTTTTCGACGTTGGCGGGAACGGCTGGGGCAACAACGAACTGGAGTATTACACCGCCCGCATCACGAATGCCTACCAGCAGGACGGCAACCTCGTCATCAAGGTGCTGCAGGAGAAATACACCGGCGCGGACGGCGTGACCAGAAACTACACTTCTGCCCGCTTGACAACCCTGGGCAAATTCTCTCAGGCCTACGGCCGCTTCGAAGCCCGCATGAAGATTCCCAGCGGGCAGGGCATGTGGCCGGCATTCTGGATGATGGGCGACGACATTGACAAAGTCCAGTGGCCCGCCTGCGGCGAGATTGATGTCATGGAAAACATCGGCAAGGAGCCGGACATTGTCCACGGCTCGATTCACGGCCCAGGATTCTCAGACGGCGACCTGGAAGCTCACTTTCGTCTGCCGCCAGGCCAGGCCCTCGCCGACGATTTCCACGTTTACGCCGTCGAGTGGGAGCCCGACGCGGTCCGCTTCTACTTGGACGATCATCTCTACGTGACGCGCACGCACGCCGACATGCGCCCCGGCTGGAAGTGGAGCTTCGACCATCCGTTCTTTCTGCTGCTCAACGTCGCGGTCGGCGGCGATTGGCCGGGCAGCCCTGACGCCACCACGGTATTTCCTCAAACCATGCTGGTGGATTATGTGCGCGTCTACCGGCGGGCAGGGTCGAGTGGAAATGCCGCAAGTACGCCTCGGTGACACGATGATTTCGTGCCTGGTGCGAAAGGGGGGACTCGAACCCCCATGGGTTTCCCCGCCAGATCCTAAGTCTGGTGCGTCTGCCAATTCCGCCACTTTCGCATGCGCAGAAGCAATTACGCTAATTGTAACCTTGGCCGTGTGCGCCGTCCCCGGAATTCAGCAGCCGCCGTCCTCTAGTTCGCCGCAGCCTGCAGCGTTTTCACCAGCCAGGGAATAATCACTTCTTTGAAGATCCTGGGGTCGGGCCAGACTCCGACCTGCCGTCCGAGATGGCCTCCGCTGGGGTTGATCCAGGCTTCTTTCGGTGTGTCGCCTTTGCTTAGCAGCAGATATTCGTCGCTGATGGGAACCTGCGTGTCGAGCACGCCAGCGACCACCAGCATGGGCGCCATCGGCTTGCCCAGCAGGCCCTGCCGCACCAGCGACATCTTGGGCAGATACTCGCCCATTTCATCGACTGTGTGTACGCCGTCGAGAATATTCATCAGCGCCGGCACCTGGTCGAAAAGATATTCGCGGTTCCCCAGCAGATCGTTCATCAGAAAATCCTTCTGAAAGAACCGGTCCACCGGCGGCGACTGTGCGCTCGCCCCGCGCAGCCGGGCACGCTCGACGATCGCCATCTTGGTCGCCCAATACGCGCCCCAGCTCACGCCGTGAATCGCAATGCGGTTCTTGTCAATCTCCGGACGCGACTGCGCATAGTCAATCACTTTCGACAACATGCGCTCGGAGGTTTCCGTGACTTTGATCGGCGCCTGCCCGGTGCCGGGTCCGTCAACCGCGAGAAATCCGACGCCGAAGGGCAAAATCGCGCCGAAACTTTCGGTCAGGTCTTCCTTGCGGCTGTCGAGGCCGTTGACCGCAATCACCAGCGGTACTGGCCCCTTCGCATTTTTCGGCAGGCGCAAGTAGCCGATGATTTCTTTGCCTTCGAACGGAATGTGTACTACTTCGAGCGGCGGATCGTAAAACTTCGCATGATCGAGAAACGCCTCGATCGCTTTCTCGTACGAGCGCTGCTTGCCCGGCGACGCGGGAATCGGCCAGCGTCCGAAGGAATACAGTCGCCAGGCGCGAATGTAGTCGGCGTTCGCTTTGGCCGGATCGGTTTTTTCCAGCGATTTCGCCTCATTGAAGTAGCGATCAGCCACCTGCATGAAGGCGGCGGCCCACTCATCTTTGTCGGCGGTGTGAATGCTCTCGAACGCATCTTTGACGTCAGCCGGATCGAGCCCAATCAGCGGATATTGTCCGACCTCGGCGCGGCGAATCGCCTCGGTCTTGATCTCGTCAATCGTGCGCTCGCGACGTTCCTGGGCCATAACGTTTGTACAGATCAGGCTTAGTGCTGCCAGCAGTGTGAATCGATTCCGCTTCATAAATTCTCGCCGTTCCTCTAAATATTGTGAACCCGCAATTCGGCTCGTGAAAAAGGCCGGACACCATTGGGTCCGGCCGTGAAATTCGTTTCTGCGTTTCGAACTAGAAGATGAACTTCAGGGCCAACTGGATCGAGCGTGGCCCCCCCGAACCGATAGCGGGGTTTGCCGCCGCGATGTCCGGCGTAGCGCACCCACAGCCGAAGCTCGATGCCGCGGGATCGTTCAGACCGAAGCCATTCTGCCCGCCATACGGGTTCGCGAAATTGGGGTGGTTGAGAATGTTGAAGAACTCCGCGCGGAACTGCGCACGCAGCCGTTCCCCAAAGTGCCAATTCTTGGCTACGGAGAAATCCAGATTCCTGAAACCCGCGTCGGGAAACAGATTCCGGCCCATGGTTCCAAAGCTCCCAAACGCGGGCGGAATCATCACAGAATTGCCTTTCGCATAGCAACCCCACGTCCCCAGCGAAGCCAGCATGCCCAGCGTCGTTGCCTGTGCCACACAGGCCGGATTACTTGTCCCGGGGAAAAACGGGAGCGGCCCGGGTCCCGACTTGAAGTCCGAAGGCTTGCCGAAAAAGTCCCAGCGCATCGGCGTAGCTTGGGGCGGGCTGACCGGCAGACCGCCCAAGCCGGTAAGATCGCTGCTCAAATCAATCGGTCCCCACGGCTGGGGGCTTGCGATCGTAGCGATCGTGTTGATTTCCCAACCTTCCAGCATCTGCCCATGGTTTTGTTTTCCGGGGATGGCGTAGGTCAGAGAAACTGTTAATCGCTGGCGAATGTCGAAATCGCTGCTCGCGTATTCCTTGGTGACGTTGGTCGAGTCCTGGGGCAGGCCATATCCGGCTCCGAAATCCCAGTTAGCGCCTACGTCATCCAATGCATGCGAGTAGGTGTAACCCATCACCATGTTCAAGCCGTGGTAATTTCGCGAGTTGAGCGTGGCCTGCAGGCCGTTATAGTTCGATCGGTAAACGTTCCCCATCTGGAAGATGTTGCTCCACCAGGGAAACTGTGCATTGAAGGGCCGCGTAGTTTGTCCCGGGCCGGCGTCGGCGCCCAGAGTTTCCTGGTTGATATCCCGTATGCCGGTGAGATTCGTGCCACGGTTGCCGACATAGGCAACTTCCAGGGAGAGATTCGGAGTAAACGCGTGCTGCACGTTCAAGGTCCAAGTCCAAACGTAGGGAGTCGTCAGATTCTTGTCCACGCTCATGATCGGGCACGGACCTCCCACGTTGGGATCGCAGTTGATTGTGCTGCCGCTCAGGTTTCCATACAGCGGCGTGCCGCTGTCCCACTGCGGGAGAATAGGAGGAATGGCCAGATTCCCCGCCGTGATCGTGCCCCCGGCAGTTTTCTGACCAGGAGTTGCCGTCCCCGATATGATGGCCCCGGTAGGAATGTTTGCCAGCCCGAAGCTATTGTTGAAGGCCAGGAACGATTCCCAATTCACGAGCTCATACATCAGACTGGCTCCGCCTCGCACCACGGTATTGCCTTTACCCGTGACGTCCCAGGCAAACCCGAAGCGAGGGGCGAAATTCTTGGGATCGGAGTTGTACGGACTGCTGACGCCGTTGACTCCAACTTGAACCACTCCGGTTGGCGAATTAGGATCAAAGTTACCCAGCCGGTTCTGGGCTTCCTTGATCACGGAACTAAACTCATAGCGCAGACCATAGTTGACGGTCAGCCGCTTGCTCAGCCGCCAATCGTCCTGAAAGAACAGAGAATAGGCCCAATCGTGAATCTGTCGAGTCGGATCTCCGACTTGTACCGATGCTTTGAACGGGTCTCCGGCCAGGAAGTCTTCCAGCGCTGTCGATCCCGCCCCCGCCGTTATGGCGACGCCCCCCAACACAGTGATGCTCCCTCGAGCATTGCCGAAAGCCCCACCGCTGACGCCGATGCGACGCAGTTCGCCGCCGAACTTGAAGGAATGATTCCCGGCGGTATAAGACACGTGATCGATAAACTGCGTGAGAGTGTCCGGCCCTTGGAACTTCGGCCACTTGAACGCGCCCAGGCCGGGGACGAAGGCGCCGGCGAATCCAATGCGCGGCAACCCTCCTGTGTACGGGCCGCTGATGCCCGTATTGAGACCGTACGCAGACGCCGGCGTATTGAGATCTCCCGGCAAGGTCGGTTGATACAGGCGGCTGTAGCCAGCGCGCGCTTCGTTTACCCAGCGCGCGTTGGGAGTCCAGATCCAATTCCCTCCGACCACTTGGGCGCGAGTATGTATCTTCGATCGCCATTGTGTTTGCAGCTCGGGAAAGTCCTCCGCGGTTCCCGAATTGTTTCCAAAGAAATACGTGCCGCTGACAGTATTGTTTTGGTTGACGTTGTAGTCCACTTTCGCCACCAAATCCTCAGTCGTGGCTTGATTGGGGAATCCCTGGACGAAGTTGATGGTGGGATTGTTGTTGATTGGGAAGCCTGTTCCGTTGCACGTGACCGGCCCCGTCGCCGCCCAGGTGCAGCCGGAAATTTTCGCGCTCGCCGCACTGGGTCCGACGGCGACACCATTGCCGGCTATGACATGGTGAGCAATCGCGGCTTGCAAGTCGGCGATCGCATTCGGAATGCTGTTGGCACAATCGCCGGTGACGTAGGTGCAGTTCGGTGTTGCCGGGGTCGGCATCGCCACCATGGAAGGCGTGGTGACGCCGTACGTGTTCCCGATGTCGTAGATCTGGCCTTCGTACGAACCGAAGAAAAACGCCTTGTCTTTGATAATCCTTCCGCCTAGACTTCCTCCAAATTGCTCCAGAGTTCTGTCGACCTTCGAGGCCGGAGGCGTATTGAAGTAATTGCGCGCGTCCATCGCCCCGTCGCGCCCGAAAGCGAACGCCGTGCCGTGCAGGGTGTTGGTGCCCGACTTCAATCCCACGTTGACGATTGCACCCGGCTTCCAGCCATATTCCGCGGGAGGATTCTGCAGCAGATTGAATTCCTGAATGGCATCGATGGGCAGGATGGTGGCGGAATCTCCCACGATTCCTGAGCCGTTAATAACGCCCTGACCGGAAAAGGGCTCGGTGTTATACAGGCCGTCAATGAGATAGGCGTTGTCTTCAGCGCGCAGGCCGTTGGCGCTGGTGGTGGAGAATCCTCCTCCCGGATATCGCATGACTCCCGGTCGCAGCTGCAGCAGGTTCTGGTAGTTGCGCCCGTTCAGTGGCAGGTCATTGATTTCCTGGTTGCTCAGCGTGCCGCCAAGTGTGGCAGAGGTGGTGTTGACCAGAGGAACGTCTTCCATGATGGTTACGGTTTCGGTCACCTGCCCGGGCTGTAGCGCGAAATCGGCGCGCACGTCGGTGGCGACTTCAATCACGACATTAGGGCGTTCCACCGTTTTGAACCCCTTGGCTTCCACATGGATCTTGTATGTGCCAGGCTGCAAGTTGGGAACTACATACCCGCCGGACGCATCCGTGGTCAGGGTGCGCGCCGTGCCGCGCTGCACATCGGTGACGGTGACAGTCGACCCGGCCACGGAGGCGCCGCTCTGGTCGGTTACCGTGCCCAGAATGCGCCCCGCAGTGGACTGAGCCAGAGCGGCGAGAGAGAGCAGAAGCATCGTGAATGTAGTGAGCAGCAGACGTCGAGCGACACTCATCCGGAGGCCGCGATAGCATCCGGCGGCCCGGACCGTACTGGATAGCATAGGAACCCCTCCATGCTTTGATGGTCCGACAGCCATACCATTATCCGGGAAACCCTGTCAAGCAAATTCCTCTTTTTCGCGACAAGTGCAGCTTGAGTCTCCCGTGGCGGTTTCTCTCCGCGCTCTTCGCGAATCCTTGGCGTCCTTAGCGATTGAAGATTGAAAACAGTTGCGCCCTGCGCGGTAGTGTTGTAATATCCATCAGGTCAGACCACCATACCTGTATACCATATCTCCCTTGCCTGTCATCGAACAAACCCGTCAAGCCGCTGCGGATATGCGGTATAGTAACCGGACCACTGGCGTCTCTGGGGCACCTGATTCTGTGGGGGGCAAGGCAGTGTACAAGCTGGTTCGTACGTCACGGCTCTACGAACAAATCGTTCAGCAGATCGAAGAATCCATCGTGAAGGGCGATCTGAAGCCGGGGGACCAACTACCCGCTGAGCGCGACCTAGCTCAGCGCTTTGGCGTGAGCCGGACTGCGGTGCGCGAGGCGGTAAAAGCGCTGCGCGAGAAAGGCCTGGTGGAAGCCTATTCCGGGCGCGGCACGTTCATCACCGATGGCACGACCCAAGCGGTGCGCCAGTCGTTCGACCTGATGGTAAAGATCGGGCAGCCCGAAGGCTCGACTCATCTCGCCGAAGTGCGAGCCATTCTCGAGCCGGAGATCGCGGCCTTGGCCGCCACTCGCATCCAGGACACCGAGTTGGCGACCATGCGCGAGGCCGTCGCCGTCATGGACAAGGCTGGGCACGATCCGGACGCCTACATCGAGGCCGATCTCGATTTTCATCTGGCACTGGCCGAGGGCGCTGCCAATCCGCTGATCCTTTCGCTGCTCGACTCGATCGTCGGACTCCTGCGCGAACAGCGCCTGCGAATTTTCCAGGTCCCGGGCGGTCCGGAGCGCGGCCAGGTTCATCACAAACGGATTCTTGAAGCGGTCGAGCGGTACGATCCGGAAAAAGCACGTCAGGCCATGCGGGAACATCTCGACCAGGTTCGGCAGGATGGTCAGGCGACGCCGGGAAAGCAAATCCCCGGCAAGCCCAACCCTCACTGAGATCATCTGGAGGCAGTCGCTGATGGCGAAGATAGGATTTGTCGGCCTGGGAGTCATGGGCAGCCAGATGGTGAACCGGCTGCTGAGCAAGGGACACACCGTCACCGGCTATAACCGCACGCGCGCGAAAGCACATTGGTTGGTGGAGAAACGCATGCAGTGGGCCGACTCACCGCGCACCGTAGCGTCCTCGTGCGACTACACCTTTGCCATGGTCACCAACGCCGCGGCCATCCACGCCATCACCGAGGGTCCCGACGGTCTGTTGGCCGGGTTGAGCGCCGGAAAAATCTTGATCGACATGAGCACGGTTAGTCCGGCCGTCAGTCGTGCTCTGGCTGCAAAAGTTCGCGCACTTGGCGCGGATATGGTTGATTCCCCGGTTTCCGGCAGCGTCATTACGTTGCAGGAAGGCAAGTTATCGGTGATGGTCGGAGGCCGGAAAGAAACCTTTGAAAAGATCAAGCCTCTGCTGCTCGACATCGGCCCCAAGGTCACTTATGTCGGCGACAACGGCTTGGCGCTTTCCATGAAGATCGCTACCAACTTGAGTCTCGCGGTCCAGATGCTGGCCTTCTCCGAAGGCGTGCTGCTGGCCGAGAAGAGCGGCATCGCGCGCGAGGTCGCCGTGGATGTGCTCACCCACAGTGCCGTTGCCTCGCCCATGATTCAGTATCGCGGCCCATTCGTTTTGCAACAGCCGGAAGAAGCCTGGTTCGACGTCAACATGATGCAGAAGGACATGGTCCTTGCTATGGAGTTAGGCCGCCAACTTGACGTTCCACTGCCCACTACGGCCGTGAGCAACGAATTCCTCACCGCCGCTCGCGGCATGGGCTGGACCAAGTACGATTTCGCTTGCGTCTTCGACGTGCTCGCGGCCATGGCCGGTGTGACCACGCCCGTCACCGCGGGAGGACCGAAGAAGTGACCAGCGCTACTTCCAACCGGAACCTGGGTTCCGAGGTTACAGAAAAAGACAAGTGGCTCCGCGCTTACCGCCAGATGGTTCGCATCCGCCTGTTTGAAGAGCAGGTCAACGAACTCTACACCCGCGCCCTGATGCCCGGCCTGGCGCACCTCTACAGCGGCGAAGAAGCGGTTGCGGTCGGCATCTGCGAAACCCTGCGCCTCGATGACTACATCACCAGCACTCACCGTGGCCACGGACACTGTCTGGCCAAGGGCGCCGCTCCTGACCGCATGTTCGCGGAATTGCTGGGTAAGGAAGCGGGTTATTGCCGGGGAAAGGGCGGATCGATGCACATTGCCGATCCGGCCACCGGCAACCTGGGCGCGAACGCGATCGTTGGCGGCAGTGTCGGCATCGCCACGGGCGCGGCCTTCGCCGCGAAGAGACTGGGCAACGGACGCGTCGCCATCTGTTTTTTCGGCGAAGGCGCGCTCGGCCAGGGATCGCTTTACGAAGTGATGAACCTCGCCCAGCTCTGGAAGCTGCCCGTCATCTACGTCTGCGAAAATAATCTCTACAACGAGTACACGCATTTTTCGGAGACCACTGCCGGTACGATTCTCGGCCGCGCCGCCGCTTTCGGTCTCGAAGCCACAACGGTTGACGGGCAAGACGTGCGCGCGGTGAACGAAGTCGCTACCCGGCTGGTGGCTCGGGCTCGTGCCGGCGAGGGCCCCGCGTTCCTCCAGGCCGACACTTACCGTTACAGCGGGCATCACGTTGGCGACATCAACCGCGAATATTACCGTTCGAAGCAGGAAGAGCAGCACTGGAAAACCGACCGCGATCCGATCAAGCTGCACGCGAAATCGCTACTCTCGCAAGGCTATGCCGACGCTGCCGCGCTCGATCAAATTGCTGCCGAAGCGCGTAGCGAGATGGAAGCCGCCGTCAAATTTGCCATTGCGGCGCCTTATCCCAGCGTCGACCAGGTGGAGCAGGACGTATATGCCTGAACGCGAACTCACTTTCGCCCAGGCCGTGCGCGAAGCTCTGGCCGAGGAAATGCGGCGCGACCCGACCGTCTGCATTTTCGGCGAAGACGTGGCCGAGGCCGGGACGCCGTTCAAGGTTCTCTCTGGCTTGGTCGAAGAATTCGGCTCCGAGCGCGTGATAGACACTCCGATCTCGGAAGCCGGCTTTACCGGGATCGGAGTCGGCGCGGCCATGACCGGCCTGCGCCCTGTGGTTGACATCATGTTCGGCGACTTCCTCACCCTGACCATGGACCAGATGGTCAACCAGGCCGCGAAAGTTCATTACATGTCGGGCGGGCACTGGAAAGTTCCGATGGTCGTACGCACTACCATGGGCGCGACCCGCCGCTCGGCGGCGCAGCATTCGCAGTCGCTGCACGCCTGGTTCAGCCATGTGCCCGGATTGAAAGTGGTCTTGCCCTCGACGCCCTACGATGCCAAAGGCCTGTTGAAGACCGCCATCCGCGACGAGAACCCGGTCGTCTTTTTCGAAGACAAGATGATGTACAAGCTGAAAGGCCCGGTGCCCGCCGAAGACTACACGATTGCCCTCGGCGTCGCGGACGTGAAGCGCCCGGGTGACGACATCACGCTCGTGGCTACCAGCAGCATGGTGCAGGTAGCGCTGGGCGCGGCGACTCTGCTGGAAAAAGAAGGCATCAGCGCCGAGGTGGTTGATCCGCGCACCACGTGGCCACTCGACGAAAAGACTATCATTGACTCGGCGAAGAAGACCTCGCGCGTGATCGTGCTCGACGAAGGCTACGGGCGGTATGGAGCAACTGCAGAGCTCGCGGCCGTGATCGCCGAAGGCGCATTCTACGATCTGGACGCGCCGGTAAAACGCATGGGCGCGATGCATGTCCCGATTCCATTTTCTCCGCCGCTCGAAGACGTGACCGTCCCGACGGAGGAAGCGGTGTTCGAGGCCGCTCGCGCGATGTGCGGCAAATCGTAGTCGAGCTATGAGCCTGGAGCTCTGAGCGACGGGTAACGCCTGGACTCGAAGCTCGCCGCTCATAGCTCAAAGCTGGAGGTTTTATGGCATTAAAAACTCACGGAACGATGGCCGTTGACTGGGAGAGCCGGATTGACTTCGACCGGCTCCGCCGCGAGCGTCTCGAAAAAGCGAAAGACCTGCTCGCCCGCTCGTCCATGGGCTCGCTGCTCTGTTTCGACATGAACAACGTGCGCTATCTCACCTCCACGCACATCGGCACGTGGGCGCAGGACAAGGCCAACCGCTTCACCCTCCTTCCCCAAAATGACGAGCCCATCCTGTGGGATTTCGGCTCGGCCGCCAAGCATCATCAGCTGAATTGCCCCTGGCTTGGCGAGCGCTCCCGCCCCGGCATTTCGATGCTGCGCGGCGCGATGACCCCCGAGATGGGCCGCGCCGAAGACGTCGCGAAGAAAATTCGCATTGAACTCGAAATGCGCGGCCTGCACAAAGAGCCGGTAGGCATCGACATCATCGAACTGCCGGTTCTCTTCGCGCTGCAAAAAGAAGGCCTCAAGGTAGTCGACGGACAGCAACTCATGTCCGAAGCCCGCGTCATCAAAACGCAGGACGAAATCTCGCTGCTCAACACTTCCGCGATGATGGTCGACGCCGCTTACGACGAACTCTACCGTGCCATGAAACCCGGCCTCCGCGAAAACGAAGCCGTCGGCCTGGTCAGCAAGGTGCTTTACGATCTCGGCTCAGAATACGTCGAAGCCGTCAACGCGATTTCCGGCGAGCGATGCAATCCGCATCCCCACGTGTTTTCCGACCGCGTGCTGCGCCCCGGCGATCCCGTGTACTACGACATTCTTCACTCCTACATGGGATACCGCACCTGCTATTACCGCTGCTTCACCGTGGGCTACGCCTCGCACGCCATGGTCGATGCCTACAAGCGCTGCCGCGATTATCTCGACGCCGCGATCGAACTCGTCCGCCCCGGCCGCACCACGGCAGAAATTGCCGCGGTCTGGCCCAATGCAGAAGAATTCGGTTTCCCCAACGAAGAAGCCTGCTTCGCCCTGCAATACGGCCACGGCATCGGCCTCGCCATCTGGGAGAAGCCGGTCATCAGCCGCCTGGTTTCATTCGACCATCCCGTCGAGATCAAGCCCGGAATGGTCTTCGCGCTTGAAACCTTCTGGCCCTCCACCGACGGCTGGAGCGCCGCGCGCATTGAAGAAGAAATCGTAGTCACGCCCACCGGGCACGAAGTCATCACCCGCTTCCCCGCCGACGAACTTCTGGTGGCAGGCGCGCACTATTTCACCGTGAACGGCCCGCTGCCCACGACGCGCGAAAACGAAGCACCGCCCAGCGCGCGCGTCCTGGAAATGATCGAGGCCAGCGCTAAAACCGAGCGCGTCGGAGTTTCCAGCTGATCGAACGCAACGCCTCGCTTCGGTCCCGTAGGGACCATCGACAATAGCCCGCCAGTTTTACTGGCGGGGTAGGCACAAACCAAACGCAACCGCGTCCCGGAGGGACGCCTGACATTTCCGCCGGACCGACACCTATGGCCTTTATGGCCTTCAGCGTGGTAATGCCAGCCCTCGAGATGGCGCAGGAGACCGGCAAGCTTATTGCCTGGCGGAAGAAGGAAGGCGACCGCGTCTCGAAGGGCGAGCCTCTCCTCGAAATCGAAACCGACAAGGCCGTGGTCGAGATCGAAGCCCCCGCCGACGGGGTCCTCGCCGGAATCAAGGCCGAAGCCGGCGCCGAAATTCCTGTCGGCCAAACCATCGCCTGGATCGTCGCTCCGGGCGAAGCGCCTCCTGCCGAAGTCGTTTCATTCGCGCCTGCTGCCCGCGCCAGTTCCCACGCACATGCTGAACCCTCGCATGGCGCGCCGGCCGCAGCTAACAAACCGTCGCCAACTTCAGCTGCTAGGCTCTCTCCCAAGGCCCGCCGCCTCGCCAACGAACTGGGTGTGGACATCTCGACCCTCCGCGGCTCCGGCGCCAGCGGCGAAATCCTAGCATCCGACGTCGAGGCCGCCCATGTGGGGACAGCCGCCCCCGGCTGTCCAGGCGGCCCAGAAGTACCGGGCCGCAGCGCAGTTCAACCGGAGCCCTCCCGTAGCATCGAGATCCCTACCTCCCTCGGCCGCATCATGGCCGAACGCACCACCCGGAGTTGGACCACCGTCCCTCATTTCTTCGTCAGCCGCGACATTGACGCTACCGCGCTCAACCAATACCGCGACCAGATCGTCGCCGGAATCGAGCGCACGCATCACGTCCGCATTACTCATACCGATCTGCTGGTAGCGCTGGTCTCGCGCGTGCTGCTCAAGCATCCGCGCCTCAACGCCAGCTGGACCCCCGACGGCATCCGCCTGCTCGCCCACGTCAACATGGCAGTCGCCATCGCGGTCAACGACGGTGTCGTCGCCGCCGTTATTCCGAATGCTCACGTCGCGAGCCTGGCCGAAATTGCGACACAGCGCCGCGCCGTCGCCGACCGCGCGCGCGCCGGCAAACTCAAGCCCGCCGACCTCGCTGACGCCACCTTCACCATCAGCAATCTCGGCATGTATCGCGTGGACCAATTCAGCGCCATCATCACTCCGCCGCAAGCCGCAATCCTCGCCGTAGGCGCCATTGCCGACCGCGTCGTTGCCGTGAACGGCCAGCCTGCCGTCCGGCCCATGATGACCCTCACTGTCTCCTGCGATCACCGCGTCGCAGATGGCGCCCGCGCTGCGCTGTTCCTCGCCGACCTCGCACAAGTCCTTCGTGAGCCGGCGAAACTACTCCCATAGCCTTCCAGTCAAATCCGCGCTAAGCGCAGGCATTGTTGCGAAATCCAACAGGAGATAGGAAATCGGGTGCAAGGCCCGAACGTCCCGGGCTGGCCTACGCAACAAAGGCCCTCGTCACGCGTGCAATCACACGGGTACGTGAGCACGGTCACATCGTTCGCAACTGGGCAAATGATAACTAACCGCAATCTACGTGCATGACGTAGGGTGACGGCTGGTCTCTCGATTGAGTGGACCGGCCCAACTCTCAGGAAGGATGACCCTATGATCCCGCCGAACGAGTCGTTTTTTGGGGCCCTGCAGAAAAAAGGAGTGAGCCGGCGACGGTTTATCAAGTTCTGCACCGCCATGACTGCAACTTTGGCCCTCCCCTCGCGCTACGTGGCCCAGGTTGCCTCCGCATTGGAGAAGACGAAGAAGCCGGTGCTGGTGTGGCTGCAGTTCCAGGACTGCGCCGGGAACTCGGAGGCCATCCTGCGGTCGAGCCATCCCTCCGTGCTGGAGGTGGTGCTGGACCTGCTTTCGTGGGAGTACCACGAAATCATCATGGCAGGCGCCGGGCACCAGGCCGAGGCTGCACTCCAGCGCGTGGTGAAAGAGGAAAAGGGCAAGTACCTGGCGGTGGTGGAAGGGGCGATTCCCCTGGCCGACGACGGCGTGTATTGCACGGTCGCGGGAAAGACGGCACTGTCTATTGCGAAGGAGGTCTGCTCAAATGCGTCGGCAACGATCGCGGCCGGAGCCTGCGCGTGGTATGGCGGGCTGGTGGCTGCGTCTCCGAATCCGACGGGAGCGGTGGGGATCTCCGAGGCGGTGCCGGAAGCCACGGTCGTCAATCTGGGCGGATGTCCGCAGAATCCTGCCAATACCGCGGCGGTGCTGGTGCACTATCTCACCTTCGGCGAGTTGCCGGCGATGGATCAATACAACCGGCCGCTGTTCGCCTACGGACGGATCATCCACGACCAGTGCGAGCGCCGGGCGCACTTTGATGCCGGACGCTATACCCAGGAGTGGGGCGACGAAGGACATCGCAAAGGCTGGTGCCTCTACAAGATGGGCTGCAAGGGACCGGAAGCTACGTTCAACTGCCCATCGGTACGGTTCAATGATGGCACGAGCTGGCCGGTGAAAGCCGGGCATGGGTGCGTCGGCTGCGGCTCCTACAACTTCTGGGAGACGCGGTCTCCGTTCTACGACCGGCTGCCGAACGTGCCGGGATTTGGCGCGGACGTGACCGCCGGCAAGATCGGAATCGGCATCACCGCGGCGGTCGCAGGGGCGACTGTCGTTCACGGCATCGCCAGCGCGATTCGTGACCGCATGCGGACTGCGCCCGGGCCCGAGAAACACTAAGAGCAGGCAGAGGAGGAGCGTATGGCACGCATCGTAGTGGATCCAGTGACTCGCATTGAAGGCCATCTGCGCATTGAGGCCGAAGTAAACGGCGGCGCGGTCACCGATGCCTGGAGTTCGGGAACCATGTTCCGCGGGATCGAGCTGATCCTGAAAGGGCGCGATCCGCGGGAGGCGTGGATCTGGACGCAGCGCATCTGCGGCGTGTGCACGACGGTGCACGCGCTGACGTCGGTGCGCGCGGTCGAGGACGCGCTGGGCATTGAGGTGCCTGCGAACGCCAATCTGATTCGCAACATCATTGGCGCCAGCCAGTACGTGCAGGATCACGTGATCCACTTCTACCACCTGCACGCGCTGGATTGGGTGGACGTGACGCTGGCGCTGAAGGCTGACCCGGGGAAGACGTCGCAACTGGCGGAGTCCATATCGCCGTGGCCGAAGTCGAGCCGCAACTACTTCAAGGCGATTCAGGACCGGGTGAAGGCGCTGGTCGAGAGCAAGCAGTTGAGCCTGTTCAGCAGCGGGTACTGGGGGCATCCGGCGTACCATCTGCCGCCTGAGGCGAACCTGCTGGCGGTAGCCCATTACATTGAGGCGTTGGAGTTCCAGAAGGATTACATCCGGATTCACGCCGTGCTGGGCGGAAAGAACCCGCACCTGCAGACCTACCTGGTGGGCGGGATGGCGACGTCGATGGATCCCAACGAGCCGGGAGCGACCATCAATCCGGAGCGGATTACGTTCCTGACGGAACTGGCGGCTAAAGCGCAGGATTTCGTTGACCAGGTGTACGTGCCAGACGTGCTGGCCGTGGCCAGCTTCTATCGCGACTGGTTCGGGCGCGGCGAGGGGTTGGGGAATTTCCTCTCTTATGGCGACTATCCGCAGGGAGGCGTGAAGGATGCGGCGCAGTTCTACCTGCAGCGCGGGGCGATCTTCGGGCACGATCTGTCGAAAGTGCATCCGGTGGATCCGGCGAATGTATCAGAGTATGTGACGCACTCCTGGTATGAGTATGGCGATGGAGATCAGAGCGGGAAGAATCCTTATCAGGGAGAGACCAGCCCCAAGTACACGGGGCCGAAGCCTCCGTTTGAGCATCTGAATGTGGATCAGAAGTATTCGTGGCTGAAGGCGCCGCGCTATCAGGACCACCCCATGGAGGTTGGTCCGCTGTCGCGCATGCTGGTGGCGTATGCGTCGGGACATCCCGATGTGAAGCCAGTGGTGGATGCAGTCCTGGCGAAGTTGAATGCGCCCGCGACAGCGTTGTTCTCGACGCTGGGGCGCATTGCCGCGCGGGCGATTGAGGCGAAGGTGATGGCGGGACAAGTCAGCAAGTGGGTGGCCGAGCTGGGTGACAAGCTTGGTCACGGCGACCTGCGCATTCACAACGGCGAGAAGTGGGATCCGGATACCTGGCCGAAAGAGGCGCAGGGCTGGGGTTTTCACGAGGCGCCGCGGGGATCGCTGGGCCACTGGGTGCAGATCGAGGACAAGAAGATCAAGAACTACCAGTGCGTGGTGCCCACGACGTGGAACGCCGGGCCGCGGGATGCCAAGGGGCAGCGGGGCGCGTATGAAGCAGCGCTGCTGAAGACGCCGATCGCCGATCCCGAACGGCCGGTCGAAATTCTGCGCACGGTGCATTCGTTTGATCCCTGCCTGGCGTGCGCAGTGCATGTAGTGGATGCACACGGAAGGCGCTATACGCAAGTAAAAGCAAGTTGAGGGTGGCGTAACGCCACTGTGAAAGGAGGCGGCCATGGGCTCACTGGCGCCAGGAGAACATGCATGGAGCGAGGCGCATCGACCCTACCCTTCAACCTTGCCGGTGCGGACGTATGTGTGGGAGTTGCCGGTGCGGGTCTCGCACTGGTTCATGGTTCTGCCCATTGGCGTGCTGGCTTTCACCGGCTACTACATACACGATCCGTTCATCGTTGGCACAAGCCACACGATGTTTCTGATGGCCAGGATGCGGTTCATTCACGAAGTGGCGGCAGCCGTGTTCATCAGTGCGTTTCTGCTGCGCATGTATTGGTTTTTTGTGGGCAATGACTGGGCGAGTTGGCGGTCGTTTTGGCCCATCAAGAAACGGCAGTGGCGAGGCATGGGGAACATGGTCGCCTATTACAGTTTCCTGAGGAAAGACTTGGTGCATTACGTCGGCCACAACGCTCTGGCAGCGGTGACCTATCTGGTCATGTTCACGTTCATGCTGCTTGAAATCATTACCGGGCTCACTCTGTACACCCAGGTGCGGGGGGCGTGGCTGGTGGGATGGATGTTCAGTTGGATTCCGCGAGTGGTGGATATCCAGCATGTGCGGCTGCTGCATTTCTGCATCATGTTCACGTTCTTCGCGTTCGTGATTCATCACGTCTACAGCGCCGTGCTGGTTTCGTGGGAAGAGCGGAATGGCCTGATTGAGAGCATTTTCACGGGCTACAAGTTCATCCCCAGGCACGAGTTGGAAGAGGATGCACGTCAGGAGAAGTGATGGAAGCCAGACCGGAGAAGACGGTGGTGCTGGGCCTGGGGAACATTCTGCACTCCGACGATGGGGCGGGAGCGCAGGTGGTCAAACGTCTGCGCGAAGATGCGCGTGTGCCGGAAGATGTGTCTCTGGTCGAAGGCGGGACACTGGGACTGGAACTGCTTCCCTACGTGTGGGATTGTTCGCGTCTGATTGTCATTGATGCGGTTGACGTTGGAGAAGCTCCGGGAACGGTGGTGCGGATGTCAGGCGAGGAATTGAATTCTCTGCCGGGCACGAGCAGCGTGCATCAGCTGGGAGTTTCCGATCTGCTGGTTGCGCTGCGCGTGCTGCAGCAGCAGCCACCGGCAGTGGTCCTGCTGGGCGTGCAACCGGCCAGCACCGATTGGAGTACCGAACTGTCTCCTGCCGTCGCCGCCGCGATGGATTGCCTGGTGGCGGCAACCGTGCGAGAACTCTGCCAGCAAGGCCAGGCAGGGTCGGTCGCTTAGAGCCAGTTTTCAGCATCCCTCACACGACCACGGCCCGCCTGCACGTATCCAAGAGCTGTTACTGCGTAAACTCCGCGGGACGTCCCGTCAGCCGCTCGATGCGTTTGGCGATCGGCGGATGGGTCGAGAACAGGCTGCCGAAGCTCATCCCCAGAAACGGCTGAATGATGAACAGGTGCGCCGTTGACGGCGTGGCCTGCAAGGGCAGGCGACGCGAGTAGGCGTCGAGCTTCTGCAGGGCGCTGGCCAGGGCATAAGGATTGCCGGTGAAATGCGCGCCGGTAGCGTCGGCCTGATACTCGCGGGAACGCGACACGGCAAGCTGAATCAGGGTCGCGGCGATGGGCGCGACGATCAGCATGAAGAGAGCAGCCAGACCACCGCCTCCGCGGTTGTCGCGCTCGCCGCGGCCGTAGCCGCCGAAGATCATCGCCCAGCGTCCCATGCTGGCGATCATGGTGACAGCGCCCGCCAGAGTCGCCGCGACGGAGCTGATCAGGATGTCGCGGTTGCTGACGTGTCCGAGTTCGTGCGCCAGCACGCCCTCGAGTTCCTCATCGTTCAGCAAACCCAAAATCCCATGGGTCACCGCGACCGAAGCGTGGCTCGGGTTGCGCCCCGTAGCAAAGGCGTTGGGCGACTCACTGGGAATGACGTAGATCTTCGGCATCGGGATACCAATCTTCTGCGTGAGGCGCTCGACGGCCGCGTAGGCCCGCGGCAGTTCCTCGCGGGTGACGGGCTGGGCGCGGTACATGGCCAGCGCGATCTTGTCGGAATAAAAGTACGAGACGAAGTTCATCACGCCGGCGAAGATCAGGGCCAGGATCATGCCGTTCTGGCCACCGAAATAGCGGCCGATGAACAGCAGCAGCAGGGTCATCAATGTCAGCAGGAGTGCGGTTTTGAATGTGTTTCCCATGGGCGTTTTGAATCCACCTTATTGGATGATACGTGAGTCAGGAGGATGCAGGTTCCCCAGCCTCAGGTTACGTCTTCTGGGTTGCCCGCTTGAGGGCGCGCTGCAGGGTTTGGTCGAGCGCCGCCTTGGTCTTCTCGTATTCCTGCTGCGAGATGCGGCCTTGTTTGTGCTCGACCTCAAGCTGGAAGAGTTCTTCCTTCAGACCCTCGAGGAGCATGGAAGAGGTTGAGACCGGCGCCTTGGGCGGCTGCGTTGCGGCGCCGCGCTTGGCAGATGCCGCAACCGCCTCCATTTCCTCGTAACTGGCGTCGGCTTCCTGGTCCGCTGCTTGCATCGCCTTCGGGCGGAATGCGGCTCGGGCCCCAGTTTGTTGGCGAAATGCGGTGAAAACTCCGCCGCCGGCCAGCGCCAGCGTCACTCCGATCAGGATGGGAAACTGATAGCGGTGCAGAGGGTCGGGAGCGTCAATCGGGGGGCCGAGTCCGCCACCCGGGCGACTCTCAGCCTGCGCGGGCGCGCCGTCGCCCGGCTGGCCTGCATTCTCATTGCGTGCCTCGAGCGTGCCTTCGCCGGACACCTTGAAAGCCAGCGACCGGCCCAGCGTCGCGCCCGAGGCTACCTGCACGTTGGCGTCAGGCTGCTGGGGATCGCTCATGGGCTGGAAGTTCGCGCTGGGAGCCGCGGAGAACTGCATCGTCTTGGGCAGGATGGCGACGAAATGTTGCAGGGGATAAATGCTCTTGGGGTCAATGTTGGCGCTGCCGGTGTAGGGCAGTTGGTAGGCGAGTTGAAATTGCGTAGTGCCGGGACGGAGAGGGAACAAATAGGCGTAGCGGGTCTTTTTGTCGTCCACCGGAACGGGCGCGGAGTTGAGCGGCTGGCCGTTCGCGGTCATGGCCTCGCTTTCGATGATCTGGGCGCCCTCGGGGACATAGAACTCGAGGTTGCGCTCATTCATCTGGGTGCGCGGAGGTTTGGAGTTATTCTGCACGGCGAAAGCCCGCATGACTTCGAGCTGCCCTTGCTCGACCTGCAGGCGCATGATGTCGGCGACGACCTCGATGCCTTCGACCTTCTTGCTGACGTCGTAAACATCCACCTCGACCGAAGTCGTTCCCGGAGGAGCCATGCGGTGATAGGTGACTTCCTGATGGATGACGCGGACCAGATGCGGCGACTGGGCGTCATCGAGCTTGAAGCTGAAATGGCCTTTGGCGTCAGACTGGGTGCGGCCGGATTCTTCCATGCCCTGGCCAAGGCTCAGCAGAACGACCTCGTCGCCGGCGCCTGGGGTGCCGGTGGTCGCGTTCTTGACCGTGCCGGTGAGAGTTTGGGCAGAGGCGAAGGTGGAGAGGAGGAGAGTGAAGGCAAGCGACATGAGACAGCGATGTGGCGACAGCCGCCCTCGGCTGTCGGGCCGCGCGAAGCGCGGCGGCTGCTTGGCTGCGGAGTGGGCCGTCGAGCTGCGCTCGACTGGACAGCCGAGGGCGGCTGTCCCCACACGAGTCGCGGATAATTTGGGTCGGTTCATGATCTCGGTGTTCCTGCTACGGAGGCCTTTGCTTCCAAGCGTGCGATCTCAGCCAGCAGGGTGGCCGCCTCGTCCTCGAGCGAAGATCTCAGCGAATGATAGTCAGCCTCGGGGACTTTGCCCGCCTTGTACTCGAAGTTCAGGTCGCGCAGGTTCTCATAGACGGCGTCCTTGCGCTCGCGCAAATACGAGGCGCGCGTCTTCTCGGGGCCGAGAAAAAGTTGGCCAGGAAGGTAGAAAATGTAAAACAGCGCGGCGGCGGTGACCACAGCGCAGACGGCGAGTTCGAAGGTCATAAGTCGGTCTCCTTGCGCGCCTGTTCGCGAAACTGGTCGAGTTCGGCGCTGCTGGTGGGGCGCAGGCCGCCGGCGATGGCAGGCTCCGGGCGATTTTTCCACGCGCGCACGACGAGAACCACAACGCCGAAACCGAGCACCAGGGCGACGAAGGGCATGATCCATGCGGTGCGGTCGAAACCCTTGGTGGTGGGCGCGGCAAGAACGGTCGGCCCGTATTTCTGCACGAAGCCCTGCAGGATCAGGCTGTCGTTGTCACCGCGTGCGATGGCGGCCGACAGTTCGTTACGCATGCCGTCGGAGTCGGGGCAGCCGACGTGGTTGCACTCCAAAAGAACCTGGCCGCAACTGCAGATGCACATGAGTTGATGGCCGAGTGCGTTGAAGCGTGAGGCGGGATCGCCGGCACCGACCAGGCCAAACACAGCGAGGCAGAGCACGGCGCAGTGCAGGCCGCGGCGGAGGACGTTATTTGATCTCGACATCATTTGCATTGCAGATTTCAGATTGTAGATTTCAGATTCAGTTGGTCATCAAATCTGCAATCTGAAATCAAAAATCTGAAATGTCAGTCTCCCGTGGCCACCGGTTCAGCCGTCTCCACCAGTTTTGTCGCCCGCACGGTCACCGGGGCAGGCGCGTTCGGTATCAGTCCCAAACCCGTGCCCAGAACCATGATCCAGGCCCCGATCCAGATCCAAATGACCATGGGGTTCACGTGCGCCTTGATGATGGGTTGTCCTTTATCGCTCTGGCCTTCGTAGACCAAATAAAGGTCCTCTTTGAAGGTGGAACGGATGTCGGGCTTGGTCGATGGCTGCTGGCTCGCCTTGTAAAGGATGCGCACCGGGGTCATGGTATCGATCTTTTGCCCGTGCTGGTAGACGTCGAAGATGGCCCACTCGCTGAACTGGTTGGGATTGTCGTCCTGGGTGAAGGAGCGGCAAACCAGTTCATAGTTGCCAATGCTCATCTTGTCGCCGTAGCCCATTTCCATTTCTTTGTCCTGGTTGAGAACAGAGCCGGAGAACCCGATCATGACCAGGGCAACGCCGAAGTGAACGATGTATCCGCCATAGCGGCGCGTGTTGCGGTGCGTCAACTGCACCATCGAAGCGAACATGCCCTGACCGGTTTTCTCGGAGATGACCCGGCCGCCGCGGTAAAACTCTGACGCCACGGTGAACGTAACCAGCGCGGATAGAAAGACGCTCATCAATGAGTAGAAGTAGCTGATGTCAGCCCAGGGGCGGAGGCCGAAGATCGAGCCCCAGGACCGAGGCGTAAACATTACGAACAGAGCGAGCACCAGGGCAGCGATCGTCGGCCACAGGAAGTTGCGCTTCAGGCTTTCGAACGAGGTCTTGCGCCAGGCCAGCAGCGGGCCGACCGCGGTCAGGAGCAGAAGCAGCAGCGCAACCGGGATCGCCACGCGGTTGTAGAACGGCGCACCGACGGTGACTTTGTTGCCCTGCACCAGCTCAGAAATTTTCGGAAACCAGGTTCCCCACAGCACATCGAGCGTGAGCAGAAGAAAAAGCAGGTTGTTGAACAGGAAGCTCGATTCCCGCGAAACCAGCGACTCGAGACGGTGCTCACTGCGCAGGTGCTGCTTGTTCTTGACGAAGAAGAAAACGAACACCGCGAAGGTGATGGCGAGGAACCATGCAAACCAGGTTCCGATCGACGACTGCGCGAAGGCGTGCACGGAACTGATGATGCCGCTGCGCGTGAGGAATGTTCCGAGAATGGCCAGCCAGAATGTGGCGAAAACCAGCCACATGTTCCAGACCTTCAACATGCCGCGCTTTTCCTGCATCATGACCGAATGCAGGAAGGCAGTGCCGACCAGCCAGGGCATGAGCGAGGCGTTTTCGACCGGATCCCATCCCCAGTATCCGCCCCAGCCCAATACGGCATAGGCCCAGTGCGCGCCGAGAAAGATGCCGCAGGTCAAGAATCCCCAGGTGACCATGGTCCAGCGGCGCGTGATGTGGATCCATTTCTCGCCGGGATACTTCATGATCAGCGCGCCCAGCGCGAAAGCGAAAGGAATGGTGAATCCGACATAGCCCAGATAAAGCATCGGCGGGTGGATGACCATCTCGGGGTATTGCAGGAGCGGGTTGAGGCCGCTGCCGTCCGGGCGCAGCGGACCTTCGATGAGGCCGAACGGCTTAGCCGCGAAGCATACCAGGGCCAGGAAGAAGATCTGCACTGTGGCCAGAATCACCGAGGCGTAGGCGAAAAGCCGGGGATCGGTCTTGTAACGCAGGCGCAGGACGAAGCCGTATCCGGCCAACAGCAGCGACCAGAACAGCAGCGAACCCTCCTGCCCGGACCACAGCGTGGCGAACTTGTAAGGAGCAGGCAGGTCGCGGTTGCTGTGGTGGAAAATGTAGGCGATGGTGAAATCGTTGCGGAATGCAGCGGTAACCAGAGCCACGGCAGCCAGCAGCACTGCCCCGAAAACTACGACGCCAGCGCGGCGCGCCGTCTCGCCGACACGTTCGGAACCCTCGCCTGGAAAGGCGAGCGCGAGCAATCCGAACAGAAACGAGTAAGCGCTCAACGCCAGGGCGAGGAGCAGGGCATAGCTACCAATCAGCGCCATTGTAGGGAACCCCAAGTCATTTTTTCAGAAACCGACGGCACAGGCAACCCGAGCAGGGCAGAATGAAGAGTGCAGTGCCATAGGCCGCGGGAAAAAGATGTTCGGGCCCGAAGGCTAGCCAGCAGGAATCGCGCTGGCAGGCGGGTGGAAAGCAAACCAGGTGCAGGCTTCGTTTGGGCATACGGCGGCCGGGGCTCGTGGGCATACGGCGGCCGGGGCTCGGCCGCCTCGCAGTTCTCGACTTGGGGTCCTATGCCCGTTGCTGGTCGTAGCGTCCGAGGACTTCGCGCTCGGCGGCCAGCCAATCTTCTGTCTCGTGGCCCGGCTCAAATCCGCGGCGCTCCGAGCGCAGGTAGGCCAGGCAGCGAATTTCGTCGTCTAGGTTGATGGGAACCAGATTGGCGCGGGATTCGGCCCGGACAATCTCTGGCTTCCTTGTCCGTTTTCCGTTCTTGGGTTGCACGACTTCAGTGACAGAGCTTGCTGCCGCCACGCCTTCCACTGGGTTGGGAAAGGTGGACTCGTTGCTGGGGGAGAGTGACTGATCAATATCCGCGTTCTTAGGTGATTTCCGTCTTGCCATGGTCGGGTACTCCTTCGGTCCTCCTGAGTCAGGAATGCCTACAAACGTTGATGAATGAACCACATGCAGGTCGCGAAGCGATTCCTGGGTGCGTCCAATTTCCGGTTCATAGGATGTATGTGCTTAAGATGTTTCCACTATAGAACGTTTAGGCCTGTGGAAGGGAACAAGTTGCAGTTATAAAACTGATACGCTGCCGCGGATTTTCAAAACGGGACCAAGACGGCGAGAGGGCCGCAGAGGTTTTGTTATACTCTGAAAGTTACTTCCCATGGCGCTATCGTCTAGGGGACGGAAGATTCTCAATCTTCAAACCCGGGTTCGATTCCCGGTAGCGCTACCAAACCTTCCTAAACTGCTGAATCCAGCAGGGTTCTAGCCTGCCGAATTGCTTGTCCCAAAATTTGTCCCAAAAATCGAGGCTGTGCCCGGAAAGTGAGTATTACAGGGTATGGCAAACACCACGGTAAGCATCAGGGAACGGTTCAAGACCGAGCATAAGCGATGGCGGTGGTCTGGGAAGATCCCGATCCCCAAAGGGAAGTTAAGCCCCGCTGAAGCGGAACGAAAGGGCATCTTCTACTTGGTCTGGACGGAGAATGGTGGCAAGCACGAACAGCCCATCGAGGAGAGGCGCTTCGAGGCGGCGGTCAAAGCCGCCAAAACAAAAGAGCGGTATCTGGAGGACATCGCGGATGGTTTCAATCGTCCCGACCCGCTGAAACCCGCTGAGCGTAAGACCATTGCGGACGCAATTGAACGTCGTGTTTACAGCATCGAAATTTCCCGTTCCGCAGACACCTTGAAGGCTCACAGGCAAGCTCTTCGCCAGTTCGAGGGATGGAGCAAGCGACCCTACCCAGAGCGAAAGTTCGTGGATGAGATTGACCATGATCAGATCATGGAATTTCGAAATTGGGCTGTCAGGTACGGCAATGAGAAAAAGAATTCCAAGAAGAAGGGCAATGACTTGCTCACCGCGAACTGGAAAGCGATGCGCGTTAACCAATTCGTGAAGATCACGCTGGGTCTTCCTCAGGGCACGGGACCGATCAAGAAATCGGACTTGGGAAAGATGAAACCGAGCGGTCCTGTGAAAATCTACTCGAAAGCGCAACTCGAAGCACTGTTCAAAGCCTGCAAGCCTCATGAGGATTTGTGCTATCGAGCGCTGTATGAACCAGCATTCCGTAAAGAAGAGTTGATGTACCTCGAAAAGGAGGACGTGCTGGTGGATCGGCAGATGCTCCGCGTGCAATCGAAGACCCGCTACGATGAGGGAGGGAATGTACTCTACGAGTACAAAGCGAAAGCAGACTCTGAACGCGAAGTGCCCATCAGTAAGGAATTGATGCAGCGAATTGTCAATCACATGAACGATCCGGCACGACCGGACTCCAGACTGGTGTTCTGCACTTCCACCGGACGCCCGGACACCCATTTTTGGGACAAACTTCAGGCGATTGCGAAGCGAGCCGGAATGGGAGGTTTCGACCTAAAAACTTTTCGAGCTACAAGAGCAACTGATTGGCTCCGTCCAAAATGGCTGGGCGGATTCGGCTATGACATCCAAACTGTCCGCGACCTTCTGGGGCACGATGAGGATTCGGAAAGCATTTGGTCTTATCTCCGCGCCGTGGAAAAGGAAGTCCTTGTTGCGGAGATGAACAAGGCAGAAGAGAACAGCTTGTCAGCGGAGCGACGAGACGGAACGCTCAACGGCCCCGTCGTAGTTTCTGAAGACGGTGCAATCGCCGTGACAGGCGTTCCAGTAGCGCAAAGTTGGGTCTCCAATCCATTTCGATGAAAGCAAAGTCCCAGTTCAGGCGTAAGCGTCTGACCAACACACCTGTTCGACACGCGGGGTCTGTGTTGAAGTGTCCGGATGACCGCAAGAACAGAGTTGCCAGCGCCAAAACGCCGTACGCGAGCTGAAGTTCAGGAGTTGGTGGCGGAATTCATTAGCAGCGGTATGCGGCGGAGCGAGTTTTGCCAGAGTCGAGGTTTGAGCTTCAGCACACTGGAT
>OMOD01000056.1 GCA_900290255.1 Candidatus Sulfotelmatobacter kueseliae
CTCCAGCGCATGGGGGAGCAAATCCATCACCGACTCCAGCGACTCGACCGCCCCCGCCGGACTGCCCGGCAGATTCAAGATCAGGCTCGTTCCGCGGACGCCGCACACCGCACGGCTGAGCGCCGCGAAGCGCGTCTTACGCGCTCCCTGCATTCGCATCTGCTCCGCGATACCTTCCACCAGCCGGTCGCACACGGCGCTGGTCGCTTCCGGCGTCACGTCGCGCGGAGCGATTCCCGTCCCGCCCGTGGTCACCACCAGGCGAGCCAGCCGCGATAACTCAATCAGTTTTTCCTGGATCGCAGCGCGCTCATCGGCCACTACCCCGCGCGCCACTACTTGAAAATTGCGCCGCTCGAGCGCTTCCGCCACCGCGGGACCGGAGAGGTCCGCTTTTTCGCCGCGCGAACACGAATCGCTGAGTGTCAGCACCGCCGCAGGCGTTTTACTAGGTATCGTGCCATCCAGTGACGAAGCTTCAGGTGTCGAGGAGGACATCTTCACCCTCAGCCGCCGCGTCCCGCTGCGACTCGTCGAGCAGCCGCAATCCTTCCATCAGCAGGCCTTGCGTATTCAGAGTTGTTGTTTCCTGCGAAGACTTGCCGTTGAAATCAATCTGAAAATTTCCCTCGGTCCAGCGCAGCACCTTGAAAACCGCTTCGTCTCCCGTAATCGGGCCATAGGCGGCGTGCTTGACCTGTCCCTGGCTGAAATAGATCTCGCATTTTTCTTCGTTATTGTTATTGCTCTTGGTCATGGTGAGCAGGCAACTCTTGCGCCCCATCTCCAGCGATTGCACCAGGTCAATCACGTTCATTTGCGACAGGCTGCCGCGCAATATGCCATCGGTCGACGCTGCCTTGCTCAGTTTCTCCAGAGCGATCCGGTCCACCACGCGCTTGATTTTGTGCGTGGCATCTTTCAGGAAGAACGGTTTTTCCAGATAGTCTTCAATCGGATCCTGCATCGACAACCGTTCGCTGATGTCGGCCTTCGAGGCCATCAGGATTACCGCGATCCGGGCGGTTGCCGGCCTGCTTTTGAGTTTTTCCAGCAACTGCCGCCCATCCATGCCTGGCATACGGTAGTCGCTGATCAGCACATCCGGCAGATCATCGACTGCCTTCAACAACGCGTCGGCCGCGTCGGTTGCGACCGTGACCTCGCCCAACGCCGAGAGCGCCTGCTGCAGCATCCCGAGCACCATCGGGTTGTCGTCCACCAGCAGGATTTTGACGTTGCTCGCCATAGATCAAATTGCCTGAAAAAGATCAATTGCTGGAAAACTATTTCCGCTTGCCCCGTCTCCGGTAGTCTCCGCTCTTGCCGCCCGACTTCCGCTCCAGCACCACTTCCCGGATTTCGATGCCTTTGTCGAGCGCTTTGCACATGTCGTACACGGTCAGCGCTGCCACGCTGGCCGCGACCAGCGCTTCCATCTCCACGCCTGTCTTTGCCGTCGTCTTCGCTTTGGTGGCTATAGAAACGCCATTCTCGCACACGCGTAGGGTCACAGCAATGTGCGACAGCGCCACCGGATGGCACATGGGAATCAACTCCGAGGTCCGTTTCGCCGCCATGATTCCCGCCATCCGCGCCACCTCGAGCGGATCGCCCTTGGGATTTTCCGGCAGTGCCCGCAAGACTTCGGGCCTCATCGCGACGAAGGCGCTTGCCTCGGCTTCTCGCGCCGTTCGCGCTTTCCGCGACACGTCCACCATGCGGGCATGGCCCTGCGCGTCGTAGTGGGAGAGTTTTTTCGGCATGGCTAACAGGTTATAGTACTCGCATTGACTCGTGTGAAAGCATGCGTCCTCGACAGGCACCTTTACTCCAGCCGGAAGCTCACCACGACTTCAATATCCGAGACGACCGGCTCCGCTCCGCACATGGCTGGCCTAAATTTCCATCCCTTCAGGGTTTGCAGCGTGGCGTCGTCCATGGAGTGCGTGCTGCTGCCGATGAGCTGAATCTCCCCCACAGACCCGTCGGCAAACACCGTCATGGACACCGTAGTGTCGCCGATCAGCCGATTCTCGCTCGCCGACTTCGGATACAGCGGGTCTGGCGTCTTCACCGGGACGGCGTGTTTCATGTCCACACACTGGCGGCGTTCGATCGCTCCCTGCGCTGGCACGAGCAACGCCTCATCGAGGGGCGCGGTGGTCAAGCTCGCGACCTGCGAGGTAATGGCCTTGATGCCGTTCTCGAATAGTTCGGTCTTGCGCGGATAGCGATGCCCCCGAAACTCCAAGTAGTCGGAATACTCCAGCCGGCCGCTGCCGTCGGGTCGTTCCTTCCACTCGTCAGACACAATCTCGCGCAAGGCGGGATTCACGCAAAGCTCGCGCGTCTCGCTCTTCTTACTTTCCTTGTGTACTTGTACGCACGTGATCGCCAGCCCTCGCTCAACCCGTTGCTTCGGTTTCTTTGCCTCCAGACGATCCGGGTTCTCCGAGACTTGCAACAAGCTAAGAAGTTGTCTAACTCGCACTGGCGTAAAAGGAGTGTTGCGGCTGGTGTAGAGTCTCTCGCCGTTCTTTACGTCGATCTGCTGGAAAGCGCCCATGCTGACCTTGCGCCACCAGCGGTCTTTGGCTTCCCATCTGTACGTCACATGCCCCTGAGTCGGCACCTGAACCTGCGCAACGAAATCGACCTCCAGTTGAAAAGGACTGGCATCGTGATTGAAGAGATCTGCCTGCTGTTCGGCCGCCACGAGTAACTGCTGCGCCGCCGGGTCAGCTCCGGCCAGCGACAAACGCGCTGTGGCGAGGAGAAACACGCTCGTTAGGATGACTTTATTCATGCACGCCAAAGGTCGTATTCTACCGCCGCCTGCCCCCTCCGAGCGTGTTCAGTGCGCAAGGTGCACCTTTCAGTCTTGGGAAGTTAGCGGGCGTCCCATTTCATCGCATTAATAGCGACACCCATTCTCCCTCGTCGATCCGCTCGCGGTCCGGAGGAATCACCACGTAGCAGTTCGCGCGCGCCAGCGTCGCGATGTCGCCCGACCCCTGCCACCTGGCCAGCTCCACCTCCGCATTCTCAAATTCTCCCGAGAGCACGGCCGGAAGAAACCGCTTCAAGCCTGTCTTGGTCCGGATCTCCGACTTGAGCCGCGCACGAAGAAAGATCAACCGTTGCGGCGCCATCCCCGCCAACGCTTCGATCATCGGGCGCGCGAACAGTTCGAATGTCACCATGGTCGACACCGGATTCCCCGGCAGCCCAAAGAAATAGTTCTTGGGTGGCGCGGGCCCCTCCGCCCGCGCAGACGGCGAAGTCGCTGCGGGTACGCGGGCGAGGGCGCCCGCGCCACACGAACCGAACACGATCGGCCGCCCCGGCTGAATCTCCGCTCCGGTGAAGTAGAACTCTGCTTTCAAGTCCGCTAGAACCTGTTCCACGAGATCGTACTTTCCCATGGAGACGCCGCCCGTCAGCAGCAAAAGATCGCACCCCAGTCCTTCCTCAATCAAAGCCCGCAGCGGCTCCCGCTCATCCGGAGCGATCCTGAGGCGTACGGGCTCCCCGCCCGCGTTCTGAACTTGCGCCGCCAGTGAATACGAATTCGAATTCCGTATCTCGGCTGGCCCCGGCGCGGCGTCAATCTCCACCACTTCGTCGCCGGTCGAAAGAACGGCCACACGCGGCCTGCGGAAAACCTGCACACGACTCTTGCCGGCCGACGCGGCAATCGCAATGCCCGCGTGGTCCAGTCGACGT
Source organism: Candidatus Sulfotelmatobacter kueseliae (assembly GCA_900290255.1). Taxonomy (GTDB): domain Bacteria; phylum Acidobacteriota; class Terriglobia; order Terriglobales; family Acidobacteriaceae; genus Sulfotelmatobacter; species Sulfotelmatobacter kueseliae. Next base: position 3,730 of record OMOD01000056.1, read on the forward strand.
CCGCGATCGAGCAACCGTTGTCCCGCGCGCGCTTCTGCCCCGCGTGGAACAAAGTTCTCGCCGGGCTTCACGCTGCGTTGAATCTCGACCGACTTCCCCGCCGCAACTGTGTATTCCACCATGACCACCGCGTCCGCCCCCGCCGGCAGCGGAGCCCCCGTCATGATTCCAACCGCCTGCCCGCGCCCGACCGAGCACACTCCCGGCTCCGGCCAGTC
>OMOD01000094.1 GCA_900290255.1 Candidatus Sulfotelmatobacter kueseliae
ACTTCACTCCCTTCTTCACGTGCTGGTAGGGCGAATAGGCGTAGAGCCACTTGAATTGCTCGGGATCCTTGGCCGTGCCGTACTCCGCGACCCAGAACTGCGCCTCCATGAACTGGTCGTAACGCAGCATGTCCAGCAACGGATGCCAGCAAACTACCGCCTGGTACAGTTCCGGGCGCTGGGTCAGCGCGGCCCCAACCAGCAGCCCGCCGTTGCTTCCGCCAAGAATCGCCAGCTTCGAAGGACTTGTATACCGGTTCTGGATCAGCCACTCCGCCGCGCCGATGAAATCATCGAACACGTTTTGTTTCTTGGCGAGCATCCCCGCCTTATGCCAGGCTTCGCCGAATTCGCCCCCGCCTCGCAGGTTGGCCAGCGCGTAGACGCCGCCTCGCTCCGCCCACGCGATCACCTCCGGGTTGAAAAACGGTGTGTTGTTGATAGCGAATCCGCCGTATCCCTCCAGCAGCACCGGGTTCGACCCATCCAGCTTGAGCCCGTTGGCGTAAAGCAGAAACATCGGCACCTTCGTTCCGTCTTTCGATGCGTACCAAACCTGCTTTACCTCGAACTTCGAGCTATCGACCGGGACCTTTACTTGTGCCCACACTGACAGCTTCCCACTGCTCATGTCGCAGCGATGGATCGTGGCTGGAATAGCGAATGAATCATAGCCAAAATAGACCGCCTGGTTCTCCCACCGTCCCTGTATGTCATAGATGGACCCCAGCGCGGGCAGGCTCGGCTCGAACGCCAGCTTCCCATCCGGCTGAAAGACCTTCACCATCGAGGTCGCGTTCTTCACGTAGGCTACCCAGACCTTGCCCCCCGCCAGTGTGACACTGTCGATCGCGTCGTCAGCTTGAGGAACCACCTCGCGCCAGTTCTCTGGTGAGGGCCTCGCCAAATCCATCACCACTACCCTGCCCTTCGGCGCCTTGTAGTTGGTCTGCAGGAACATTTGGTCGCCTACCGCAAAGCCAAGGGAGCGCGCGTCCAAATCCTTTATCACCGGCTCGATCGGGCCATTCTTCTTGAGATCCTGGACCCATATTTCAACCTTGTCTCCCGCCGCGCCATGGAAAACATGAATGACCAGGTGGCGCCCATCCTCCGAGGGATCGCCGATGACAATTGCTTCTTTCGCGTACCCCTTCCCGAATACATCCGTGTCCGCTTCCGCTTTTGTTCCTAGCTTATGGAAGCGCACCCGCGGCCCATCGTCGAGCATGGTCGCGTAGTAGAGCCCGCTGTTGTCGGGCAAGAACGAAACATCGAAGTAATTCCTCTCCGGCAGCACATCCGCCAGGTCGTGCTTCGCTCCCACGTCGAATACATGCAATTCGGTCTCATCCTTGCCGCCGACGCGCAACACGTAGGCCAGCAGGGTGCCGTCCTTCGACACATCCATGATGCTGACATTGGTCGAGTGGTCCGGACTCATCGGGTTCGGGTCGATCAATACTTCTTCCTTCCCCGCGTCGCCCTGCCGGGTGTAGATGACGAACTGTTCCTGATCAGCCGCGCGCTTGCGGTAGAACAGACGTCCGCTGCGCTCGATGGGCGAGCTGATGCGCTCCACTTTCTTCAACTCGGCCAGGCGTTTTTCCAGGCGCTCCCGCCCCGGCCAGCTGTCCAGGAGTTTGTGCGTGTACTCGTTCTGTTGGGTGATCCACGCCCGCGTCTCGGCTGATTGTTGATCCTCCAGCCAGCGGTAGGGATCCGTCACGGTTACGCCGTGCAGAGTTTCTTGGACGTCGCCCTGGCGGGTGGAGGGAGGCGCGGCTGGGGCTGCGCCGGCACTTTGCGTCAACGCAAAGGTGGGAGACAGAACAGCCAATGACAGAAGGCAGAATAACTTGGTTTTCATGATCTTTTCCGACCCCGAGCATTCTGCTGTCTACACTACTTCATGTCAAGCGGATGTACTCCTCATTTGGATTATGAGTCACTATTTAGCCCCTTTGTTTCGCGATGCCCCAACAAATCTTCCGAGCACAACTGGCGGAGGCGGTGGTCGAGACACTAGTTGGCGATAAATCGCGGCTACACTCAAAATCCCCGGGCGGGAGCGGGGAGTCACGCCTGAAGAACCCACTGCGGGAAATCTGCACGGTGGGGTCCGTGAGGGGGGGAGATCCCCGATGAGCCATGGTGGACTTAAACGGGCACGAAGCTGGAAACGGCGGATACAGCCAAAGGAAGCCTACAGCTCACCGGGACTCCTCTACTCGGAAGCTTGTGCTATCGCAAGATTTCTCAACAATTGGTAGCGGGTCAGTCTGATTTCCACAGGGGTCAAGCGAGTCGGATTCCCTTGCAGTAGCTACCAGAGTCCGGACAGCGCAATTTCTTGACGAGTACAAACAAGCCTGTCGCCAGGAGGTCGTCAATGACACTATTGACCGCCTGCTTCGTGTCTTTATACCGGCTAAATTTCCTAAGCCAGCAATCGAGAGAGTGCTTAGGATGCTGCGCCAGTTTGCGATCCGCTTGGCCTTGGATGATGTAGTCGCGCGGTGGTTTTGCTGCTCGGATGTGCTCAACGAGATCGTACTCGCTGAACCGACCGCCCCCGCCGTGGGGTAGATCAATCACGAAGCGATATTACTCCCCGTCGAGAGCTTTTAGCAGGTCGACTCCTGTCGACCCGTTTTGCTAACGATGCTGCTCACGGAAGTGGGCTGACTGCAATTCTAACCTCCAACTCGTCAGTTGTTGAAACATCCCGATAGCACGCAATATAAAAAGGCGCCCACTTTTGCGGTAGGTTGAGATTGTT
>OMOD01000002.1:0-17376 GCA_900290255.1 Candidatus Sulfotelmatobacter kueseliae
CGATGCTGGAGGTCGCCGACAATTCCGGCGCCCGCAAGCTGCAGATGATTCTGCCGCTGGGCGGCTCGACCGGGTTGAATGCCGGGCTGGGCGACGTGATCACGGCTGCGGTGAAGGAGTCCGCGCCCGAGGGCCAGGTGCAGAAGGGCAAAGTCGTGAAGGCGGTCATCGTACGCACCCGCAAGGAACATCGGCGGCGCGACGGAACCTACATCCGCTTCGACCAGAACGCGGCGGTGCTGATCAACGATGCGGGCGAGCCAGTGGGAACGCGCGTGTTCGGCCCAGTGGCGCGTGAACTGCGCGAGAAGAAATTCCTGAAGATTGTTTCGCTGGCGCCGGAAGTGATTTAGAAGCAGGTTTCAAGGTTTCATAGTTTCAAGGTTTCAAGGTGCCTTGAGACGCGGGAATCTTGGATTAAACGTTGAAACTTTGAAACCTTGAAACTTTGACTTATGCAAACCGTAAGCACTGCACATAAACGAGTGGATATCCGGCGGAACGACACCGTGAAAGTGATCACCGGCCGGGATAAAGGCAAGGAAGGACGCGTGCTGCGCGTGTTTCCCAACGACGCCAAGATTCTGGTCGAGCACGTGATGATGGTGAAGAAGCACGTGCGCCCGAATCCGCAGCGCAACATCAAGGGTGGGATCGCGGAGCAGGAAAGCCGCATCGCGATCTCCAATGTGCAACTGGTCTGCCCGGCTTGCGGCCCGGTCCGCATCGGGCACGAGATGCACGGAGACCGCAAGGTGCGCGTCTGCAAGAAGTGCGGAACGACGCTGGATAAGTAGCTGCTAGCTCCTAGCCACTAGCTTCTAGCTTTGTGGTGGCAGTGCAAGCGGCCAGGTGAAATTCGAGTCTCACGAACCGGCACACGTCGAGCTAGAGGCTAGGAGCTAGAAGCTAGCAGCTTGCGTCCCGAAACCGTGAGAGGAAGTCGAAACGAAAATGGCAAAAGACAAAAAAGGACAAAAAGAAGCGGCGCAGGAGCAGAAGGCTCCCGAGCAGGCGCGGCACAGCGCGAAAGAGCGTCCGCGGCTGCGCGCGAGATTCGAAAAGGAAGTGGCTCCGGCGCTGCTGAAGGAACTGGAACTGAAAAACGTGATGGCGGTTCCGCGCCTGCACAAGATCGTCGTGAACGTGGGCGTGGGCGAAGCCACGCAGAACGCGAAAGTCCTCGATCCGGCGGTGAACGAGTTGAGCCAGATCACGGGGCAGAAACCGATCGTCACGCGCGCCAAGAAATCGATCGCCGCCTTCAAAGTCCGCGCCGGGCAGTCCATCGGCGCCATGGTGACCTTGCGCGGCGACCGCATGTACGAGTTCTTCGACCGGCTGGTGAACATCGTGCTGCCGCGCGTGCGCGACTTCCGCGGAGTTTCCACCAAGTCGTTCGATGGCCGCGGCAATTACACCCTCGGCCTGCACGACCAGTTGATTTTCCCGGAGATCTCCTACGAGAAAGTTGACAAGCTGAAGGGCATGAACGTCACTATCGTGACCACAGCCGCGAACGATAATCAGGCGCGCACGCTGCTGAAACACCTGGGCATGCCGTTTAGAGCATAGGTTTCAAGGTTTCAGAGTCTCAAAGTTTCAAGGTTTGGCTAAGAGCTAAAAGCTAGGAGCTAGTTTGGCAACTACCGCAAAACGAGTCAAAGACGGCGTTGGGTTGCATCAACGCACGGAAGATATAAAGAAACCGGATAAGGCGTGTCCTGTCTGTCGAGGCAAGGGTACGGTCGACGGCAAGGCGTGCACTTGCAAGAACGGGAGGATCTTTACCACGCGCCGGCATCACCGCTGCAACCTGTGCGGACGCCCGCGCGGTTTCCTGCGCAAGTTCGGCATATGCCGGCTGTGCTTCCGCCAGCTGGCGCTGCGCGGGGAGATCCCCGGGGTTTCGAAGTCGTCCTGGTAACGGCGTCGTTGGCCGTTGGTCGTTCGTCGTTGGCAAAAGCCAGCGGCTATAACAAAACTGGCCAACGACGAACGACTGAAGTTCAAGCCGTCGCAGGTTCTCCGCCGGACGCGGAGCGAACGGGCGGCTCAAGGAGAAGCAAAACAATGACGTTGACCGATCCGGTCGCAGACATGCTGACGCGGGTGCGCAATGCGCTCCAGGCGCGGCACCAGAAAGTGGATATCCCGGCTTCGCGGCTCAAACTGGAGATCGCCCGCATCCTGAAAGAAGAGGGCTACATCTCCAACTACAAGGCCACCGAGGAAGAGGGGCATAAAGTTATCCGGATTTACCTCAAGTATGGCGCCAACAACGAGGCGGCCATCTCGAAGGTCGAGCGCGTGTCGCGCCCCGGCTGCCGCGTCTACGTGCGCCGCAGCGAGATTCCGCGTGTGCTGGGCGGCTTGGGGATCAACATCCTCACCACCCCGCGCGGGGTGATGACCGGCCGCCAGGCGAAAAAGGAAGGCGTGGGCGGCGAGTTGCTGTGCCAGATCTACTAAAGGCAGCTTCTAGCTATTAGCTTCTAGCTACTAGCTAAGGCGGCAATCGAGATTTCGGTTTGACTTGGAACAGTTCCGGCCGGGTCGGAACTACAAAATCAAAGCGGCCTAGCTAAGAGCTAGGAGCTGGAAGCTAGAAGCTCTTATGTCACGAATTGGAAAAAAGCCGATCGCGATTCCCAAGGGGGTCACGGTCAGAATTGAAGGCAACACGGTCGCGGTGCAGGGGCCGAAAGGCAAGCTGGACACAGCTCTGCCGGCGGGCATCAAGGTCGAGCAGAGGGACGGCCACATCGTCGCCATCCGCGAGAACGATTCGCAGTCGGCGCTTCACGGGCTGGCACGCGCCCTGGTCAACAACGCTGTTGAAGGCGTGACCAAGGGCTGGGTGCGCGAACTGGAGATCGTCGGCATCGGCTATCGCGCCGAGCTGAAGGGCAAGACGACGCTTGTGTTCAGCCTGGGCTACTCGCATCCCATCGAATATCCGTTGCCCAGCGGCGTGGATGCGGTCGTCGATCCCAAGCAGACCCGCATCACGCTGACCGGAATTGACCGGCAGAAGGTCGGGCAGGTGGCGGCAGAAATGCGCGCCCTGCGTCCGCCCGATCCGTACAAGAACAAGGGCGTGCGCTATGCCGGCGAACGCCTGAAGAAGAAAGTTGGAAAGACGGGAGCGAAATGATCGCGTTTGGCGGGCGTCAGAGCCCGCGGCGATCATCCCGAGCGAAGCGAGGGATCTCGGGCGAAGCCCGGCGGTCAAGAAGGAAGCGAAGCAAATGCTGACGAAGATTACCAAGAACCAGAAGCGCGGTCACGTGCACGAGCGCATCCGCAAGAAGCTGCAGGGAACGGCGCAGCGTCCGCGGCTCAACGTGTACCGCTCGCTGAATCACATTTACGCGCAGGTGATCGACGACATGTCCGGCCAGACGCTGGTTTCGGCCAGCACGGCCGAGGGCAAGATAGAAGACCGTCGCACCGGCGGCAACGTCGCCGCAGCAAAATCGGTCGGCAAGACGATCGCCGAGCGCGCCAAGGCCAAGGGTGTGACCAAGGTCGTATTCGACCGCGGCGGCTACATTTATCACGGGCGGGTGAAAGCTCTGGCCGACGCCGCCCGGGAAGCGGGATTGCAATTCTAAAGACAGCTGCTAGCTACTAGCTGCTAGCTACTACCCACCCGGGTTAGCTAGAAGCTAGCGGCTAGGAGCTAGAAGCCAGGAATTTAAGAATGCCAACAGTGATTAAGAAACTCGATGCAGGCGCGTTCCAACTGAAAGATCAGGTGGTCGCCATCAATCGCGTCACCAAAGTCGTCAAGGGCGGCAAGAATCTTTCCTTCGCCGCGCTGGTGGTGGTGGGCGATCCTTCGGCGGCCGTGGTCGGCTACGGTTCCGGCAAGGCGAAAGAAGTTCCCCAGGCCATCCGCAAGGGGATTGAGGCCGCCAAGAAGAACTTAGTGAAGGTCAACTTGACCCAGACCACGATTCCGCACCTCGTGCTGGGACGCTACGGCTCGGGCCGCGTGCTGCTCAAACCCGCCCCGGAAGGCACGGGCGTCATCGCGGGCGGAGCGGTGCGTGCGGTCATGACTTCGGTAGGCGTGCAGAACGTGCTGACCAAGTCGATCGGCACCACCAACCCGCACAACGTGATCAAGGCGACCTTTGACGCGTTAAAGCACTTGAAGAACCGGCAGAGTGTGGCGACGCTGCGCGGCAAGACGGTGGAAGAACTGTAAAGACAGTGGCCAGTGGTCAGTTGTCAGTGGCCAGCATGAGTGACAAGACAATTTCGGGTACTGGCCACTGATCACTGGCCACTGAACACTGAGGTTTTGAAGCAATGACAAAGAAGACAGATTCGGGCGCCGGAAAGATCCACCTGAAGTGGGTTCGCTCCGCCATTTGCGCCCCCTCGAAACAGAAGCTGGTGATTAAGGGGCTGGGATTCACCCGGCTGAACCAGGTCATCGAGCGGCCAGATACGGCGGCCATCCGCGGCATGGTGGCCAAGGTCCCGCACCTGGTGGAGATCGTGCAATAGAGCTGCGAGCTACGAGCCACGAGCTGCGAGCGGTCACATAGCAGCTTTGCTTATAGCTCATAGCTCATAGCTCACAGCTCGGAGCAATTTTATGAATTTATCCAACATTCGCGCCCCGAAGAAGGCGACCGAAAACCGCAAGCGTGTGGGCCGTGGCATGGGCTCTGGCATGGGCAAGACGTCCACCCGCGGGCACAAGGGCCAGCGCTCGCGCAGCGGTTCGCGCATGATCCGCGGCTTTGAAGGCGGCCAGATGCCGCTGCACCGCCGCATGCCCAAGCGCGGCTTCACCAACATTTTCCGCAAGGAATACAACATCGTCAGCCTGGAACGCCTGGCTGCTTTGGGCGAGACGACCATCACGCCCGAGGTGCTGCGCAAGGCCGGCGTGATCAAAGCCAAGCTCCCGGTCAAGATTCTCGGCGATGGCGAACTGACCGCGGCGCTCACCGTGAGCGCGCACAAGTTCTCCAAGTCGGCGCAGGAAAAAATCACCAAGGCGGGCGGCAAGGTTGAGGTCTTGCAGTAATGTTTGAAAAACTGGCGAACATTTTCCGCATTCCGGACCTGCGCAGGCGCGTCCTGTTCACCCTGGGACTGCTGTTTGTTTACCGCATTGGCGGGCACATTCCCACGCCCGGCGTGAATGCCGACAAGCTGGCGCAGTTTTTCGAGCAGAACCGCGGCAGCTTCCTCGGGTTTGTGGACTTGTTTTCCGGCGGGCAGTTGCGCCGTCTCACGATTTTCGCCCTGGGCATCATGCCCTACATTACCGCGTCCATCATTCTGCAGTTGCTGACGGTGGTCTACGAGCCGCTGGCCAAATTGCAGAAAGAGGGCGAGCTCGGGCGTAAGAAAATCACCCAGTGGACGCGCTACATCACCGTCATCCTGAGCGCGGTGCAATCGTTCGGCATCGCCGTCGGCCTCGAGAAGACCGGCGACTTCGTCCTCAACCCCGGCTGGGGATTTCGCCTGATGACCATGCTGACCCTGACCACGGGCAGCGCTTTCATCATGTGGCTGGGCGAGCAGATTACCGAGCGCGGCATCGGCAACGGCATGTCACTGTTGATCTTCTCGGGCATCGTGGTCGGCTTGCCGCGGGGCGTGGTCGATCTGGTCGACAAGGCGAGAAACGCCGCCTGGGGTGCCCTGACTCCGGTGCTGATGGCCTTCCTGTTCGTTTTCATGATTGCCGTCGTCGCGTTCATCGTGTATGTCGAACGCAGCGAGCGGCGAATCCCGGTGCAATACGCCAAGCGTGTCGTCGGGCGCAAGGTGATGGGCGGACAATCCACCCATCTGCCTCTGCGCGTCAACGCCGGCGGCGTCATGCCCGTCATCTTCGCATCTTCAATTCTGACTTTGCCGCAGACCGTCTTTTACACCTGGCGCGAGCACCGTTACATCGGGGATGTGATTCGCATGCTGGCATGGGGCGAGCCGCTCTATACCTTGCTCTATGCCCTGGGCATCATTTTCTTCGCCTATTTTTACGTGTCCATCGTGTTCAATCCCAGTGAAGTTGCCGACAACATGCGGAAATACGGTGGCTTCGTGCCTGGAATTCGGCCCGGGCGCCGCACCGCCGACTTCATCAACGAAGTCTTGACCCGCATTACCCTGGTGGGCGCGCTGTACCTGATCGTGATCTCGTTTATTCCGGAATGGATGATCACCGGCATTCACCTGAACCACCTGCCGTGGTGGATGGGAGGATCGATCTTCGAGCGGCTGCCGGTCTGGGTGACCAGCGGCCTGGGCGTGAACTTCTATTTTGGCGGGACTTCGCTGCTGATCGTCGTGGGCGTAGCTATGGATACGGTGACGCAAATCGAAGCGCAACTGATCATGCGTCACTATGACGGGTTTACGCCGCGCAGCGGCCGCATTCGCGGCCGGCGCGCCTGGTGATTGGCGGATCGTGTTTCGAGAATGGTTTTTGGGAAGGGCACGGCTTTAGCCGTGCCGACCGGCGCCCGCCTTTGGGGCGGCTTTAGCCGCTGAGGGAAGCCGCAACGGCGCGCGGAAGCCGCTCCTGAAGCACGCGCAGGAAGGTTTGTGGGGGGTGCTGCACCTCGGCTGATTTTCTGGGGCGCCGGGGACACTTGATCGGGAGGCTTTGGCCAGCCGATGGCGCAGGAAACCTCGCGTGATGTTGGTCCCGTGGTGCTGCTTGGGCCGCCGGGCGCCGGAAAAGGCACCCAGGCCAAGCGCATCATGGAACGCTATGACATTCCCCAGGTGTCAACCGGAGACCTGCTGCGGGAAAACGCGGCGCAGGGTACCAACCTCGGCCTGGCTGCCAAGGCAATCATGGCCCGAGGAGAGTTGGTCCCCGACGATGTGGTTTGCGGTATGGTCCGGGAGCGGCTGTCGCGGCCCGACTGTAAACGCGGCTACATTCTGGACGGGTTTCCCCGGACTGCGGCGCAGGCCGGGTGGCTCGATGCGCTGCTCGACGACAAGCTCTTTGACAATTCGCGTCCCACCCGGGCCTGGCCAATTGTGATCTGCCTGGACGTGGACTATAATCAGCTATTGCTCCGGCTCACTGGACGCCGTTCTTGTCCCACCTGTGGACGGATCTACAACGTCCACTTCCAGCCGCCCCGCGTGGATGAACTCTGCGACCTTGACGGGACGAAGCTGGTGACCCGCAATGATGACCGGTTGGAAGTCATTCAGCCACGACTCACGGCGTATCAGGAGCAGACCCGTCCCGTGGCTGAGTATTACCAGCGAACCGGGCGTTTGATCACGGTCAACGGCGACCGGCCGATGGACGAGATTACGGCGGAGGTCTACCGGATATTGGAAGATCACCACGCGTGACCATGAAGCATGGCGATTGTCTGCAAATCGGCGAGTGAGATTGAGAAGATGCGGCGCAGCGGTCGCATCGTCCGCCAGGTGCTCGATCATGTCCGCGTGCTGGCGGTGCCGGGTGCCACGACCATGGACCTGGAGCGCGCCGCCGAGAAAACGATCAAGGAACTCGGGGCCAAGCCGGCGTTCAAGGGCTATTACGATTATCCCTGCGTGTTGTGCACGTCGGTGAACGAGGAGATTGTTCACGGCATCCCGTCGGAAAAACGGGTGCTCAACGAAGGTGACATCGTTTCGATTGACTGCGGTGTCGTGCTCGACGGTTATTATGGCGACGCCGCCGTCACCGTCCCCGTGGGCAAAGCGGTGAAGCCGGATGTGCAGAAGTTGCTGGACGTCACCGAAGCGTCGCTCTACCGCGGCATCGAACAAGCGCGCATCGGCAACTCGGTGGGCGATGTGGGAGCGGCGGTGCAGGAACATGTGGAAGCGGCCGGGTTCAGCGTAGTGCGCGAGTTTGTTGGGCACGGCATCGGAACGCGCCTGCACGAGGAGCCGCAGGTTCCGAACTTCGGCAATCGCGGACACGGCGCCAAGTTGCGCGAAGGCATGGTGCTCGCCATCGAGCCCATGGTCAATTCGGGCGGCCCGGAAGCCAAGGTGCTCGGTGACAAGTGGACGGCGGTCACGGTGGATGGCAGTTTCAGCGCCCACTTCGAGCATTGCGTGGCGGTGACCAGGGATGGCCCGGTGATTTTGACGCAGTAAAAGCTTCTAGCTGCTAGCTCCTAGCTTCTAGCTAGTCGGGCTACCGTGGTTAGCTAGAAGCTAGGAGCTAGAAGCTAGGAGCTAATGAGCAAAGAAGACGCGATTGAAGTTGAGGCGTCTAGCGGGCGTCTGAGCCCGCTGCCGAAATCCCGAGCGCTTTTTGCGAGGGATCTCTAAAGTTCAGTAAGCAAGGAGTGCATGAGCAAAGAAGACGCGATTGAAGTCATGGCCACGGTTCTGGAACCGCTGCCCAACGCCATGTTCCGGGTGGAACTGGAGAATAAGCACCAGGTGCTGGCGCACGTTTCCGGAAAGATGCGCAAGAATTTCATCCGCATTCTGCCCGGCGACAAAGTCGCAGTGGAGCTTTCCCCCTACGACCTGAATCGCGGAAGAATTGTGTATCGGTATAAGTAACGTCGTTCCTCCCGGCTGTCGGATTTACTGACGGCTGGCGGCTGAGGGCTGAGGGCTGGGTCTTATGAAAGTACGAGCGTCGGTAAAGAAAATTTGCGACAAGTGCAAGATCATCCACCGCAAAGGTGTGGTGCGGGTGATCTGCGTCAACACCAAACACAAACAACGCCAGGGCTGAAAAGCTGCTAGCTCCTAGCTAGATCGGGTTGGCTAGAAGCTAGGAGCTAGAAGCTAGGAGCCGGGGGTTAGAAACATGGCACGTATTGCCGGCGTGGATCTTCCACGCCAGAAACACATTCACATCGCGCTGACCTACATCTATGGCATCGGCCATCCGCGCGCCAGCCGCATCCTCGATGAGGCTAAAGTGGAACCGATGAAGAAGGTCCAGGACCTGAGCGAAGAAGAGGTCAATCGGATCCGTACCGTCATCGAGTCCGAAGGCATGGTGGAAGGCGATCTGCGCAAGGATGTTTCGATGAACATCAAGCGGCTCATCGAAATCGGCTCCTATCGCGGATTCCGTCACCGCCGCAACCTGCCGGTCCGCGGCCAGCGCACCCATACCAACGCCCGCACCCGCAAGGGTCCGCGCAAGGGAACGGTCGCGCAGAAGAAGAAAGCGACGGCGAAGACGTAAACCAGTCGCCAGCTGCCAGTGGCCAGTTGCCAGTAAAATCTGGAACGGGTGCGGCAGAACTGGCAACTGACAACTGGCAACTGGGAACTGACTTTTATGGCAAAACCAACAGCAGCAGCAGCGGCCGGCACACCAGCCGCGCCAGAGAAAAAAGGCAAGAAGAAAACCTTCAAGAAGAAGGAGCGCAAGCACGTCCCGCATGGCATCGCGCACGTGCAAGCCTCCTTCAATAACACGATCGTGACCATCTGCGACATGAACGGCAACGTTCTGTCGTGGAAGAGTTCCGGATCGCTCGGCTTCCGCGGATCGCGCAAAGGCACGCCGTTCGCCGCGCAGCAGGCGGCCATGAACGCGGCCAACATGGCGCGCGATCATGGCGTCCGCAGCGTGGATGTGCGGGTCAGCGGCCCCGGTTCCGGACGCGAGTCCGCCGTACGCGCGCTGGCTGCCGCCGGAATCGAAGTGCGCTCCATTCGCGATGCCACGCCGATTCCGCACAACGGATGCCGGCCGCCGAAACGCCGCAGAGTGTAAGGTTTCAAGGTGGCAAAGTTTCAAGGTTTCAAAGCCAGGAACCTTGAAACTCTGAAACCTTCGAAACTTTGAAACATTGATTCTTGTCCGGGACGAAGGGTGCAGCCAAACCTGTAAACCGGTCATCTAAAGGAGAAAGAACTTGGCACGATATACCGATGCAGTCTGCCGTCTCTGCCGCCGCGAGGGCATGAAGCTGTTCCTCAAAGGCGCCAAGTGTTTCGGCGATAAATGCCCCATCGAGAAGCGCAATTTCGCTCCCGGACAACACGGCAAAGACCGCAAGGCCAAGGTCGTGGGCTACGGTCTGCAGTTGCGCGAAAAGCAGAAAGCCAAGCGCATTTATTTCACGCAGGAAGCGCAGTTCCGCAACTATTTCGAGAAAGCGGCGCGCTCCCGCGGCGTGACCGGCGAAAAGCTCCTGCAGCAGCTCGAGCGGCGTCTTGACAACGTCGTCTTCCGCCTGGGATTCGCCCAGTCGCGGCGCCAGGCGCGACAACTCGTGCGCCACGGGCACGTAGCCGTGGACAATCGCAAGGTCAACATTCCTTCGTATGAAGTGGATGCCGGCGAGGAAATCTCGATCCGCGAGCGCAGCAAGAAGCTGGCCGTGCTGGAGCTGGCCAAGGAATTTGCCAGCCACGGCACCATGCCCGCCTGGCTGGAAGTCGACCGCGACAATTACAAGGGCCGCGTGCTGTCGCTGCCCAAGCGCGAAGACATCCAGTTGCCGGTCAACGAGCAGCTGATTGTTGAACTCTATAGTAAGTAACAATTTTGTTGGGCAGGTTTCAAAGTTTCAGAGGTTTCAAAGACTTTGAAACTTTGCAACCTTGAAACGTTGAAACTTGGGTCCATATATTCGTGCCAGATCAGCCTGTGCCGACATTTGACCTGAATCCGGGCCGATTCAGGGAGCCTGCACCGAGCCAAACGGCCGAAGGAGAAACGCATGCTTTGGAAAGGTTTTCAGAAACCGAAACGTCTCGCAGTTGATAATTCCACCCTCACCGACAAGTACGGCATCTTCTGGGCGCAGCCGTTCGAACGCGGCTTCGGCACCACCGTCGGCAACGCCCTGCGGCGCGTGCTGCTCAGTTCGATTGAAGGCGCGGCCGTCACCGCGGTGAAGATCGAAGGTGTGCTGCACGAGTTTCAGTCGATCCCCGGGGTGGTCGAGGACGCAACCGACATCATCCTCAACCTCAAGCAGATTCCGTTCAAGCTCTCGGGCGACGCGCCCAAGGCCATCTACCTGCGTTCCGATCAGCCCGGAGTCGTCACCAGCGGCATGATCGAAGCGGATGGTGATGTCGAGGTTCTGGATAAAGAGGTCTACATCGCGACCGTCAGCGAAGGCGGCAAGCTCGACATGGAAATGCGCCTCAAGCGCGGCCGCGGCTACGTTTCCGCCGACAAGAACTTCGATGAGGATCTCGGCATCGGCTTCATTCCCATCGACTCCGTGCACTCGCCCGTGCGCAAGTGCAACTACACCGTCGAAGCGGCGCGACTCGGCCAGATCACCGACTATGACAAGCTCACCCTCGAAGTGTGGACCAACGGCTCCATCACGCCGGCCGACTCCATCGGCCTGGCCGCGAAGCTGCTGAAGGACCACATGAACATCTTCATCAACTTCGAGGAAGAGATCGAAACCGGCGCCTCGGCCGCGGACGAACACAAGCCCGAGATTCGCAACGAGAACCTGAACCGGTCGGTCGAAGAGCTAGAGCTCTCCGTGCGTAGCTACAACTGCCTGAAGAACGCGAACATCCAGACCATCGGCGAGCTGGTGCAGAAGACCGAGGCCGAAATGCTCAAGACCAAGAACTTCGGCCGCAAGTCGCTCAACGAGATCAAGGAGATTCTCTCCTCGATGGGCCTGAGCCTGGGCATGAAGATCGACGAACACGGCAACGCTGTGCCGGGACCGACGTCGAACGTCCCGTTGCCCGCGTCCGCTTACGGACCGGACGACCAGCTGTAAAAAGGCAGGTTTCAAAGTTTCAGAGTTTCAAGGTTGCAAAGCGCTTTGAAAGGGCGCGGCTTTTAGTCGCGCCATGAGTTAGCAAGGACTGGGAAGGGCACGGCTTCAGCCGTGCCGCCCAAGGTTGACCCGTGAAGGCGGCTTTAGCCGCTGAGGTTTGATTTTGAGCTAGCAGCTAAGAGCTAGAAGCTGAGGTTTCCCATGCGTCACAAAGTTGCAGGCTACAAACTCGGACGAAACACCGCGCACCGGCGCTCGCTGCTGCGCAACCTGGTCACTTCGGTGATCGTGGAAGAGCGCATCGAGACCACCGTTCCCAAGGCCAAAGCCGCGAAGCCCATCGTCGAGAAGATGATCACCCTCGGCAAGCGCGGCGATCTCGCCGCCCGCCGCCTGGCCGCCGGTTATCTCATGACCGACGAAGCCGTGGTCAAGTTG
Organism: Candidatus Sulfotelmatobacter kueseliae; assembly: GCA_900290255.1. Classification (GTDB taxonomy): domain Bacteria; phylum Acidobacteriota; class Terriglobia; order Terriglobales; family Acidobacteriaceae; genus Sulfotelmatobacter; species Sulfotelmatobacter kueseliae. The sequence continues at coordinate 12,144 of OMOD01000002.1, forward strand.
TTCGACACCATCGGACCGCGCTTCGGCGACCGCAACGGCGGATACACCCGTATCATCCGCACCCAGTGGAACAAGGGCGACGGCGCCGACCGCGCTTTCCTCGAACTGCTCGGCAGCGAGAAGATTCTCGACGAGAAACGCGAGAAGCGCTCCGAAGCTCGCGCCAAGAAAGCCGCCGAGGCCAAGAAGGCCATGGAAGAAGCCGAAGCGCAGGCCCAGGCCGAAAAAGAATCCGCACCCGCCGAGGGCGGAGACGAAAAGAAAGAGTAGTCCCGATTTTCCGCGACTCAAGGGCACGGCATTCTGCCGTGCCTTTTTTTGTTTTCCTATCCCACTGACCGCTAGCCACTAAACCAGTGAGTCTTCCCCCACTCGTACATGTACGTCCGCGTCTCAGGGTAATCTTGCGGTGCCTTTTCTCAACTCTCTAAACTTCTTCTAATGGCCTCGTTCACCAAGTCCCAGATCGGCATCGCTGTCGGCACCGCATCGCTGCTCGTGCTGGTCTTTGTCGGTTACCTATGGTGGCTGAGCAATCAGGGGCCGGTGCTTGCCCGCTCTGAGGAACACGATCCGCTGACCGGGCTGCACGTCAGCATCAAGTTGAATCCGCTCCGCGACCGCGCCACCGAGCACGCCGCCAACAACTTCCTCCGCGAGTTACGCGACGGCCACTGCGACGAACTGCTCGCCAAGTGGGAGCACGACTACCACAAGAAGTACGCCCGCTTCATCTGCAAGTCTGAGACCCAGCACCCGCTACTCTCCTGGCAACTAGTCGACTGGGAAGACGCTCCGCCGTTCATCATCCTGCACTATCGCGGCAAGCGGCTGAGCAATGCCGGCCCGGACCAGCCCGGAGTGGATCAGGATCTTTTCACCCTCACCATGGAAAACAAAGGCGCCGAGTGGGACGTGACCAAGTACGACGCCATGTACTAAAACCAGTAGCCAGTAGTCAGCTTCCAGCGAAATCTCATTTGAATGGAGAGGCGGACGCCCTCGTCCGCCTGCGGAGGAGCACGATGCCTTGCGGGATCGTGCTCGCCCCCGTGTTCCAGCAGTCAGCTTCCAGCGAAATCTCATTTGGGTGGAGAGGCGGACGCCCTCGTCCGCCTGCGGAGGAGCACGATGCCTTGCGGGATCGTGCTCGCCCCCGTGTTCCCCGGACGAGGGCGTCCGGGGCTCCACAAGCTGCACTCCGTGTCTCTGTGCCTCCGTGGTAAAACCTTCCTATGCCTGCAAGTCCACAGCCCCAGCCCTCCGCCGCCCGCAACATCTACGCCTTCGGCATCACGTCGTTCCTGAACGATACGGCAACCGAGATGGCCTACTGGGTGCTGCCCGCATTTCTGGTTTCGCTCGGAGCGGGGCCGGCGCAGTTGGGACTGATTGAGGGCATCGCCGAGAGCGTTGCGTCGTTTGCCAAGCTCTTCTCCGGATATCTCACCGACCGCCTCGACCGCCGCAAACCGCTGGTCGTGGCCGGATACTTTGCGGCGAACGCCGTGAAGCCGCTGCTTGCGATCGCGACCGCGTGGTGGCACGTTCTGCTGATTCGCTTCATTGACCGTTCCGCCAAAGGCGTGCGCGGGGCGCCGCGCGACGTAATGGTCGCCGAATCGGTCGGGAAGGATCGGCTCGGCGCAGCCTACGGACTGATCCAGTCTCTCGACTCCGCTGGAGCCATTGCCGGGCCACTCGTTGCTCTCGCCCTGCTCGCGCGCTTCGGAATTCGGAGCGTTTTCTGGGCCGCTGCGGTTCCGGGCGCGCTCTGCGTGCTGGTGGCGCTGCTCGGCATCCGCGAGACCAGAAGGCCCGGAAGCGATTGGTCCTCGTGTGGGGACGGCCGCCCCCGGCCGTCCGGCGGAGCGAAGCTCCGCGCTGGGCTGCCCCGCTCGTTCTACTTTGTCCTCTTCGCGGTCACCCTGTTCTCTCTCGGCAACTCGAGCGACATGTTCCTGGTGATGCGGGCACAAAACGTCGGCATTCCCGTGGCGCTGGCGCCGCTGCTGGGGCTGGTATTCAACCTCACGTACACGCTTGGCTCCTGGCCCGCAGGATGGTTCAGCGACCAATGTTCGCGCCGCGGCTTTTCACGCAGATGGATGGCCGCGGCCGGGTATCTCATCTTTGCCGCCGTCTATTTTGTTTTCGGTCGTGCGCCTTCCAGGCTCGCCATTTGGGCTGCCATGGCGGTCTATGGCCTGTATTACGCCCTCACGCAACCGGTACTGAAAGCTCTGATGGTGGAAACGGTCGCAGAGGACGTTCGCGGCCGCGCCCTTGGCGTCTATTTTTTCGTGACCAGCGTGGCCACGCTGGCCGCCAGCCTGATTACAGGAGGGTTGTGGAGACAGTATGGCCCTGGAATGGCTTTCTATGTCTCGGCAGCGCTGGCGGTTGGGTCGGCGGCGCTGTTCATGCTTCCAGGGCGCCGCCTAACCGGCAAATCCAGTTTTGCCGGTTAGGTGGAGGCCCCAGAGCGGGTCCCTAACCGTCTACTTGCCGTGCGCCGGTTAGGTCCGGTGTAACTCCCGCGATGTCCACAGTTTGACCCACAGGAAGAGCAGAATCTGCGCTCCGATTCCCGCACAGGTGTCGAGAATCACGTCCCGCACGCTGCCCGTGCGCGACGGAATATAACTCTGGTGCCACTCGTCCAGGCTGGCCACCAGCGCGGTTCCGAGAACCGAAATGTTTGCCCAGCGGAACGTCCATTTCGGATTCCCAAACGCAGGCAGAGTCTCGCGCCAGGCGCGAAACAGCAGGATGCTCAGCAGGCCGTAGCCGAAAACGTGGCCACTTTTGCGAATGACGAAATGCCAAAAGTCGAAGCGGGAAGGATCAAGGCCAAACAGAAAATGCAGCAAGGGATACAGAAATCGTCCGGTGTTGTGGGCGGAAAAATAAGCGCTCGATTCAATGGCGATGACGATCAGCCACAGGATCAGGGCGAGCCACGCCTTCAGAAGATGGTGAGGATCAGAGCTCAAGCGGACGTACCGGACTCGGACAGAATGGTCCCACCCTTCGCACAAAACGCGAAGGATGGGGCACCCACGTGAATTGGAGACCGCTGCAGGCCCGCCTCATTCGATGGCATAGTTCGGAGCCTCGCGGGTGATCATGACATCGTGCACGTGGCTCTCACGCAGGCCGGCGCCGCTGATGCGTACGAAGCGCGTCTTCTGCAGCAGTTCCGGAATCGTGGAGCAGCCGCAATAGCCCATGCCCGATTTCAAGCCGCCCACCATCTGATAGACGATCATGGCGACGGAGCCGCGGTAGGGCACGCGGCCTTCAATGCCCTCGGGAACCAGTTTGTCCAACCGGTTGGATTCGCCATCGTTCGCCGAGGCGGCAGCCGAAGAATCGGACCCGGCGTTCTGGAAGTAGCGCTCGCTCGATCCCTGGGCCATCGCGCCCAGCGAGCCCATGCCGCGATACGATTTGAAGGAGCGGCCTTGATACAGAAACAGCTCGCCCGGGCTCTCGTCGGTGCCGGCAAACAGCGATCCGATCATGACCGCGCTGGCGCCTGCGGCCAGCGCCTTGGTAATGTCGCCGGAATACTTGATGCCGCCATCGGCGATGATGGGCACGCCGGAATCCTTGGTGGCGCGGTAAGCCTCGGCGATGGCGGTGATCTGCGGCACGCCCGCGCCGGTTACAACCCGAGTGGTACAGATCGAACCCGGCCCGATGCCGACCTTGATACCGTCGGCGCCGGCGCGGGCCAGTTCGCAGGCTCCGTCGAAAGTGGCCACATTGCCGGCCAGCAGATCCACATCGGGCAGCTTCGCTTTCACTGCCTTCACGGCATCGAGCACCTTGGTCGAGTGCCCGTGGGCGCTATCAATGGCGAGCACGTCGACTTTGGTTGCGGCCAGTTCCTGCGCGCGCTCGAGGAAATCGCCGGTAGCGCCGATGGCCGCGCCCACGCGTAAACGGCCCTGAGAGTCCTTGGCCGCGCCGGGATATTTTAGTTTCTTCTGGATGTCCTTGACCGTAATCAGGCCCTTCAGGTTGTACTTGTCGTCCACGACCAGCAGTTTTTCCACGCGGTGCTGGTGAAGAATCTTTTCCGCCTCTTCGAGCGTGGTGCCCACGGGCACGGTGATGAGGTTCTTCTTGGTCATCACCTTGTCGATAGGGATATCGAAGCGGGTTTCAAAGCGCAGGTCGCGGTTGGTGAGAATGCCGACCAGCTTTCCGTTCTCGGTGATGGGCACGCCGGAGATTTTGTACTTGCGCATGACTTCGAGCGCGTCCGAGACCCGGTCGGAGGCATGCATGGTCACCGGGTCGACGATCATGCCGCTTTCCGAGCGCTTCACCTTGTCCACTTCGTTGGCCTGCTGCTCGATCGGCAGGTTGCGATGAATAATGCCCAGGCCGCCCTGCTGCGCCAGCGCGATCGCCATATGCGATTCCGTGACGGTGTCCATGGCGGCGCTCACGATCGGGATGTTCAGGCGGATGGTGCGCGTGAGCTGCGTCTGCGTGCTGGCGCTCGCCGGGATCACGTCCGAGCGAGCGGGCAGCAAAAGGACGTCATCGAAAGTAAGAGCTTCGGGAACGGGAAAGTGAATCATAGCTTTTCTCTGGAATCTCCCAGCCGCGTGGGGGTAAGCCTTCATTTTAGAGAGAGACGGAGGATTGAGGCAAATGGGATGGGGAAAGACGATGAGTGTAAACGGGATTTAACGTCACTCGTCGACCCCGCGCCTGGCCGACCGGAGTGTCCGCCCGCGCCGCATGTGACCGGGATCACTGACGAGTGCAGGTTTCCAGCATAGGGTTGGCCTGACGACTTCATCAGCCAGGGCCAAACACTTCACCGAGCTTTCCCAAGGTAGAGCGTCGAGACCTCGGCGCCCCCAGGAAGTGGCGATCGATTCGCGCCCGAATCTCTCTCTGTGAAGGAGTCTCCCATGACCAGCAAGCGCACCCTTCCGTTCGCCACCCTCTCTTTCAAGAGGCAGTTCCCTTCCGCACATCGAGGAATTCTGGTTGCAGCGAAGACGCTGTTTGTTGTCCTGAGCCTCGCGGCATTGTGTACGATGGCCTGGGCGCAAAACGCTGTTCCGCTGATTAACAACCCGCTGGTTCCCGACACGATTGCGCCGGGCGGCGCGGCATTCACCCTGACGGTGAACGGGACGGGATTTGTGGCGGCCTCGACGGTGCACTGGAACGGCAGCCCGCGAGCCACGACATTTATAAGCGG
>OMOD01000002.1:17386-122200 GCA_900290255.1 Candidatus Sulfotelmatobacter kueseliae
GGCCTCGACGGTGCACTGGAACGGCAGCCCGCGAGCCACGACATTTATAAGCGGTTCCAAGCTGACTGCGACGATCCTGGCATCGGACATTGCCACGGCGTCAAGCGCGGCGGTGACGGTCGTCAGCCCTAGCCCGGGCGGTGGCGCCTCCAACACCATATTTTTCCCTATCGCTGTGCCCGAGGCGTCGGTTTCTTTCAGTCGGACCGACATTTCTTCGGCAGGGGGCAACATCACAGTTGTCGCGTTGGACCTCAACGGGGATGGCAAGCTTGACCTCGCCGCAACCACGTACTACGACAGCACGGTTCGCATCTTCCTAGGGAACGGGGATGGCACGTTCACGCCCGGCCAAACCTATTCGGTCTGCCACGCTCATGGGTTGGCCACTGGCGATTTCAACGGCGATGGCATTACGGACCTGGCAGTCGGCAACTCAGGATGCGGTCAAATTACCATTTTGCTAGGCAACGGTGATGGAACATTCAGGGCCGGAGGAACCTTCGAGACGGGTGGCAATGGAGGCGAGGTAGAGGTGGGGGACTTCAACGGGGATGGAAAGCTCGATCTGGTCAGCGAGGGCTATACGGCCGCTGTCCTGCTCGGGAATGGAGACGGAACATTCCAGGCCCCTGTCAACTACCCCACGGTCGCTGGCGGGCTAGTGGTGGTTGGAGACTTTAACGGAGATGGCCACCTCGACTTCGCGGTGGGCTCCGGAAGCGATAGCGCCGTGTCGGTTATGCTGGGCAACGGTGACGGCACGTTCCAGCCCCAGGCTCAGTATCAAGTTAAGGGCACCAACCATGGAGGAATCGTCCTGGCTGACCTGAACCAGGACGGCAAGCTTGACCTGGCCGTGTCGGATAACGAGGGCTGGGTTTCGGTTCTATTGGGCAATGGCGACGGGACTTTTCGAACGGGAGGCAACTACGACACGGGCGGTCTGACAGCTGGATTGGCCGGTGCAGATTTAAAGGGGGACGGCATCCTCGACTTGATCGCCGCCAACTATTATTCCTCCAGCCTCTCCCTCCTGCTGGGTAACGGCGATGGCACATTCCAAGCCCCTTTCAACTACGCTGCAGGTTATGGCGCACGTGGGATCGCGGTGGGGGATTTCAACGGGGACGGCAGGCTCGACTTGGCCGTGGGCAATCAGTTCACGGACTCCATATCGATTTACCTGCAAACCGGCGAGAGCAAGGCCCCGACTTCGACCATGGTGGTGTCGTCACTGAATCCATCTCTCCGCGGACAGGCGGTGACCTTTACCGCAACGGTGGCGTCCATCGATGGCGAGATTCCGGACGGCGAGCAGGTGACGTTCTACGCCTGCGGGACGGTGATCGGCACGGGCACTACGTCGGGGGGTGTGGCAACATTCACGACTTCCCTGCTGGGCGTGGGGACGCACAGCATCAAAGCAGCCTACGTCGGGGATGCCACGTTCGCGCCAAGTTCGGGCATGCTCACGCAGATTGTGCAGGCCAACACGACGACGGCGCTGGTGTCCAGCCCCAATGCTTCGACCTTTGGACAAGCGGTCGTGCTGGAGGCGACGGTCACCGCTGTGGCTGCGCCTAAGCCGACAGGCACCGTGACGTTCAAAGACGGCACAGCCACGCTGGGCACAGGGATTCTGGATGCCAGCGGCGTAGCCACGTTCAGCACCAGCACGCTGAGCGCACGGCGCCATTTGATCACTGCCAGCTACGGCGGAGGCGTCCACTACCGGGCCAGCACGTCCGCGAGATTGACGCAGACTGTGAAGAAGGCGAACTCCACCACTACGCTTGCGTCTTCGTTGAACCCGGCGACAGAAGGCCAGGCGGTGACGTTCACCGCCAAGGTCACCTCGCCCACGGTCGAACCAACCGGTCCGGTGACCTTCATGGCCGGGCAGACGGTGCTGGGAAAGAGGCATCTCAAGGGCGGCGAGGCGCAGTTCACGACCTCTACGTTGGCGATCGGTTCGACCACAGTCACGGCAACCTATGGCGGATGCGCGAACATCGCCGACAGTTCGGCTTCAGCGACGCAGGAGGTTTCGCAATAGCGGGAGGAGTTGACGGATGAGCGTCATCCTGCCCAAACGAACGCACGCTGCAGCGAGGTCGTCAACATCCAGAATGCGCCTCGGTTATGGACGAAAGCCGGGACTGTTGAAATCAGGCGTTCTCACCCTTTGACGCTCAGTGTCATCCCTCGCCGATCCGTCTAGCACGCCAGAAGGTGCGGCCGCCGGCGGTTTGTCTTTTGGCACTCGCGGGCGTATAGTAGGTACCTGAGAACTGTTGTGTAATACCGGCGTTTGGCGAAACACACCAGTGGGCGCAAGCCCACTTTTTCGTTGGGGCCGGCGCCGGATGCGGGCATCACGCGTAAGCTATTGGATTCATGGCGCTTGACATTGATCGAGTGCGCGAGGTTGCGGAGCGGGTAGCGGCCTCGAGCGGGCTCGAAGTGGTCGAAATCGAGTTTCTGGGCGGCGGCAAGGCGCGCATGCTGCGGGTGTTTCTCGACAAGCCCGCGGCGGGCGCTGATCCCCTTCACCCCGGAAAACCAAAACCGGGTTTTCCGGGGGCCCCGATGCTGGGCGGAGTGACGCATGGAGATTGCGCCAACTTCAGCCGCGAGTTTGGCACGATTCTCGACGTCGAAGACGTCATGCCGGGCTCGTACACGCTGGAAGTTTCGTCGCCGGGGCTGGATCGGAAGTTGATCAAGGCGGCCGACTTCACCCGCTTTGTCGGGAGCCGGGTAAAGTTGATGACGCGGCAACTGGTGAACAACAACCGTCATTTTGAAGGACGGCTGGAGAGCTTTGAGAACGGCCGATTGACGCTGGATTTGAGCGTGGCCAGCAAGAAGTCGCAGAAGAAAATGGGCGCGGCGGCGGGACAGAAGCTGGAGATTGAATTCGCCAACGTGGAGAAGGCGAATCTGGTGCCTGAAATATAAGGCGGGCGTCGGACATCAGACCTCGGACCTCAGCAATTACTGAGATCCTGAGGTCCGCGGTCCGAAGTCTGAGGTCCGATTTCTTATGGCAAGCGAGCTCTACAACATCATCGAAGGCGTGAGCCGGGAAAAAGGGATTGATCCGCAGATTGTAGTCAGCGCGGTGGAAGACGCCATTGTTATGGCTACGCGCAAGTACTACAAGTCGCAGGAAAATCTCCGCGCCAAGCTGGACAAGGAAACCGGCAAGATCAGCGCCTTCGCGGTGAAGACCGTGGTGGAGACGCCGGAGCAGGTGGAAGACGCTAACCTGCAGATCACGCTGGAAGAGGCGCGCAAGTCAGATCCGAATCTGGAAATCGGCGGCGAACTGCTGATTCCGCGGCCGACCGAAGGCATCCTGGGCCGCATTTCGGCGCAACTGGCCAAGCAGGTGATTTTCCAGAAGGTGCGCGAGGCCGAACGCGACACGGTCTACAACGAATACATCGGGCGGGTGGGGGAAATCGTCAACGCGACGGTGAAGCGGGTGGAAGGGCCGGATGTGATTTTCGACATCGGCAAGGCGGAAGCGCGCATGCCGCGCAAAGAGCAGTCGCGGCTGGAGTCGTTTGCCGTGGGCGAGCGGCTGCGGGTGGTGATTGCGCGGGTGGAGAAAGCGGCCAAGGGTCCGGGCGTGGTGGCATCGCGGGCCGCGCCGGAGCTGGTGCAGCATCTGTTCCAGACGGAAGTTCCGGAAATCTATGACGGAACGGTGGTGATCCGCGCCATCGCGCGCGAGGCCGGCGAGCGCACCAAGATCGCGGTCCTGTCGAAAGACAAAGACGTGGACGCGGTGGGCGCATGCGTCGGAATGAAGGGCATGCGGGTGCAGTCGATCATCCGCGAGCTGCGCGGGGAGAAGATTGACATCATCGAGTTTCACGAAGATCCGGTGACCTTCGCGGAGAAGGCGCTGCAGCCGGCGAAAGTCAGCCGGGTGACGGTAATCGATGCCACGGACAAGCATCTGGAAGTGGTGGTGGACGACAGCCAGCTTTCGCTCGCGATCGGCAAGAAGGGGCAGAACGTCCGGCTGGCGGCCAAGCTGCTGGGCTGGAAGATTGACATCAAGAGCGAAGAAGAGAAGCGCCAGGAAGTCGAGCTGCAGATGGCGGCGATGGCTCCGCCGGCCACGACTCCGCTGGAGGACGTGCCCGGCCTGGGCGAAGGCTTGGTGGAAAAGCTCAAGGCCGCGGGCGTGGCCACGGTGGAATCCCTCGCCGATATGACGCCGGAACAACTGGAGGCGATCGAGGGCATCGGGCCGAAGACGGTGGAAAAGATCAGCCTGGCCGTGAATAATTACTTCGCCAGCCTGGAACCCGGAGAAGCCGCGGGAGAAGCGGTTGCCAGCGAGGGCGAGGTTCCGGCGGAAGGCGTGAGTGCCGAGGCAGAAGCCGCGCCGGAAGCCGCCGAGGCGGCGAGCGAGGCTGCTGTCGAGGGTGAACCGGCGGCTGCTGAAGCAACGACAGAATCCGCTGCTGCGGAAACAAGCGAAGAGCACGGGCCGGAAGACGGCTCCGCTCCCAAAACAACCGAATAGTCATGGCCCGCGCAGGGGTATTTTCCGATGTGCGAGTGCAGAAAGCTGACTCCGTGAGGCTGCGATGAAGACTTAAGCACAACGCGGGGTACAAGAAAGGCCGGATGAGCAAGGTTCGAATCAACGATCTCGCCCGAGAGCTGGAAGTCAAGAGCAAGGCCATTCTCGACGTGCTGACGCTCGTCGGAGTGACTGAGAAAAAGACGCACTCCAGTTCACTCGAGGAGCATGAAGCGGAAAAAGTACGGGCCCATTTCCGCAGCTTATCCGAAGGGCCGGCACACGCAGCCAAATCCAGCCGCCCGCTGCGCGGCGAAGAAGAAATCAAGACCAAGATCGACCTGTCGCACATCTCCCGTCCGGGAGACGTGCTGCGAGCCATTACCCAACAGAAAGAAGGGGCAGCGCCGCATCCCGCGCCCGCGCGCCCGCCGGTTGCGCGTCCGCCAATCGCAGCCAAGCCTGCGGTTGCGCCGCCCGTAGCGAAGCCGACACCGCCCTTGCCTCCGCCTCCAGCGAAACCAGCGGCTGCGGCACCGGCGGTGGAGAAACCCGCAGCTCCCGCAATTCCGGTTGCGCCGCCCGTGACTGCGCCGGTGGTAATGCCGCCGCGTCCGGCCGCACCACCTCCCGCGGCAGTGGTTGCGTCCACCGCGCCCGCGCCGCCGGTTACGGCATCGGCCGCGCCTCCTCCTCCGGCTGTAACGCCGAGTCCGGTTGTGCCGGCAGCGCCCCCAACACCCCTACCGCGCATGATCATGCCGCAGACCGGACCGCGCCCGGTCTACAAAGCTCCGCCGCGCCCGGTTGCGCCTGCCGCGCAAGCTGGCGCTGCGGCGGGAAGCGCGCGTCCCGCGCCCGGGCGTCCCGTGCCCGGGCAGCCAATTTTTCAGCGTCCGCGTCCGCAGGCGCCGGGAGCAGGTGCGGGCCGGCCGCTGCGCCCCGGCGAACGTCGTCCCATGCATCCCACGCGCACGGCGCCGGCGGGTAGTCGGCCCATTGGCGTGGGTCCGGGATTGCCGCCTCCGGGACCGAGCCGTCCCGGCAGCCGTCCGGGTGCGCCGGCGCGCCGGCCCGGCCAGCGCTACATTCCGCGGGGCGTAAAAGAAGGGCCGATGAAGGGCTACGTTCCGCCGCCACGCATGGTGGTGTCGAACGAGCCGCTGCCGATCACGCGCAACATTACGATCACCGAAGGCATCAGCGTTAAGGATTTGGCGGAGAAGCTCAGCATTCGCGCCAAGGATCTGATCTCGCGCCTGCTGGCGCGGGGCGTCTTCGCCACCATCAACCAGACACTGGATGCTGAACTGGCCAGCGAAATGGCGCGCTTCTTCGGCGCCGACACGAACGTGATCACGTTCGAGGAGCAGGCGGCAAAAGATATTGATGCCGCCGTGGGCGGCGAGGAAACTGCAGCCGGGGCCGTGGCCCGTCCGCCCGTGGTCACGATCATGGGCCACGTGGACCACGGCAAGACGACGTTGCTCGACGCGATCCGCTTGACCAACGTGGCCGGGGGCGAAGCCGGCGGCATTACGCAGCACATCGGCGCCTACAAGGTCCGCATCACCGACCCGGAGTCTCCCGCGCTCGGGCGCGAAATCGTCTTTTTGGACACACCCGGTCACGAGGCCTTTACGCGCATGCGTGCGCGCGGCGCCAAGGCAACGGACATCGTCGTGCTCGTGGTCGCAGCCGACGATGGCGTCATGCCGCAGACGCTCGAAGCCATTGATCACGCGCACGCCGCGGAAGTGCCGATCATCGTTGCCGTCAACAAGATTGACAAACCAGAGGCCATGCCGGACCGCGTGAAGAAGCAGTTGGCGGATCGCGGCCTGATGCCGGAGGATTGGGGAGGCAAGACGGTTTTCGTGGATGTTTCAGCCAAGAAGAAAACCAATCTGAACCTGCTGCTGGAAATGATTTGCCTGGTCGCCGACCTGGCAGAGTTGAAAGCGACTCCGGAGCGCGCAGCCACGGGCGTAGTGCTTGAATCCAAGCTGGACCGCGGACGCGGACCGGTGGCCACGGTGCTGGTGCAGGACGGAACCCTCAACGCCAGCGACAATTTCGTGGTGGGTAACGTCTACGGCAAAGTGCGCGCCATGTTTGATGATCGCGGAGCTGCCCTGGAATCAGCGCCCCCGTCAACTCCGGTCGAAATCCTCGGCATGGAAGGACTGCCGCAGGCGGGCGATCAGTTCGTGGTGGTTGCCGATCGCGACAAAGCCCGCGGCATTTCCGAATACCGGGAACAGAAGGCCCGGGAAGCAACGCTGGCCAAGAGTTCCCGCGTGTCGCTCGAAGGACTGGCCGAACAGATCCAGACCGCCGGCACCAAGGAACTGAACATCATTCTCAAGGGCGACGTGCACGGTTCGGTGGAAGTCCTGAGCGATCTGCTGGCGAAACTTTCGAACGACAAGGTGCGGTTGAAGCTGCTGCGTTCGGGCGTGGGCGCCATCACCGAAACCGACGTGCTGCTGGCCTCGGCGTCAAATGCGATCATCATCGGGTTCAACGTGCGGCCGGAGCGCAAGGCGCAGGAACTGGCCGAGCAGGAAGAAGTGGATATCCGCCTGCACTCGATCATTTACGAACTGCAGGACGAGATCAAGCGCGCCATGAGCGGCCTGCTCGAACCGACGATCAAGGAAACTTACCAGGGGCGCGCCGAAGTGCTCGAAACCTTCCGCATCCCGAAGGTGGGAATGGTCGCGGGCTGCCGCGTAAGCGACGGGCTGATCAAGCGCGACTCGGAAGTTCGCCTGCTGCGCGACAATGTGGTCGTATTCAAAGGCAAGATAGGCTCGCTGCGCCGCTTCAAAGACGATGCCAAGGAAGTTCACAACGGCATGGAGTGCGGCATCTCGATCTCGAACTACGGCGACATCAAGATCGGCGACGTGATCGAGGCCTTCGCCACGGAGCGGATTGCGGCGGAAGTAATCGCGTAGAACCCGTCGTTGGTCGTTTGTCCTTGGTCGTTCGCAAAAACCTAGAATAAGTGGTTTTGCCAACGACGAACGACCAACGACCAACGACTGAATGCCCATCGCTTTCCTCACCCTCGAACTCCACATCGAAGCGGCGCAGTCGCTCAAGGACCGGCGCCAGGTCGTGCGCAGCCTGAAAGACAGGCTGCGCGCGGGTTTCAATGTCTCGGTCGCAGAACTCGACGCCAGCGGCTTGTGGAACCGAGCCACGATCGGCGTGGTCAGCGTGTCTGATTCGCGCGACTACCTCGACGGTCTGATGAAAAAAGTGGAGCGCGCGGCCACGCGCATCGCCAACAATCACGGGGCGGAGATTGCCGATTCGTTTGTGGAATTCCTGTAAATCGTCGTTGGTCGTTCGTCGTTAGTCGTTGGCAAGACCGTCCGCAGTCGGCGGCTGGGCGAGCGACCAACGACGAACGACCAAGACCCTAATCCCCTAACACATTGTTACCTCCGTACTTATCCCTGCCGAGCAAAAGCACGCGACAATAGCGCAGCACGTGCAGGCGCGAACCGATGTGCAACACTTCCCCCCGATTTTCTGATATTCTCTTGCGTTTTACTGCGGGGGTGAGGCCGTGGAGAAGCGCGGGGTGAAGTACCATCGCGGCCGGGTCGGAGAGGCCCTGCGCGAGGAGATCGAAACACTCGTCGAAGGCGAACTGGCCGATCCGCGGATTGGGCTGGTCAGCGTGAGTGGCGTGGAAGTGGCCGAGGACGGCCGTTCGGCGCAGGTGCTGGTGGATGTGGAGGGTGACGACGAGGAGGCCGAGCGCAGTCTCGAAGGCCTGGACGCCGCCAAGGCTTATATCCGGCGCGAGGTGGCAGACCGGTTGCGCTTGCGGCGCGCTCCGGAATTGTTCTTCCGGCTCGACCGCGCGGAGCGGGAGAAGGCTCGAGTCGAGGAATTGTTAGCGCGGGCGAAAAGAAGGAGCAAGACCCGCAGGGGACCCGGTGGAGAGAACGCATAACATGCTCGAGGATGTGCTCCGGCAGATCGGACAGCGCGAGCGCTTCGTGCTGACCTCGCACGCCCGGCCCGATGGCGACGCCGTCGGATCGGCGCTGGCGTGTTGCCAGGTGCTGCGAGCGATGGGCAAGCAGGCCGATGTTGTGCTGCACGATGGCGTTCCCCGCATCTATCGTTCTCTTCCCTTCGCTGATCAGGTGGTGCAGTCGAACCGGGTTACGGAGGGTTATGAAGCGGCCATCATTCTAGAATGCGACAGCATCCATCGCACGCGGCTGGAAGGTCTGGAAGACCAGTTTTTGATCAGCATTGATCATCACGTCAGCGGGCGGCCTTTCGCCCACGTCAACTGGATTGATCCGCACGCCGTGGCCACGGCGGAAATGGTGTTCCGGCTGGCGCGGGAAGCGGGTGTGAAGTTTTCGCCGGAGATTGCGACGTGCCTCTACACCGCGCTGATGACCGACACCGGCTCGTTCATGTTTCAGGGGACGAATGAAGATACGTTTGCCCTGGCGCGCGAACTGGTGGTGGCGGGCGCCGATCCGGCGCACTGCGCCCGCGGCATTTATTTCGCGCACTCGCTGGCCAAGATTCGCCTGCTGGGCGAAGCTCTGCGCAATCTGAATGTGGAAGGCCACGTCGGCTACTGCTGGGTCACGCAGAAGCAGATGGAGCGCTGCGGCGCCATCGAAGAAGATTGCGAAGGGCTGGTGAACTACGTGCTTTCCATCGGCGGAGTCGAGGTGGCGGCGTTCTTCCGCGAGTTGCCCGACGGGCGGTTTCGCGCCAGCTTGCGCAGCAAGGGCAAAATTGACGTAGCCCGCGTCGCCGAAAGTTTCGGCGGCGGAGGCCACGAGTGCGCCGGCGGTTGCTCGCTCGACGGCCCGCTCGCCGATGCGGTGCGCCAGGTGCTTCTGCAGATTGGCCGCGGACCTTCCGTACAATAAGAACAATTTTTGAATTTGTGATTGTTGATTGTTGAATGAAGATCCCACGGAGCCGGCCGCGGAAACGGTTTCCATTCAACAATCAACAATCATCATTCAACAATCTTCCCTCATGACCCTCCGCACCCGCACCGACGCGTTGCTGATCTTCGGGTTCTGCGCGTTTCTGTTTTTCTACGGCGCAGGGCAGTTCGGGCTGATCGGCGCCGACGAGCCGCGCTACGCGCAGGTCGCGCGCGAGATGCTGGACCGCCGCGACTGGATCACGCCCGTTCTGAACGGGCAGGCGTGGCTGGAGAAGCCGCCGCTTTACTACTGGCAGGCGATGCTGGCTTACTCCGCGCTCGGCGTGAGCGACGTGGCGGCGCGTCTGCCCTCGGCGATTGACGCGACGCTGCTGGTAATCGCCGTGTATCTTTTCTTCCGCCGCTTCCGGCGCGGCGTCGAAGTGGACGCTGCGCTGATCACCGCCTCGGGTGCGGGCGTGATCGGCTATGCCCGGGCCGCCTCGATGGATATGGCTCTGGCCGCGAGTTTCAGCGTGGGAATGCTCGCGTGGTGGGCGTGGCGCGAAAGTGGAAGGCGAATCTACCTGGCGGCCTTTTACGTCTGCATGGCGCTGGGCATGCTGGCTAAGGGGCCGGTGGCGCCGGTTCTTGCGGCGGCGATCATTGTGCTTTTCGCGATTGCCGCGCAGGAGTGGCGGCTGATCGTGAGAACGCTATGGCTGCCGGGCATCCTACTGTTTTGCGCAATTGCCCTGCCCTGGTACGTCGCGGTTGAAATGAGGAATCCGCAATTTTTCCGCGAATTTATTCTCGAGCACAACCTGGCCCGCTTCTCGACCGATGTTTATCATCACCGGCAGCCGTTCTGGTATTACCTGCCGGTCACACTGCTCGCGCTAGTTCCGTGGACGGTCTTTGTGATCGCGGCCTTCGCTGCTTCCGTGCGAGCCTGGTGGACGCAACGGAAATCGGTTTCCGCCGAGCCGGATTTCGAATTGCAGTTCAATCTGTTCGCCTGCGTCTGGCTGGTCGTGCCGGTGGTTTTCTTTTCTATCTCGCGGTCGAAGCTTCCCGGCTACATTCTTCCGGCGGTCCCTGCCGGCGCCGTGCTGCTGGCGGATTATTTGCGGCGGCATCTGGAACGGGAGGAACCGGTCCCGAAGTGGATGGCCGTGCTGCACGCGCTGGTAGCGTCCGCGCCGATTGTTCCGGCATTGCTCGTCGGGTATGCCGTAGCGGAGCACCGGCTTCCCGCAGGCCGGCCGATGCTGATTGCGCTGGCGATTGCATTTGTGCTGTGCGCCGCGATCGCGCTGACGCTGGCCAGCCGTTTGCAATTGCGCATGCTGCGCTTCGTGACGTTGATTCCGGTGGTGCTGGCGGTAGCGGCCGTGCTGAAGCTGGGGACAACGGCGATCGATCAGACGCTCTCGGCGCGGCCGCTGGCTGCGGAACTGGCCACCGTCGAGACGCGTGAATTGCCCGTCGCGGTTTGTGGAACTTCACGCGAGCTGGAATATGGGCTGGCCTTCTATCGCAACCAGACGATCGCGCGCTGCGAGTTCGGGCCGATCCCGACGGAAGAGCATCTGCTGGTGGCTCCGCCGATGTTTAGGTACAACATTGCGGAGAAGGCTCCTGGCCGGCGCGTGATGTTCCTCGGGCACTACGCTCCGCAGGATGTGGATTATTACTGGGTGGCGGCGAGCGCAAGGTCATAGCTGACTGCGGTCCGCCGCCCACGTCGTGGAGATTCGGGCCCGCAATCTCCAGGACGAAATACCAGCCGCAGACTCGTTTCCATGCCACCGAAAGTGGAACCACTGCGGCTTCGGTGGGACAAGCCCAACTTCGGCGGATACTGCTCGTCGTGAACTTTCAACGGACTGCGTGCGTATATGAAGACATGCGAGAGTCACTTGCCAGGGCGGCCCGCCGCTGTGCGGCGCTCTTGCTGCTGCTCGCGGCGGTTCGAACATCAGTAGTCGCGACTTCCACCCCTTCCGGCCCTAACGCTCCCCCGGTCACTGCAGTGGTGAACGTCACGTTGGTGCCGATGGACCGCGAAGGCCTGTTACCGGGACAGACGGTGATCGTTCGCGGAGGTCGGATCGCCGAAATTGGGCCCGCGAGCACAATGACTCTCCCCCCAAGCGCGATCGTGGTCGACGGGACAGGGCGATACCTGACGCCGGGCTTGGCAGACATGCACGTCCACCTTGATTCGTTCGTACAGGCCAGGCCGAATTTTGGTGACGCTCCGCTGTTCCTGGCCTACGGGATAACCACCGTTCTCAATTTACGTGGCGAACCCGAGCATCTGGCGTGGCGGCAACGCATAGGCAATGGAGAGTTGCTTGCCCCAAACCTCTACTCGTCTGGCGAGTTCATAAACGAGCCACGCGAACGGACTCCCGAGGAAGTGGAGGGCGAAGTTATCAGCCAATTCCGCGCCGGCTATGACGTGATTAAGTATCACCAAATTGTGGATGCTGAGGGTCGCTATCTAACCACATCCGGCCTATCGCGCGCAGCATACATGCGGATGAACGAGGTAGCGCGGCGTCTCGGAATTCCCCTTCTCGGGCACGCACCAATACATCTGGGACTGAATGCCCTGCTGGAAGCACACCAATCGCTGGCACACGTTGGTGAACTCATTCCGCTATATTTTCTGCCGCCTGAGCCGAAGGATATGAATCTTTTCTTGCTTGTCAGTTCGGTGGCTCTCCTGCTGCTACTGATTCGCTGCGCCACATGGGCGGCGTTCGGCATAGTCCGTCGCGCCCGCAACCTTAGCTCAGCAGTATGCCCAGCACACGTTTCCCGCACCCGCAAAATAGTGTTCGCATTCACGGTATTCGCGATGGCCTCTATGGTGTTGTCCATCCTTCTAATCCTGAGCGGAAACTTGCCTCTGCTGATCATGGCGACGGCCATATTGTTGGTCATGGCGGTACTTGCGATTGGGATGGTCATCGCAGTTGCAACTTGTTGGCGAAAATGTGCTCCTTCGGCAGGGACGAAACTCCACTTCGTGTCGTTGACTATTGCGGTTGCCGCATTCCTTTCTGCGACTGCTTATTGGCTTCCGATTCTCTGGCGCAGCAGCGATGCTCAAGTTGCCAGAGTTGCTGGTTCTGCTCGCGGCGCAGGAATCTGGGTTGAGACCACGCTGAACCTGTATGACGGTATGAGCCGGCAGCAGCGGGTGAAGCTATTGCAGGACCCCGCATACAAGGCCCTATCACCAGACATTCGTGAGGACTGGGCGGCCGCTGCGGGGCAAGACTTATTGCCACGATGGCAGATGATCGTGTTCCGAAACTACCCCAATTTCACTCGAAGACTAACAACTGCGTTGCATAAGGCTGGAGTGCCGCTGTTGCTGGGAACGGATGCGCTAGGGGCTCCGCTGGCGATTCCGGGCGCTTCCGCACATCAGGAGTTGCAGCTGCTGGTAGAGAGCGGCTTGACCCCGTATGAGGCACTTAGAACGGCGACCGTCAATCCGGCAAAATTTCTCGGGAAGGAAGACGAATTCGGGACGATCACGGTTGGCAAGCGAGCGGATTTGCTGTTGGTTTCTGCTAATCCGCTAGTGGACATTCATGCTTTGCAAAACCCCGTGGGCGTAATGGTTCGCGGACAGTGGCTGCCCGCGGAAAAGCTGCAGGACATGCTTGGTGCGCTTGCTCACTAAAGAAGCGAGTGTTGAGGCTACTCCTTCTCGTACGCCACTTCTTCGAGTTCCGGCGGAGCGCCGGCTTTGGCGGTCTGGCCGTATTCGAATCCCTTGTCGAAGGCCTTGATATTCAGTTCACGGAAGCTCGGC
Source organism: Candidatus Sulfotelmatobacter kueseliae (assembly GCA_900290255.1). Taxonomy (GTDB): domain Bacteria; phylum Acidobacteriota; class Terriglobia; order Terriglobales; family Acidobacteriaceae; genus Sulfotelmatobacter; species Sulfotelmatobacter kueseliae. The sequence goes on from OMOD01000002.1 coordinate 30,704, forward strand.
GGCACTGAGTCGGCCACGGCCTTGCGAACGGCATCGGCGCTGAGGAGCTTAGTGACCGCGGTGAAGAATCCCACCATCACCGAATTCAGCACCATGCGCTTGCCCAGTTCCTCGGCGAGACGTGTGGCCGGGACGGCGTAGACTTTTTTGTCCCGGTTGAGATTGGAGACGCGCACCAGGTCCTCTTCAATGATCAACGTGCCGCCCGGCTTGAGTTCATGAGCGAAGCGGTTGTACGCTTCCTGCGACATGATCACCATGATGTCAGGCTGGATGGTATAGGGATAGAGCACGGGCGAATCGGAAACCACGAGCTGGGCGCTGCAGGCGCCGCCGCGCGCCTCGGGACCAAAGTTCTGCGTCATGGTGGCGAACCCGTTTTCGTAAATCGACGCCGCCTTGCCCAGCACCACGGCCGAGAGGATGACCCCCTGGCCGCCGAAGCCTGCGATTCGAATCTCGGTCAGTCGCATAAACGCTCCAAAGCAATTGTTGATTGATGATTGTTGAATGTTGAATGAAATGCCCGGCTTCCGACATGCCCTCCGGTTTTTCAATCAACAATCGACAATCAGCAATCGAAAATCGCAAATTGAAAATCAACCTTCGCTGCAGCAACATTCCACTGCTTCTTCCACGTAGCGATCGCCCAGCGCTTCCACATATTGCGCCCTCATCAGGGTTTGATAGTCGGGACGTTCGCGGTCGACGAACTTGCCGACGGCAATTTCGCCGTTCAGGGTGAGCCCGACTTCGCCGGTGGGTGCGCCGTTCTTTACCTTGCTCTTTTCCTTGTAGTACTTCATGGTGTCGAGGCCGTCGCCCATCTTGTTGCGGCGCTGGTAAAGCGTGGGGCAGGGCGAGATGACTTCGATGAAAGAGAATCCCTTCTTGGCGAAGGCCTCGCTGATGGCGCGCGAAAGCTGCCGCACGTGGAAAGTCGTCCAGCGAGCCACGTAGACGGCGCCGGCAGCGTCGACCAGATGAGGCAAATTGAAGGCCGGCTCGAACGTGCCGTAGGGATTGGTCGAAGTCGTAGCGTGGCCGGGCGTAGTGGGCGCCGTCTGACCGCCAGTCATGGCGTAGATCAGATTGTTGACGCAGATCACCTTGAGATCAATGTTGCGCCGGGCGGCGTGGATCAGGTGATTGCCGCCGATTGCCGACAAGTCGCCGTCGCCGGAGTAGACGACTACATTCAGCTTGGGATTCGCCAGCTTCAGGCCGGTGGCGAAGGGGATGGCGCGACCGTGCGTGGTATGGAACGAATCGAGCTTCACATATCCTGCGACGCGGCCGGTGCAGCCGATGCCCGAGACCAGGGCGAGCGACTGCAAGTCAATTTTCGATTCGATCAGGGCGCGGGCAAACGAGTTGACCGTGGTGCCGATGCCGCATCCCGGGCACCAGATGTGGGGCATGCGGTCGCTGCGCAGGAACGGTTCAACGGGATTGATGGTGTCGTCCAGTACATTCAGCATCGGGTTGCCTCCACGATGGCGTTCAGGATGTCGTCAGGGTTGTGGACTCCGCCACCGGCGTGCGGCACGGCGAACGTCCTGGCTTGGCCGGCAGCGGCGCGCTCGACCTCGCGCACCATCTGCCCCAGATTGAGTTCCGGCACAACGAACGCTTTGACGTGCGCGGCCAGTTCGACAATCTTCTTGTCGAGGAAGGGCCAGGCGGTGATGAGCCGCAATTTGCCGACGCGCAGACCACGCTCGCGCGCCAGGTCAATGGCACGCTGGGCCACACGCGAGGTGATGCCGTAGGAAACGACGACCACGTCGGCATCGTCCAACCGGTCTTGCTCAAACATGCAGATGCGGTCGGCGGCGACGCGAATCTTGTTCTGCAGGCGCCGCACCAGCTTGTCCTGCGTCTGCGGCGTCATGTTGGGATAGCCGCGCTCGTCGTGAGTCAGGCCGGTGACGTGGAATTTGTAGCCCTCGCCGGCGTGCGCCATCTCGGGCACCATGTCGCCATTGGTGCCGTAGGGCAGGTATTCGTCCACCGATTTGTGGGTGTGCTTGCGGGGCACGACTTCGATCTGATCGGCGGGGGGGATCACAACCTTCTCGGTCATGTGACCGACCACCTCGTCCATCATGAACATCACCGGCACGCGGAATTCTTCGGACAGGTTGAAAGCCTTGATGGTCAGGTCGAAACATTCCTGAGGAGAGTTGGGACAGAGCGCGATGATCTCGTAGTCGCCGTGAGATCCCCAGCGCGCCTGCATCATGTCAGCCTGCGCGGGGAGCGTGGGCAGACCGGTGGAGGGCCCGCCGCGCTGCACGTCTACGAAGACGCAAGGAGTCTCGGTCATGGCGGCGTAGCCGATGTGCTCCATCATCAGCGAGAAGCCCGGGCCGGAAGTTACGGTGAACGCCTTCGCCCCGCCCCACACGGCGCCCTGCAACGTGATGGAGGCGGCGAGTTCATCTTCCATTTGAATGAAGCTTCCTCCCACCGTGGGCACGCGCGAGGCGAAACGCTCGACGACTTCGGTCGAGGGCGTGATGGGATATCCCGCGGCAAACCTCGCGCCTGCGGCCAGCGCGCCTTCGCAGCAGGCGTGGTCGCCGTCCATAAAATGAGTGCCGGTCAAAACACCGTGAGGATCCGCTCTCATTTCTCACCTCCAGCGGGCTTCTGCAGCTTCGTTTCTTCAATCTTGGCTTCCTGAGCTTTAGTTCCGTAGATGGCGAAGTCCGGGCAGTACATGCCGCACAGATCGCAACCACTGCACTTTTCCGGATGCACCACATGCGGCGGATGGTAGCCCTTGGAATTGAAGGCAGATGAAAGCGCCAGCACGTGCGTGGGACAGAACTCCACGCAGAAGCCGCAGGCCTTACAGCGCTCCACGACGATCGAAACGCGTCCTTTTGCCACGAGAACCCCCAGCGAAAAGAGTAACGATTACTCCGAGGTAAGGTGCGATTATGCGGCGGAATGGGGCCAGGTTGGTGTGACCGCCATCACAGATCGCAGTGAGGAAAAGCACGAGGTGGCTCCGCCGGCAAACTGTTGCAAGTTGCTTTTTATGAATGAGTTAGACGTCGTGGAAGAACTTCGCGTGCTGTCGATTACGCCGCTGGCAAAAGTCTCCGGTGAGCCGAATCACGAATAAGCGTGAGGCCGGACACAAAGCATGAACTGGAAATCGCCTGGCTGGCGGCCCGGCGACATGCGGGGTTCGCCGCCTGTTGCCACCCGGTATTCGTCCGGTTTGCCTCTGCCGGGCGAACCCACTACACTCGGATTTTTGCCGTGACATTCGCCGCTGCTCCCGCAGGCGTAGCGTCGGCATCTTGCCGGCTGTCCCGAGAGCCTGCCGCCGGGACGGCGGCGCTACTCTCAGTGGCGAAACGTACAGATCACGCGGTCACGGTGAAAAGCGGTTTGGAGATCGTTCTTGGAAATTCTTGACCTCAGGCACTTTTCTTCCGCCGACCTGCGTCCGCTGCTGGCCGACGAGACGCAACTGTGGGCGCGCCTGCTCTCCTGGGACTACTCCGGCTCGGCGGAGATGATCCTGCGCTACGTCGACGCGAAAATCCTGCCCGGCTACGCCGCCGTGGATCGCGGTCGCGTGTTCGGCTATTCATTCTTTGTGTATGAAGGCAGCAAGGGAGTCATTGGCGACCTCTACGTGGCCAACGGCAACCGGCTGCCGGACGCGCGCGCGGTCGAATTGCGCCTGCTGACCCACGTGATCGAGACGCTGCAGCAGTCTCCGGGAATTCACCGGGTGGAGGCACAACTGCTGGCCCACGATGCCAACGCGCTTTCGCGACCGTTTCTGGAGACCGGATTCCAGCGCCATCCCCGGCTGTTCATGGTGCTGACGCTGGGCAAGTCAGGGCACGAGGAAATTCCGGTGCATCCCGAAGTCGAGATTCGTCCCTGGAGCGAAGCTCAGTACCAGCCTTCCGCGGCGGTGATCACCGCGGCTTATCGCGGCCACGTGGACGCGCTGATCAACGATCAGTACCACACGCTCGCCGGATCGCTGCGCTTCCTCAACAATATTGTGCGCTTCCCGGGATGCGGCGTGTTCGATGCCGATTCGTCGTTCGTGGCGCTCGACCGCAGGGCGAAGACCCTGATCGGGCTGATCCTGTGTTCGCGCGTCCGCCACGACGTTGGCCACATCACGCAGGTCTGCGTGCTGCCGGAATACCGCACGCGGCGGATCGGCGAGTCGCTGATGGCGATGACCATGGGAAATCTGCAGAAAAGAAAGTTCACCATGTTGTCGCTCACGGTTACCGAAGCGAACGCGCGAGCGGTCGCGCTCTATCGCCGCCTGAATTTCGATACGAAGAGGATTTTCGACGCGTTGGTGTGGGAAGGGTGAAGCTGACCCCGGACGTCGGGCGTCAGACCTCAGCGAAAGCTCCGATGGTTTCAGAGTTGTCTGAGACCTGGCGGCAGAGGTCCGAGGGCTGAGGTCTGACCGCTATCTTCTGAGCAGCCACATCACCCAGCCTGCGACCAGGGCTCCGCCCAGAAACATGGCAAAACAATAAAGGCCGTAGCGCACCATCTCGCGCGTGGTCTCGCGGTGGGTAATGCCGAAGACGATGGAGGCAGAGAGGGCAAACACCGTCGCCGCGCTGAAGTGATTGAGTGTGATGGTCAATATTCCCCTCAGAGTTTCATAGTTTCATAGTTTCAAGGTTTCAAAGACAACTGTCAGCAAAACCTTGAAGCCTGGAAACCTTGAAACTTTGCCCCTGATCACTGCTTCTTCCCGATCGCGATGTGATAGGCATCGGCGATGGAAATAAAATTCAACAATCCGGCCACGATCATGAATTTCGTTCCATAGTCCGCGGTGGCGAAGGCGATCGCCCCCTGGCCCCAGTCCATGGCCAGGGTCACAATGTAAAGCCCACCCGCGCCCAGGTTTCCGATGAAGCCGAGAATGTCTAAAATGTCGCCGCCGTTCGCCTTGTAGATGTGGCCCTGCATTGCCAGGCCCAGCAGGAACAGGGTCACAATCGAAACGAACAGCAGGCCGCCGCGAATCCAGCGCTTCTGGATCATGTGCCCCGCGCCGGGAACCAGCCATCCGATGGCGGGCGCGACCACGGCCATCACAGTCAAGGGTGCTGCCTCGTCCGCCTTCGTTTTTTCTGTCGTGGAATCTGCCATCAGATGGTCACAATCTCGCGTTGAATTTTCCCGGTTACTTCCGCCGACTTGGCATGCACCAGCACATTGACCTCGCTGCGCACGCCGAATTCGGGCAGGTAGATGCCGGGCTCGATGGAGAAGCAGGAGTTGGGGAGAATCTGGCGCTCATCATGGATTTCAAGGTCGTCCATATTGGCCCCGTTGGAATGGACGTCGGTGCCGATGGAATGTCCGGTGCGGTGAATGAAATAATCACCGTAGCCCGCCTTCTGAATGTGCCCGCGAGTGGCACGATCGACTTCCCAGCCGCGAATGGTGCGTCCGGCGCCGATGGCGTCCACGACCGTCTTTACGCCCGCGTCGCGCGCGTCGCGTACGATCTCGAAAACTTCGCGCATGCGATCGGGCAGCGTCCCGCCCACGAAGCCCATCCAGGTGATGTCGTAATAGACCGCGTTGGGCGTGTTTTTTTTGCCCCAGACATCGAGCAGCACCAGGTCGCCTTCTCGAACGGCCGTGGGATGGTCAGCGCTGGGCGCGTAATGCGGATTGCCGGCGTTGGCATTGACGGCCACAATCGGCGGATCGTCGTCCAAGAGATTCTCCCGGCGAAACGCTTCCATGAACCACTGCTGGATTCCGTGTTCCGTGGTGCCGCCGTTGCGCACGCGACGGCCAATTTCCTTGAACGCCGCCGCCACGATGGCATCAATGCTGTCGCGGGCGGCGAAGTGGGACTTGATCTGTTCTTCGCTCCAGGTGGATTCGAACTGCGCCACCAGATCGGCGGAACTGACAATGTTCTTGCCCAAACCGCGCAGCAGATCAATCGTGCCGCCATCCACCAATGAGATCGTGAAAACAATATTGTTGGGCGAGTACTGCATGGCGAGATCGAGGTAGTTGGCGAGAATAGCCTTCAGCTTGTCGAACAGTTCCTGCCAGCCCGAATACTGATGTTTCTTGCCGGGCAGCGAATCGAGATGGCCGGCTTCGATCTTGTGCACCAGCTTGACCGGTTCGCCTTCTGCCGGGATGAGATAAAACCAGCGCCGAGTCACCATCAGGCCGGCCGGCAAGCCGAGCACGCGATAAGCAATGGGATCGCGATGGTGATGGTCGTAGAACAGCCACGCGTCAATGTTGCGTTCGCGCAGCGCAGACTGTATGGCAGCGAGGTTCATAGGCAAACTTCTATTGTAAACAAGAGGAAGGATTTGGGCGAATTGCAGGTAGCAGCTTGCTGGTGCTGGCGAAGGACCGTCGAGCTTCGCTCGACCGGACAGCCGAGGGCGGCTGTCCCCACATCGATGTTTCCCAAGTCTCGCAGGACGGCAGAAAGAGTCCGAGAGCTTACGTTTTTTCGGCGGCCAGAATCCTCCGCTTCGCTGAACTCGGCAGCGTCTCGCAGGCGGTCCGCAGCACCAGCCGTGGCGCGCGGCTGCGAATTTTCATCAGGTAGGGCACCGCACGCCGGGGATCGAACTTGGCCGTTTCGCGGAGCAGCCAGCCCAGGCCCTTTTGCACCATATCGTCTTCATCGGCGAGAAGCGAGTTGGAAAGCTTGGTGATCTGTGGGAAGAACATCCTGCATCTCGTCCCCTGAATCAGCGCGACGCACGCCGCCCGACGGTGCCAGCGATCCGGCGACTTGGCCCAGCGAAACACGGCCCTGGTTCGGGCTGGCTGGGCAGCCACCATGGGCGCGATGAGGTAATGCACCAGCCCGTCGTGATCGGCCCAACTGCTGATGCGATCCAGCCACAACTCGAATCGCTTGAACTCGCGATCGCCAAACTGAGCGTCCAGCTTCTCCAGCAGGAACACGGCGGCGACTTTCTCTTCCAGCACTGCGCCAGAGAAAAGATGGTCGGCAACCCTTACCAGAAAAGAAAAATCGTGCTCCCGTAAAATCTCCCGCCGGCAGCGCCGCACCGCCCGCCGCAGGTCGGCGGTATACCATCCATGGGATTTGATCTCGTCCTTGAAGAACCACTGCACTCCGGCGGCATGCTCAGCCGAACCGCCGTCCTGCAATGCGCGCCGAATCTGCGCCGCGACGCCGGCCGGGTTGTTAGCCTGTGAAGGCATCGAGCGAATTCTCTCCCCAACAAGAAAATCCAGCGAACAAGAAAGGCGGCCTGATGAGGCCGCCTCCGATTCTCTCCGTCGAGCTATTGACGCTGTCTATGCGGCGCGGCGGGTGGCGATTGCCGGCCGGTAGCCGCACTCGTGAGCTAGCCGCACTCGTGAGCTTTTCGCAAAGCCTGTACGGCTTCATCCGGGGAAATCAGCGGAGTCGTCTGCACCGACTTGCAAGCCCCGCCCGCCGCAAACGCCATGGCGATGGCCGCGGCACTGACGTTGTCGGGCATGTCGGTAATCACGACGATGTCGTAGTCTCCAAACGAAAACCAGGCAGCTTCGATCCTGCCTCCCAGCTTCTCGATGACGGGCCGCACCGCTTCGATGCGGTTTTGCGGGTCGGTCACGATGGCTTCCCAGCCTTCCTGAGAATACGCAACTTGTTGCAGATAATGTGGCATAGCGCCTCCTCTAGTCAGTTTGCTAACTGGGGGCGAATGATCCCAGACCCGGGACCGGAAGTCAAGCGGTGGGGCTCTTCTCCTGGCGCACGAACCGGTCATAGATCCACAGCAGCAGCGTGGTTGCGAGGCCCACCCCAACCACGCACCACCAAACCATCACCGGCCGGTGCAGTTCTTCGCCGAAGTGATGCATCAGCCAGCCGCTGAATTTGCCGGCAATAAACGATCCGATGCCCAGGGGAAGAAACGCAAATCCCATGTAGGTTCCCTGTTGATCGGCTGGCGCGAGGCGCGAGACGTAGTCGTAATAGCGCGGCTGCTGGATGATTTCGCCGATGGCCAGCACAACCAGCGAGGCCACCGCCATCCACACCGAGGGATGCACGATCAGCAGAATCCATGAGAGGCTGGAGATCAGAGTCCCCAGCACAATGGCGTGAAACGCGTGCAGACGCTTGGTGAGAAATCCGATGACCATCGTGAAACAGATCACCACAATGGGATCAACCGCGATAATCCTCGCCGTGTTGGCTTTGGGATCGACGTAGGTGGAAATATACAGCGGCAGCGCGATGAATTCCTGCCAGAAGACGATCCAGTATCCGGTGAAGATCAGCAGAAACAACATGAATCTCGGATTCGAGAGCACGGTCAGAAAATTCTTCCCGACCTGGCTGAGACTTGCGGCCGGCGCGTCAGCGGCGCGGCGCGGCTCCCTGAACAGCAGCAGCACCACGAACAGCATCAGGAAGACGCTTAACGCCGCGATGCGAAACAAAGCTGGGGCGCTGCCATGATCCTCCTCCCAGCCAGCGAGCAACGGTCCCAGCGTGCTGCCCACGTTGACCAGGGTGTAATAGATCGAGTACCCGATCGAGCGTACATTTTCCTTGGAAGCTCGAGCCGTGGTCCCGACCACGCTCGGCTTCACCAGGGCCACGCCCAGCGCCGGCAGAATGAGCACAAACGCCACCAAAGTTGACAGCGGCATGGCGTTGCGCAAAGGAGCGAACCACTCGGCCCCGATCGAGCCCAGCGTGAAGTAGGCGATGCTGAGAAACAAATAAGCGAGCGAGAGAGCGCGCCGGAAACCGAGCCGGTCGGCTACAGCCCCGCCGATCACCGCCAGAAACCACACCCAGCCGCCAAACATCCCGGTCAGGCTGCTGGCGCGCTCAACGTCGAAGTGCAGACCTTCGTGCAGATAGCGAGCCAGCACCGCAAACACGGCATAGTAGGAAAGCCGCTCGAAAAGCTCGCTGATATTGGCAACCCAAAATGGCCGCTCAAATCCGGTGCGAATCTCGTCGAAACGTTCGGAAAAGGTCAAAGTGGCTCCTGAAGCGATTGCAGAAATCAGATTTCAGATTGCAGATTGAAAGCCCCAGCACCCTCATGGGCGCAATCGTCCCACCGCACAGTCTGAAACGTAAAATCTGCAATCTGCAATCTGACTTCTAACTTCCGACTTCTAACTTCTGACTTCCTCATGCCTGCAATCGGTCTCGAACATACTGCGCCGTCACCCCCGCCACGCAGAGGACTTTATTCCGGCTCGTCTGGCCGGAGGCAATGGTAACGGAAGATCGCGGCACCCGCAAAAGCTGGGCGAAGAATTCAATGCAGGCTTGGTTGGCCCGGCCTTCAAGCGGAGGCGCGGTCAGCGAGACTTTCAGCGCATCGCCAAGCGCGCCGGTGACGGCATTTTTCCTGGCGCGGGGATGAACCCGGACCGGAAAGGTGACGCCTTCGGCCGTTTCTCGAATTAAAGCCATGAACTCACCACGGAGTCACAGAGACACGGAGGAATCGAGCAGCTGATGTTGAATCGCATGTGGACTTCCCTTGTGGTTTCTCTGTGCCTCCGTGTCTCCGTGGTTAAACTCTGGGCCGCTCCCCGAAGATCGCCGTGCCCACACGCACGCAGGTTGAGCCTTCCTCGATGGCCACCTCGAAATCGTGCGACATGCCCATGGAAAGCGCGTCCATACGAATTGCCGGAAGTTGGCGGGCGGCGATGGCATGGCGCAACTGACGCAACTTGCGAAAGTAGAGTCGCGCGTCTTCAGGATTGTCGGTAAACGGAGGCACCGTCATCAGGCCGCGAAATTCCAGGGCTTCGAACCGCGGAGCAGCTAGCAGAATTTCTTCCAGTTCCCGCGAATCCAGTGCCAGTCCGCTCTTGGCCTCTTCCCCGCCGAGGTTGATTTCGATCAGCACCGGCAACTTCTTGCCCAGAGCCCGCGCTGCCGCATCGAGTTTTTCCGCCAGCTTCAGCGAGTCGAGCGAGTCGACCGCGCTGAACAGTTCCACCGCTTTCGCCGCCTTGTTCGTCTGCAAATGACCGACCATGTGCCACTCGGCAGCGGCCAAGTCGGCCAGCGCACCCGCCTTCGCGGCAAATTCCTGCACCCGGTTTTCGCCGAACAGCCGCAGCCCGGCAGCGTGGGCCTTCCGAATACGCTCGGGGCCGTGGGTCTTGGTTACGCCCATCAGCGCGACGTCGGCGGCCGAGCGTCCTGCGCGCCGCGCCGCGGCTTCGATGCGTGCTCGCACTGCGGCGATGTTGTCAGCAATCGACATGGAAGACTAACTCAGAACAATATGCCACCCAGACAAGAGCGCGGGCAGGAGTGCCCGCGCCACACAACCCGGATCCCTCACTACGTTCGGGATGACGGCAGCGGGCCTCGGACGGCCCGCTGAACGCCGTCACATGATCGCGGTCGGGGGCGCTGGGTCTTCGGGCCGGCCCGCGTTGGCCAGCGGTACGCGGATCATTACAATCAGCAACACCGCCAGAGCAGCCAGCGCCGCCCCGATGGAAGGCGTCCAGTGAACCAGGGTTACGTCTCTGCCCGATCCGACCAGGCCCGCGATGACCAGTCCGCAAAGCGCCTCGCCCGCGATCAGTCCTGAAGCCGTGAGGATGCCGGCATTGTCGACGCGCGCCTTCTGGGCATCGTTGTAGCCGCGGCGGTCGCGCAGTTTGTCCGTGGCCCAGCGGATCAGGCCGCCGACGAAAATCGCGAACGTCGTCCCCAGCGGCAGATACATGCCGACAGAGAAGAGCATCACGCTCTTGACTTCGATCATGATCATCGCGATGCCCAGCAGGATGCCGACCACCACCAGCGGCCACGCCATCTCTCCGCCCACAATGCCCTTGGAAAGCATCGCCATCAGGCCGGCCTGCGGCGCGGGCAGCGCGTTGCTGCCAAAGTGATAGGCCTTGTCGAGCACGGCCAGCGGAACGAACAAAACCAACGATGCGACAACGATGCCGAACAGATCGCCGATCTGCATCTTCGCGGGAGTGCCGCCGAGAATGTAACCGACCTTCAAGTCCTGCAACATCTCGCCCGCGACCGCCGAGGAAACACAGACCACAGCGGCCACTCCCAGTACCGCCGCGACGCCGCCCGTTCCGGAGACTCCCAGCGCGACCATGAGCAGGGCTGCTATGACCAGCGTACACAAAGTCAGACCCGAGACTGGATTGTTCGACGATCCGATCATTCCCACGAGGTTGCCGGAAACCGCCGCGAAGAAGAAGCCCACGATGATCATCACGCCAGCCGAAACCAGCGATCCCGACAGGATCTTTGAACTGGTGAGATTTCCCGCGCCGCTGAGGAAGTGGTAATAGAGCAGAATCATGGCTACGAAGACGAAGGCGATTCCCGCAAAAATGGACTTGGCGGGCAGGTCGCGGTCGGTGCGGCTGGTGGCCGCGTGCGCCGCGGTGGACTTCTTCAAGTCAGAAATGGCCCGGCCCAGGCCGACGCCGAGCTGCTTCCGCATGCGGAACAACGTGTAGGTCGCGCCCACCAGCATGCCTCCTACGGCGATCGGGCGCACGATCGAGTAGTAGATGGCTCCGGCCAGCAGATCCCACGAGAGCGGCTTGCCGCCCGGCTGCGCCGCCTGAATATAGGGGCCGATGGTGAAGGTAAGAAGCGGAACCAGCAGTCCCCAGGCCAGCACGCCTCCGGCGAAGTTCAGCGCGCCCAGCCGCGGACCGATGATGTAGCCGACGCCAAGGTAAGCCGGGCTGACGTCGGGCCCGTTGAACAGCGTCGCGCCGCCGGTGACGGTGGTCGTGACGTTCGGATTGGTGCCGGTGCGGAGCAGCAAGCTCTTCCCCAGTTCGCTGATCTTCACGTGCAAGGTATTACTTGGGCTGAACACGTTGACCGCCCCGAGCAGGTACATGAATCCACCGAAGCCCATGTTAGCGAACAGAATCTTGGCTGCCTTCGCGCCCTGCTGGCCGGCTTTGTGAATCTCGGAAGCCGCGACTGATTCTGGATAGGGAAGGTCCGGGTCCTCGACCATGACGCGCCTTAGCAGCGTGACGAAGAGAATGCCGAGGGTACCGCCGATCACCATAAGGGCGACGGAATTCCAGTATTTGTCCCGCGTGAGCCCGGGCCAGAGGCCCGCCATCACAAATGCCGGGATTGTAAATACGGCTCCCGCGGCCACCGACTCGCCGATCGAGCCCACGGTTCGGGCGATGTTTTCTTCCAGCAGCGAGCCTTTCATCAGCCGCAGCAGCGCCATGCCGATTACCGCCGCCGGATAAGTCGCGGCGATCGTCATGCCGGCCTTCAGCCCGAGATAGGCGTTGGCGGCACCGAGGATCGCCGTCATCACCAGGCCGATCAGCAATGCGCGGAGGGTGAACTCCTTCATCTGCATGGTTTCGGGAACGTACGGCGCGTATTTCTTGGGGGGAAGACCAGTTGCCGGGGTGCTCATAGGCGGAATCCTTTTAGGGCGTGGGATGGAAGCAAGTTCGTGTGCCTTGTCGCCAGAGTCATTCAAAACAGTGGAACGGCGCACGTTAGCACGCTGCAAGCCTCGGTGACAAGTGCGGCAGGCACCAGAGCGCGCCCGCACTGCATCCAGAGTGAGCCCCGAAATACCTCCGCTGTCAGTCCCAGGTGGCAGGGACTCACGGCCCACCGGCATGGGTGTAAAATAAGACCCACAGGTTCTCCGCCCCTTCGTAGTCTGAAATCCGAGGTGCAGTATGAGCAGTAACTCCCCCGACGAGGTTTTGATCCCGCCGTATCGTTGTCGCGACTGTGGAAGTGAGGTGGGTTTCCGATCACGCCGCCGTACGTTCATGGAACGCTTTCTGCTGCCGTTGTTTCTGCTTCAGCCGGTGCGCTGCGGCGAATGCTTCCGGCGGGACTACCGTTCGATTTTCACCAAGGTGCGTGAGCGGCTGTCGGATATCTCCAAAATCTCACCCGGCAAACCGGCGGACACGTCCAAACGCAACGTTGCCTAGCGGTCGTCGTCGCCGCTATACTGCAAGGTAGCGGGCTTAGGTGGCAAGGAAGAGCTGCGGGGTCCGGTCGGCACGCCGGCAGAGGAGGCCGTCTTCAGCAGTACTGAGGACCGAATCCGGGCAAGTGAAGCCAGGGTTGGATTGGCGGGGCATTCTAGTGTTCTCCCGCACTCCTCTTCGTCGGTTAACCTTCCTTGGCTGAGCCGGGCCGCGGCCAGTGTCTTTTCCGTCTTATTCCCATCCGATTGCCGCATCTGCTGCGAGCCTCTGCTGAACATTTCCCGGCTTCCCGTGTGTCCGGGCTGCCTGGCCGGGATGCGCCCCATCGCGGACGAGGTCTGCTCCATTTGCGGGGAACGCGTGCTTTCCTGCTACGCCGATCAGGAAGCCGACGGCCTGCGGCGCTGCCCGGTTTGCCGTCGCGTCGAACGGCCCTTCGGCCGGGCGGTGGCTTATGGCAGCTATGACGGCGGGCTGCGCGAGCTGATCCACCTGCTGAAATACAATGGCGTGCGCCCCGCGGGCAACGTTTTAGGGCGCATGCTGGCAGAGGCGATCGCCGGGCTGCCGCCCGAATTCGAGCAAGGCAAGATTCTGGTTATTCCGGTGCCGCTGTACCGAGGCAAGCGCCGCCAGCGCGGGTTTAACCAGGCGGAACTGATTGCCCGGGCGGCCCTGAAGTATCAAGCCGGGCGGCTCGATCTGGTCACCGGCATTCTCGAGCGTACCCGCGACACGCACTCGCAGATTGGCCTGACCAGCCACCAGCGCCGCGAAAACCTCCGCGGAGCCTTTGCTGTGGCCCGTGCCGCAGAAGTCACTGGCCGTGAAGTGCTGCTTGTGGATGATGTCTATACCACCGGGACGACGGCGGCGGAGTGTGCCGGCGTGCTGCGCCGTGCCGGGGCGGCTCAGGTGTGGGTGGCGACGGTGGCGAGAACGCTGAAAAATGCAGGTTTCAAGGTTTCAAGGTTTCAGAGTTTCAAAGAAGGAACAGAGCCCGCAGAGTCTGCGGAAGCAGAAGACCTTGAAACAACCATGAAACATTGAAAACCTTGAAACTCTGAAACTTTGAAGCATTGAAACTTTGATCTTATGTCTTACCGGATGGAACACGAGGCAATAGCAGCAGCCCGGCACGCCGGCCTGTTCGCGCCGGTGGCTCCGCACCGCACGGGCGACGGTCATGCCCTCCTTACGCCGGTCCTCGTGCTGAACGCGTCCTATGAGCCCATCAACGTCTGCGCCGCACGCCGTGCGCTGGTACTCGTGCTCAAGGGCGTGGCCATGACTGAAGAGGAAAACGGACACTTCCTGCACTCGGCCCGCCTGGCCATGCGCGTGCCTTCCGTGATCCGCCTGCTCGAGTACCGCCGCATTCCCCACCAGAGCCGGGCGCTGTCGCGCAAGAACATCCTGCTGCGCGACCGCAATACGTGCCAGTACTGCGGCGCGGTGCTTCCCTCGAGCGATCTGACGCTCGACCACGTTCTGCCGCGCTCCCGCGGAGGCTCGTCCACCTGGGAGAACCTGGTGGCCTGCTGCCATCCCTGCAATCGCCGCAAGGGCAACCAGTCGCCCGCCGAAGCCGGTATGCGGCTGATGCGCGAACCCCGCGCTTTCAACCTCCACACCAGCCGCCACATCATGCGTTTGATGGGACGGTCGGATGATAAGTGGAGAAAGTATCTCTTCTACTAAGGTTTCAAGGTTTCAGGGTTTCTGATTCCAGAGAACCAATGCTTGTCATCCTGAGCGGCGTTCTCTGCCGCGAAGGACCTCTGCAACTGGCCGGGGAGTGCACAGGTCCTTCGCTTCGCTCAGGATGACAGGACTTGGAATTTTTCTCTGAAACTTTGAAACCCTGAAACTTTGAAACCTGGCCTACTGCGGCTTCGTCTGACCCGGCGGGTTCTGATCTGGTTTATTCTGATCCGGCTTCTTTTCCCCGGACGGGATTTCCTTGCCCTCGTACAGAATCTTCACGTTGGTGCCGAAGCGCTTGTAGTCCTCGTACTTCACGATTTCGCGGATGTGCACGTCTTCCATTTTGAAGTGCAGTTCGTCGTCCGCCCGGGTGTAGACCGGAAACCAGTACTGGCCGTCAATCTGCTGCCGCCAGGTGGTGAATTTGGGGAACAGGTTCTCCTGATCGCCGTGCTTCTTGGCCTCATTGCACGGATGCCCGTTGCACAGGTCGGGAACCGTCTTGCCGTAGGTCTTCACGATCTGGAAATCGTGGCTGTCGACCCAGACGCGTCCCTGAAAGTAGCGCTTCTTGCCTTCGATCTTCTTCGGGGCGATGTCAAAAACATAGCAGTGGAGTTCATCCTCCTGCTGCTGGCCGACATAGAGAATGTTGTATTCGGGCAGGTCCTGCTCGGTCAGCACAAAGGGCAGCCGGTGGCGGATGTCCTGCATGTCTTCCTCAGACATGTAAATCTTCTGCAGGCTGGATTGCGGTGCGAACACGACGTTCTCGATGCGCTTGCCCTTGTCGTCAAATAGAACGTCGAAGACTTCGTGGTACTGGCCGTCCACCGTATCGCCGTCGACCGTTTCGACCTTCACATCCTGGCGGTACGTGTACTGCTCGCGCGCCTTGGCGAACTCGGTCTCCTTGGCCGCGAAATGCTTGATGATTTCTTCCGGTGTGGTGCCTTGCGGCAGAGTGGTGTCGAGCGGACCTTCTTGTGCGTTCAGAAGCGTGGCAGCCAGCCCGCAGGCCAGCAGGACCAGAGAAAACAGCAAACGACGGGGCAACAGTTTCATGCTGTCTAGTTTATCGAATCAGGACGATTTCAGCCTGGAAACGTCTCGCGAATGCTGGTCATTCCCCCCGCCGGGACGCACCGAGCGAATTCCCCGCAAAATGAAGATGGCAACTGCGGCGGCCCTCCCTCCGGCCCCTCTCCGCTCAGCGAGGCCGAAGGGTAGGACTGCTACAGTTCTGCCATTTAGTTGGATGCGGGAGGGAAGAAGAGGTTGCCGGGTGGCAAGGTTTCAAAGTTTCAAGGTTTCAGAGTTTCAAAGTTGTTTTGTCGGGCGAGGGCCGCCATACCTTGAAACCTTGAAACATTGAAACCTTGGCTTTTGTTACACTCATCCGTTTGCCGCAGGAGGCTCGTCATGCGCCGTCTTTTTCTTTCCCTTCTTGTGTTTGGGTTCACATTTTCCGCTCTCGCCCAGGCCAAGCATCCCTTTACTTTCGAAGACATGATGAAGCTGAAGCGCGTGGGCGAGCCCGAGGTTTCGCCCGACGGCAAGTGGGTGATCTTCAGCGTGGTCGACGTTGATCTCGACGCCAACACCAAGACGCCGCATGTATGGATCGTGCCATTGGACCATGTAGGGACGACCGCCCCCGGCCGTCCGGCCGAGCAAAGCTCGGCAGGCTCTTCGTCTGCAGAGCGCATCCTCATCGCCGATCAGGATGCCGACCGTCCGCGCTGGGCGCCGGATGGGAAGCGGTTCGTGTTCCTGTCGAATAAAGAGGGCGGATCGCAGGTCTGGATTGCGGATTTCGACGGCGCGGCGGGAACCGTGACCGGCGTGCACAAGCTGACTTCGATCGCGACTGAAGCGGGTGGGGAGTTGTGGTCGCCGGACGGCAAGCACATTCTTTTTACGTCGGATGTTTATCCCGAATGCGATGGCGCGCCCGACGCCGAAGCAGATTGCAATGCAAAGAAGGTGAAGGAGCATGAGCAGTCGAAGGTTAAAGCGCTCATCTTCGATCGGCTGCTCTATCGCCACTGGAATGCGTACAAGGAGGGGAAGCGCAGCCACATCTTTGTGGTTTGTGCAGATAATTGTGGAGCGGCGGACGCCTCGTCCGCCGAATCGAGCGAGTCTCGACAAAGGCCAAGCCGGGCGGGTGGGGGCACCCGCCCCTCCATGAACATTCCCCGCGACCTCACGCCGGGGGACTACGATGCGCCCGAGTTCTCGCTTGGCGGGCAGGATGACTATGCCTTCTCGCCCGATGGGCAGGAGATTTGCTACACCTCGAACCACGACAAGGTCGAAGCCACTTCGACGAACAACGATCTGTGGATCGTCCCGGTGAATGGAGCGGCGGACGCCTCGTCCGCCGAGATTCTAGCTGAGACGAAGAACATCACCGCCGATAACCCCGCCAGCGACTCGACGCCGCTCTATTCGCCCGATGGCCGCTACATCGCCTGATGGCCGCTACATCGCCTACCGCGCCCAGCAGCGTCCGGGATACGAGAGCGACCGCTTCCGGTTGATGCTTTATGACCGCAAGACGGGAGAGAAGATAAGTTTGACGGAAACTTTCCGGCCATCGCCCGGAATGTTCGGGCAAGTGCCAGACCCATGGGTCGGAACGTTCACTTGGACGCCGAACTCCCGGTCAATTCTCTTCACAGTTGAAGAAGGCGGGAAAGCATCTATCTGGCAGGTGGATGCTGAAGTGCCCGAGTCCGTTCCAGCGAATGCTATAGCCCTACCACTCGCGCAAGGTCCGCACGAACTTGGTGTTCCCGCCGTAATCGGCGGAATCATAACAAGGCCGCAGAGCACCCTCTATCCGATACGTCCCGATCAGGGAGGCTACGACGACGACCTTGAGGTCACGCCGGACGGCGCGCAGGTTGTGTTTACGCGAATGTCAATCTATGCTCCGACGGAAATCTATGCGCGCGTCATAGCGGAGGAGAAATGGCCTCCTTCAGCGCATCAACTTACGCACGTGAATGATGATCTGCTTTCACACGTGGCTATGTCAGAGCTGAATTTTTTCCTGTTCAAGGGAGCCAACAACGACAGAGTCGAAGGCTTCCTTGTCAAACCGCCGAACTTCGATGCCTCGAAGAAATATCCCGTGAAGTTCCTCGTCCACGGCGGGCCGCAGGGAGCATGGGGAGACGACTGGTCGTACCGCTGGAATCCCGAACTGTTCGCCGCGAACGGATACGTCGTCGTCATGATCAACTTCCACGGCTCGACCGGATACGGACAGAAGTTCATTGACTCGATCAACGGCGACTGGGGCGGCGGGCCGTTCGAAGACCTGATGAAGGGGCTCGACTACGCCGAAGAGCATTATCCGTTCATTGACAAGAACCGCGAGTGCGCCCTGGGCGCGAGCTTCGGCGGATACATGGTCAACTGGATCGCGGGCCACACCGACCGCTTCAAATGCCTGGTGTCGCACGACGGCTCGTTCAATAACGAATCCGACTGGGCCACGACCGATGAACTCTGGTTCAACGACTGGGAGTTTCACGGCACGCCGTACACCAACCGCGATCTCTACCTGAAGTGGTCGCCGCACATGTACGCCAGGAATTTCAAGACGCCGACGCTGGTCATCCACGGGCAGCTCGATTACAGGCTCGACGTGAGCGAAGGCTTCCAGATGTTCGACACGCTGCAGATGATGGGCGTGCCCTCGAAGATGCTGTACTTCCCCGACGAAGGCCACTGGGTGCTCAAGCCGCAGAATGCGCGGCTGTGGTACAAGACGGTGAATGATTGGGTGGATCAGTGGACGAAGTAGCGGGTCGTGTGGGGACGGGCGCCCTCGCCCGTCCGGGCGAGCGGAGCTCGGCATAGGGTTCAGGCGTCCCTACGGGGCGCGGTTGGGTTTTGTCGGCCCTGACCCGGCGTTGAAACGCCGGGCTATTCTCGGGCATCCCTTCGGGACGCGGTTGGGTTTTGTCGGCGCTGACCCGGCGTTGAAACGCCGGGCTATTCTCGGGCGTCCCTTCGGGACGCGGTTGAGTTTTGTCGGCCCTGACCCGGCGTTGAAACGCCGGGCTATTTTCGATCGTCCCTGCGGGACGCGGCCGTCGGCGGCTAAAGACGGGAAGCGTGAGATCGTCCCGACGCGGCACTCAGCGCCGCGTTGGCAATCGACGCAACTTGCCGGCTTCTGAGAAGGTGCCCTCTTCCATAGCGGAGCTTCGCTCCGCCGGACAGCCGAGGGCGGCTGTCCCCACATGGCATGGGGCGGCCGTTGGCGAGACCGAGACACGGCCTGAAATAGCGTTACTCTAACCTCCCGTCGGCGGGAGCGGGTAATACTTCGAGCGAATCATCGAGTTGCGCCGTCGTTCCCGCAGTCACGGCGACGTTCACTTCCAGGGGCGGGCTGAAGCTGCCGCTGGAGGGGGTGACGCTGGCCAATCCGTTGATGTCGGTTGTGGCGTTGGTTTGCGTCACGCTCAGGATTACCGGCATAGCGGGGTTGATGGGATTGGTTTCGCCGTTGCCGCCGGCGGGAGGCGATCCTCCGGGCCGCAGGACGGTGGTCTGGAACAGGACTGGCGCCGCGAGCACGGGATTCGGCGGCGAAGAGGAATCGGTCACGCGCACGACCACGGGCTGAAACGCCTGCCCGGTGGAGACTTGCCCGGCTCCGGCGACGGGCTCGAGCTGCTGTTGCGACAGGGGCACGGGGTTGGCGTAGATGGTCTGGCAGGGAGCATTGGCCGGAGCCACGCAGGCGCTCACCTGCACCAGCGCGGCGATCCCGGTGACCGAGAGCGTTACCGTAGCGTAGCCGGTGGAGTTGGTGGTTGCGCTGGCCGCGCTCAGCGTGCCCGTTCCCTGCACCACCTTGAAGTTCACCGTCACGCTCGGCTGCGCCACGCCGTTCGAGAGAACGCGCGCCGTCAGCGGAGCGCTGACCGTAGCTCCTTGCGAGATCCACAAGTAGGTGGTCGAGACCCCGATATCAGAGGACGACTCAGTGGCACTGAGCGTGGCATTGACCGACTCGGCCGGGCTGTAGACACCGGGGGCGAGCGTCGCCGTGATGGTTGCCGTGCCGACCATCGTGGGCGTGAGCCAGGTGGTGGCGCCTCCGCCGGCATCGGTCGTCACCGTGCAGGACGAACTGGAGCTGCAAGCGGAAAGCTGCACGCCGTTGGTGGCACTCCAGCCGATGGTGGCGCCCGCGACCGGAGTGACGCCGTCGGAAGCCAGCACCTCGACGATCACGGCATAAGGCGCCTGGGTGCCCACCGGCGTGGGCGGATTGTGTCCGTTGAGAAGGACGATCTTGTCGCTGGCGGCGGCTCCGTAAGTCAGTGCGTTGGTCATGGTTGTCGAGCCGCCGGTGGTGGGATCGGTGATGGTGATGCTCTCAGGGCCGCCGGAGTTTGGAGGCGCGTCGAGGATCATTTGTCCGGCATTGACCGCGAGGACAGGCGCGGCGCTCGTGCCGACGCTCGCAGTCTGTCCCGGGGCGAGGCCTGTGCCCGACACGGTGACTGGGCCGCCGCTCACGCCGATGCGTGCTGGAGAGACCGAATCGGCATAGAGCACCTGCGCCTGGTAATGGTAGTCGGGCCGGCCGTCGCCGCGCAGATCGGAAATGCCGATCAGGAAGTTGCCCGACGTGGCCACCTGCGCGTCGAGGCGAGTCATGCCAAAGGTGACCGTGTTGAAGGAAGATGAGGTGAAGGCAGGAGGCGCCGTGCCTTGCGGATCGGAAGCGGCCCACATGCCGATTACGGGCTGAGCCTTTGATTCGCTGGCCCGGCCGGTCTGGTCCAGCGCCGTCACGGCCACGGACAACGTACGGTTAGCTTGAGCCGGGAGCAGGAAGTATGGCACGTCGCCATAGCCGCTGAGCGATCCCCTCCAATTGCCGGCGGAGGGAATCGGAGCGGGAGCGGTCCAAGTTTCCGAAGCAGCCCACGACGGCACGGGCTGAGCGCTGCCCGCCATAAGAATGTCCTGCTCAACCTCCTGGCCGGCGGTGACCGTCACCGTGATCGGCGCAGAAGAGCCGGAGGGTGCAACCAGCAACGGAGCATAAGGTCCCACCCCGACCGACCAGGTCCCGTCGAGCGCTTCCACGGCCAACTGGTATTGCCCGCTGCCCCCTTTGGGCAGTTGGAGTCCGGCAAGATCGAAGAAGCCTTCCACCGTCGTGCTGTCCGATCCCCATTGGCTGAAAGGATTTCCCAGAGCATCGTCGAAGCCAGTGATGGGATTACCGGCGTTGCCGGTAAACAGAAACCCAGAGACGGAAGACGCCGCGTACTGGCGCGGGGGAAGGCCGGTCGAGGGATCGATCCAGCGCGCGACGACGTTCACTCCCTGCATGGGCTGCGTAGAGTTTCCCGATGGACCGGTGAACCAGACCGAGCCATAGATGCGCGCCATGGCCGAAGAGAAAACCTGTTTGCCGGGGAAGTTTGACTGATTCTGCGTGGTTACGGGATATAGGCGGGAGATGGCCGCGATGTCATCCATCGCCAGCTGGTAAGGATTGGGATAACAGGTTGTGATGGGCACGCAGCTCACCGGGTCGGTGTAGTGCATCACGGGAAATCCCGCATAATCGGCGGCTGTGGGGTGCGGGTTGCCGGTGATCACGTTGAGATTCACCTGCGACCAGCCCAGGCCCAGCACATTGCCAATGACGCGGACCAGGCGGTATTCGACATCCACGAGTTGAGGAGATTCGAGGGCGCACTGGCCGTTAATCACGATGAGGGCGTGCTGGTAAGTGGCGGCTGATCCGAAATTGTCGTTGCCGCCGTAAGCGGCATTGAAAAAGCACTGGCTGGAGTCGCCCGCGCCGCTGCCGAGCAAGGCGTCGGTGACTGAGCCGTCGTAGTCGTAAACGACGCCGATTGGAGTGCCGGTAGCCGAAGGCGTGATGTCGGCCGGTCCGGTGATGACGCCGTTGGAAACCGTGATATTCGAGCCGGTTACGTCCTCGGCGAGCTGGCCACCGCTGGTCGCGGCGAGGGCCGCGGTCGGGACAGCGGTCCACTGACTGAAGGCGCCGGCAACGAAAGAGTTGGCCGACGCGTTAGGCAGGACGGGGCTGAGATCGCCCTGATCGGTGTAATAGGTGATCTGTCCCTGAGGCCAGACGAGCGGCTGGCCGGTGGCTGAGGCATCGAAGTAGCTGGTGCCCGCGATGGATTCGGGACCGCCGGCGCGGGAAAGCATGGCAAAGAGGAAAACAACGGCCACGGCTACGGCCAGCCGGAAGAGGAATGCGCGAGCGGTAAATGCCATGCTGGTCATGGTCACCTCCTTATGGTGCTCGTCCATTCCTCTCCGGCGGCCTGCCGAACCGCCAGCCAAAATCGCTTCACATTGAAAACAAACCAGTTACAATCGTTATCTATCCAACAACATCCCATTTATGGCATACTGACTTTGTACTGAGAAAGGAGCGGTCAATGGGGCGCTACCAGCAAGGCTACCTTCGCAAGCGGTTCGGCGCATGGCACGTCTCGTACTACGTCACCGCCGATGGCCAGCGCAAGCTGAAGTCGCATCGCTTGTGCGCGGACTCGGAAACCGCATCTCAAGCCAAGAAACTCCGCGACGATTTCATGCGAGAGCAGGTCAACATTGGCGTGTCGAACGAAGGCCCAATGGGGGTGGTGGAGTTTTGGGAAATCTATTGGGACTTCATCCAAGACGGCAACCTGAAGCCGAGCACGATTCACGGCTACCGGCAGATCTGGAATCAACATCTAGCCCCTCATTTCGGCAGCACCATGCTGTCGGATTACAAGACGGCCACGATGACCAATTTCCTCACCGGGCTGGCAAAGACGCTCAGGCCGCGCACACTTGACCGCATCAAATGGCTTGCATCTGCGATCTTCGCTCACGCGGTTGCAACCGGCCACTGTGAATCGAATCCTATCCGCGATGCCAAGGTGCTTGGCAAGACTCTGCCCAATGGCGTCACCGGCTTCTATTCGCTTGAGGAAATCGAGAACATCATCTCCGCTCTTGTAGACCATCCTGACGCGCAGTTGGTCATGGCTCTATCGTTCTTTGCGGGCCTGCGGAAAGGTGAGATTCAAGGCTTGCAATGGGGTGACGTTGACGCGGGCTTTATCCACGTTCGCCGCGCCTTCAGTCGCGGAGTGGTGAGCACTCCAAAATCATTGGACTCGATTAGAAGTGTTCCCATCATCGGGCCGGTAAAACTACTGTTGGGGTTGGTGCCTCACGATGGGGTTTGGATGTTCATCAACTCCGAAGGCAACGTTCGTGACATGGAACAACTGGCGCGGGATGTCATCGTTCCATGCCTGAAGAAAGCCGGTCTTGCTTGGCGCGGTTATCATGCCGGACGGCGTGGCCTTGGCGATGCGCTCAAGCAACTCACAGGCTCATCTGATGCCGGACGCGATGTGCTTGGGCACTCAACATCAGATGTCACGCGGGATCATTACGAAGATAAGCAACGATCACGGATTGCCGCATTGAAGCTTTTGGATAGTTCCCTCAAGCAATAAACGAGCCTGCAACGTGACGCAATCACGTTGCAAGCCCTAACCGAAAGTCGAGCACCAAGGATGCTCAACAATGGCTGACAAACATGCTACATCGTTCGTGGAAAGCTTGGACGGAAATCAACGCAACGCATTACGAGTGATCCTGAGCTATGACAAAGGTTGCCGCGACTTGCGTACTGCGCTCAACTTAGCAAAGGTCACCCCATTGATGAAGATGTCAGAAAGACCGGGCTTGCAAAGCTTGGCCGCACAGTAGAGTTGTTTCCCGACAACATGCGAAAACCTGAAACTTGCGATCTAAGGCCGGAAGGCTTGTCCATAGATGTCACCCCGGAGTGGACGTAGACCGGCCCGCCTACCCACTTTCCTTGACCGGGCTGAGGCGATCTTGGCCGGTCACCCCATCGCTAGGCAACGGGCCGCCTGACGATGGGGATTCTTATTTGTGGCACCGTGCTTCAGTGTGGGATAGCCGTGGGATAGTGCCTGCAAGTCATTCAATCAACGTGAGCTTCAATCCTGATACGGTTACATAAACCGCCGAAGACTATCCTGAAGTTAGGGGCGAAAGGGGCGAAGGGACCTGACGATTCGTATACCCAAGTGCAGGGCCGGTTCCGGTTCCCACCCCTAAGTAGGGAACCGGGAACCACCTCTCCGATGGGTGAGTCGCCCTGGACGGCGAACTCACCCCCCATCGGTCTGAGGCCAACTGGTTCCCAAGTGGTTTTCATGGGAACCACGGGAACCACTCCGGCACTCTTCCACAGATGTGCAAAATCTTGCTGTCTTTCCTAGTCCATCCGGCTTTAAGTTGTTTATAACCATATGGTAATCCACTTGCATCTAATCAAAGTGACGTGGCGACCGGACTCAATGAGCCGGACTCGCACGGGATGGCACCCAACGGGCGTAAGACCATCCCCCGCAAAAGGGCACGAAGGCTACCTTCCGCATCCATCGCGGAACACTAGGGCCAACCGAAAGCGCGGACCGTCAACAGGGGCTTAACAAGCTCACTCCACCCAAGGGTGAGCTACGTGTCCGCTTCACCACTCAAACACAATTGCCGGGTCACCGGGCTTGAACTCTGCTTCCGCACCGTAGGCGAACCCCCATCAATCCTGAAGTGTGCTCACGGTCTACCTCTTGGTGCTCACGATCTGAATGGCCGTGAGTATTGCATCGTCTGCCATTGGGATCACCACGAACGACGGCGCACCGACAGCTTGATGTATCGGGAGTGGCCGATTCTCGAACGGCGCACGGGGATCACTGAACACAATCCGCAAGGTGTGAAGTCACTGACCGCTCCGTTTGGAGTGGAGCGGTTCATCTCCCAAAGAGATTTCCGCCCTGATGTCTGGCCGGTACTCAGTTTCCTTGATGAGGATGTAAGAGACCTGAAAGATCGCAAGGCACCGCCAGAGCACTTAGCAATTCTCGGAACCAAGGTGCTTAGATCACTAGAGGATATCGAGACAGATTGCACTCCTGTGGTTGCGAAGGAAACGCGATGGGGGCGGCCCACAACGGATGAAGTTCCAGCGGAGTGGCGCGAGTCGTGGTGGCGCGAGTCATGGCAATGTGGACCGTGGAAACGTAAGCCGAGTAAACCGGATTGGGTCGCACCATCCTTCACGGTGATTCCGATTTTAGATCACTCGCAACCCCCTTGCCGGGTGCTCACGAACTATTGTCCGAACTGCGTTGATGAGTTTGGAATCAAGGGCCTGTACGTCACGCAGCACCACGTTTGTATCGCGGAGTGTGCGGCATGAGCAACGTCACACATATTTATCCGAAGATGCCCTGCCGGATTGACCCTGATGATCCGCCCCAAAAGCGAATCTCCGAGGTGCCTTTGTGGGAAGTGTGGGATGAGTTGCGCGAGTCTACCTTCAGCGACGAACCGGGATTTCTCTATGTGGTGACGCATGATGGGTGGCAAGACACCATTGATGGGTTTCGCACGAAGCTACAAAAAGATGATGTGCAGATGAGCCGGGTGCAGTTTGCTCCTAACATGAGTATTCCGCATGTAGTCACGAAAGACGGTAAGTCTCGCCGTATCGAAAAAGAGTTTCCCTTCAATCTCGGTGTGAAGGTTTGTGCCAGATGGATCATTGATTCTTACAACAACAAGACTGACACCCCCATTACAGCTTTGGCCCTGTGGCAACCGGAAATCGGGAAGGCCAGTAGTAGTGGCGACTATCTCAAGCACCTTCCGATGGTGGTGAAGCAATGTCCTGAACTGCCAATCTACATTTTCCATGACTATTACGTGGATAGGTACGGAGTTGTGCGGGAAGGCGGGCGCAAGGAAGATTACACCTTTTCGACACTGCCGGAAGATGAAGACGAAGACGTGCTGGAGCATCTGCTGGCGAAGTATGCCTTAACCATGATGCCCGCCCCATCGTACACCGGCAAAACCCATACTGCGATTTCGATGGGGTTGTCGTTGGTCACGGGGAAAGATTGGCTTGGCAAGTTCAAAGTCCCGGAGCCGGTGAAGGTCCGTTATTTCGTGCCTGAACTCAGCGCGGGTCGGTTCAAGAAGTTCATGCTCCGCATAGCTACACCGGAAACGTGGAAGTCACATGAAGATAGCTTTATCGTGCGGCCTTTGGATTGTGACCTGCTGCTTCTCGATAGTGAAGAGATGATCGAGAAGTGCCGGGGCTTCTATGTGTTCCTAGATACTCTCGGCTACTTTATGGGATCAGATGACACCAGCTCCTATGCTGAAGCAATCAAGTTTGCCAAGAGGATCAACCACCTCATCAAAGAGGGATGCTTGGGAGTGTGCGGCCTTTATCACCCGCCGAAGTATTCCAAGAACAGGAAAGAAACAGGGAACATCCTGACACTAGAGAATCAGATTTTAGGTTCGGCGGGCTTTGGCGGATTGTTGCGGTCATGTATTGCACTGCGAAACTTGAACCAAGATTCCAATGAAGGCTTGTGGTGCTATGTGCAGGGCCTGAAGAATCCGGGCCTTGGTAAGCCGTTTCAGATTCGCGGCTTCCCGATGGAATATCTCGGTGAGAGTCCTTATCTTTCGGAACTGCTCAAGAGTGGCAGTAAGAAAGATCAAGCCTTGGCAATGATAGCGGAAGGCAAGGGACGCCGTGAGATTTGTAAGACTCTGAAGATCGCGCCAAAAACATTGACGGCGTGGAAGCAAGAAGAGGAAGAGCTAGAGGAGCAACTGAACGAAGATCAAGAAGAAATTTTCACCGGCACTATGCCAGAGGAGAACTGAACATGAATAACACCGAAGATACAAAATCACCGGAACTGGTGGAGCAGAAATTTGCCTCTCCGGTGTACGACCAATTTGCGGCGATCACAGGCGACCTAACAACTGATGCCCGCATGATGCGAGTTATGCGGGTATTGCGAAAAGAGCCATTGACCGAAGGTGCTCTTGCCTGTTGGGTGGGAAGTAGAGTTTTTCTGCCCGATTGGGCACCGATGATCGCAAAGCTTGTTGAGCTTGGTTACGTCCGCACCGAGCCAGCAAAAAAGGGTCTAAGCAGGGTCATTCATCTTGAAGAAAAAGGTGAGCAATTCCTGCACGACCGGCTTGACCCGAAACCACCACAGCCTGTGCCGGATGCGGAAAAGCCGGGTGCGGCTTTTGAACGTGCACATCTGGAAGTGACAGGCAAACCTTTTTCCACGGAGTAACGGGCCATGTGTGAAATCTTGACGGTTGATGAGTTGGCCGCGTTACTGAAGATGACACGGCGACAAATCTATTCGATGACGGAGCAACGCACACGCAATGGGAACATGCGCGATCACCCGTTGCCCGTGCTCAGGATCAATGGAAATTTGCGTTTTTCACGACAAGCAGTGACCGAATGGTTGCAGAAACTGGAAAAAGCGGCATGAAAGATCATCTTCGCAACCTGCGCGGGCCGATGCGCGAACGGCTGGAGAAACAAACATCCCGCAGAGAGGGTGTCGCAAAGATTCTGCGGGAGACTCCAAGTGCGACGGACCTTGAACTGGCTAAAGTTTTCGAGGTGAACCGGGACACCATTCATCGGGACAGGAAGTATCTTATGCAACAAGCAAACCAAAACGCGGTAAGCCAGTTTGAAATCTGGCGCGATGAGCATATCGCGGAACTGAACAAGCTGCGCGAATCACTGGAAGATTTTCTCATCCCGCCCGAACGGCGAATTGAGTTGGCTTTGGCGATCATCAGGGAAGATGTCAAAGTCAAAGGCACTGCCGCGCCTACTCGCTCCGAAAATCTCAACGTCAATGCCGATGTGCAGGTCATCCCCATCGAAGAGCAGATTGAGTACGCTAACGCCTTTGCCGGGTTGTATCCCGATGAACGCTATGAAGAGTTGGACCGGGTGAAGGCCCGCAAAAGAACCTGCCGCGTGGTCATTGAAGGCGGGGGACCGCAGAAGAGGTTATCAGAATGACGTTACTGCAATTTTACGAAAAGCATAGGCCGCGCACCTATGAAACGAGTTTCCATCATCACCAAATTTGTCATGTGGTGGAGCGCTGCTATCGGGAGCGCAAGCACGGCATCGTGGAAGTCCCGCCCCGGCATGGCAAATCGGAAATCATCAATGTTTACGCGCCAGCTTGGTGGTTGCAGGAAGGTCACCATGACTCGCACTTCGGTCTTGTGTGCAACGGCCAAGACCTGGCCAACAAGTTTTGCCGCGCATCGCGCAATCTTTGCAAACTGCCGGTAAGCCCGGATCACACTTCCGAATGGAAGCTGACTTCGGATAAATCTCTCGATTGGACGTATCGCGGAACGGGCATCAATGGGAGTCTGGCGGGTTTCGGCTATTCGGAAATGTCGTTTGACGATCTATTTAAGAGCGGACTTGAGGCGAAGTCCGAAGTCAAGCGGAATTCCATCATTGATGGAGTGGTTAGCGCGGCCATGAACAGGCTGACCCCGGACGGAATTGTTCTCGCAACTCAGGCAAGACTCCACCCATCGGACACAATTGGATGGCTGCTATCAAGCGAAGAACGGCAATTCCTGCGGCTCCACTTACCCGCCGTGAATGAGAGCGGTCGGGATGCTTGGTTTGAAGATCAGTATTCGGGCGAAAAGATTGTCTTTGACGCATACGATGCGCTCTGGCCGTCCCGCTATGGCCCAAAGCAACTCAAGGCGATCTATGACCGCATCACCAGCTATTACTGGATGGCCCAATTCCAGCAAGTCCCATCACTTGGAGATTTAAGTTACTTCGATGTGTCGGTGATGCCGCGTTATTCGATGCTTGGCACCATTGAGCGACTGTGGATTGCGGTGGATGCCGCGCAAGGTGAGACTGAGCACGGAGCCTATACCGCGTTTGTGACTCTCGCGCAATGCCCCGATGGGGGGAACCATCTCAAGGTGCTCAACGTGAAACGCGGGCGCTGGCGTCCCGACATTATCTCGGCAAACCTGATTGATTACTACACCGCCATGCAACGGCGGTACGGTGTCTATCCCGAAGCGGTTTGCGTGGAACGTGCAGCCGCAGGCTTTGGCTTGCTCAACCTGCCGATGCCGATTGTGCCGATGATTCCGAAAGGCAGTAAAGAAGAAAGAGCGGGCGCGACTTGCTGGTTGGTCAATCGCGGATTGGTGCAACTGCCGGTTGAGGCTCCTTGGTTAAAGGAATTTGAGGATGAGTTATCAAACTTCCCATTGACCACCTACAAAGATCAGGTTGATGCGTTTGTGCATGGGTTGTCTTGGGAGTTGCGGAAGGCCGTGGATTTTGAGCCTCACATGATGGAGCAATATGCCCTGCAACATCCCAACCCCCATCAGGAGCAGTTGGCCGAGTACAACGATGTGATGGGAGAAGTCATGTGGCAGGACGAATTTGGACATCTCGATTTCTAAGAAGGGACTATGAACTTCGTTCAGAAAAGCATTCAACGAACCCGCGAGACATTCCGCGAGATGCAACGGCAAGCGGCTATTTGGCGCAAGCGGCGCAGGGAAGCGGAAGAGAAAAACAATGCCGCTTTGGAGTTGCTGCTTGATGATATTCGGCAGGAAATCGGCTTGCCTCTGACGGAAAAGAATTTGCCGACCTACATGCTTTTTGTGCAGGGTTACCTGCGAGATAGGCAACAAAAAGAAGATGAGTGGGACGGCGAAGATTTTTTGTAGAGCGACCAAGAAAAGGAGATTCACATGGAAATCACAGAAGTTGATCCGAAACTGATAGACGAATCGAAGGCCATCAAAACGAAGGCTCTCGAAAACATCAACGAAGCTTTTGACCCCGGTTGGTCTAGCGACCAGCACCGAGCCAAAGCGCGGGAGCACGATCTGAAGGCCGACAAGTTAGTAAGTGGCGATGAAAAAGATTCGCACATCACTGCAAGCCGAGCACACAACCGGGCAGCGGACGCCATAGATGCTGCGACCAAAGCATCGGCCAAGTGCGCTGCACTCGATTAAACAAGTTTCCTCCAGCAACTCTTGCCGGGGTTGCTGCGGCAGGGGAACCTGATGGGGGTCTAACCAACCCCCATCAGGATTTTCAAAAAGTTTTAACAGGGCGTGGCTCGGCTCGGCTTGGCGTGGCGAGGCTCGGCTCGGCGAGGCTCGGCTCGGCGTGGCGAGGCTTGGCAAGGCAAGGCTAGCTTTGAATTTCAGGCCAACTTTTAAAAAAAGAAAAGTGCCTGAAACGTCAGTGGAACCTGGCGGCTAGGAAATGTTTCCAGTAACAAAATCGTTTCACCGTAGGAGAATTTTATGGGAGCACGAAACTTAGGCACCACCAGCGAAACACCGTCGCGGCCCGGAGTCTCCGGGTCAAAATCGCAACCATCCAAAGAAGATTCCCACAATTTTGCGAATCTCATTGGGCAAACCACCGACCCGGCAGTCATCACTCTTGATGGGGGGAAGGCACAGAAGAAAGTTCTTGCCGATGTCGCCCGCGTAAATGAAGCCAACCGCAAGAAACGCGGCCCTGAAGCCGGTTGGCGCGATGAACTGGCAACTCTTGAGCGCACGGTAGGAAATTCTTGGACGGAAGAACAGGCGCGACAAAATTCCGATGCCACCGAACGCGCACAAAATGAAATCGTGCGCGGCATAGAAAAGGAAATCGCGGAACTCCGCGAACTTCAGTCAACTCCGTACTTAGGTCCGGCTGAAAAGCAGGCACTCGCCAAGAACCTTGAGCGGGCGGAATGGAATCTGGCGGAAGCCAAAGTCGAGAAGCAACGAAAAATCAGGCAAGCCGGGAGTGCCGTGACAAGCTCGAAAGAACGTGACCGCTTGCGTCCGCGTCTCCGCGAATTGCGAGAACGGGAAATGCGAATTAGCGCGGCCACGGCAAAAGTTCGTGAAGCAACCGATGGGGGTGCCACCAGCGGCCGGTTGGGTTTCACCGGCTTGCAGCCACTGTCGGAAAAATAAAACGAGATTCCAACCGTGCTGACAGTCACGGTTGGATAGGGGCGGGCCTTATCAGCCGCATTGACGTGGATTGCCGGTTTCCTGCGGAGACCCCGAAAGACCGGCATATTTTGAGTTTGCCCGTGTCGTCGAGAGAGTAATCTCCGACGCTTTCTTCATGGCGGGCCGGACGCGAAATTAACGCGGGCAATTTCCTTATCCGGCAGGCTGGTGACTAACCTCTGGCGAGGAAATCAGTCACGGGGCTATCGTCGCGCCACCTTGATTAAGATGACGATGCGCCGAGCAACATTCTCGGCAATCGCGATGGGGTTGGACCACCTCCTTCCGGCCTGGCCCCATCGCTAATTTTTGGAGTCATCATATGTCAATAGAACGCATGGCAATTATGGATCATAACCGGCGATTTTTTAGCAGTATCGAGCCGTTCATCACGCGCGGTAAGAAGGTGCAAATTCAAAGAGCCGGGTCACATTACAAGGCCCGCTTCTGTGGCCACAAGAATTTCGTGTTTGGCAGGTCACCGCAAGAAGCGGCAAAGAATCTGAAAAATTGGAGTGAAACAACATGAGAAAAATCAGGATTAACATTCACACCGGCTGCCCATCGTTGCAATGTCCGGGCGAGAGCTTCAGCGCGGAATTGACTGTTCCGGCCACATACCTTGATGGGGATTCCATCAAGCTGCGGGAACTCGAAAAACAACTCGCAACCTGCAATGGGTGCAGCGTCATCTGCGTCATGCCCGAAGAAAACCCCATCAAGATTGTTGTGGAGGGCGTCAATGTTTGAATCAAACGAGAAACTAGAAAAGCTCATCGGCCAAATGGCAACGATGATTGAACTGCAGATGTCGCTCTTGAAAAAATTAGAGCAACAAAACACTTCGCTCAGTGCCTTGACAAAGTTTGTCCGCGATAATTCCGGCGCCTCACCCGCGTGTGGTGCCGTATGAAAAAGTGGTGCGCCTACTGCGGAAGTCACGAACACAATATTGAGTTCTGTTCTAAGACTTGGGAAGGGCAGGACAATCTTGCAAAGCGATATTGTCAGTATTGTGGTTCCAAGGAACACAACATTGAATTTTGCCTTAAGACTTGGCAGGGTCAAATCAATTTGAGGAATTGTTAGCTTGGTGGTTTGATTCCCCTCAACACCAGCCCTTGAGTGCAGGGAAACCTGCGGGCACGGCAACCAATGGGGGTCTTACTGCCTGCCGTGGATACCACCGGGCCAGCGGAATCCAAACTCCAAGGCCCGGTGCCCCGGCTCACTTCGATTTCTTCTCCATCATGTTTAGGTACGCTCTGATTTCCAACAATTTCATTTGCAACTTTCCCAAATCTTCCTTCGCATTGTTGCAGTGCGTTTCGATCACATGTAAGTCCTTCCGCAGTTCTTCAATTTCGTGCGGCTCCATACTTGCTCCTTTCAGTTAATAATCCCCATCAATTCAGTAGACATATCCCACACCCATCCCACGGAGTATAACGGACAGGTTGTTGATTCGCGGTAAACCCTTTCCCCTCAACTCCCGCACAGTCCGTCACATTCCCTATAACTACATTGTTTTCAACGGCTTGCCCGTCTGCCGAACCGCCAGGGCGAAGTCGCGGAAACTGACCCGCGACTTCCCGCCCACGACGGAATCTTGCCGGAAAGCGGAAAGCTGTTGCGCGGAGAGCAAGACGCGGCCTCGAGGATCGACGGCGAAGCGGCCCAGCGGTCCACCGACGCAACTGGTCAGCCCAAGCTTGCTCGGCGGATAAAGAAAAAGAAGGGCTCGCTCGCCGATGCGATAGCGCTGTCCGCTCGACCACAGACCCATCCATTGCATGACGGTCAAATCCTCGCCGGGCGTGGCTCCACGGATGGAGTTCTCCACGCGAAACGTGATGGCGACGGTTTCGAAGGCCTGCCCGCTGGTTGCGGGACGGCGCGCGATGCCGGTGACCGTGGCGGAGAAAATCATCCCTGCGGAACGCGCCAGCCAAGGCAGATCGAACGTGCCGGGAGCCGCCGCCGGCCCGTGTGGCCACGGAGAGATCGGCCACGGATGGATTGGCCCTGCGCGGGGAAACTGAACCACGTGCTGTGGGGCGAACGCGGAATCAGGAACGAGATCAGAAATGCGACTACCCTGATCCGACTGGGCTGGCAGAATTCCAGAGGGCAGAATCACGAACGACAAGGCGAGCAGCCACGAACAAGTGCTCCCGTGCATAGGGAGACCTCTAGGGTGTGACGTCCGCTCGGAGGGAAATGCCGGGAAACGTCACAGACTAGTCTCGCGGGCAGAAGGAAGTCAGTGATGGATGTCACAGCGGCCTGTGGAATAACGGTGATAAAAGAGGGTCAGAGGGCGCGCATCGTGACGCTCAGAGGGCAAGTGATCCGGCGCTTCGGGGTTGGAGTGCTCGTGATCGCCCCCATTCTGTTTGCGCTCGCAGGTTCGCTGCGCTTCTGGCAGGGATGGTGCTTTCTGGCCTTCGCGTGGGGACCTCCTTTCTGGTTCGCTCTCTATGCGGTCAAGCACGATCCCCAACTGCTGGAACGCCGGATGCGGATGAAGGAAAAAGACCCCAGGCAGACGCTCTTCAAGGTATTGGCCAGCCTGATCATTTTTTCAGCGATCGGACTGGCCAGCCTGGACTTCCGCCTGGGCTGGACCCGGGCGCGGCTGGGGACGGTGCCACTCTGGGTGATGGTGGTGGGCCAGGCGGCAATTCTGGCCGCCATGAGCCTGATCATCTGGGTGATGAAGGTGAACAGCTTCGCGGCGCGCACGATTGAGGTCGAGGCAGGACAGAAGGTCATCTCGGCCGGTCCCTACGCCGCCGTGCGGCATCCCATGTATTCCGGAATTGTTCTGATGGTGCTGGCGACGCCGCTGGCGCTGGGATCGTACATTACCTTGCCATTGTTTGGGTTGATCATTCCGGTGCTGGCGTTGCGGCTGCTGTGTGAGGAAAAAGTTCTCCGCCGCGATTTGCCGGGCTATGCGGAATACTGTGCGCATACCCGCTTCCGCCTGCTGCCGGGAGTGTGGTAGCGGCAAGGACCGGGACTTTCCCGGTTAGCACGGTGATGCGGAGCCTCCTCCGGCGGCCTGCCGCGTGGCAAAGAAGGCGTGACGGCGAGGCGGAAGTTGCTGAGCGCCATACGCCTGCGCCGTCTCGACCGCAAACCCGCAAGAAGCAAGCTGATGGCATAGCGACCGGATGTCGAAAAGCCGCACTCTGTGGACCTCACGGCTGCGCCGGTAACCTTCGCCGACGCGGCGGAAGGTTTCTATATTCCTCACCAGGCTTCGCTCAGTCTGGTTCTCTGTGGTCTCGACGAGCACGGCCCAGTCTTCCCCTGACCTCCAGGTCCGGCTGGACAGAGGCGGCTCTCCCAGTCCAATCACATCGAAGATGAGCATGCCTCCCGGCGGCAGGGCTTCGGCGACGCGTTGAAAGAAGCGGCTGACGAGTTGATCGGCATCGGCGCCCTCGGGGTGATAAGCCAGCGGTTCACCCAGAGCAACAACCGCGTCAAAGCCGCGGATAGAGACGTCGTAGACGGAGGCATGAACGAAGTGCGCCGTGGGAACATGGGCGCGCGCAAGTTCCAGCAGGTCGGCAGAAGTGTCTATAGCAGTTACGTCAAACCCGGCGGCGACGAGCGCTTTCGTCAAGGGTCCGGCGCCGCAGCCCACGTCCAGTACTCTTCGGACTGGTGCGCTGGAACCTTGCAGGCGCCGCACAATCTCGCCTGCCGCGCCCCGGGCAAGCGATTCAAATGCTGTGGCGTGCACATACGCCAGATCACACTGGTAAAGCGATCGCATTTATTTGATTCTGGCGTCTCGGCGTGTGATTTGCAATGCGGGATGGTGGCCAGCAATCGGGGAGCGGGCAGCGGTCCGCAGTTTGGCCGCTCGTCCACATCGGGTGCTGGGTGAAATCAGTGTTGCCGTGAAAGCGCGTCCAACTTGTCTTCCACCCGATTGAACCGTCGCTGAATGTCAGAGAACTCCTGAGCCATATATTCCACAACGAAAACAAAGAAAGCGGTCATCACAAGCCACCAAGAGCGGTAATAGGCAGCACAGCCGAGGATCGCCGTGAGCACTATCAATCCTGCGCGAGAGTGTTTCATTGTAGGGCCACCTTGACAGAGTGTGATTTAATCACAAATAGAAAAGCCCGGATTCCCGTCCGGGCCTTCCACAACTCGAATCTTGTTGTGCGCGTGGAGAGCGCAACGCCTGCAATTCCAACATTACAGGTGTGCGCATGGCGCGTCAAGCTACTTTCACTCAGGTTTCTGGGAAATCTAGTGCCAGCGGGGGTAAGGCTGAGGATGGCCAGCCTCACAGACCAATTCCCCATGCTTCCAGCGCCAAGAGTTTTTCTCCTCTTCGAGTTCTGCGCGGGTGGTGGTGGCGCTCAAAGCTACGAGTACTACTGCCTGAGATCGGCAGTCTAATTCATCGCATTCGATGGGTACTCGAAATACGCGAATGGGAGCATCGGGGATATCAGGGGCCACTCCCTCTTGGCTACCTATGGCACGAAACTCCGCAGGCCGAAATCTCGAAACGCGCTTACATACGGTACATGCAGCAAAAAATGACTCACCTATATCCGTTTCTGACCATCGTAGACTGGCTTCTTCTGGAGCATGTTTGGTTCGCTGGATGGGAATATGGTGGCCGCATTGACACCGGACAAAATCAACAAGAATTACAGGATCGTTCATGGGTTTACCCCGATGGCGGCAATTCTAGCTTGCCGCCAGCAACTCACCAATCGACCAAACGTGATCGGCCAGATCCGCTTCCATAGCGGGCGTAACTCTGAGGCTGGAATGGACGCGGCAGAAATTGTACCAGCACATAAAAAGCGTTACGGCATGTTTCAGATTCTCCAATTTTCGACTGTGAGCGTTCGTCAAACGGCAAAACCGCTTGAGATGTACGCGCAAGCTCAAGTTGGCTCTCTCGATGTGCGAAGTCGAGATGTAACGCGGATCGGGTCTGCCATTCATGACTTTTGGGACCGTCCCAATCACCTGACTAGTCGTGCCGTACCAGTCGGGTCCAGTAATATCGCGGGAACCGAAAAGTTTAATCAGCATGGCGTAATCGCACTGCGCTCCAAGGTATTCATCCACGGCGGGCGAGTACCAGCGCAGCGCGTCTGTCGTAAGCTGAAATCGTCCTTCCACTCGCTGACTCAGATCACGGATGAAGCTGTGTGCGCTGTCACGGTCACGGCGGCCAACGTGGTACGAGAGAACCATCTTGGTTTCGCTGTCGAGCGCAAACCATGTGTATTGATCGCCCCACTCTGCCGGAGCATCTTGGGGCAGTCTCTTTTGATGGCAGCCTACATACGTCCAGATTTCGTCAGCCTGGACGAGCCGAGTGTGGATGCCGCGAATGTAGGTGTCCCACAGCTTAGCGCACCTTTCGCCCGCTGTTTCGAGCAGGGAAAGAATTGTGTTCTTGTCTATGTCCGTCAGTCGGGCGATTGCACGAATGGACATTCCTTCGAGCATCATGGAAAGAATCTGCGCGGCCTTCTCAGGCGCGATGTAGTGGTTTCCGACCTTGCTGTGAGGCTCGCAGAATGTAGCTTTGCAGGATTGGCAGCGCCAGCGTTGAATGCGGCGCTTACCGAAGTAACCGAATCGCTTGCAGGTTTGGTGCTGGCATCTTTTGCACGTCATGGCTTTTCTCCGCTTGACTTCTGGCGGAAAAAGCCCTTAAATCTGATTGAGGTTCGGATGCGGGCTTCGTCCGCGTCTGGATTAGCCCCGCAACCTGTTTGCGCAGGAAGCGGGGCGCTGAATGTTAGCTACGTTCTAGGGTGGTGGCTGGACCGTGATCTCTACGGTTTGACCGGCAGCGAATGTGATCTTGATTCGGATCATGCTGTTTCCATCCTTTCTGAAAGCCCCGTTTACGCGGGGCTTTCGTATTTAACGCCAAAGTCATTTCTTAGGCCGCAAGGACTCCATCCGTCGCTTCGCTTCACCCGGAGTGAGCGGCGGCTTGACAATCGCACGGACTTCCTCAGGCAGCAGATTAGGATCAATATTTGCAAGCTGTGCGAGGGCAGTTATTTGCTCGCTTCTCTTATAGGCAGGCTTGCCGTCCTTCTGGGCAACACTCAATTCTCTGGCATCGTGCAACCGACTAATAACAGTGTGGACGTTGATCAAGAGATTCTTGGGCGAGGATGCCTTAAAACCGCGCGTGATCAGCGAATCCCTAATTTCCATGGGCGTGAGATGAACCGTTGTGATACTCAAGATCGTTCGTATCTCCTCCGTCAGTCCTTGAGGTACGTAACCAGGCGGGGGCGTCAGTTCGTAAGCTTCATCCTCAGACAACTCTTTCAAATTCTGAATCAAGCGGAGAAGCACGCTTCTGCGCTGTTCCAGCGTCTCCAACTCACCTTGGGCCTGATGCAGAGCGGCCTTGAAGCTATCTTCCATATAGGAGGTTATACCGAATGCGTGTAACTAATGTCAAGAGAAATCGTACCAGGTTACACAGAAATGAGGTTGCATGGGATCGGGCAATCTCTGAGGCTGAATCCAAACTAGAGTTTGCTAGAAGAAGGGCTAAGCGCTTGCGTGAAATCGTCGCGGACCTGAAACAGATGAAAAAGTCTGGCCAAATGTGGCCGGGAGTGGAATCCGTCGGTCAGGAAGCGCAGCAAGACGGCGCTTAAAATTGGCAACACGGATTTCAGACACTACCTCCACATCGCGGGATCGGCTGCCCGCGGTGGCTATGGCATATAATGACCCGCACCGATGGGGCTTACGTCTGGGACCAAACTAGGGCCTTACGAAATTCAATCGCCGCTGGGCGCGGGCGGCATGGGCGAGGTGTATCGCGCGCGCGACACGCGCCTCGACCGCGCGGTTGCGATCAAGATTTTGCCGGCGCATCTGTCTTCCAATCCGGAAGCAAAGCAGCGTTTCGAGCGCGAGGCCCGTGCCATCTCGTCGCTGAATCATCCCAACATCTGCACGCTGTATGACATAGGCCACCAGGACGGAACCGATTTTCTGGTCATGGAGTTTCTGGAGGGCGAGACGCTGGCGGATCGGCTGGCGAAGGGTGCCATGCCTCCGGAGCTGGTGTCGAAATACGGAGTAGAAATTTGCGAAGGACTGGAGAAGGCGCACAAGACAGGAGTCATCCACCGCGACCTGAAGCCGGGCAACGTCATGCTGACCAAAACGGCGGCGAAACTTATGGACTTCGGTCTGGCGAAGGCGGTAACGGGCCCGCCGCCGTCGTCGGGATTGACCGCAACCTTGGACGGAGCCTGGGGGAGTGGAGCGGGCGAGGGCGCACGAGCCTCACAGAATCCGCTGACCGCGCGGGGCACAATCGTGGGCACGTTTCAGTACATGTCTCCGGAACAAGTCGAAGGGAAGGAAGCGGACGCGCGATCGGACATTTTTGCGCTGGGCGCGGTGCTGTACGAAATGGCGACGGGGAAACGGGCGTTCGAAGGAAAGACGACGGCGAGTGTGATTGCGGCGGTGCTGGAGCGAGATCCGGCGCCGATCAGCGCGATACGGCCAATGTCGCCACCGGCGCTGGACCGCGTGGTGAAAACCTGTCTGGCCAAGGATCCCGACGAGCGCTTCCAGACGGTGCACGATGTGAAGCTGCAGTTGAAGTGGATTGCGGAAGGAGGATCGCAGAGCGGAGTTCCGGCGCCGGTGGCAGCAAGGCGGAAGAACCGTGAGCGGGCCCTGGCGGCAGCTGCGCTCGTGTTTGCAGTTGCGGCTCTGGTTTTCGGCTTTGCCTACTTCCACCATCCGGTGAGCGAGGCGCCTTCGGTGCGCTCCAGTATCCTGCCTCCGGAAAACACATCGTTCGCGGCTGGCGTCGCCGCCTCGGGCTATGCGTTCTCTCCAGATGGCACGCACCTAGTGTTTTCAGCCCAATCGGTTGAGGGCAAGAGCGGACTTTGGATGCGCCCCCTGAATTCTCTCTCAGCACAGGAACTGAGTGGTACCGAAAACGGTGCTCTCCCCTTCTGGTCCCCAGACGGCCAGTGGGTTGGTTTTTTTGCCGACGGGAAACTGAAGAAGGTACCCGCTGCTGGCGGGTCGGCGCAGGTGATCTGTGACGCGCCGGTGGGCCGGGGCGGCACTTGGAATGCCCAGGGCGTAATCGTGTTTGCGCCTACGATTGGCGGCCCTCTGTTTCGGGTTTCGGCGAACGGGGGAGTTCCCACGCCCGTGACCCAACTGGACGCTTCGGCTGGCGATACCACGAATCGCTGGCCTGATTTTCTACCCGACGGAGTGCATTTCCTGTATGTGGGCCGGCAAGTTTCACCCAACCAGCCGTCGGCGGTTTACGTGGGTTCGCTGGATTCCTTTGCGCACAGGAAGATACTCGATGTTTTCAGCGAGGCGCAGTATGCCGCGCCAGGGTATCTGGTGTTTGGGCGGAATACCGCATTGTTTGCCCAGCGGTTTGATGTA
The DNA here is from genome assembly GCA_900290255.1 of Candidatus Sulfotelmatobacter kueseliae. GTDB lineage: Bacteria > Acidobacteriota > Terriglobia > Terriglobales > Acidobacteriaceae > Sulfotelmatobacter > Sulfotelmatobacter kueseliae. Next base: position 69,905 of record OMOD01000002.1, read on the forward strand.
AGCAGCTTGAGTGTGGTGGGGGAAGCGGAACCCATCGCGGGAGACGTGAATGTACAGATCAATATGCTGCGCACGGGCTTCGCCGTGTCCCAAGCGGGCCAGCTTCTCTATTCCAGTACCGGCGGCGCCTCGGATATCGAGCTGATCGTGACCGACCGTTCCGGCAAGGAGCTTTCGGCTATGGAGGCTGCGGAAAAATCTAATAACCTCCGGCTTTCTCCGGATGGAGGAAAGTTGGCGGTTTCAGAAACCGACGCGCTCAATGCCGGAGGTGCGATCTGGATCTACGATCTGCGCAGTAAAGTCCGCTCCCGCTTTACTTTTGGCGCTGGGCTGGCTAGCAGTCCCACCTGGTCTCCGGACGGTTCCCAAGTCGCCCTGGGATCCACTCGCGGCGGCGCATTCAACGTGTACGTCAAGCCCATCACCGGCGCCGCCGAAGAAAAGGCGCTGCACCCAAGTCCCGAGGACGAGCGCCCGCAGTCGTGGTCCGCCGACGGGCGGTTTCTGGTGATGGACAGCCGCCCTCGGTCCCGGCAAAGCACTCCAGAAATCGCCGTACTTCCGCTGGCTGGAGATGGCAAACCTTTTTCGTACCTGAACGCGCCCTACGCGAACTCCGGTGGACAACTTTCCCCTGACGGACGCTGGCTGGCTTATGTTTCCTACGAGTCCGGCCGGCCCGAGGTTTACGTGACTGCCTTCCCCCAGGCCAAAGGGAAGTGGCAGGTCTCCTCCACGGGGGCGAATACGCCGCGCTGGCGGCACGACGGGCGCGAACTCTTCTTCTGCCAGACGGATGGGATCCTGATGTCGGCGGAGGTCACGGCGGAGAAGGATTCCTTCGCGGTTGGGTCCGTCAAGGCGCTTTCGGAGAGGCGCATATTCCAAACCTTCTACTCCGCGACCTACGACGTTTTCCCCGACGGCCAGCGTTTCATTATGGCCGCCATCAAGCCGGAAGCCATCCACGCGCCGCTGACGCTGGTCACGAATTGGCAGGCGGAGCTGAAGAAATGACGCTGGCAAGCGGCACGAAACTAGGTCCGTACGAAATTCAATCGCCGCTGGGCGCGGGCGGCGTGGGCGAGGTGTATCGCGCGCGCGACACGCGGCTGGACCGCGCGGTTGCGATCAAAACTCTGCCCGCGCATCTTTCCGAGAATCCTGAGTTCCGGCAGCGCTTCGAACGCGAAGCGCGCACAGTTTCTTCGCTGAATCATCCGCACATCTGCCAGCTGTTTGACGTCGGCCAGCAGGACGGAACCGATTTCCTGGTCACTTGTTTTCTCCTGACGGCCGGTCGCTCGCTTACTTCTCCTACGAAAGCGGCCGGCCCGAAGTCTACGTGATACCCTTTCTCTCGGACGGAGCGAAGTATCAGGTCTCCACCACGGGAGGAGACTTGACTTTATTATGTCTACATATGTAGACTAAGGGGGTGAGGCCGGTTCGCACATCCCCGCAGACCCGATTGCTGCTAGCGTCCTTACTTGCCGGTCCTGCCGAGTGGCGCTACGGCTACGACCTGTCTCGCGAGACCGGGCTGAAGTCGGGAACGCTGTATCCCATTCTCATGCGGCTGGCCGAGAAATCGCTGCTGGAGACGCGGTGGGAAGAAACGGCCGGGGCGGGCCGTCCGCCTCGCCACATGTATCGCTTGACCGGCCTGGGCCAGCGCTGGGCTCGCGAAGAGGCGCATCGCACCCACTCCAGCCGCGCTCTGAATCCAGCCTTCGGAGATCGCTGATGGCCGACACTGCGGCAAGCCGGATCATGCAGAGCATTCTGACCCGCGCGATTCGACTGTATCCTCCCGAGAAACGCGCCTGGGGCGAGGCCATCCTGGCGGAGTCCAACTCCGTGACCGAGCCCAGCGCGGCGCTCTCCTGGACAGTGGGAGGACTCATGGTTGCATTTCGAGCATTCTTCTCGCGTCTATTCCGCCGCCCGGCGGCGAAAAGCGAACCGGCGCTCACCGGGCCAGCGCAGATTCCTCCACCGTTGCCGTGGAAGCTTGTCCTGGTGTGTCTGGTGATTTCGGGAGCGCTGCTGTTTGTCCCGGACCTGCGTCAGGGTCTGAGCGTCATATTCTCCAGCTGGCGGGATGAATTGAAGCCAACGGATGAAACTGCCCTGTGGGAGAAGATCGGCCGCGACGCCGAGAGCAAAGGCGACGCTGCAGCCATGGCGGTCGCCGCCATGCGGCTGCCCGATCCCGAGGGTAACCGGTTTGACGAGGCGGTGCGCCTGGCTGAGCACGCTGTCGCCAAAGATCCAAGCCTTACCTGGACCTACTACTTTCTCGCGTTGCGCCGGGTTGATTCGAGGTTCCAAGGATCGCCGCATCCAGAGATCACGCAGCGCCTGCAAAACTGGGATCCACGGAACGCAATAGGTTACCTGGCCCAAGCCGATAAGATTGCTCAGACCCATGAGCACGATCCGCAGTGGCGCGGCCGGGGTTCCAAGGAAGAGAAGATCTCCCATATTCGCGGGCGCGATCCCCGATGGCTTGAGCTGATGGGTCGGGCGTTCGCGGCGCCTGTCTACGACACTTACTTCGCCCGGCGCCTGGACCTTGACCTTCAGGTTATGCAACGGCTGGGTGTGATTGATCCGCAGTTCGCCACCAGAGCCTATTTTTCTGCCGACGTGCTTCCCTCAATCTTGAATTGGCGTGAGTATGCTGACCTGCGCCTTGCCCAAGGCGAGGAGGCCGAGCGTGCCGGCAAGTGGGAAGACGCCGCCGGCGAGTATTGGGCCGTCGCCCAGTTCGGCCAGCGTGTGTGCCTGGGTCATAAAGCGGACACCGACGTCGAACTCGTCATTGCCCGGGACCTGCAGGAAAGGTCCTTCAAGCACCTGCAGCCGGTTTTGCTGAAGTTGGGACGCGCGCAGGAGGCCCAAGGCGTCGCTTACGCCGCGCAATTGCAGCATGCGGAAAACGAGGAAACGGCCACGCACGACAACTCAGAGGAGCGACGGCTTCTGACATTTTCCCTGGCAAGCGGCCTCCTCGTACACTTCTGCGCGATCCTGTCAGCCGCTTCCCTCCTCCTGATAGCGGTTGCTCTGTTGACTTTTGCAGTGAAGCGCGCGCCTTCGAAATTTGTCCGGTTCGGCCTGACCTACGCACCGCTCGTGCTGGTTCTGAGTTGCACTGGCCTGCTGTGCGCTTACCATCCATACGCCGCATACTACAAGTCTTATCTGGCCAACCCGTCGGCACAGGATCACGAGTCAATTCTGAATGTCCTGCTGGTGAGCGGTGTTCCGCGGTACGTCCACAGCGAGATATCCGCAGACAGTCACGTCTACTTCTGGTGGGCCATTATCGCCACCGGCAGCGCAATTGCCGTTTTGCTGGGGTCAAGAGCGGTGTGGAAGACGCGGCGGCGATCGCACGCGCACTAAGGCACCCAGGTTCCCGCCCCGCCCTCGTGCAACTGGTTTGCTCATCTCTCCCTCACAATGGGACAATACATATATGCAAAAATCGCTGACCGCATTTGTGATTCGACTACTGGTGGCTGGGATGATGCTCGCCGGCTCCGCCTTGGCGCAACAGGCTCCGGCCACAAACTCCCAACCAGCGTCTTCAGCCCAAACTCCTTCCACCCCATCTCCTTCCACTCAGGCCGGTGCTCCGGCCAAGACGCAGACCGGTACGGCAACGAAGAAGACGGCCTCCACGGCCGCGGCGCCAGTCGTGCTCAAGACACAACGCGACAAAGAAAGCTACGCCATGGGAATGGACCTGGGCACGGGACTGCGCAGACAAGGTTTGACGCTCGATCCCGCCCTGGTGGCGCGGGGCATGAAAGACGCAGTCGCCGGAGGCAAGGCGCTGCTGACCGAAACCGAAGCGAAAGCCGCGCTCCAGCAGTTGCGGAACGATGTCAACCAGAATATGGTGGCGGCCAACCACAAGGAGGCCGAAGCCTTTCTTGCGGCCAACAAGACCAAGGAAGGCGTGGTCACGCTGCCCAGCGGGCTGCAGTACAAGATCCTGACGCAAGGCAACGGACCGAAGCCCGCAGCCAGCGACACGGTGACGGTCAGCTATCGCGGGGCGTTCGTCAACGGCACAGAGTTCGACAATTCCTACAAGCGCGGCCAGCCCGCGTCGTTTCCCGTAAGCGGTGTGATCAAGGGCTGGACGGAGGCGCTGCAACTGATGCCCGTGGGATCGAAGTGGCAGCTGTTTATTCCCGCTGATCTAGCCTATGGAGACAGTGGGCGGCCCGGCATTCCTCCGGGCTCCACGCTGGTCTTTGAAGTTGAGTTGCTGTCGATCGGGGAGCAGAAGAAGTAGGCAGAGCTCCGAATGGAGTGCTTTCAACCGGCCGCCTGCGAGTGCAGGCGGCTTTTTCTCGCAATTTTCCCGCGTCTAATGCGCTCCGCAGCGCTGCCGATAGGGAAGGTAGCGAGGAGGACGTTGCGTGAGAATTCTCTTAGTCGAGGACAGCCTGGCCATCCGGCGGGCGAACGAGTCGGCCCTGCTGAAAGCAGGGTACGAGGTGACCTGCGCCGAGGATGGAGAAACCGCGCTGCAAGTGGCGCAACAGCAAAAGCCGGACTTGATTCTGCTGGATATGATTCTACCCAAGATGAGCGGGCCGGACGTACTGCGCCATCTGAAGAATGAGCCGGGAACGGCGGCGATTCCCGTCGTCGTGCTGAGCAGCCTCACGGAGAAAAACCGGCAGAAATTGATGGATGAAGGCGCCGAGGAGTATCTGGAGAAAAACACACTGATGCCGCTGCCCGGAATGAACCTGCTGCCCAAAATGCTGGAGAACATCATTTGCCGCATCAACCGCAGGCGCGGGATCGCGTTTACGGATGTTCCCATCCCCAAGTGAAGCGAGCCAACAGCTCGAGGTCCGGTCTGGTTCTCGAGGCTGCTGTATAATCGCGGCCAAATGTGACTGCGATGCCGTCACTCCCCATGACAATATCGGCCCATGAACTTCTCTCAGGAGGCGAATTCCCTCGCCGGCTGGGTTGTCGCACTTTAACGCTCGGCCAAATCGCCAGCCGGCATGGGATGGTGCTCGAGGGCCAGGACGGAGAGATTCAACGATTTACCACGTTGTCGGACTTGGCTGAGTCGGGCGGTATCGCCGTTACGTATCTCACCTCACCTCGATTTGCGGGCCTGCTGCGAAGCGGCGACGACGTGGCCGTGGTAACGCGACCAGAACTCCGCCAGCATCTCAAGGCAGGCAACATCGGCTTGATCGCCAACGGGGATCCGCATGATGTTTTTTACACTGCCTTCGTGGGTGCCGTGCGAGGCGGAAACTTCGAGAAGCTGAAGCCGTTTGTCAGCCCCGCCGCGGAAATCCATCCCACGGCGGTGATCTCCGACAATGTCCATATTGAAGCTGGCGCCGTGATCGGTGCAGGTGCCGTAGTCCTGCCTAACTCCTACGTGGGGGTCGACGTGGTGATTAAGCCAAACGCCACCGTAGCTGGAGACGGCTTTGAGAATGCGATCATCCGCGGCCACCGCGCGATCGTTCCCCATGCGGGCGGCGCCTGGCTCAGCGAAGGAGCGCAAGTTGGTTCTGCGACCTGCATCGACAAGGGACTGTTCGGCAATTTCTCCTTCGTCGGAGCACATACGACCATCGACAATCTGGTGCATTTTGCCCATTCAGTCCGGACCGGCAAGAACTGCTCGCTGGTTGCCTGCTCTGAGATTTCTGGGGCGGTGGTGTTGGGCGACGGTGTGTGGTTAGGACCGAACGTTTCGGTGAACCAAAGCCTGACCATCGGTGATCACTGCTACGTCGGCACAGGCGCGGTAGTCACGCGCAACCTTCCGCCCCACTCGCTGGCCTATGGTTCCCCCGCCAAGGTTATGGCGCAAGTGTGCGTTTGCCGGGCCAAACTGCAATTCGAGAATGGGGTTGCCGCCTGCGATATATGCGGGAAAGGCTACAGGTTGAACGCTGAGGGCCAGGTTCAGCATGCCTGAAATGAGCCGATTGTGGGGCCGGGTGGCGACTGAACCTGTGTTCGTTCTAACCGCCGATCAGGACTGGGCGCCGGAGTGGGCGATTGCGGCTCTTCTGGAAAGAGTTGGCAAGTGGGGTCAACCTTTACACATCTTCCGAACCAGCCCGTCAGCTCTGCTGGATGAAGCCGTGAAGAATGGAGCGATCGAACAAGGCTGGCATCCGAATTTCATGCCGGGCTCGACGCATGGGGCCACCGTTGACGAAGTCGTGCTTCACTGCCAGCGATTGTTTCCCGGAGCGCGGACGACACGGGCGCATTGCTTCGCAGAGGATTCCTTCCGTATGCGGGCACTGGCTAGAGCAGGTATTGTTGCGGACTCGCAGAATCCGACTCCGTGTCAGGGGTACCTGTTGCCGATGATTCATGTTTCAGGGATTTTGCGGCTGCCCGTCTACTTCGAGGACGATTGCGCGTTTGACGCGCAAGACTCTTCGTTCAGGGTGAACGTGTTTCGGAAGTCTCTCTTCACTCCGGGGCTTAAGATCCTCAACTTCCATCCGACGTTTGTGGGGTGCAATACCCCGTCGCTGGCACACTACAATTCGGTGCGGGGCAAGGTGTTTGGCACCTCCGAACCGGGTGAAGGTGTGGTCTGGGAAGGGCACGGCACGGCTAACATGCTGGACGAGTTATTGGGCGAGATCCTCTCCGCGGGCCACAAGCTTCAGTCGCTGCATAGTGTCGTGGATGAATTGTGGAACTCGGTCGAACATACGCCCGGCCTGCTGCCCCGTGGCTCGCTGCCTCGTCTCGACCATTGATGGGGAAGGACCGGGCAGGCTTCTCGCGGCAAGGATGCCGCCCAGAATGACAGGCCGGGAAACAACTCCGCTCCGGACAAAACCCAGGGCGAATTCAGAGAAGTTGTATCCGCAATGCGGAGCTTCGCTCCGCCGGACAGCCGAGGGCGGCTGTCCCCACATAGGCACAGCAACTGCGGAATTGCTCTACAGCCACTGAGAATTTTCTTAACCGCTCCAGGGTCAAAACAGGTTTCTCAACCTCGCGAGATTGCCCATAAAAGAGGCAATCCTCCTTTGCTCGAAGTGACAAACTCCATGGAAACGACAGAGCTCAATCCGCCGGGAAACTGCGAGTCGCGGGGTCTTCACGGTTGCCAGGAATACGTGAACTTGATCACGAAGCGGTTCTCATAGTACTGGGGAGGGTTCGCCGCCGTCAGGCTGGCGAAGCGCTGGCCGGCGGTGTAGATGACGTAGAGATCGCTGTCGGGACGGTAGTTCCAGCGCAGGCGAATGTTGGCGCTGACGGCCTGATCGTTCGCGGTATCCATCTGAACCAGGCCGGAGAGCGTTAGGAAGCGCGAAAACGAATAGTTGGTCTGGAAACTGCCGACGACGACCGAGAAGTCTCCGGCACTGGCAGGCAGGATCGTGGTTCCCGTGGGATCAGTGGTCGCGCCCAAACGGAACCGGTTCCATTGTTGGCCGAGGCTGAACGACAACTTCTCGCTGGCGCGGTAAGTTGCGCGTGCTCGCGCTTCGTTCAGGCGCCCGTTGTAATAGCCGCCGAATCGCTCAAAAGCGCTGAACGTCAGGCGCTGGTCCCTGGGGGAGCCATAGCTGAGCTGGTGGCGGGTCCAGGTGTACTCCCCGACCGGAATCGAGACATTCTTGTAAAGGTTGAACGGTGAAGTCAGAAGCTGCGCGTTGACGTCCACGATGTCGTCGTCGGTGAAGGAACCGTTGTTCATCTCCATGCGGAATGTGCTCTGCCATTCCTGGGACTGCAGAACGTGTTGCGTATCCGGAGCGTGGAACAGGGAGCCCTCGAAGTTAAGCTCGCGCACGCCTTCGATCGAAGGCCGAGCCTTGAAGTCGGCGTCGAGAAAATCGCAGATGCAGTCCTGGCGCTCGAGAAAGCCGACCTCGGGGTTGAAATTCGGCCCGATCCGGCGGTGGTCTCCCATCAGGTCGAGCCAGTTGCTGCGATAGTGGAAGCTGCCGCCCCAATCGGTCTGTCCTGAGGAGATGCCCGGCGAGCGGGACTCGGCGGCAAACGCGGTGACAGTCAAGTCGCGGAAGAAGACCAGCCGGGTATCGGCGCCCTCGGTCTGGTTAAATGGGTCAGAGGGGTTGCCCGAGCGCTTGTCAATGCCCATCACGCCGAAGTAGGAGCCCCCCCACAGCGCGCGCTTCACCCGCAGGACAGCATAGTTGGCAAAGGGATTCGGTCCAGAATGACGCGTGTCCACGTCCATCACACCCAGTTCGAACTTACCGATCGCGCCAGTGACTTTGGCCCCGCCGTTGACTGGGACCTCCTCGCCCGTGTTGGGGTCAATTCCTATCTCCCGGCTGAAAAACAATGAGTCCTGTTCCCCGCCCAAAGGGAAGCTGAAGACGCCGGCATTCTCCAGAAAGAATTGCCGCTTTTCCGGATAGAAAAGTTTGTAAGGCGTAAGGTTGAAGGTCTGCATGTCCACGTCGGAGTCGGCAAAATCGGTGTTGGCAGTGAAGTTGGCGACGAGGTTGGAGCGCAGGCCGAGCTTGACGTCGAGGCCGCCGGTGTAGAGCGCGCTGGTTCCGGGAGTGTAGCCGGTGCCGGCCACGCTGGGGGGGAAGTGGCTGAAGCCGGTCAGTCCGTAGGGCTTGACGATGAACAGCCGTCCGCTGTCAATGCCGGAAATACCGTGCAACTCGCCCGCCCGGCTGATGCGGGTGGCACCGTCCACGCGCCGCCATGCGGACCAGAGATCTTCTTCATTCTTGCGTCGGATAAAGCGTTTGAAGTTTATTCCCCAGACCACGTCGTCGGACTGCATGAAGTTCAGCGTCGAAAAAGGAATCCCGACCGTGGCCGTCCAGCCCTCAGGCGTGATGCGGGCCTCGGACGTCCAGACCCCGTCCCAGCCGGGATCGCCATCGCCAAAGTCGGCGAGCTGCTCCTCGGTGATCAACGCATCGCGTTGCGTGCCCAGGGGGTTGATCTGGAAGACGTAGGCGTTGCGGCGGTCGTGGGCGGAATCAATGATGATTTCGAAGGAGTCGTCGAGTCCCTGGCTGACGTCGCGGCGCAGTTCGGTGGCCACGATGCTCTGTGGGGCAGAGTCGAAACAGCGGATGCCGAAGTACACGTCGCGCTTGGTGTAGAGGATGCGGACTTCGGTGCGCTCGGTCGGCGGTGTTCCTTCGTAGGGCTCGCGTTGCAGGAAGTTGTCGAGGGGAGAAGCCTGCTGCCAGAGAGGATCGTCGAGGGTGCCGTCGAGCTTCGGGGCCTGATCGACACGAACCGCCTCGGCAGTACGTAGACCCTCAGCCGTGCCCGTCTGGCGTCCGCCAGCGTGCGAGCCAGGCGATGACGGCGCCGCCCAGGCCGCTGCGCCCAGCCCCGCGAGCATGACCAAGGCCAGGCACGGTCTGGTTCGGCGGACGGGCAAAACTCTGTCGCGCTCGGCTGGATAAGGCTCACCCACTGCAGGGCGGTGGTGGTTCAGGTTCACGTTCCTCGCTGGTTGAAACCGTTTAACTGAGACTTGTGTGAAGCTCCCAAGCAAGCGCGCCTGTTGGCGACCCGGACGCCCGGAAGAGAGCTGCGGGACTTAATCTGTGATTATAACGAGAGCCGCAGGTGTTCTTCTGCAGAAAGGTGAGCGCCGGCCAGAAGCAACAAGCCCGACAGGAACGCCCAGAACATCAGGCTGACCGAGAGCGCGAACGGACCGTAGACTTCCTGAAAATTCAGCCAGGGCAGGGCGAGGATATAGGCGTATTTGAGCGCCTCGGAAAGTAGTCCCATGATGATGGCGGTGGGCAGCACGGCGCGCACCGGGACCTTGCCATTGGGCAGCACCCAGTAAATGAGGAAGAAAATGGCAATGCTGGCGGCGATGGCGAACAGCTTCATGACGATGAATCCGACCGCGCTCACGAAGTCCTTGCCGTGTCCGCGCAGCAGGAACTCGATAAACGCCACCGGACCGGCGGTCAGAGCGATCGACAACAGGGCCAGGACACCGCAGGCGAAGGCCAATCCGAACGAGACCACCTGATTTCCCAGGTAGGAGCGGTTTTTCTCGAAATGCCAGACCCGGTTCAAGGCAACTTCCAGCGGCAGAAATATTCCGGACGAAGTGACCAGCAGAATAATCAGCGATGCGAACTGCACGCGCTGCCGGGAGTTCACCATGGCGTTGAGGTTACGGATGACGAAGTCCTGGCCCGCCGGAAGGTCGTCCCGCAGGAGCTGAATGACAACTTCGCTCATCACCCGGGAGTGAAACACGCGGCGGATCAGGGTCATCATCAGCACGACGAAAGGAAAGAACGACAGGATGGCGTTGGCGGCGACCGAAAAGGCAAAGGTGTGCACCTCCGTGCGCATGAGGTACTTCACGGTGGAGAGCACAAGGCCGGAGGAGGCGCGCGGGGCGGGCCGCACGGGCCGGGGTGGATTGGCTGCAGTCACCGGACTGGGCGGGTTGGACACGGGATGATGTCATCGTAGCAGAGTGGCGGGAAGGCTGCGGGGGCGAGCCAAACCGAAGTTCTGCAGGCGGTTACCGGACTATTTCTTTATCCCTGTTAAAGTTATCCAACATGACCACTGGTCACATTACGATTCCTTTCTAATTCCACTTGCGAAACGTTTTAATAGTGCTTATTATCTGTTGCTCAACACCGGGAGAGTGTTCGGTGTTGAGAGCAGCCAGGTCCGGTTGACCTTGAGTCGAGTAGTGGAAAAGCGCCAAATTCACGGGCTCCCGAAGTTCACACCGCAGTGTTCCTGTGCGGTGGAGGACTGAGGAGCTTTTTCCTTTTGGGAAGGGTGGTTGGGCTTCTTCTTCTGCCGTCGAGCGCAACCAGGAAGTTCTGCCGGCTTCTTTGAGGGGGGCTTCGGTCGACCGGGGCGACGATCGAGGATGCCGGAAAACATAATTCGTGATTGGTGAAAGGAGTTTTATCCGTGAGAGAGAAAGGTACAGTGAAGTGGTTCAACGGGGCGAAGGGATATGGATTTATCCAGCGCTCCACGGGGGAAGACGTATTCGTGCACTTTTCCGCGATCCAGGAGAACGGGTATCGCACGCTGAATGAGGGTGAAACCGTGGAGTTTGATCTGCTGAAAGGCCCCAAAGGCTTCCAGGCGGCAAACGTAGTCCGCGCCTAACCGCGAACCATTCGGAGCCCTCCCCAGAACCCTCCCGATCCCAGCGGGAGGGTTCTTTATTTGGAGAAACCAAAAGAACTGAACCCCCTCTGTTCGGTAATGTCCTAATTCAGTTTTTTCACTACAGAATCACGGAGACACAGAGAGACCCGCCCGGTCGACCAACCCATGGCTAACTGCTCTAGGGAAACTGGATGTGCACTGCGTTCCCCGCCGTACTTACGTTGAGGTGTTCCCCATAGTATTTTCCGACTCCGCGCACCAGCCCTGCCATCAGCGCAACCAGTCCACGCTCGGACTCGTAGTGCATGATCGCCGCCGGGGAAAGTCGGGGGCACATAGAGATGCCGGCAAACAAGACGAGAATCTTCAGAGGGCAGCCTCTGAACAACAAAAAGGGCAAGCCGTGGCAGGCTTACCCCTTTTCCGAAGCTGTTTTCGCGGCGATCAGCGTTGGGCCGAAAGCACGTCGTTTCTCAGCAGGCTGACTTCGACGCGGGCAGCGGTGGGGCGCTTGGTTTCCGCTTCGCCGGTAACGGGTGCGTTGCCCATCCCAACCGTGTAGATGCGGTAGACCGGGATGTTGCGGGTGAGCACCAGGTAGCGCACGACCGAGTCGGCCATCTTCTCGGACGCGATGATGGCGGCCTGGCCGCGGCCGGGAGAGAATCCACGGACTTCGATGACGTAGCTGTGCTGCCCTTGCAGCGGTGCCGCCATCTGGTCGAGCGCGTCCTTGGCCTGCTTGCTCAGCACAGTCTGCCCGGGACGAAAACGAATCTCGGTCTGCGAACTGGGCTTGTACTGATCGAGGTTGCCTACCATTTCCTCGGCGTTAGAAACGTGCGTGGAAGCGTCGGTGGCGGCCAGCTTCGCCGTTTGTGCCTTATTCGCGGCATCGCTGGCATGCTGGTCGGCCAGATTCGTTTTCTCGGAAGCTAACTGGAGGCCTTGCTGGGAACGAGTATCGGTGTCGCGGATCTTGTTGGCGTTCTCGGAGGTAATCTCATCCAGTTCGTTGATGCGGTCGCGGATCGGGCCGACCTGCCGCTTCACCCATGCCTTGCGGGCATAGGGATGCGTCACCAGATTGACCAGGTTGGGATCGTCGCCGTCCCAGAAGTCCCGCGAGGTCGGAGGGGGCAGCGGTTCGCGAGTGTCCGCAGGAACCGCTTGACCGGCAGGCGCGGCCTGGGGCGCGGCGGAATTGGAATTGGTTTGCTGCGCGAAGGCGGGAAGCGCCAGCACGATAGCCAGGAACAGGGTCACGAAAATACGGGTCTTCATTTCGACCTCCTTACCGGATGGGGAGAAAAGCGGCTCCAGTCGAGCCGTACAGCCAAGTTACGTCAACATCAAGGTGCTATTGTGCGCCTAGCGCGGGAATGCTGCAAGCCGAGCGCGTTCTCCGGTATGTGGAAATACTGCGCCGGAAGGCGTGACAGTCTAATTATGTGCAAGTCGAATGCCAGACACGCCGGAAGCTAACCCCTCCGCCGAGGCCCGCTTAGCTGGCAAAATGGAAAGCATCTTCCCAGCCAAGCGCAAGAATCTTCACCTTACTTCCAGCGAAACCAGGTCGCCGTCGGCCAGGCCTCCGGGCTTGTAGTTCACGCTGACCTCGCGGTTTTGCCAGGCACAGGAAAACTGGTCGGCGCCGATCAGGAGCAGCGACTTGTAATCGGCCACGCGCAGTTTTAGCGCGATTCCTTCGGCAGTTACGGTCAGGATCGCAGCCGGAGCGGTCGAACAATCCACCGCGACCAGGCGGCCCTTGAGGAATTTGGTGGGGCGCCGGTCTCCCGCTCCGCCGGACTGCGCGGCTTTTTCCTGGGCGGCGCGCCGGGCAGCGTCTTCGTCGAGAACATCAAAGGGCGTCTTCTGCGGCGTGAGTTGAGTTTGTGTGCCAGCCGAACCGGGAACCGCCATGCCGTACTTACGCTCGTTTCCGATCTCGCTCAAACGCTCGCGCGCAAGGCTGACCATTTCCGGGTTAGCGCTCGACCTCAGCCGTTCCAGCAAGGTCTCGGCCGACTCCCACCGCTTGCTCGCGATGTAGATCTGTGCCATGTGGTAGACATAACGCTCGTCACGCGGGCTGAGCGACATGGCGGCACGCTCGGCCTGCATGGCTGCGGCCGGGCCTCCACCCTCGTTGCGGGCGAGGGCCAGCAGGTCGTAGGCGGCGGCGAATTCGGGATACCACTCCACCACGGTCCTGAGGTCGAGCATCATGTTGGCCAGCCCCTGCATGCCGGTGTGCCGGGCCTGTGCCATGCGGTATTTCAGCACCGACAGGTAATAGCACACCCACACGTCGTTGCGGTTGAGCGCGGCGGTGTCACCCAACTCGGTCAGAGCTTCGTCGAACTCGCCCTGCTGAATGTGATCCCACGCCAGGATGCGGTGGGCGAGGGCGTTCCCAACGGCGGTCGTGGGCAGTTGGTCGGCGTTTTCGTCGTCGGATTTCTTTTGTGTACTTTCCGCTCTCGCCGCTGCCTTCTTGTCGGCCAAGGTGGGCGCCGTAGCCAGGGCCTGCAACTCTTTCAGGCCCAGGTCCCGGCGTTCGGGAATGCGGGTCTGCACTTCCGCGTAGAGGGCACGCGCGTCGTCCTCGGGCAAAGGCTTGGCGATGATCGCCGAGTCGTCTGGCCCTACCGGGGCGGGGAAGCGGTAGGCTGGCTCGATGCTGGCGGAATTCGCGGGATGGTCCGAACTCTTCTGGACCGAACTGAGCGCGCCGATCAGCGCCGCCTGCGAGTGGAAGTAATCCTTCACCGCCTGCTCCAGTTGCGCCGAGGTCATGTTATAGGCTTTCTGGATGGCATATTCCTCCGGCATGTGCTGGTTCAGAACGAGGTCGAAGTAGCTTCCCGTCTCCGGCAGCCTGTTCTCATGCAGCAGGTAATGCATCACGATCCATGATTCGGCGTAATACAGCGTGTGGTGTGTGCCCTCGTTGTAGCCGGATGGGTCATGCTTCGTGGAAAACAGATCGGGCAGGGGAATCCACTCTTGCGCGCTCAGGAGCTGGGTGAGCGACTGCTGCGAGTCACGCTGAGTGCCGGCCAAACCGGGAGTCGCAGAAGCGCTGGCCTCAGGATCGCCGCCGATCTCGACCTGCTGGTTGTCGGCGTGAATGGAAGCGAGATATTCCGCCAGACCTTCGTCGAACCATCCCTGGGCCGGAGGGTAGTTGTAATTGAGCAGCATGTGGGCGAAGTCATGCGCAACGGCGCGCCAGGATTCGTCGGCGAGAAGGTTGAGCACGATGAAGTCCTGATCTTCGCCGGGAAGAAAAAAGCCCGGGGCGTCGATGGGCTGGCCCTCCCCAGTTTGGCTCCGGCGGAGAGGCGCCGCCTGGTAATAGGACTCGTCGTTCCGGAAGGCAAGGATCGTGAGGGGAACGGGTTGGTTGAGCCGGTCCTTGCTCAGCAGATTGGCGAAGACGGCGCGCATCTGCTCGAAGCGCAGGGCGACTTCGCGGCCCTTTTTTTCGCCCGCGTCGGTGATCACGGTGAAATGCGCGGAATGAATTTCAAGCCACGGGTTGGGCTCGGCGGCAGGGGCGGAGGCGGAGCAGAGGAGGATCGCGGACGAGAGAACCGAGACCAATCGCAGCGAAATGGGCCCTGCACGAGACATGTTTGGCCGCGAGAAGAGGCGCTTCCAGGAAATGCTATCACGATGGATGCTTCGATCCCTTTCTGCGACGCTGTTGCTCCGGATTGGGCAACGGAACCGCTACCGCAAAGATCGCGAAGGACTCGCGAAGAGCGCGAAGGGAGGGATAGAGACTTCAAATTTCTTGTGTCCGTGCTGATACCTGCCGTGCGCCCGCCGTTATAATTCCGAGTTCACATTTATTTATGCTCTCGGGAAATCGCATTCTTACTTTCTGTTTGACTGTTGCCCTCTTTGCGGTTCCAGTTGCCAACGCTCTGGCGGGGGCATCGTGGAACGGCGTGCTGCGGGACGGCAACGGAAAGCCAGTGGCCGGAGCAGTGGTCAGATTGCACTCCATATCTGGAGGACATGACTACACCGCTGCGACTGCCACGGACGGCAAATTCGCTTTTGCCGGAATCGCCGCCGACAGCTACGAAGTTTCCGTCAGGATTGCCGACAAGGAGAGGAAGGCAGCCGCCCCGTTCGTCGTCAAAGATGCGGCCACCCTGACCGTGGCGCTGCAACTGGTTTTACCCAGAGAGACCGTGGCCGGCCAAACTGCGCCAGGGCCGGAACTCCGGATCATTTCCTCAGGCGTAGAATCTTCCGCGCAAGCCAGCGGCGGCGAGCATCTTTCCAGCACGGAGGTTTCGAGCCTTCCCCTGAATGTGCGTGACTTCAGCAAGTTGCTGCTGCTGGCGGCGGGCACCATGACCGATGCCAACGGCGCCGCCAATTTCACGCAGCAGTTTGCGGTAAATGGCCAGCGTGGGGCGTCCACGGTCTTCGCCCTGGATGGCTTCGACACCACCGATCCGGAGATGGGCGGGGCGACATTTTCCAATTTCAACGTGGACGCGATCCAGGAAGTCGAGGCCAGTTCGGGCGTGATGCCGGCTGAAATCGGCCACGGGGCAGCGAGCTATACGAATGTGGTGTCGAAATCCGGCGTCAACCAGATGCACGGCAGCCTGTTTGAGTTTCTGCGCAATGCGTCGTTCGATGCCCGCAATTATTTCGATTACAAGGATCCCACCGGGCGCCGGCGCATTCCGCCATTCGTGCGCAACGAATTTGGCTTCACCAACGGCGGACCGCTCGTCGTGCCGGGAATCTATGACGGGCGCAACCGCACTTTTTATTTTGGGGAATATCAGGGCTTCAGGCAGGTGCTGGGCACGACGCAGGTCATCCCCGTGCCGACGGCGGCGGAGCGCACCGGGATTGATACCACTACGTTCCCCGGCGACACGCTGACCATTCCGGTGAACCCGGCCGTCGTGCCCGTGCTGAACGGCTACCCCCTGCCCAACGAACCCACCGGACCTTTCGGCGACCGCACTTACGCCGCATCCTCCAAGGTCATTACCAGCACGGATCAATTCTCCCTGCGCGTGGACCACCAGATTTCCGCGAAGGCGTTCCTGCTGGCGCGGTTCAGTCTGGATCAGGTGACGGGGCCGCTGACCAATCCCGATCAGACGGCGATCAATCCCAGTTTCGGCGTGCAGTTTTTCGATCACCAGCGTAACGCGGGAGTGAAATATACCCGGACGATCTCTCCGCATATGACCTCTGAGACCTCGCTGGGATACATTCGCAGCACTCCGTTTTTCCCGACCTCGAACCATACGCAACCGTTGATCGGTTTCGCCGACGGGCTGTTTCAGGGCTATAACACGGCGGGCGGTTCGATTTATGGCGCTTACGGGAATCTTTATCAGTTCAAGCAAGACATGGCGTTCACCCGCGGCTCGCACGCGTTCAAGTGGGGAGTTGAGCTGCGCGCGAACCGCGACTCCACTATTTTCGGGGTGAATCCGAACGGGGCGTACCAGTTTGGCGGAGGCACGGCGTACTGCTGCGGCGACGGCACGACGCCGGTGACCATCACGTCGGCCAGTGGAACCCATGACGTCCACCTGGGAGATCCGCTGCCCGACTCGCTGACCGGCCTGCTGACGGCGACGCCGTATTCCTACAGCATTACGGCGGCAGCCAGCATCACACCCATCGGCGACAAATTCGATGAGGCCGGAGTGCGGCGCGAGGCTTACAACTTCTATTTTGAGGACGCCTGGAAGGCCACCCCGCAACTGACGGTCAGCTATGGCCTGCGCTACGAAGTGAACAGCCGTATTCACGAGCCGACGAAGCGGACCTCGCTTCCTATATTCCTCGGAGCGGATGGCAAGCCGGCCTCCTACCTCGACCGCACGGCGCGGCAGATTTTGCTCATCAACCCGCAGCCGCCGTACAACCTGGATTGGAATGGCTGGGGCCCCAGGCTCGCGCTCGACTATGGCGTGGGCAAGCACACGGTGCTGCATGCTGGGGGCGCTATCACCAGTGGTCTACCGAACTTGTGGCAGGACAACTTTCTGACGGCCGCGATTCCCTTTATTTTTACTTCATACATCAGCGCCCAGCCGGGCAATCCGGTTCCTTTTCAGAATGTGTTGGTGCCGCTGAATTTGCCGACCCCGTACAACGTCGCCGGACAACCCATCTTCGCCACCGGCCGGACACAAGACGTGCCGCCCAATACCCAACTTGACCTGGCGCGCTACCAGGCCGACCTGGCCGCAATGACGCCGGGCCATCAGGTGCAGTTGTTTTCGGATGAGGTCATCGCCAGGGATTTCACCAACGGATCCATCGGCAGCTGGACCGCGGGCCTCGACCACGATTTCGGGGACTTCAAGTTCAACGCTTCCTATGTGGCGACCGCAGGGATTCACCTGGCGCGGGTGTACAACCCCAACAGCTATGGCGGGGCTGATCCGGCGTTTGCACCGTTCACGCAGTTCGATTCCAGCGGGCATCCGGCGGGAGGATTCGGGCCAGAGCTGGTGATGAGCAACGGCTCGCACTCGACCTACCACTCCCTGCAGGCCAGCGTTACCAAGAATTCGGCCCGGGCGGGACTGGGGTTGCAGGCAAGCTACACGTACTCCAAGTCCATGGATGACACCAGCGCCGTGCTAGGGGGACTCATGCCCACGGCCGGAACAGTGCTGCAAACGTCGCCGCAAGATCCGTGGAATCCTTCGGCGGAGAAAGGACCCTCCACGTTCGACGTGACTCACGTCTTTACGCTGAGCCTGATCCAGTTGCTGCCGCTGGACCGGATCGCGTTCTTGCAGCCGCTGGGCACGACATTCACCAAGGGATGGCAGTTTCTGAACATTACGACCCTGACCACCGGATCGCCGTTCAGCGTTTACTCGGGCATACAGCAGACCGGGGCTGGTCTGGGCGGAGCGGACCGGCCGGACCTGGTTTCGCTGCCGCACTTCTCCACCAGCCGGCAGGTACGCGACGACTATTTTGGTCTGGGCGCGAATAACGCTTCGTTCTTCAATATTCCGATCAACATTCCGGGCGGGACGGGGCCGAACCAGGGCCGCTTTGGCACGCTGGGGCGCGATACGTTCCGGGGGCCGGATTTCCACAATTACGACATTGCGCTGATCAAAGACACTCCCTTTGGACATCGCGGGAACGCGGAATTCGGGAACGTGGAATTTCGCGCCGAGTTCTTCAACGTGTTCAATATTGTCAATTTCGGGCTGCCCTCGAATATTGTGAGCGGGAGCGGGTTTGGCTTTATCAGCAAGACGGCGGGAAATTCCAGGCAGATTCAATTCTCGCTGAAAGTGATCTATTAGAGTGTGTTCGGCTCGGTTGATGTCCGCGGATAAACGGATGTCTAGTTCGTTCGGGCGAGAACGCCGGGATCGGCCGTGGAAGAGCGGCCCTTTAAGAGCTTGCCCTGAGCGACCCCGAGGGAACGAGGGGAGTCGAAGGGGCCGCGTTCCCCGGTTCCCAGAGGACGGCCTTTAGGCCCTGGGGCTAAAGCCCATCGGCATTGGGAGCATGATTACGCGGCGCTAAAGCGCCGCTCTTCCACGGCCGTTGGAGAAAGTCTCCCAGATAGCCTACTCTGTTGCGTTGTGCCGATGATGTTGTCCTAATTGCGTTGTCGTGATACCCATGCGAGGAAGCTCATCATGAAACGACATCTTTTCCTGATTCTGGTTTGCAGTTGGCCGTTGATCTTCTCATCCCCGTCTCTGGCCGGCGAGTTGAAGATTCTCACCAATCATCTGGGATATGAAATTAACGGTCCCAAACATGCCGTGATTCTCGGCAAGGCCGGCGATAGCGTCTCCAACTGCGGATTGAAAGATTACGTGACCGACCAGCAAGTCTTGTCCGTGGCGGTGAAAACGGCAGGTCCCGTACAGAAGTGGAGAGACTGGTATTTCTGGACCCTCGATTTCGACTCGTTCGCGACTGAGGGCATGTACTACCTGGAATGCGGGGCGGGTGCGGCGAATGTGCGCTCGTTCCCGTTTCTCGTCCAGCGCGACTTGCTGGAGCGCAACACCATGCAGGACGTCATCTTCTACTTCAAAGATGAGCGCAGCGCCGGCGACTATGACAAGGCCGACAGCCATCTGAAGTTCGAGGGCACAAAGCAGGGCGTTGTGGACGCGCACGGCGGATGGTGGGACGCCACGGGCGACTACGGCAAGCACTTTTCGCATCTGTCGTTTTCGACCTACTTCAATCCGCAGCAGATTCCGCTGGCCGTCTACAGCCTGCTCGAGAGCTACGAGCAGACGAAGCTGCGCGGCCTCGAGGGCTTTGCCCGCTACCAGCCGCATCTGCTGGAAGAAGCCATGTTCGGCGCCGACTATCTGGTGCGCATGAAAGTGGCAGGCGGGTCGTTCTATCGTTCGGTCTCGACTGGCAGCGTGAAGCAGCTTCCGGAAGAGCGCCGGATCGCCGGCGAAATGAAACGCTTCGGCATCGAAGCCGCGCCTGGCCAGGGCGCGAAAGACATGCTGGAGTCGGCGAGCAGCGACCTCGAATATGAGGTCAGCTACCGCTCCGGAGGCGGAATCGCAGTCGCTGCGCTCGCGATGGCGAGCGCGTATCCGGTGTCGGGGCAATTTTCCAGCGCGGATTACCTGAAGGCGGCCGAAGATGCGTTCGACTACTTGGAGAAAGACAATCTGAAGCTCATCAACGACGGCAAGGAAAACATCGTGGATGACTATTGCGCGCTGGCCGCGGCCACGGAACTCTATCGCGCCACGCACAAAGACAAGTACAAGCTGGCCGCCGATAGGCGCGCGAAGAGCCTGATGGCCCGCCAGATCAGCGCGGGAGGTTACAAGAATTACTGGCGCGCCGATGACGGCGAGCGTCCGTTTTTTCATGCCTCCGATGGCGGATTGCCCGTCGTGAGCCTGCTGTATTACTCGGAAATCGCCGATGCGGCGACCAAGCAGCAGGTGCTCGATGTGGTGAAAAAATCTTTGCAGTTCGAGCTTGCGCTTACCGCGGAAGTCAACAATCCTTTCGGTTACAGCCGCGAATATGTGCAGGATAAAACCGGCGCGCGCCGCACGAGTTTCTTCTTTCCCCACACGAGCGACGCCGCTCCGTGGTGGCAGGGCGAGAATGCGCGGCTGGCCTCGGTGGCGACGGCGGCGCGGCTGGCGGAGCGCGTCTTTTCAACGGATGCGGCATTTAGCGCGCAACTCGAGACCTTTGCCACGAACCAGCTGAATTGGATTCTCGGCGAGAATCCGTTCGACTCCTGCATGCTGAACGGCGTGGGACGCAACAATCCTCCTTATATGTATTTCGATTCCTGGGAGTTCACCAACGCGCCGGGCGGGATCTCCAACGGCATCACCAGCGGATTCAAGGACGAGAGCGACATTGATTACCTGCTGCCCTACCGCCAGACCGGCGCCGACAACGACTGGCGCTGGGGCGAGCAGTGGCTGCCGCACGCATCGTGGTACTTGCTGGCAGTGGCGAGCGGAGAGGCGAAGTGAGAGGCTGCCCCATCCGTCGCGGTTTTCGACGGATGGGCATTCGTGCCGATGGCATCAAGAGTTCGCCCGTGATCCCGTTTCAATCGAGGAATCTTGGAATTGAGGTCCGTGGTTCCCACGCTTCGAAAACCGCGAAGCGTGGGGCAGCCGAATCAAGTAGCCTCGGGCACAGCTTGGATATGCTATGCTGCCCGCATTGTGTGCCACCTTTTCGTCGGGTTCACCGGCCTTGTGTTAGGCCCCGTCATCTTCGTGACGATCTTCCTTGCACGAAGCTCGGGGCGGAAGGACGTGGCCTACAACCTAGACCCTCAAGGTGTGCCCGGGGCCTTTGACCCACTCCTTGCGAAGTACATCAGGGCCGCGGAGTTCATCATAGGGATTGCTACGGGCTCCATCGTTCTGCTCGTCGGTTCGTCCGCACTGCGCATTGAGGGGGGATCGATCAGCGGACACGGGGGCCACCTGCCGTGGTTCTTCGCGTCACCCCTTTTGCTACTCGGTTGGAGCGTCATGTTCGGAGCGGCCTTCATCGTGTGGGAGATCTTCAGCTACGAGGAGTACCAGCACGGCAACCCACACACAAAGAGGATCTACTCCATCAGCGAGGCGTTGGGCTTCACCTCGCTCAGCTGCTTTTGCCTCGGCTACATGTTCTTGATCTTCTTAGTCACGAGGCCGTAGGCCATGATCCCGTTTCAATCGAAGGGTCCTGGAATTGAGGTCCGTGGTTCCCACGCTTCGAAAACCGCGAAGCGTGGGGCAGCCGAATCCGTACTACTGCATGCATGACCTAGGTGGACTAGTCTCGGTCCCTCAGCGGCTGAAGCCGGTTCGTTTTCTGAGGTCGAATCGGCACGAGTAAACTCGTGACCTTCCCGGTTGTTCTCGGTTGAATTGCCTTGCCGGTTGCGTTGAGAACCGTAGAGGAGGTCGAGCCTCGCTCGACGGACAGCCGAGGGCGGCTGTCCCCACATGGCTCAGTCGCCGCTGGCGTGATTTTGGGTGGGGACCAGC
The DNA here is from genome assembly GCA_900290255.1 of Candidatus Sulfotelmatobacter kueseliae. Lineage (GTDB taxonomy): Bacteria > Acidobacteriota > Terriglobia > Terriglobales > Acidobacteriaceae > Sulfotelmatobacter > Sulfotelmatobacter kueseliae. The sequence continues at coordinate 91,612 of OMOD01000002.1, forward strand.
ACCAGCCGTGGGCGGCCGACGACAAGTTCGGGCTGGCGCGGGCGGCCGAACGTAGACAGGATGCCGAACACTACCGCATAGGCGGCGAGAACGCCGAATCCAACTGACGCGATGACGGTGGCGAAGAGAATGACGGGCATGAAGAGCGAAATCACGGTCTTAAATCCTTCGAAAATCAGTTGTTAGTCCTTAGTCCTAAGTCCTAAGTCCTAAGTCCTGAGTCCTGTCGTTGCCGAAACCTCGTACCTGCTCACGACTCAGGACTTACGACCCACGACTGACGCCACTCTACCTGCATTGACGCTCCGCGCTATTGCCGACTAAGATACGGAGTAGAGCTGTGCATTCCCACTTTCGGACAATTCTGATTACCTGTCGACGTTACGGAAGAGGCATGACCCTGGGTGAATGATGGCGATTACCAAGATTTCTGTCCGTGGCGCCCGCCAGCACAACCTTAAGAACATTGACGTCGAGATTCCGCGTAACTCCCTGACCGTGGTTACCGGGCTGAGCGGGTCGGGCAAGTCGTCACTGGCTTTTGACACGATTTATGCCGAGGGACAGCGCCGCTATGTGGAGACTTTGTCGGCCTATGCGCGGCAGTTTCTGGACCAGATGGAACGCCCGGATGTTGATGCGATTGATGGACTTAGCCCGTCCATCTCGATTGAGCAGAGAACCACCAGCCGCAGCCCGCGTTCAACGGTCGGGACGATCACCGAAATCTACGACTATCTTCGCCTGTTGTTCGCTTCCATCGGGGTCCCGCACTGCCCCAAATGTGGGCGGGCGATCAGCCGCCAGTCCGCCGACCAGATCGTGCAGCGGGTAATGGCGCTGACCCCGGAAGACCGGGTCATGGTCATGGCTCCCATCGTCCGCGGGCGCAAGGGCGAGTTCAAGAAGGAAATGGAGACGCTGGTCAAGCACGGCTACACGCGTGCGCGCATTGACGGCGAGCTGGTCAATCTGGACGACGACACCGTCATCAATCTCGACAAGCGGAAGAACCACACCATCGAAGTCGTGATTGACCGCCTGCTGGTGAAGCCGGGAATCGAGCATCGCCTGGAGATGTCGGTCGGTTTAGCGATGAAACTGGCGGGCGGATTGGTGCAAGTTGCCGTTGTCGGAAGCGAGGAGCAGCTGTATTCCGAGAAGCTGGCCTGTCCCGATTGCGGCATCAACGTGCCGCAACTGGAGCCGCGCTCGTTTTCGTTCAACAGCATGTATGGAGCGTGCCCGGAGTGCCACGGGCTGGGCAGCAAGTACGATTTCGATCCCGCCAAAGTGATCAGCGACTGGTCAAAGCCGCTGCTCGACGGCGCCCTGGGGCCGGGGTCCTCGTCACAGCATCTGATTCACATGTTGCAGATTTCGGCTGCGGCGTATGGCATTGATCTCAGCACCCCGTTCGAGAAACTCCCGGAAGCGACGCAGAATTTCCTGCTCAATGGCGAGCCCGGCCGCGGCGGCAAGACCGGGTTTCACGGCATCTTCGGATATCTGAAGCAGAATCTGGAAGAGTCTACTTCGGAAGGGTATCGCGACTGGTTGATGGACCACATGTCGGCGGCGGAGTGTCCGGCGTGCCAGGGTAAGCGGCTGCGGCCGGAAAGCTTGGCGGTCAAGGTGAACGGCATGTCCATTGCCGAGTTCACGGCCATGCCGGTCTCGCGGGCACTGGAAGTGGCTTCAGGAATCAAGCTGGCTGGACGCGAGGCGGCGATTGCCGGGCGCGTCATGCATGAAATCGTCGAGCGGCTGCAGTTTCTGAACGCTGTCGGCCTGGGATACATCTCGCTCGATCGTTCGGCGGCCACGTTATCGGGCGGCGAGGGGCAAAGAATTCGCCTGGCAACACAGATTGGGTCGAAGCTGCGCGGCGTGTTGTACGTGCTCGATGAGCCGTCGATCGGGTTGCATCATCGCGACAACGACCGCTTGCTGAACGCCCTCGAGAATCTGCGCGATCTCGGCAACACGGTTCTGGTCGTCGAGCACGATGAAGAGACGATCCGGCGGGCGGATTACGTTGTCGACCTCGGGCCAGGCGCGGGACGGCACGGCGGCAGCCTGGTCGCGCACGGAACGCCGGAACAAATCATGCACGAGCCGAATTCGCTGACCGGAGCATACATCGCGGGGCGAGCCGTGATTGAGATGCGGCCGGAGCGGCGGCAGAAAAACGGAGCAGCGCTGACGATTCTGGGCGCGAAGGAAAACAATCTCAAGAATCTCGATGTCACGTTCCCCCTGGGCGTGATGACGCTGGTGACGGGCGTTTCCGGTTCGGGCAAGTCCACGCTGGTGAACGACATTCTGTATCGCGCGCTGGCGCGCCAGCTTTACCGCTCGCGCGAGAAAGCGGGCGAGCACAAGGCGATCTCGGGCGCGGAGAACATTGATAAAGTCATCCGCATTGATCAGTCGCCGATCGGGCGCACGCCGCGGTCGAATCCGGCGACGTATACCGGAGTCTTCACCGCGATCCGCGATCTGTATGCCATGCTGCCCGAGTCGCGTGAGCGCGGCTACAAGGCAGGACGGTTTTCCTTCAACGTCTCCGGCGGGCGCTGCGAGGCCTGCCAGGGCGAGGGGCAGCGGCGCATCGAGATGAATTTTCTTCCCGACGTGTACGTGCTGTGCGAGGTCTGCGGCGGGCGCCGCTACAACTCGGAAACGCTGGCGGTGAAGTACAACGGGTACTCCATTGCCGACCTGCTGGAGATGCCGGTTTCTGACGCGCTGCCGATTCTCGAAAACATTCCGCAGGTCAAGCAGAAGCTGCAAACGCTGGTGGACGTAGGACTGGGCTACATTCATCCTGGGCAATCGGCCGTCACACTCTCGGGCGGCGAGGCCCAGCGCATCAAGCTGGCACGCGAGTTGTCGAAGCGGCAGACGGGCAAAACGCTTTATCTGCTTGACGAGCCGACCACTGGGCTGCACTTCGACGACGTCAAGAAACTGCTCGACGTGCTGCACCGGTTGACCGACCTGGGCAACTCGATCATCATCATCGAACATAATCTGGACGTGATTCGCAACGCCGACTGGATCATTGATCTCGGCCCCGAGGGCGGCGAGGAGGGCGGGCGCATCGTAGCCCAGGGCACGCCCGAGCAGGTGGCGCGGGTGAAGAAGTCGTATACGGGGCAGGCGCTGGCGGGGTATTTTGGGAAGGCAGTTGCCAGTGGCCAGTTGCCAGGGGCCAGTTCTCAGTGATTGCAAAGAGGATTTTCGATTTCCGATTGACGATTGCCGATTGAACAAGAAATCGCAAATCGAAAATCGAAAATCAAATCGTAAACAGATAGAAGGGACCTGTCCCCTGTCTTCTCCTGACAATCCGCAGAGTGAACCGCAACCGCTGGCGAACGCCGAGCCGCAAGTCTCGCCGCCAATCCCGGCCGATCCGCTTGCTCCTGATCTCGCCGGGTTGACTACGCGCACGCCCGTCCCAGCCGCGCCTCCGGTCGAGAATCCCGTCTGGAGCGGGTGGGACGTATTGCTGATCGCCGCGCTGACGTTCGTGACCATGATCGTGCTGCAGCTAGCGGTACTGCTGGGCGCGCACTGGTGGCGCTATCCGCACGAGAGCCTGTCAGACGTGGCCCAGAAGCCGATTATTTTGCTGGTTTCGCAGTTCCTGATCTATGCCGCGGTCGCAGCCTTCATGGTTATGCTGGTCGAGGGCAAATATCATGCCCCGTTCTGGCAGGCGATTCTCTGGAACTGGCCGCGGGCGCAATGGAGGCTGCTGGCCCTGGGAGCCGTGATGTTCCTGGCCCTCGGCCTGCTGGAAAACCTGATGCCCATGCCGAAGGACACGCCCTTCGAGCATCTTTTTGACCGGCCGCGAGATGCTTACCTGATCTCGCTCATCGCCGTCACCCTGGGGCCGTTGATGGAGGAATTGTTCTTTCGCGGATTCATGTATCCCGTGCTGGCGAGGCGCATGGGCGTTTTGTGGGGAATCATTTTGACGGCGCTCCCGTTCGGGTTGATTCACTTGCCGCAATACGGATGGGCCTGGGGAGCGGCGCTGGTGATCTTCCTGGTCGGGGTGGTGTGCGGAGCGGTGCGGGCGGCGACAGAATCGGTGGCGGCCAGTTTCCTGGTGCACGTGGGCTACAACGGTGCGCAGATGGTGATTGCTCTGGTGGCGACCCACGGCTTCCGGCACGTGGAGAAAGCCCTGATCGCGCAGTTGTCGTCGTAGCCGGACTGGGTGGCGCCAGCGCTGCCTCGCGTTTCGTATCAGGGCACGCCTTCAGGCGTGCCGCACCAACTGCACAACACGCCTCGGCTTGGTGTCCTGCCCCTTTGACGGCATCGCTGAAGCGATGCCCTGATACGAACCGTACAAGTGCCCGCGCCACGCGGGATGCAACCCTTGAACCTTGGAACTTCGCAACCCTGAAACTTTGAAGCCTTGCTTCCGGTTGCCCTCCAACCTCTCCTTTTGCGATACTCGGAGCGCTATGAAGGGAAATCCGAAAGTCATTGCTGAACTGAACAAAGCGCTCCGGGAAGAGCTGACGGCCATCAACCAGTACTTCCTGCACGCGGAGATGTGCGAGAACTGGGGTTACCACAAGCTCTCCGAATTCATCAAGAAACAGTCCATCGGCGAGATGAAGCACGCCGAAGTGCTGATGGAACGGATTCTGTTTCTGGATGGCAGCCCGTCCATGCAGCCGCTGGAGCTGAAGGTCGGCGGAACGGTCAAGACGATGCTCGAGAGCGATCTGGCGCTGGAGGTCGGGGCGGTGAAGCAGTACAACGACTCGATCGCGATTGCCACCAAAGAAGGCGACAACGGCTCGCGCGATTTGCTGTTGCAGTTGCTGAAAGATGAAGAAGAACACGTGGACTTTCTCGAAGCGCAGATGCACCTCATCAAAGAGCTGGGCTACGAGCGGTATCTGACGCAGCAGATGGGGGAAAACGAGGAAGAATAGGGCTGGTGTGGCGCGGGCACTCTGTGTGGCGCGGGCACTCTTGCCCGCGTCTGCCGGCGGCGTGTGGGAAGCCGGGGTGAGCGGCGCTTTCAATTCGTGCTTCGCTTGGTAGGCTCTGGACGTCCCATCGGAGCCTTGCTCTCGGTTAGTTTTCGCGGGCAGGAGTGCCCGCGCCACATTGTTCATTGCTTGCCTCGGTCCACAGCCACGGATAGTCCTCGGGCTTTTCTACCAATCCCTTTCTTACGGGATTCTGGCGGATATAGTCGATCGTCTCGCGCAGACTCTCGTCACCACGAAGGACGTGGTCGAAAGACTCGTCCTGCCACACAGGGCCGGTTCTTCCGCTCAGTTTGTTGATGCTGCGCGACGAGGCGCCTTTGATGGCACGCAGGATTTCAGGGAGTGCGAAAGTCCAGCCGTCACCGTCGCGAAGGGCGGTGAATAGAAGGTGCACGTGATCGGGCATGATGACAGCGGCGTGAATCTGGATCGTTTTGCCATGGTCGCGGAGGCAATGTTGCAGGGCAAGTGTGCGAGCTTCGGGCGAGAGTTCCAGGGTCTCCTGGGTGCGAAAGGTCACGAACAGCGGGCGATCGTCGCGTTGATAGTGGGGTAGGCGGCGGCGATACTCGTACCGGCGGAAGGCTGCGGTGGGCATGGGGTGGTCTGTCCTCTTTATCGTACGGACGAAGGGATATTTTTCTTAGCAGATCAGGGTTTTTTCTTGTGGCAGGGTTCCGGAATGGAACGGGGGCTGTGCTCGTGGTTAGATTTCGCGGGCAGGAGTGCCCGCGCCACACTACTGCTGCTATTTCACCGTCACCGTCAGCAGTTGCGCGCCGCTCACCACGTAATCCAGCGGGGGCGTGGCGGTTTCGTCTACGTTGGATTCGCCGCTGACGGTCATTTCCTGGCTGCCGCGCATGCCGTCCATCACATTCATCACGCTGATGGGCAGCGTGGGCATGACCTTGTCGGCCACACGCACTTCGGGGTCGGCTTCGAGCAGTGAGACGTAGACGCGGTTGTTGGCGTGTTCCTGGTTCAGCACAGCGATGGTCGAGGCCAGATCGAGCTTGCGTCCGAAAGTCGGATTGGCGTGGTTCAGGCGATCGAGGGTCTCGCCGTCCGAGACCAGAATGCGCAGTGTTCCCTTGCTCACCGAAGTGGGAATCTTCACCGGAATCTGGCGCACGCTGCGCTCGCCGCGATAAGGCGCGAGCACAGTCTCGACCATAATCTGGTCGCCCGGCCGGACTTCGGTTACGTCGGTGCGCGCGCTTTCCAGGCGCGCCCACTTGCGCTCGCGCACCAGATCGAAATCAAGCTTCACGCTCTCGACCGCGGGCGCGCTGTAAGGATTGTCGTAGATCCGTCCGAAGCGCTCGCCCAGCGATAGTGCGGCGCTCATGGCTGCGGGCTGGCCGCTCTCCGTCGGCGCAAACATGTTCTTCAGCGCAACTTCGGGGAATCCTTTGACGTGAATGGTGCCGTTGAGCCGGTAGGTGATTTCCTCGCCGTATTCGTTCACACCATGCAGCGCGTTGAAGACGGTGGCCATGATAGCCACCGGGCTCAGACGCGGATTGTTCAGGACTTCGTAGTGAAATTCTTTTTGCGGCGTGCCGGCCCCGCTATGGATGGCCAGCGTGACCGGAATCATGTCCGGTTGTTTGTTGAACACACCCAGAATGCCGGTGTGACGGTCCTCGACGAAAACCCCGGCCTCTTCGGTCATACTGACGATCTTGAAAGCGTCCAGGGGCGAGGGCAGCGTGGCCAGCACCTCGGCCTTGTTCATGGGCAGATCGACCGAGCCAAACTGCAGCAGGGGATGTCCGCAGGCGAGCAGGCGCTGCGGATCAATGTAAGTCACCGTGCAGGTAGCGGTGATATCCATATCGCCGCGGACCAGGACCGCGCTCACGGCCGAGCCCGGTTCGAGCGGTTCGGGCTGCTTGTCGTTGCTGACCGATCCCGCGCCCATCACCGGCACGATTCCGGCAGATGCAAACTCGGGCGCGAAGCGTCGCACCGCCTCTTCGGAGAATCCGTTGAACACCAGCGGCGTTTCGATGGGTTCGAGATAATTCGCGTAATCCTGCTTGGCATAGTTCTGGTTGGCAAAATCGTGGACTGAACCCGGCAGCGTGGCAGCATCGCCGGGAGCCGCGGTCTTTCCGCTGGCATTGGTGAGGGCCGGCCTGGTCGCGGCCGATTCTTCGGCAGGCGACTTGTCGAGGGCGTTGATCTCGAGCATGTCAGCAATGGGGGTGACGCCGGCAATCGGCTCCTTGGAAAACTGCCCGATGCGGAAAGCGAGCGCGCCCGCCAGTTTGCCGTCAAGGTAAACCGGGCTCCCGCTCATACCGGCCACGACCCCGGTGTATTCCACCTTGGGTCCATGCAGACGGATGAGGATCACGTCTCCCTTGGGGCCGTTGACGTTGTGCAGAACGCCAAGGACTTCGACGTCCATGGATTCCGGCTTCACGCCCTCAAACACGGTGTAGGCAACGCCGCGCATGCCGGCGTGGATCTGACTGACGGGAATGGTCGGCTGCGAAACTTGAGCGATCAGAAATGTGGATAGGGATAGAGCGGAGACAACAACCGCGAGAACGGCTCTTTTCATCGAAGCCCCGAGAGGACCCGCCAACAGGCCCCGCTATCGGATTAGACTCGAACAATCTGGAACCCGTTGCCCTGAGGGGTAGTTCGGGACGGGCGAAACATCCCAATTGCGAATCCTTGCGTCTATACTAGCACAGGGGCTTTTTGGGGAGTCACACCATGTTCAACCAGACCATGTTCAACCAGAAGAAGGGTAAGACTTTACAGTGCAAGATGGCGCCCGCAACCAAGCCGGCGCTGGCGCTGGTAGTCTGCCTGGCCTTGTCGTATGGTTCTTTGCCCATGTGGGCGCAGGACCAACCGGGACAAACTCCCGCGCCGCAGACGCCTTCCCAGACGCCGGACACGGAGAAGCCGAAGCAGGATGTCCCCGCCGAGGCGGGCGGCCCGAGTGGCAACGTGGGGCCGTATGCCATTCCCAAGAAGAATCCCGAAGAAGCGCCTCCACCGCCTCCGGCGGTAACTCCGAAAAAAGTGGAGGACATGCCCGACTATTCGCTCAAGGTGAACGTGCCTCTGGTCAATGTGGACGTGCTGGTCACGACCAAAGATGGCCAGTTCGTTCCCGGGCTCAAGAAAGAGAATTTCCGGGTCGCGGAGGACGGAGTCCCGCAGGCGGTCAGCAAGTTCGCCGTCTCGGAAGCGCCGATCACGGCGGTGCTGCTGATCGAGTATGCTTCGACGAATTATGTGTTCATGATTCAAGCGCTCCAGGCCTCGTATGCATTCGCCGGTTCACTGAAGAAAGACGACTGGGTCGCGGTGACCTATTACGATATGCAACCCCACATCCTGACCGATTTTACCCAGGATAAGAAAGCGGTCTTTGGGGCGCTGAATCAGCTGCGCATTCCGGGCTTCGCCGAAACCAACGAGTTCGACGCGCTCTATGACACACTCGACCGGCTGGACCGCATCGAAGGCAAGAAATATGTCATCCTGGTGTCGAGCGGCGTTGATACCTTCAGCAAACTGACCTACGACAAGATCCTGAAGAAAGTCAAGGACACCAAAGACGTAACCATCTTTCCGGTCAGCATCGGGTGGTACCTGCGCGAAATGTGCGAGACTCGCGGCTGCGGCGGGATGTCCCACGGCATAGCCAGCATGGGCATCCACAACATAGACTACCTGCAGGCCGACAACGAGATGAAAACGTTCGCTTCCATGACCGGCGGACGCGCCTACTTCCCGCGCTTCCAGGCGGAGTTCGCCGAAATTTTCCACGACGTTGGCGACGACATCCGGCACCAGTACACCCTGGCTTACAGCCCCACCAACACCAAGCTCGACGGAACTTACCGCAAGCTGAAAGTGCAAGTGGTGGCGCCCGACGGCGGCCCGCTGAAGGTGAAAGACCAGAAGGGCAAAGACGTGAAGATCGAAGTCGTGGCCCGCGACGGCTACACCGCCAAGCACACGGTGGACTGAGACCGGCGGGCGCCAGCGGGCTGTCGAGCTTCGCTCGACTGGACAGCCGAGAGCCTGCCCTGAGCTTGTCGAAGGGGCGGCTATCCCCACATGGGTCGCCTGAGGTCCGAAGTCTGAGGTCTGACGCCCTCTTTTCCTACACCTGCTGCCGCGCCTCGCCCAGCGCCACGCTCACATCCATCTTCTTCTTGTTGCGGTAAATGGTGACCTTCACCGTGTCACCGGTGCGGTGGTTGTTCATCATCTGAGCCAGATCCTGCTCATCTTCGACTTTCTGGTCGTCAATGGCCACGATCAAATCACCGCCCAGCGTGATGGGAGTATTTCCCAGATACGCGCGCTCGTTGCCGCCGCGCAGGCCGGCAGAATCAGCCGAGCCGCCCGGCGTTACCTGGATGATCAGCAATCCGTAATCCACCGGCAGGCCAAGTTCATCCGCCAGGTCCGGCCCAATCGGAATCGTGCGCACGCCCAGCGCCGGACGCCGAACCCGCCCGAGCGTCACCAGATCGTTGAGCACTGCCTTCGCGGTGTTGATGGGAATGGCAAAGCCAATGCCCGCGTTCTGCCCGACGTTCGACAGAATCATGGTGTTGATGCCGATCACTTCGCCGTGCCAGTTCATCAGCGGCCCGCCGGAGTTGCCCGGATTGATCGCCGCATCGGTCTGAATGGCTTCGTCGATCATGGCGCCGTTGGGTTCGCGCACCGGCCGAATCGAGCTGACAATGCCGCGCGTCATCGTGCCCGCCAGCCCGAACGGGTTGCCGATGGCATACACCTTCTGCCCCACTTGCAGGTTGCGCGAGTCGCCCAGCACCGCCGGAACCAGGTCCGGCGCCTTGATCTGAATTACCGCCAGATCGTGCGCCGGGTCCGTGCCCACTACCGTGGCACTATAGCTTTTGTGGTTGTGCAGCGTGACTTTCACCTGGCGGGCATCTGCGATGACGTGGTAATTGGTGAGAATGTGCCCGTCCTTGTCGATGATGAAACCCGAGCCTTGTCCTTCCTGCGGCACCAGGCCGTAAAAGAAATCAAAGGTCACGGAGCGCGAGGTTACGTTCACCACCGACGGAATATTCTTCTTGTAGACGGCAATATTGTTCTGCTCTTCGCCGTCCAGCGATTCTCCCGGCGCCGCTTCCGTGATCTCCACCTGCGCCGGATGGCTCAGCCAGTTCGAGGGATGCAGTCCGCCCTGCGAGTTCGAGCGCCAGGTCGTGAAGTAGAAGAATCCGCCGGCAATGGCCAGCGCCAGGAGCAACGGCCGCATACGTCTCATAATCTCATCCATCCCAGTTGTATCTGTTCGAGGTAAGTACGATGTAGGGGAGCGGGAAAGTCCCTGCTTTGATTCTAAACAATACTCCGCCGGGAAGCACGCGGCAGGAATTTCGATTTCCGATTGCCGATTGCCGATTGAACCCGAGGAGCGGTTCAGGTTTTCAATCGAGCATCGTCAATCGCAAATCGGAAATGCGAAAGGCCCGGTTCTTATGTGATTCCTAACCCGCCTATGCTGCCTCAGGTTTACGTTCGAGCGCCAGTTCCCGCAAGTAGAGGAATAGCGGCAGGCCGAGCGAAACTCCCACCGTTAATATCGCCAGCACCACGAGCCATCGCCTGCGCACCCCTACTCGCGCGCCCTCGATCCGGCTGAACACGATGAGCGCCACCGCCGACACGACCACGTCCATGCCAAAGAACGCGCCAATGCCGTTGGCAAAGAGCTCGCGAACAAACAGCCCCAGATTCAGTCCATGCTGGAAAACCCACGGAAGGAACTGCCAGTAGGGGACCAGAACGCCGGCGAGGCAGAGAACCAGGTACAGAGTCTTAGGCTTCATCCAGGAATTCTAGCGAAGGGCGGGGGGCACAGCAAAATCACATCACCACTGAGACTCAGAGTTCTTAATCTGCGATTTTCGATTGCCGATTGAAACCTAAAGCAGCCTGAGTTCTTCAATCGAAAATCGGAAATCGGAAATTGAAAATCAGAAATTCCCGTATGTCGTGGTGAGATGACGCTCAGCCCTTTTCCGCTTCCGCCCGGAGCTTTTCCCACACCTGCTGCACCTGGTTGCGGGTTTGCTCCAGCGAGCCTGAGTTGTCGATTACATAATTGGCGGACTTGATTTTTTCTTCGTCGGACAATTGCGCGGCCATGCGGCGGGCAACTTCCTTGCGGGCAGCCTCGAGGTCAATCTTCTGGCGCGCGGCGAAACGCAGCGCACGCTGCTCGGTGTTGCAGGTCACGACGATCATCCGGTCAAAGCGGTCGCCCGCGCCCGCCTCGAGAATCAGCGCAGCCTCAACCATGGCCACGCCCTGCGGATCCTGCAGGCTGATGGCAGACATCCACTCATCCTGGCTGCGCAGCACCGCCGGATGCACGATGCGGTTGAGTTCCTCGATGCGGGATGTCCGCTTGCCGACGGCATCGGTAACCTTTCCAAATGCAACTTCCGCCAGCTTGGAGCGGTTGATGCTGCCGTCCGGATTCAAAATCGCCCGGCCAAAATGGCCCACAGTTTGGTTGTAAACCGCCTCACCGGGCTGCATGAGCGCGTGCGCGATGCGGTCCGCCTGAACCAGGTGCGCCCCCAGCGCGACGAACATCTCACCCACTACCGATTTGCCGGAGGCGATGCCTCCCGTGAGGCCGACTTTCAGCATGATTTTCGATTGCCGATTTTCGATTGCCGATTGAAAAACCAGGGCGAACTTTGTTTTCGAATCGTCAATCGGAAATCGAAAATCGCAAATTGTGCAGTGACCTTCAAGGGACTCAAATCACAGATTCTATGCTCGTGACAACTCTGCGACCCGGTTTCCCCGCCGCATCTTTGCCGCTTTCGCCGTGTTGAACATGAGCATGGCGATGGTCAGCGGCCCGACGCCGCCGGGCACGGGTGTAATCGCTCCCGCGATCTCGGCCACTTCCGGATGCACGTCTCCGACCAGCGTCGTTCCCTTCTTGGCGAACATCTCTTCCCGCCGGGCGTTGCCCGCAAAGAATCGCCGGAACTCGGCGAGGCCGGTGACGGTATTCATGCCGACGTCAATCACGGTTGCGCCCGGCTTCATGAAGTCACGCGTAATCATGCCGGCGCGGCCGATGGCGGCGACCAGAATGTCGGCGCGACGGCAAACGCCTGCCAGGTCGCGCGTCTTCGAGTGGCAGATCGTCACCGTGGCATTGGCATTGGTGAGCAACATGGCCACCGGCTTCCCCACAATGTCACTGCGTCCGACAACCACCGCTTCCTGCCCGGCGATGGGAATGCCGCTGCGCTGAAGAATCTCGATGATGCCCGCCGGTGTGCACGGCACCAGGCCCGGTCGTTGCGTGGACAGGAAGCCGACGTTCATGGGATGGAATCCGTCCACGTCTTTGGCCGGATCGACGGCCAGCAATACTTTTTTCGCGTCCACCTGCGCGGGCAGCGGCAACTGCACCAGGATGCCGTCAATTTCGTCGCGGCGGTTGAGACCTTCGATCAGGGCGAGCAGTTCCGCGGTCGTGGCCGATTCCGACGGAGTGAACTGCTCGCTGTAGACGCCCACTTCTTCGCAGGCTTTCACCTTGCCGCGCACGTAAATCTCAGACGCCGGATTGTGTCCGACGAGAACGACAGCCAGGCCGGGACGCACTCCCGCGGCCGTCATGGCTTTCACTTCCGCGGCTACTTCGCTGCGAATCTCTTGCGCAATCCGGGTTCCGTCGAGAATGAGAGCGGGCATGAGTTTGGGCTTCCAGTGCCCGGCTTCGGGCTTCCGGCTCTAAATCTTACACCGTGGAGGCGCTGAGTCGTCGAGGAATTCCTCACCACGGAGGCACAGATAAGCATTGTCGAATTTTGATTGTTGATTGAAAACCTTGCTCTCGGGTTCGACCTCGCCTGGCGGCGTCTGTTCATTCAACAATCAGAAATCAACAATCAACGATTATTGATAATAGATATTTTGCTCGAATGCAAAATCGATCAGGGGGGACGCCTCGATCAGAAACCGCTGTCGTGTCCCGCACTCCTGAACGGGGCCCGCATATAAACGGGGCCCGCATATAATCGGCGTGTGGATTTCGACCCGAGAAACTCCCAGTCCGACGACGCAGAGGCAAGTCCCGGCGACAAGCCGAGCGAAACGCGCCCTGCCGGACGAGTCTTAGGCCTCGATGTAGGCTCCCGCAGGATCGGTCTGGCCGTGTCGGACCTGCTCGGCATCACCGCGCAGGGTTTGGAGACCCTTCAGCGCAGGAACAAACGGCACGACTTTGGACAACTGGAGCGCGTGATTCGCGAATATGAAGTGAAGGAGATCGTGGTCGGCCTGCCGCTGCGAATGAGCGGCGCGGCAGGAACTCAGGCTGAGAAGATGCAAGCCTTCGCGGAAGAACTGCGCCAGCGCTTTCAACTGCCGGTTCACTTGTGGGATGAGCGCCTCACTTCGGCCGAGGCCAACCGCCTGCTGCGCGAGACCGACCTGTCAATCGAGAAGCGCGGCAAGGCCGTGGACCGCATGGCGGCGGTGCTCATTTTGCAGGGATGGATGGAGCGGCGGAGCGCAGCTGGTTCAGGGCAAGGCTAAGGCATTGTCTCAGCGCGCGGCCTTTCCTGCGGCCTAGGCTGCCTGCTGGTCTGAGGTCCAAGGTCTGAAGTCGGAGGTCCGAGGTCTGAGGTCCGGGGTTTCTTACCGTCCGCGCACCGCTTTGCGATACGCCGCCACGTTCTTGTTGTGGTCCTCCAGCGTGCGGGCGAAGCGGTGATGGCCTTGGGCGTCGGCGACGAAATAGTAGTAGTCGCTCTGCGCCGGATGCAGGGCAGCTTCCAGGGAACTGCGTCCGGGATTGCAAATTGGACCCGGCGGCAGACCGGCGTTGCGATAAGTGTTGTAAGGCGAGCGGAACTGCATGTCGGCATGGTGCAGCGCGCCCTGGTAGGTTCCGGCCAGAAGCTCGGCATAGATGATGCTGGGATCGGCGTCGAGGGCGATGTGCTTCTTCAGCCGGTTGTAGTAAACGCTGGCTACCAGCGGGCGTTCTTCGGGGACCGCGGTTTCTTTTTCGATGACGGAGGCCATGGTGACCGCGCTCTCCAGCAGATTTGGAGGGGAGATCTCCGTCGCGTCGCCTCCATTCGCATCATTCGAGCGGGACCAGACTCCGGCGCATATCATCCCGGAGCCGGTTGGCGCATGCGAGCTGGTTTCGGCCGCTTCAGCCTGTGTAGGCGGAATCAGTCCGATCTGGCGGGCCACCTTGTGAAACTGGCAAACCATGGCGAATGCCATCTCGTCCATGGTCATCAGGCGGGTGAACTGGTAGGTCTCCGGGAATAGATAACCTTCCAGAGAACGGGCATTCGGCGCGATGTCGGCAATCAGCGCAGTGTCCGATTGCGCCACTTTCAGGAAGTCCTCGGCCGGGCCCAATCCCGCGGCCTCGATGGCGCGGGCAATATCGAACATGGTATAGCCCTCGGGCACGACCACGGTGTGAAAGTAGACGTCGCCGCGCCGCAGCCGCTTTTGGATGTCAATGATGCTGGCCGGCTTATCGAAAAGATATTCGCCGGCTTTCAGCGAGCGCTTGCGGTGGACGTAGTGCCACAGCACAAACGCTTTTTCGCTGCGGATCAGTCCGGCACTCTTGAGTTCAGCGGCGATACGGTGCGTGGAATAACCCGGACGCAGCATTACAAACGTCGGCCCGGAGGGCTCGACCGGCGTCATCACCACCCAGACGAACCAACCCGCGGCAGCAATCACCGCAATCGAGATGAGCCAGACAATCTTCCTCATGAGAAACAACTCACCAGCGGCTCGCGACAACCACGCGCACGACAACCCAGTTTAGATGAAGTCGCCACTGCCAGTGACCTGCCGATAGTGAAACTGCTTTGGTGCCAGTCCTGCAGGTTTGTAGGCAAAGTAGCTGACCTGCTCCACTTCGCGGGCCGGCGGGCGAGCTCCGGCCGCGACCAGTACAGTCGCGAAACCGTCCCACTCATATCTCTGCAACCTTTCCGGCGCGGTATACTCAAATAGCCTAGAGGAATCCTAGATATCTTGATGAGACGTAACGCGCTTTTGCGCGCCTTAGTACTGTTCGCGGCTGTGCTGCCGGCAACCGGCTGCCTGTTTCGCACCCGTCCGGTCGAGGAGAAGTACTCCAAGGCCCCGCTCAAGGAGTCTTCGCAGCAAGGACTGATTGACATCCTCAATCAGCAGGCCGCGACCCTTCGGTCGCTCAAGGCAACCGTCGATATTGACACCTCGGTAGGGGGAGTCAAGAAGGGACACTACACCGACTACAAGGAAATTCGCGGTTACGTTCTGGCGCGCCAGCCCGGGTCGCTGCATTTCATCGGCCTGATGCCCATCGTCCGCACTACCGCATTCGACATGGTGAGTGACGGCGAGCAGTTCAAGTTGTGGATTCCATCCAAGAACCGCTTTGTGGTTGGTCGCAACCAGATGCCGACCCAGAATGCCGCGCAGCCCCTGGAGAATCTCCGCCCCCAGAATATCTACGACGCACTGCTGATCCCTCCCATCGACTCGGATTTAGCAGTGATGGAAAAGAGTTACGAAACCCTGCATGATGCCAAAGGGTACCCCATTTTGCAGGACGATTACGAATTGCTGGTCATCCGCAAAAAGGGCGAAAAGGAGGGCGTGCTTTCCCGCAAGATCGTTTTCAGCCGCACCGATCTGAAGCCGCACCGGCAGATCATTTACGAGGAAGACGGCAAGGTGGCCACCGACGCGCGCTATGCCGAATACAAAGACTATGATGGCGTCAGTTATCCCTCGCGCATCGAGATCCGCCGGCCGCAAGAGGAATACGACATCACCCTGAACATGATAAAGGTGGAAATCAACCACCCGCTCAGCGATGATCAGTTCGTGCTGGCGCAGCCGGCAGGAGCGGAAGTGGTGCATCTGGACCACGCGCAATCGAGCCTGGCTGCGCCGCCAGGGTCCAATAGGCGGTAACCGCACCGTGAGTGATCGGCATTCAGCAATCAGCCGAACATTGCCCACTCCGTGCCAAATTGCTAAGCGCGAATCTTCTTGGCTGAATGCGGGCTGCTGAGGACTGACTGCTTCCTATGATGAACAAAATGGTTGTCGCCAACCTGGTGCACCGGCCGATCCGGTCGTTGATCAGCACCAGCGCGATTGCCCTCGAAGTCGCGATGATTCTGCTGGTGGTCGCGGTCTTTTATGGCTACCTGAACGGCTCGAAAGAAAGCCAGATCGGCGTGGGTGCCGACTTGATGGTGATGCCGCCGGGTTCGTCGGCGCTGATCGGGATGTCTGGCGCGCCGATTTCCGTCAAAGTAGGGGATGTTCTGCGGCGCACCCCGCATGTCGCGGCTGCAGTCCCGGTCATCTGGTGGTTCACCCAGAAGCCCGTGGAGATCATCTATGGCATCGACCTGGCCAGCTATGACACCCTTTCTCCCAAGTTTCGCTATCTTTCCGGCGGGCCTTTTCAGGCAGCGTACGACGTAATCGTGGATGACTACTACGCGGGGATGAACCACAAGAAAGTCGGGGATACGATCGAGATCCTGAACCATTCTTTCCGCATCTGCGGCATTGTCCCTCACGGAAAAGGCGGGCGAAAATTCTTGCCTCTGACCACGATGCAGGATCTGGTGGGGGCTGAAGGCCGCGCCTCGGTTTTCTACGTCAAACTGGATGATCCCGCCAATGCCGATCTGGTGACGAAGTCCATCTCGGAAATCCCGGGCATGGAGAAGTATTCGGTGCGCTCGATGCAGGAATATCTCTCGATGATGACGCCTGATAACCTGCCGGGGTTTAACGTGGCCATTGAAATTGTGATCGGGATCGCAGTGGTGGTCGGGTTCCTGGTGATTTTTCAGGCGATGTATACGGCGGTGATGGAGCGCACGCGCGAAATCGGAATTCTGAAATCCATGGGCGCGTCGAAGTTGTACATCGTGAATGTGGTGCTGCGGGAGACGATGCTGCTGGCCGTCGTGGGGATCGTTGCCGGGATCATTCTGAGCCTGGTGACACGACGCGTGATCATGTTCGAGCGACCCGTGCAGCGGCTGTTCTGGAGCAACCTGTGGGTTCTGCGGGCCACGTTGATTGCAATTATGGGCGCACTGGCTGGAGCCCTGTATCCGGCGGTCAAGGCGGCGCGGCGCGATCCCATCGACGCTCTGGCCTACGAATAAGATTGCGAATCCTGAACCCTGCCTCCCGCGTCCAATGGGAACTAGTTTGTCTCTTGGAGGTTCATAATGGCTCGCATCCTTGCTCCCGGAACTCTCGCCCCTGACTTCACCTTGCCCGTAACTGCGGACCAGAGCCTTTCCCTGCGCGATCTGCGCGGGCAACCGGTGGTGCTGGCTTTCTACCCAGCGGATTGGAGCCCGGTGTGCGGAGACCAGATGGCTCTTTACAACGAAATCCACCCTGAGTTCCAGAAATACAAGGCCGAGGTGGTTGGCATCTCGGTCGACGGCGTCTGGTGTCATGCCGCATTTGCCAGGGATCGGCACCTTCATTTCCCGCTGTTATCTGATTTCGAACCCAAAGGAGCGGTGGCCAAGGCCTACGGGGCATATCGCGAAAAGGAGGGCGTGTGCGAGCGCGCCCTGTTCGTGATCGACGAAGAAGGCGTCATCTTCTGGAGCTATTGTTCGCCGATCGCCGTAAATCCCGGCGCCGACGGCATCCTCGAAGCGTTAGAGAATCTGAAGGAAAAGAGGCAAAGTCATGGCCAAGTTGAAAGTGCCCGTCGGGCAAGCTGATCACGTTCTGGGCGAAGAAGACGCCCCGGTCACTCTGGTCGAATATGGCGATTACGAGTGCCCGCATTGCGGACATGCTCATCCCATCATCAATGCCGTCAGAAAGCATTTTGGCAAACAACTGAGATTCGTTTTCCGGAATTTCCCTCTCACCGAGATTCATCCCCATGCGGAAATGGCGGCCGAAGCGGCCGAATTTGCCGGGGCGAACGGCCGCTTCTGGGAGATGCACGACGCCATTTTCGAGAATCAGCAGCGTTTAGAAGCGTCGTTCCTGGTGCAACTTGCCGGAAAGCTCGGGCTTCCCTCCGACGACCTGATCGGTGCGCTGGAAAAACACCAGTACCTGCCTCGCATCAAAGACGATTTCATGGGCGGCGTGCGCAGCGGGGTCAACGGCACTCCGACGTTCTTCATCAACGGCGAGCGCTATGAAGGGTCGTGGGAATTCGAAGGTCTGGTCGAGGCTATCGAAGACCGCCTGCCGCGAAAGACGGAGCACCGAAGGGCAAGCTGACGGCTGGCCGGAGGCCCGCGCTGTTCGCCGGCCCGGTAGAAGGGTGGACCGGCATTTCCGCCAGGTTGTTACCAACAGTGCGTTGACAATTGCTCGCAGACTCCGGTAAATTAAAGACTTTAGCGGTAGTGTGGTTGCCCGCCTGATGGTCCCGGCGTCCTCGCTGGGGAATCAACGAGCGGTTTTCTTTCGCAGCCTTTTTCAAATCTGGGAGAGTTCCGATGTCAACCTATTTCCCCAAAGAGGGGGAAATTGTGCGCAAGTGGTACGTCGTGGATGCTGACGGGCAGACGCTCGGGCGCCTGGCTTCGCAGGTGGCGCGCATCCTCATGGGCAAGGAGAACCCGCGCTACACGCCGTTTCTCGACACCGGCGATCACGTGATCGTCATCAATGCCGAGAAGATCAGGACGACGGGCGTGAAAGCCGAGCAGAAGAAGTATCAGCACTACACGGGATACCCCGGCGGTCTGCGCACGGAAGCGTATAAAAAGCGGCTGGATCGCAGGCCCGAGGCGGTGATCGAGGCCGCCGTGAAGCGCATGCTGCCGAAAAACAAGCTGGCGGCGCACATGCTGTCGAAGCTGAACGTGTACAAGGGCGACAAGCATCCGCACCAGGCGCAGAAGCCGCAGGATTTGAAGCTGGAAGTGCGCGAGTACAAGCCGCGCAAGGTTGCGGTTTCGTAATTTCGGGACCGATGCGCGGGAGATCCCTCGCCTCGCTGGTGAAAGCGCGAGGCTTCGGGATGACGCAAGCAAAGAGGTAGTGAAGGATACTATGCGCGGCTTCTTGCTTAAGCTAGAAGCTAGCAGCTAGGAGCTAGAAGCTAAACATGCCAGAATTGGTTCAATACTACGGAACGGGACGCCGCAAGTCGGCGATTGCCCGGGTGTATCTGCGTCCGGGCAGCGGCGAGTTTAAAGTGAACGGCCGCGCCTTTGAAGAATATTTCGTGACGCCGGCCCAGCGTTCGGCGGCGAAGTCGCCGCTGGCCTCGACCGAGTCGGCAGCGTCGTTCAACGTGGTGGTGACGGCGCAGGGCGGCGGAGTGCGCGGCCAGGCTGATGCGGTGAAGCTGGGCTTGGCGCGAGCCCTGATGCAGTTCAACGCCGAACTGCGCAAGAAGTTGAAGTCCGAGGGCATGGTCAGCCGCGACTCGCGCGGCAAAGAGCGCAAGAAGTACGGGCAGAAGGGCGCGCGCAAGCGCTTCCAGTTCAGCAAGCGCTAAAGCGCTTGCAGTCCCGAGTTGCGAGTCTTGAGTCGTGAGCGAAAAGCAGGTTCCTCGCTGCGCTCGGAATGACAAAGATTTTTCGCTTTGGGCTTTTGGCTGAGGGCTGACAGCTAGTTTTGGGTTTTGCTGGCCACTGGCAACTGATCACTGGCCACTGGTTTAGGTGTTCAATTCTTCCCGCGCCTCGGGGCACGGGGACGGGAATAGCAATCGGGCGAGTCGCGAGCCGTTAGTCCCGAGTCCTGAGCGTTTTGCTCACGACTCAGGACTCCGGACCCGGGGCTGCCTCCCGATGCAGACTAACTAAGGAGGATTGTGGCTACCATCACGATGAAGGAGTTGCTCGAAGCGGGCGTTCACTTCGGGCATCAGACCAAGCGCTGGAATCCGAAGATGAAGGAGTACATCTTTGGCGAGCGCAACGGGATTTATATCATTGACCTGCAGAAGACGCTGAAGATGTTCAAGGAAGCGTCGAAATTCGTGCAGGAACTGGCGACCGACGGCCGCATTGTGCTGTTCGTGGGGACCAAGCGCCAGGCGCAGGACGCCATCGCCGAAGAGGCGCAGAAGTGCGGCATGTTCTACATCAACCAGCGCTGGCTGGGCGGATTGCTCACCAACTGGGTGACGGTGCAGAAGTCGGTGAAGCGGCTCAAAGAGCTTGACGAGATGGCCACCGACGGCCGTTACGAGCTGCTGCCCAAGAAAGAAGTGATCAAGCTCGAACGCGAGCGCAAACATTTGCAGGCCAACCTGGCCGGCATCAAGAATATGAGCCGCCTGCCCGACGCGATCTTCGTGATTGACTCGAATAAGGAGCAGATCGCGGTGCGCGAGGCGCGCAAGCTGGGCATTCCCGTGGTCGCGGTGGTGGATACGAACTGCGATCCCAGCGAAGTGGATTACGTGATTCCGGGTAACGACGATGCGCTGCGGGCGATCCGGCTGTTCACCTCGAAGATTTCGGAATCGATTGCCGAGGGCGCGCAGTTGATGACCGACAAGCAGGTCGCCGACATGCAGGCAGCTTCGGATGCGGCGCAGGCCGCGGAAGCTGCGGTGGCCGAGTATCCCGCAGAGGAAGCCGGCGCCGTGGACGCGTCGGAAGACATCAACATGGAGGAAGTGCTGGGTCCGGGGACACACAAGAAGCCGGTGGCCAACGAAGACGCCGACTTGCCGCCGGTCCAGAGCCAGACGGTTTAACGAGTCCCGAGTTGCGAGTCCCGAGTTGCGAGCGGGCAGAGAAAGCAGCGGATTCAAAGCGGCAGGGCAGCGAAGTTTTTGGGAAGGGCACGGCTTTAGCCGTGCCGATAAGATCGGAAAAAATAATCGGGCTTCAGCCCCTGAGGTTGGCAAAAAAACCGGGCATGGAAATCAGACCCGCGCGGGTCATGTTCATAGATCGCCCCGGCGCGGGTTAAATTTCATAGGAACAAGTTTCAAGGTTTCGAAGGTTTCAAGGTTTCAAAGACGATCTGGTTTGACCTTGAAACTCTGAAACTTTGAAACTTTGAAACAGAAGGGTTGCAATGGGTACTACTACAGTGAATATTTCCGCGGCACAAGTGAAAGAACTCCGGGAGAAAACCGGCGCTCCGATGATGGACTGCAAGCAGGCTCTGACCGAAGCCAAAGGTGACCTGGAACAGGCGGTTGTCATCCTGCGCAAGAAGGGCGTCTCGGTTGCGGCCAAGAAGGCGACCCGCGTAACCAGCGAAGGGTCGGTGGCCAGTTACATTCACGCCGGCGGCAAGATCGGCGTGCTGGTCGAAGTGAACTGCGAGAGCGATTTCGTGGCCCGCACCGACGACTTCAAGGAACTGGTGCACGATATCGCCATGCATATCGCGGCCAGCGATCCGAAATTCGTGCGCAAGGAAGATGTCACAGCCGAAGCTTACGCGCGCGAGAAAGAAATCTACCTGGCGCAGG
This sequence comes from Candidatus Sulfotelmatobacter kueseliae, assembly GCA_900290255.1. Lineage (GTDB taxonomy): Bacteria > Acidobacteriota > Terriglobia > Terriglobales > Acidobacteriaceae > Sulfotelmatobacter > Sulfotelmatobacter kueseliae. Next base: position 113,140 of record OMOD01000002.1, read on the forward strand.
CCCTGGCCAGCGGCAAGCCGGCGCATATCGCCGAGAAGATGGTCGCGGGCAAAATGGAGAAGTTCTACGAAGAGGTTTGCCTGCTCGATCAGCCGTTCATCAAGGACCAGACCATCTCGATTGGGCAGTTGATTGCCACCAAGATCGGCAAGCTGGGCGAGAACATCACGGTGCGGCGGTTCGCACGCTTTAAGGTGGGCGATGCCGGCGAGACCATCGCCGTTTCGAAGCCTACAGAACGGAAAGCCGAATAACTCAGGCGCCCTGCGGGGCGCCTTTTTTCAGGTTTCAAGGTTGCAGAGTTTCAAGGTTTCAAGGAGGGCAGACAACGGCTGCATTTTTTTCTTTGAAACTTTGAAGCCTTGAAACTTTGAAACCTTGAGTCACAAGTGATCTCATGACAAATCCGACCCCTGCCTTCAAACGAATTCTTCTCAAGCTTTCCGGTGAGGCGCTGGCGGCCAACCAGGGTTTCGGCTTGGACACGGCGCGCATCCACGAGGTGGCCGGCGAAATCGGCGAAGTGCACAAGCTGGGCGTGCAGACCGCCATTGTCGTCGGTGGAGGCAATTTTTTCCGCGGCGTAGCCGATCAGGCCAGGGACATGGACCGCGTTTCCGCCGACCACATGGGCATGCTGGCTACCGTCATCAACGCGCTGGCCTTGCAGGACGCGCTCGAAAAGCAGGGCGTCTACACCCGCGTGCAATCGGCGATCGAGATGAATCAGGTGGCGGAGCCGTTCATCCGGCGCCGCGCGATCCGGCATCTGGAGAAAGGCCGCGTCGTCATCTTCGCCGGCGGCACCGGCAATCCTTATTTCTCGACTGACACTGCGGCCTCGCTGCGCGCCATGGAAATCAAGGCCGAGGCCATTCTCAAAGCAACGAAAGTGGACGGCATCTACGACGCCGACCCGATGAAAGTGGACGGCGCCCGGAAATTCAATCAGATCTCCTACATGGATGTGCTGAAGCTGGGACTAAAAGTGATGGACTCGACCGCGATCAGCCTGTGCAAGGACAACAATTTGCCCATCATCGTATTCAATCTGAACTATCACGGCAACATCCGCCGCGTCGTGCTGGGCGAGAAGATCGGCTCGATAGTCTGCGCGTAAATTCCTCGCCGCGGATTCACGCAGATGAACGCGGATTTGGAAGGCGAGAATCTCTGGAGCGCCCGGAATCCTGGTTTGTGAGATCGCGTTTTGGCCTGCTCCTTCATGCCTTGTTCCATCCGCGTTGATCCGTGTTAATCCGCGGCGAACGAAGTTGGGTTTATAATTCAGCGTTTTGATCCTGAAATGATACGGAGCTGACTATATGGCTCAAGCGACTATGGCCTCAATTGCTGGCCTAAGAGAAACCTATGTGCAACTGAAAACACGCATGGAGAAAGCCGTCGATGATTTCCGCAAGGCGATGGCGGGAGTGCGGACGGGGCGGGCTTCGGTGCACATGCTCGACGGAGTCACGGTGGATGCCTACGGTGCGCAGATGCCGTTGAACCAGGTGGCGCAAGTGCACGCCCCGGAGGCGCAGTTGATTACGGTGCAACCGTTCGATCCATCGCAGTTGGGCGCAATTGAGAAGGCGATCCGCGCCGGCGATCTGGGGCTGAATCCGATGAACGACGGCAAGATCATCCGCGTTCCCGTGCCCGCGCTCACCCAGGAACGCCGCCAGGAAATGGTCAAGCACCTGCACAAAGTGCTGGAAGAGCACCGCACCGCCGTGCGCAACATCCGCCGCGACGGCAACGACGCCATCAAAAAGGCGCTCAAGGATAAGAAGATCACCGAAGACGAAGAGAAGCGGTCGCACGAGGAAATCCAGAAGCTGACCGATGACGAAATCAAGAAGATGGAAGAGATGAGCAAGGCCAAGGAAAAGGAAGTGCTGGAGCTCAAGTAGTAGTTGGTCGCTAAGTTCGCTCAGGCAGGCGGCAGTTCTGAGAGTTGGTCGGCAATTACCTCGACCGCTGGCTTTTCCCTCGCTGGCCTCGAAACCGGCGCCAACTAAGGCTTTTCCGGGCACCAAGGTGCATGCACTTCCCGTTCCTCGAAGTCCGCCACGCGGCACAAATTATCTCGAATCAAGCACATAGTCGAAGATCCGCAAAAAGGTAACACTCCCCAAGATTACGCGACATTCCGGCCGGCCGTGTGTTTCCACGAGCGTGAAGCAAACATGCCGCTCCCCCCGAGACACTTCACCAGCAAAACACTTTCACATTGGGAGTCTTCTGCCATGAAAAAGTTCTTTGGGTTTGCCTTGCTCGTCGCACTCACCATGATGGGGATGAGTTGCGGATCCAGCCCCTCTTCCTCCGTTTCGACAGGAGGAGGGGGAGGATCGAATCCTCAAGCCGCCGTGTTCATGACCGGGGAAGACGCCCCGCTCGCCTCTGTCGTTGGCTTTAACGTCACGCTGAATTCAGTCACGCTCAACGGAAAAGACGGCACGACTGCGACCGTGATTTCGAGCTCGAATCCGGTCACTGTGGATTTCGCGCGGCTTATCGGCCTGCGTTCTCCGCTGTCCTTTAATTCTGTAAAACCGGACACCTACGTCAGCGCGACATTTGTCATGGCCAGCCCGGTGGTCGACTACATCACGTTGACCCCGAGTCCGGCGGTGAGCACGCTGACCGGAACGTTCCCCAGCAACCAGAACCCTTACACGCTCACCGTGATGTTCCCGACGTCGATGGTGGTGTCGAGCAATGGTCTGGCCGGCCTGAAGATGGAAATGGACATCCGGCAGTCGCTCGCCACGGACGGAAGCGGCAACCTGGTCATCGCCAACAATACCGTCGCGGTGACTCCGGTCATCTACATCAAAGCCACGCATGCCACCGATCCCGACGGGCAAGTCACTGACCTGACGGGCGGCCTGGTTTCGGCCAGCGCGGCTAACAACAACTTCGTGATTCAGGGGCCCTATGGGCGTCAGCTCACAGTCGATGTCAACAGCGATACTCAGTTCAACAGCGGCTGGAACATCAACAATCTCGCGACGCCGGCGATCATCGGGGTGCAGGGCCATTTCCAGGCTGACGGCACCTTGCTGGCGCAAGGCGTCGAAGTCATCACCACGTCGCATTCTTTCCTATCTGGGCGCGTTCTGGCACTTGGCTCGGATGGATCGGGCGGAACGAACGTTACACTCTGGGTGGGTGAGACGGGCGCCGATATGGTCAGCGACATCGACACCATCATGACCATCGACGTCCCCCCAGGCTGTCACCGACTATGAAGTCTGCTTCTTCGACAACGCGCTGACCCAGTTTGTGTTCAGCGGCCCCAGCGACCTGCTGGTGGGACAGCGGATCTTCATCGGCGGCGATTATTCCAACCCAACGTTTACGCCGACCATGATCTCGCTGCGCCGGCAGGGCGTGTACGGCATGCTCAATACCGGCAGCGTCACCGTGAGCGACGGCAACGCGGGCGTCTTCACCCTGGCCAACAACGGCCTGGTAGGCTACTCGACGGGCGGTGTCGTGACCGTGGATACGTTCAACGCCACGGTATTCTTCAACCTGACCGGGCTCAGCCAGTTGCAGTCCGAAACCACGGCGATTCCGATCGAGGCGCGTGGCCTGTTCCTCAAGGATCCGACCACCGGCAATCCCACGTTCTACGCGGGATGGGTGAGTACGCCTCCGCAGTCGACGAGCAAGTAATCCGGAGACTCCAGCAAGAGTCCCTCAACAGCGGACGGCCTTCGGGCCGTCCGCTTTCGTCTTTTGTACAGGACAGATCGATTGCGCTGCGCGCAACCCCGAACGAGGGCGTCCGGGGCTCCTCTATCCGGGGCTCCTCTATCCGGGGCTCCTCTATGGGGCTCCTCTATAATGAGTGTGTGAAGCGGATCGTCAAAGCCGCCTGCCCGCACGACTGTCCCGATGCTTGCGGGGTGCTGATCACGGTGGAGGACGGACGGGCTACGAAGACCCAGGGTGATCCCGAGCATCCGGTTACGCGCGGGTTCTTGTGTGCCAAGGTGGCGAAGTATCTCGATCGGGTCTATTCGCCCGAGCGGGTGCTGTACCCAATGCGGCGGATGGCGGCGAAGGGGCCGCGTGCGGGCGAGCCATCCGCGCTCACACAGCCGCGGAGCTTCGCTCCGCCTGGGCGGACGAGGGCGTCCGCCCCTACACAAGCAGGGGCTCCGCTCACCTGGCAACGCATTTCGTGGGATGAGGCTCTCGACGAAATCACATCGCGCTTTCGCGCAATTACCGCCGAGTTTGGCAGCGAGGCCATCCTGCCGTATTCCTACGGAGGAACTCTCGGGACGCTCAATAGCGCTTCCATGGATCGCCGGTTCTTCCACCGGCTGGGCGCTTCCCAGCTCGATCGCACCATTTGTTTAACCGCGGGAGAGGCCGGGCTGAAATCGGTTCTGGGGGTGAAGCTGGGCACGGAGCCAGAGCAGTTCCGGCATTCCAAGTACATCATTGCCTGGGCCTCGAACATTCATGGCAACAACGTGCACCTGTGGCCGTTTATCACCGAGGCTCGCCGGAATGGGGCGAAACTGGTCGTGATCGATCCCTACCGCACGCGCACAGCCGATTGCGCCGACTGGTATCTGCCCATCAATCCCGGTAGTGATGCGGCGCTTGCCCTCGGCATGATGCATGTGATTATCGGCGAAAACCGGCATGACGCTGACTACGTGGCCAAGTACACGCTGGGTTTTGAGCAACTGCGCGAAAAAGTGAAGGAGTATCCTCCGGAGCGCGTAGCGCAGTGGACGGGAATCTCCGCTGCCGACATTTGCCGATTGGCCCGCGAGTACGCGACCACGCGCCCTGCGGTGATCCGCCTGAACTACGGTGTACAGCGCTCCGAGCGTGGCGGCATGGCGACGCGCGCCATTGTCATGCTGCCCTGCATTACCGGATCGTGGAAGGAATTGGGCGGCGGACTGCAAATGTCGCTGAGCGGGGCGGTTGATTTGAACAGCGAAGCACTGAAGCGCCCCGACCTGATGCGAACCGCTTTGGGGCGCGAGGCCCGCACCATCAACATGGTCAAGTTAGGCCGGGTGCTGAACACGCTGAACGATCCGCCCATCAAGGCGCTTTTCGTTTACAATTGCAATCCCGCGGCGGTCTGTCCCGAACACAACGAAGTGGTGCGTGGCCTGCTGCGGCCCGATCTTTTTACCGTCGTCCACGAGCAGTTTTTCACCGATACCACCGACTATGCCGATATCGTGCTGCCGGCAACCACCTTCTTTGAGCAGAAGGATCTGCAGAAAGCCTACGGGCACTATTACCTGCAGGTTTCGAATCAGGCGATCGCGCCGTTGGGGGAATGCCGCCCCAACCTCGAAGTGTTCCGCGCGCTGGCCGAGCGCATGGGATTTGAAGACGAATGCTTCCGCGAGACCGTGGATGAGATGATTGACCTCGCCCTGGACTCGACCGATGCGTGGCTGGAAGGACTGAACCGCGAACGGCTGGAGCAGGGGCAGGTACGCATAAATTTTGCCAGCCTGGCATCCAGCGGAGAGGCAGCGGAGCTTCGCTCCGCAGGACAGCCGGGGGCGGCTGTCCCCACACAAGCCGAACCATTTCTTCCTTTCGCCCACGGCAACTTCCGCACTCCCTCGGGCAAGGCGGAGCTATACAGTGAAGCGCTCAAGGTCCAGGGGCTCGATCCTGTGGCCGACTTTAAGCCTCCTTCGGAGTCGCGCCATGGCAAGAACGGGGACGGTTTCCCGCTGGAACTGCTGGCTCGCAAGGCGGATAACTTTCTCAATTCCACGTTTTCGAACTTGCCCACGGTCCAGGAGATGGAAGTACCGGGCCTGCTGGAGATCAGCGCCGACGACGCGCGGGCGCGCGGCATCATCGATGGCAACCAAGTCCGGGTGTTCAATCGTCGCGGGGAAATGCTGCTCCGGGCGAGGATCGACGGGAAAGTTCAGCCTGGGGTCGTCTCTGCCCGGCTCAACTGGGCCAAGCTGACCCCCGGTTTCCAGAGCATCAACGCCCTGACCTCAGAAAAACTTAGCGATATGGGCAACTCGGCAACGTTTTATTCCGTCTTGGTGGAGGTAGAGTTAGCCAAGCCAGGGATCAGTGGCCAGGGGCCAGTGGTCAGTGGCCAGTAAAGGCTTCCTGTTACTCGGAATCAGGACCGCTGGACACGGCGAGTTGGTTGACGGCTACCCAGAAAAGCAGCTCCGGGATTGCTCTTGAGAGTTGCCGCTTGGACGCATCCCGCTGATCTACCGTATAATGACAGTTTTCTTACATCCCAGAGGCTGAGGTCGTAGCGATTCCTTTTCGCTTTCATCGGCAGAATCCTGTTATGTCCGGGCAGACAGCCACTCGCGCTGTCAGGCCGGTGCCATCTCCTTTATTTCAACGGGCTTGCCTGAGGACCAGGAGAGGCGCGCGCGGATTGTGGATTCTGGTTGCGATTTTGGTGGCGGCTGCCAGCCTGAGTTGGGCGCAGACCGATGTCGTCTCTGAAATTAATGTGACCGGCAACCGCCGCATTCCCGCCGACACAATCAAGGCCCACATTTACACCAAACCCGGCGACATCTACGACCCCGCCGCCCTTGAACGCGATTTCAACTCGGTCTGGAACACCGGCTATTTCGAGGATGTGCGCTTCATGCGGGAGCAGACTCCCAAGGGATGGCGTCTCATCGTGCAGGTGAAGGAGAAGCCGACGATCCGCGAAATTCTCTACGTCGGCACCAGTTCAGTCTCGCAAAGCGACATCCTTGACCGCTTCAAACAGGATAAGGTCGGCCTGGTGGTGGAGAGTCAGTACGATCCAACCCGGATCAAGAAGGCAGAAGTTTCCATCAAGAACCTTCTGTCTGAGCACGGCCGCCAGTTTGCCACGGTTCGTACGGAAGTGCGCCAAATTCCGCCCGCCGCGGTGGGCATCACGTTCGTAGTAAAAGAGGGGCCGAAGGTCAAAGTCGGTAAGATCAAGTTCGAAGGCAACAAGAACATCAAGTCGCGGGTTCTGCGGGCGGCCATGAAGAACCTCAAGCCGGTCGGAGTTCCCCATTCCATTTTCCTGGAGAATCTCTTCTCCAAGACCTACGACGCGACCAAGCTGGAGGAAGACACGGAGAGGGTGCGCTCCGAGTACCAGAACCGGGGCTATTTCAAAGTTGTAGTCAACGACCCCAAGACGGAAATGCGCGACACCGGCCACAAGGGATTCCACATTCCGCTGCTGATGGCGGGACCCGGCAAAGCCGTGGATCTCACCATGCCGATCGAGGAAGGGGATAAGTACCGTCTGGGCAAAATCACCTTCAAAGGTAACAAGGCGATCACCAACACGATTGCCCTGCGAAACCTGGTCCCCCTCAAGGACGGAGACGTTTTCAGCCGCGAGAAAATCGCCAAAGGCCTGGACAACCTGCGCAAGGCTTATGGCGAGTATGGCTATATCAACTTCAGCCCGGTTCCGGAGACTTCCTTCGACGAAGACAAGAAACTGGTGAACGTGGAAATCGATGTGGACGAAGGCAAGCAGTTTTATGTGCGCCGCATCGAGTTCCAAGGCAATACCACCACGCGCGACAAAGTGATTCGTCGCGAACTGGCGCTGGAAGAGGGTGGAATCTACAACTCCCGCCTGTGGGAACTCAGCCTTCTCCGCTTGAATCAGCTGTCGTATTTCGATCAGCTGAAGGCGGACGATCCCAACGTGACCGACAAGAAGCTGGACGAAAAGAACGGGCTGGTGGACCTGACCCTCCATGTCCACGAAAAAGGAAAGAACCAGATCGGCCTGAACGGTGGCGTGAGCGGGTTGGAAGGCGCGTTCATCGGGCTCAATTACGCCACCAACAACTTCCTGGGGCGCGGCGAGACCCTGCAGGTCCAGATCAGCCTGGGCAATCTGGCACGAAGCGTGATGTTCGGCTTCACCCAGCCTTACATGTTCGACCGTCCGCTGCAGTTTGGTTTCAACGTTTTCGGAAACAGAACCAACTTTAACCAGGCGCGCCAGCTTTCCATTTTCAGTGGTCAGAATCTGAATCTGCCCAGCGCGGTTCTGCAAAACCTCCAGAACTACTCACAGTCCAGCCTCGGGTTCTCCTCGTCGTTGAGTTACCCGCTGCACCGCTCCTTCAAGCGCGTCGGCATGACCTACTCGCTGGACCGCTCGACGCTGCTTCCGGTCTCGACCGCATCCAAGAACCTTTTCGAGTTCATCGCCTTTCGCGGCATTTCCGGTCCGAACGCGGTCAATGGCATCATCACCAGCAAGATCTTCCCCAATTTCTCGTTCAACACCCTGGACAGCGGAATCTCCCCGCACAGCGGCCACCAGATGACGCTGGGAGCGGAGTTTGCCGGCATCGGTGGCACCGTACATTCCATCCGGCCCATCATCCAGTACAAGAAATTCATCCCCCTGCAGAAGAGGCGCAACGCATTCGGCTACAACGTGCAGGCGTCGTACATCAGCGGATGGGGAGGCTTGGTAGCCCCGCCGTTCCAGCGCTTCTACATGGGTGGCGAATACGACCTGCGCGGTTTCGATATCCGGTCGGTGTCTCCGGTGGCGTTCCTGCCCAATTCCAACGTGATTACGCTGACCAATCCCGACGGAACGCCGGTGCTCAAGAACCCCTTGAATCCGCGGCAGGGGAACTGGACCGTCCCCATCCCCGTGGACCAGATCGTATTTCCCGGCGGCGACTTGAGCGTGTTCACGAATCTTGAATACCGCATCACCATCGCGGGACCGGTGGCGATCGTTCCCTTCGTGGATGGCGGCGTTGATCCCATCGTGCGGCGCTCGCAGCTGCAGATCGCGCAACAGCAATATGACCAGGTGGTCAGCACGTATTTCGGCTGTCCGCAGCTGGATGCGGGATACAACTGCCTGGGCGGAGCCCGGTTGAATCCTCCGCCTTCCGATTACCTGCAGGTTTTGGGCACGACGAACTGGAAACCCCGCGCTGACACCGGACTCGAACTGCAGATGTTCCTGCCGGTGGTCAACGCGCCTTTCCGGATCTACTGGGCTTACAACTTCCTGCGGCTGGATAAC
>OMOD01000022.1 GCA_900290255.1 Candidatus Sulfotelmatobacter kueseliae
GGAAACAAGAGAGTTTCGTGGTACTGCATCCGCTTCAAATCGAGTTTTTCCGCAACCTGCTAAGGCAAGAAGCGGAACCGAAAGAGACATTGGGTTCGCCGTTTCTTCGGTGTACCATTGCGGCCATGAGGAAGGGATATGCCCCCAGAGTCTCGACGTCGGTCACTCGCCGACGGCTGCATACTTCCACCAGAAAAACCTTGCTTTCCTATTACTCTGAAGAGGAAGCTGCGGAAATCATAGAAGCGGCCAAGAAGCTGAGAATGAGTATCAGCAATTTCATCGCTTCTGCTGCCCTCAAAGAGGCTAACGTCGTAAATTCCAAGCCTCGAAAGTCCCACTAGCCCGTTCTATCCGAATAGGAACCAGGTCCCGCTCCTTCATAATTATGATATCATAGACATGATATCACTAATGTGATATCATACTCTAGAACGAGGAGGAAGTATGAGCAGGACAAGAAAAGCAATCGGAGCTGTCGGGCCTGAGATCCGTCTTGCTAAGCGGCTTTGGGGAGCAAGTGTCTCAGGAAGCCTCTTGGAACAGCTAAAAGAACTAGTCGAGACAATCGGAATTTCAGTCGCGGCTGGTGACATTCAAGTGTTGGACGGGAGATGGTATGTAACCCATGCCGGGTTACTCAGGCTGGCTCGTCGAAAACGTTGTGTTGGCATCGAGACTGCCGCGATCTCGGAATTCTGTGACCGCGCAAATTGTCATTATGCCTTTAAAGCCACGGTTTTCACCTCACGTACTTGCAAGGGCTTCGTTGGCTACGGCGATGCGGATCCATCCAACGTCTCTCTGCTGGTCCGCGGAGCCGAGATGCGAGTGGCAGAAACTCGTGCCGTCAACCGAGCCCTGCGCAAGGCCTACGGCATCGGCATCTGCTCGGTTGAGGAGATCGGGGCATTCGCCCACCCGTCGCAGTCCTCCCCAGAGCCGAAGAAACTCCCTCCCCAACCTGCCAACGGAAATGGCCAGGGCAGCCCGAAGGTTCGCGACCGCCTCTGCCAGATCATTCGCCAGCATCAGCTTGATCCCAACCTGGTCAAGGCCTACGCGACGGATTTCTGCGCGGTCAAGGCGCTTCGCGATGCTACCCGCGAGCAAATAGAAAACTTCGTTGCCCACCTGGCCGACTGGGCCGAGAAAGACCGCAATGCCCTCCTCTGCCAGCTCAACAGCTACCTCGGCCAGAAAGCAGGTGCCGCTTGAAACGCCAGATCACCGGCTTGCACGCCGCCGATCGCTGTGCCACGGACCAGGTACCAGACGGGGTCTTCCTCGTTCGGGTGCAACGAGTCAGGTTTCAGCGGCAGGCACAGAAGCCCTACTACACCCTGGCTCTGGCCATTCTGGAGCCCAACCGGTTTTCTGGCCACATCCTTTCGAGCCGGCTCTATTGCACCCCGAAAACCCTGTGGAAGCTGAACTGGTTCCTGCGCGACTTTGGCTATGACACCGAACTGCTCGGACGCGACGAGGTGGACGAGACCCAACTTGTCGGTCTGAAGGGAGTGGTCAAGATCAGCCACATCGACTTTAACGGCGCTTCCCTGCTCCGGCTCGACGGCTTTGCTCCCGCCGGTCGTTGGGAAGAACTCTCACCGGCAATTCTCGACAATCCGCAGGTGGCCTGATGACATACAGCTACACCCAGATTAGCCAATACCTCACCTGCCCGCGGCGGTATCGGCACCGCTATCTCGATGGCTGGAAGGAGAAGGACACCCGCGCGGCGATGCTCTTCGGTCGCGCCTTCGAACGAGCCCTGGGTGCCCTCTTTCGCCGGGAAGATCCCGGAGCAGTCCTGTTTGCCGAGTGGTCTGCCTGCCAGAGCCAGGATCTGCACTACTCCAACCGGGATTCCTGGGAGCGCATGCTCCGGCAAGGAATCATGCTATTGACCCGGTTCTGCCAGGACAATCGTGTCGAGGTCCGTCAGCCTCAACGAAATCTGCAGATCAAGTTCACCCGGCAGGTTGCCGGCAGCAACGACTTCGTTGCTTATATCGATGCGATAGGTAGCCTTGACGGCAAGCGCTGCCTGGTGGAGTGGAAAACGTCTTCAATCCGATATCCGGAAGAGCCTGAGGGATCGCTTTCTCTGGATCCGCAACTGGTTTGTTATTCGTGGATGACGGGCATTGCGGAAGTCGCCCAGGTCGTCTTCGTCTGCAAGAGCCTGGTTGAGGTTCAGTACTTGCGCACCACCATCACCGACGAGCAACGCCAAGAGTTTGGCCGCCTGGCGGAAGGCACGATCCGTCGAATCGAGTCGGCGGACTTTCTGCCGCACAGCGGCATCCGCTTTCCGCAGAACCCCTGCAGCAGTTGTCCCTATGTGGGCCTCTGTCTTGGGAAGCGGGAAATGATCGACGCCGCTGTCGTGCGACGTCCAGGAGCCGACAGCCTTGATTGGCTTGACGAGCTTAATTACTGAGTATCCGCCCATGCCTCCGAAGTTCAACCGCCGCCGCGCAGTATTCGTACTGGGCAAGATCGACGAGATTCTGGCGTGGGAGCAGCGGAAGGAGACGGAGCGCGACACCAAGTTCGTCGAACTGGGGCGCTACCTGTGCGAGGTGCGGGCAGTACAGTACTGGCGGCTGGAGAACCTGAAGTCCTTCGACGATTTTCTGGGGAGGCGGTTCCCTGGGTCAAGGCGGAAAGCGTATTACCTGATGTCGATTCATGAACACCTGCCGCCGCAGGCGAGAAAACAGCTGAAGGAAGTGGGCTGGACGAAGGGGCTGGAGCTAGCCAAACTGGCTAGGCGGGACGGGCAGCATTTCGATTGTGCAACCTGGTTGCACAAAGCCCGGCAGATGCCCAAGGAGCAGTTCCAGCAGGAGGTGCAGAAGGAACTGACCGGGCGCGAAACGGAACCGTGGGAAATTATCTACTTCAAGCTCTATCAGAGCCAGATGCCGGTCATTGAGAAGGCGATCGAAACGGCGGCCCTGATGCTGGGAAGCGACCGCTCGCGAGGCTACTGTCTGGAAATGATCTGTGCGGACTTTCTGGCCGGAGCCAACCTGGACAACGGAGATCCGGAGACGCTGCTGTTCTCGATGACGAGGTTCTTCAAATTCCTGCCCGGAGAGCAAAGGCAGGCATTTCTTGGAGGCCTGCGCGAGAAGGCATCGTGAGTTCGATTGGCCCAAAACCCCTGCCCCTGCGACTGGAACCGATTTCGTACGAGATTCTGCGGCAGCAGGTGCTGCGTCGCGATGGCTGGCGGTGTCAATCCTGTGGCACGATGTCGAATCTTGAGGTTCACCACAGGGAGTTCCGCAGCCATTCGGGATCCGACTCAGAGGAGAACTTGATCACGCTGTGCGCGGCTTGCCACGCGAGAGTGCATCGCCGCTGAGGTCACAAACGGGCAAGGTGCTGCCAACGCCCACTCCTCATCCGTCACGTCGCTCAGATAACCGCTCTTGCTCGCCTTCCCCATTCCACCATCGTCCACGAGGAAGGAACCCGTTGCTCCATATTTGATTCCAAAGGAACAAAGGTAATGACAGGCTCTACGAACTAAACCTGTGGATACCCCAGAACTTTTTGCCCACGAATCCAGACTTGCACCAGAGGCTGCTAAACTACTTCATTATCATCAGTGGACCCAGATGCAGGTACTTCACACGCTCATCAGATTCGCGCGAAAATCCCCTCGCCAAAAATTGCAGGCCGTCCGTAACCGTTTGGTAGAAATGGATTGGTATTGGAAAGTCCATAAACCGGGGAACGACAGAACAGCTTATGTTATTGGACTGTTCGGCACCGGACGTTGGCATTTCACTGAACTGATGCTACAGAACATTGGAAAAAGGGCGCAATATTTTAGGTATGAGATCCGCTCCCATTCAGTTCCGACATCTCTGATCTACAGCGGCCATGCCACAATCAAATATGTTTCTAGCATGCAGACGAAGCCAGCGGTAACGAGCCGTATATTGGAAGCGGTCAGATCGAGATTCGCCGATTTGATTTTTATCTATCGTCATCCCCTCGATTCGTTGCTGACAAATTGGATTTGGTGGCGGAGATATCTTCGCGACATCAAGGTGAAGTCTACGTATATCTCGGAATTTTATAAGAACACAGAAGTTCTATGTGCCGATTTGGAGCAGAATTTTTTTGAATTCGAGGCCTTTGCCGAAGGCGACCCTGATTTTTTCGCGGCCTTACCAAGCACGCGATTCTTGTCTTTCCCGGAATTTGTTGAGGAAACTGAGCTTTATCTCCAATCTGCCACGCTCGCGTTGCGGCTTGAGGACTCCATGATCGATCCGTTCAAGGAGTTTTCTAAGATCGTTGAAGTCATGTCGGTTGATCTTGATTTGAGCCGTTTACGTGTAGCCCCTCCCAGAACCGAGCCTTATCGCTATTTGGCTGTTAAAGAAAGAGTTCCTCGATTCAGAAACTTTATCGATGAGCTGAATGAGGACACAAAAAAACGGATTGAGAAAATCGGCTATCGGCTGTAATGTGAGGGTCTAACTTGAGTATATTTTGCATTACTGGACTATATGGGACCGGATTCAGCCGGCACTACCACGTAATTATCGTGGGCACACCAAGAGACCAACAACAGGAATTGCTCAGCCCCTCGGAAGCCTCCGGTGACTTTGCGATAGCTGGCGGTGGGATGAAGGGGCGCGTTCCGAGCCCGAGCCGCGATGCTTGCCCTACTCGCCATGCCCTTACCGGAGTGCCTATGCGCGCCGCGCCGCCCAGGCGCGAGTCAGATAGGTGGTCTCGATCGCCGTCAGACCCGTTATGCGCTTCTCTGTGAAATCCAGAAACTTCCGGAAAAGTTCCGGACCTAATTGCACCTGCAGATCGTTCACCGAGCGCCACGCGCCGATATATTGCTCTGGCGTTTGGTGCAGGAAATGCCTGCCTTCGAGGTACAGCACCTCGGCAAATTGCGGCTTGGCGCTCAACATGTCGGTCAGCCGCTCCGTGATGCCAGAGCGGCCGGACGATACGCGCCGGATGTCAGGCTTGAGCCGTGTGATCTGCGCCTCGATTTCGACGAGCAGCGGGTTCGCCTCGATGAAGCGCGGATTCCACAAGGCAACGAAGACGCCGTCCGGCCGCAGGATGCGGTGGAACTCGTCGCACGCTTTGTCGAAATCGGCCCAGTGGAGTGACGAGGCCATGCTGACAAGATCGGCTGAGCTGTCCGGCAATCCAGTGGCTTCGGCCGAACCTTTGTGCCAGACAATGTCTGTGCCGCGCGAGGTTTCGATTCCTTGCCCGCGCATGTCGTCATTGGGTTCCACGGCGACGACGGAATGCAGTCCGCGGGCCGCGAGCATGCGTGTCCAAATGCCAGTGCCGGCACCGATGTCGGCGGCATCGACGCTGGCCGCATCGCGTCCCACATAACTCAGGATCGCGGTCGCGACCTGCGGCGCATAGCCCGCTCGGAACCTGGCGTAGTCGCCAGCCAACCCCGTAAAATCTCCGTGTTTCATCATCACTGATAGCCTGTGGCCCTCTCATCGCGGTTTCGATAAATGCAAAGTTCGGGATTGACCGCACCCCGCCGCGCGGTTTGATCGCCATCATCCTGCCGTCGGCTCTCTGCCGGATAGCGCATCCTCGAGCAGGAGCTCCCCCTCCCTTACCATGTTCTGGTACAGCGCCACGTCCTCCGGATTGTCGATTTCGCCCCATTGGCCATCGGTGCCGAAAGTGCCGACGGGGAGCTCCTTTCCGGTCAGTAGTCGGCGCAGCAATCCGGTCACATCGAGGCGATCGCGGATCGGTGCTTCGAGTGTACTGAGTAGCGCCTCGACGGCACTCCATGCCGGTGGCGTGAATTTCAAGAGGCCCATATATTGCCCCTCGATATCTTCGATCCGCGTCGTCTTGCCGCCGATCTCCAGCAATTGGCCCGCGGCATTGATCCGGAAGGTTTCAGCGTCGGCCAAAGGATCGGCGAAACGCCGGGTCCACAGGCGACGCCAGGCCCGGTCGTAACTGATGACCAACTGGCCTGGAGTACCGGCCAGGCCGCGCACCAACTCGCTGCGATAGAAGATGTCGGCATAGCTGACGATGACCGGTCCCGAGCGCAGCCAAGGAGCGGCCGCGGCGAGCGACATCACCATATTGGTTTCGGCCCATCGTTCGTTGGCGAAATAGGAAAGGCCGGGAAAGTCGATCATCTCGGCGCGATAGCCGCGGACGACTCCGATCTCGTCCACACCACCACGCCGCAGCGCCGCGATCTGGCGCTCGATCAACGGTTTGCCTTCGAGCTCGACCAAGCATTTCGGGCGGCCGTCGCCGAGGTGCCTTATGCGGCTGCCGCGACCGGCGGCTAGAATAACTGCGCGCATCCTTCGACCCCGAAGACTTGGCGGAACAGTTCCACGTCGGCAGGCGAGAACGGGGCGGACCGCTCAGGGTGCCACATAATCCCCGTCATAGGCTGGGCCGAATGCCGAATCGCTTTGACGACGCCGTCGGCGGCGACCGCCCAGACCTCGAGCGGCGGCCGCGAGTCGAAGGCGGCAAAGTGATGATAGCTGTTGACCTCTTTTGGCTCGCCGTTGATTCGGATGACCTGACGCTGCGCCACATGGCCTTCGACCCGGCGTAACGAAATAGCGAAACGCTGCTGAATCACTTGCATGCCGCGACAAACGCCCAGGACCGGCAGCCCGCGCCGCTCTGCCAAATCGAGCAGGGCATTTTCCACAGCGTCCCGTTCCGGGGCATCGCCGCCCAACACCGCAAGATCGTTACCCCCGGTCAACACCAACCCGGCGATGCCGGCCCCCTCGCACAAGGCAAGAGCCGCCTTGGTGACGTTGGGGAGCAACACGGGAAGCAGCCCGCAGGCCGCCAGGAACTTAGTCCATGCTTGATCCAGGCAATCACGGCGCTCGCCATAGGCCGGAACGAGCGATACCCGTTGGGTGATGGCGACCGCTTTCATGCGATGACCAAGACCTTCTGGTTCGTGCAATCGAGGCACAGCTTGCCAGCCGTCTGCCATCGCCGGAACAGGGCTTCGCCGGCGCCGATTACAGCGGGTATGCCAAGTTCGCCGGCGCGTATCGCCATGTGCGAATTGGCGCCTCCGAACTGAGTGACGAATCCGCTGATATCACGAGTGAAGATCCAGTCGAAGCCGGGGTCCGCGCTTGGCACGAAAAGAATCCGCCCAGCGAAACTCTCCGGCGGGTCGCCGACTGAGGCGACCGGTGCGGTGACGCTTTTTCGCGTAATGAAATTAGGCTGGCTCGGGGGGAGGTGAAATGCGAACACTTCGTCGGGCGACGCGATGATCGGCGGAAGCACAAGATTGCGCGTGAGCGCGTGACGCTCTCTGCCATGCGCGACACTCTCCAACAACGCCTCGCGCACCGAACCGCTCTCGCTATAGAGCGCGCGGATGGCGTCGTAGTTCAGAAATGCACAATCTTCCGCCGAAAGACCATGATCCTCGCCCAGTTGCCTGATCAGCGACAGAGCGTCGCTCAGGCTTCGCGTGAATACGAACTTCGCGTATTCGCGGCCCTCAATGCCGGCTTTGATGAACTCGATCAAACTCAAGACGTCGATGTCGAGCTCATGTTCCTTGAGCAGCTGCTCGATGCGGCGCAACTGCTCGATCGAGAGCGCGAAGCGCGGCGGCGCGGACGCCGTCCGTCGAGCACTCGACCAGTCGAAATAGAGATCAGGAGCCTCGTCGTAGCGCGGCGACAGGATGTCGTAGGTTCCCGGCCGGAGGTGGCCGTAACGCGCGAGGAAGTCTGCCTTCGGAAGTTGCGCGAAATCTCTCCCGATGCGCGACCCGACGGTATCGACACTCGCCATGAATGTGGCACTCTCTTCGGCATTGAAAACGCCCACCCCGATGAAGGACTGGAGCAACTGAACCGCTATGAAGCCCGCCCGCGCGAGACCGGCGAATGGCAGTGTGCCGTATCGCTTGCAGTCCTCGATCAGCCAGTAAATGCGGCTGATTTTGTCGATCTCCGCGTTGCAGATTGTCGGAAACCGTCGTACCAGCAGGTCGATCTTCTCGCGGTCGCGCCGCCATAGCGCGGTCTCGCCATGCATAATGCGATTGGTGAGGCGCCGTAAGGCGCCCGAAAGTTCGGCAAGGTCTTCTGGAGAAAATCCGCGCTCGGCGAGCCTGTTCATCCGCTTCGGCAAATCGAGTGTGTAGCAGGAGAAGATGATCTCAAATTCGATCTTGTCATGGAGATGCGGCTCCGAGAGGAGGCGATCGGTGTAGTAATTCACGAGACGCCCGGCGAGATCGTCGGGTAGGTCGCGTGGTATGAAGGAGTTGAAACTGACACGCACGTCGATGTAGGGCAGTCCGTGAAAGCTGACCAGCAGCGGAAAACTGCGAAGGTTCTGGTACCCGTAATTGTCCCGCTGATAGGCCCAGATCGCGTCTGTAATAAGTTCGCGATAGAGCGACAACGAGAGGGGCCAGGGCCGCAGCCCGATAATTTCGGCGGGGTTCCAATCGGGCATGACGCCGAATATCGCCCGACTGCCGTGCAGGTACGGATGCGGGCGGCTGAGTAGTTCGACCTTGCGCGCGACATCGGCGAGCGCGGTGTCGACCTTCGCGTCCGCTGCCAGCCCCTGGCGGTCGACGGCGAGCGGGCGCACTTGCAGAAGGTAGAGCTGCCCGTCGTCGCCAACGGCGAATTCCACGTCGATCGCATCACACGCTAAAAGAGTTTCGAGCTCGCTGACAAGAGCAATAACCGGTGCCAGCGACGGTGGGCAGTTATCAGGCCGCGATTTGAGGCAAAGAAAAGTCTCGAGATGGTCGCCGGCACCGGCGGTCACGCGATCGGTTAGGCCGGAACGGTCGTCGTAATTGATAATGAAATAGGGGCCGCCGCTGGGACTGCGCGAGAAGACCACCCCGGCCATCGCCACGCGGTCAAGCATGGGCTGGACGAAGATCTGGTCGTCGTCGCTTCCGTCATTGGCGAAGGAGTCAATCACCCGGTCGATTGCCTGCGCCACTGCTGCACTGCCGACGACACCGAGTACGGAATCGTATCTCCCGGCCTGGGATCTCCCCGCGGCCCCGTCCTCGCTCCGTGCACTGCTACGCACGATGACCCGATCTGAACCCCAGGGCGCAGCGGTGACGGCAGCGAGCACGCCAGCGGCGTCCGAACGCCAATCGCCAACCGAGAATCGGACCTGCGGCAGGACCCGCCCATTGCGCAGCAGCGGCGCCAGCGTTTCTAGGGATTCCGCCTTCGTTTTGAAGGCGACAAAGCTCGCCGGTTGCGCGGCACCAGCGCCATCCCGCCTGGCACATACAGCCAAGATGCGGTCGGCCGCCGTGGCAACGTCGAGCGCCCCATAGTTATCGAGCACCAGATCCGGCGCCTCGGGATACTCTGCCGGCACGTCAAGGCCAACAACGTTGCGCGCATCCCCGCACTGAGCTCCCGCGTAGATGCCCTTGCTATCCCGACGCCGTAGCTCGTCTATTGGGACCCGGAGGTAGATTTCGCGATAACCGGGGATATTCTCTCGGTTCCAACGTTGCACCTCGTGAAACAGCGAGATGGTCGCGCAGACGACATCGGCGCCCTGCCCAGCCAGCAACCGGCACAGCCGCGCATTGCGCATCGCTGATCGCCGCCGGTTGTCTGCACTGTGGCCAAGATCTTCGGCGATCACAGCACGGAGCGCGTCGCCATCGAGGAAGAATACCTGACGACCGGAGGCACGCAGCCGGCTCCACAATTCTCGCCCAACGGTCGTCTTGCCGGCACCCGATAACCCGGTGACCCAGAAGACGCGCCCCGGTGAAGCTTCACGCTCGGCTTCCGGCTGCGCCAAACGAAGGAAGAGCTTGCCTCGACTCTTTGATGGCCTGCGATTCAACGCTTGCTCAAACGGTCGCTGATCGGAACCCACCAGGAAACCGTCAGTCATAAGCACCTCGACTACTATCTGGATAAATTCGCGTCCGGGACATCACGTGGTGAAACCGTGGCCTCAGCTCCAATGAAGCCTTCTCCTTTCGCGTTAGAAACGTTACCTCGTGCTCGTAGACATTGCTCTCCAACGGCAGATATCCCAGCCAGCCCTCGGCGTGGATGACGCTCCCGGTTCTACCGAGTCCTGCACAAAGAGCACGAGCCCGCGGCCGAAGCGCTACGAACTGGCGCATCCGAATCCGACCAATCCCGAGCACATCTTCTTGAACGGCAACGACAATCAGTGCTTTACCCAAATTGAGCCAACCGGGCAGGCCCTCCTTCACACCTCCGACGTAGAATTCAGCCATCTCCACTCTGCCCGTGCGCAAATCAGGCCCAGATCTTACCATGGCGCGGCACAATTTATGCAGCAACGTCCAGGCCGTCTCATGCCTTTTCAGTCCCAACACTTGTTGCAATTCCAACGCGCTAGCCCCGTTCTTCTGCAAGGCCCGAAAGCTGCCAAAGGAGGACTTCTGGCGGGAAGTGGAGAAGGAACTGACGGGTCGGGAAACGGAACCGTGGGAGATTATCTACTTCAAGCTCTACCAGAGCCAGATGCCGGTCGTGGAAAAGGCGATCGAGACGGCGGCCCTGATGCTCGGAACAGACAAGTCTCGCGGCTAGCGGGCGAAGATTCCGAACTGAATCTCATCACGCTCTGTGGCAAGTGTCACGCCAGGGCTCATGGGACTTGAAAAAACGACGACGAGATCGCAGTGCACCACTCGGTACAGCCCGGTTGGTACAGGCCGGCGCCAGCTAGCAGCTTAAACATTCATCCGTCCCGACATGGTAACATTTTGGCCGTGCCCATCACCGACACAAGCGCTTCCGCACAAGCTCTCCAGCTCCAAATTCAACGGGCGATGCCAGGAGAACAGCGCCTGCTGCTGGCGCTGGAAATGAGCCTGTTTGCTCGCGAATTGGCAAAAGAGCAAATCCGACGAGAGTACCCAGAATGGTCAGACGCGCAGGTCGCACGAGAACTCGTTCGGCTGACCTTCCTGCCCGCTCCAGTACCAGCGCGGTTGCGATGAGTGTCTCGGAAGTTTTCCATAGGATCACGTCGGCGCTTGATGAGGCCGGCATTGCCTATGTGCGTGCCGGATCGTTCGCGAGTGCGTACTTCGGCGCCCCGCGGACAACACAAGACATTGATTTCGTCATTGCAACTGCCGCGGATCAATTGCGAACACTCGGCCAGCTTCTCTCATATATAGGGTCTAGAAGGAGGGCTGTCGCTATCACGCGCGATTCGCCGAACGTCTTTCCGTGGCGCGCCGCACCGGATCTCCACACGTTTGCTCTCCCACCTGTTCGATGGCGCTGATCATTTGCGGAACAAGCCGATCTTTCGAAAACAGTGTCTCCAAATCAACACCGCACTGCGGACCAAGTATGGCGTTCCTCCTGGCACGCAGGATATTCCCTACGACTCCCTCCACGTCACCGTGGGACGAAACATAGGCACCAGATTGTCCAATGATGTCAGTCACGTGACTCTCACTCGGCCCGATGTAGAGGAATGGTTTTTTCACCGCCAGCACGTTGTAGATTTTGCATGGGTGGACAATGCCTACATACGGCTCTCCCATCACGACCACGTGGAGATCGGCTGCCGAGAGCGATCCCGATAGCTTCTCTATCGGCTGGTAGGGAACGCACAGCACATTGCGCAAGCCGCGGCTACGAGCACCCTCCTTCACTTTGACAAATTCGCTTCCGCCCCCCACAAAACAAAAAGCAATGTCCTCATTCTCAGCCAGTCGCTCAGCCGCTTGGAGGAGGGTTTCTAGCGGGTGGCACGGGCTGTGGTTCCCCGAATACATAACGACGAATTTATGCGAGACTTTATAGTTGGCACGGAACTCTTCCCTGCCTGCTGGATCGAACTTGACGCGGTCATCGTGCGACCAGGGCGGCACGACCAGGACTTTTTCCGGAGGGATGCCCTTTGCCTGAATGCGGTCTTTCATGAACCGATCTAGCGCTATGATACGATCAGCTCGTTGCAAGCTGTGCAGCAATATGCGGGATAGCAGACGCGCGACTGGGGATTCAGATCGCAGCCATCCCGCAGCGATTGCCTCGTCGGGGTTGAGGTCCATTGACCAGAATACCAGGCTGCGAGCCCTGCCCGGCACAGCCAGGGTCGCAACAAAGGAAATCAGAGGCGGCGAGGTCATCGCAACGACGACGTCGAACTGAGGCAATGACCACAGACGAAACGCACAACTTGCCATGAATGTTCCGAAGTCCGCGGCACGGCGCCATTTGGAACTCTTGCCGAACCCAGTCGATCGTACGCGAACGATTTTGACCCCGTTCCAAGTTTCCTGGTTTGGGAATCGAAGCTTCGGATCGTCGTAGCCTCGGGAGTTGCAGATGACGGTGACCTCGTGTCCCGCCTGCGTCAAGCCCCTTGCCAAGTCACTCGCGTGCTGAGCCGTCGAGACAACGTCCGGATAGAAAGCCTGGTTCAGAATCAGCACGTTCATTGGCCGGACACTTCCTCTGTTGTCACCGCTGCAGCATGTAGTTACCCAAGAACAAGACATCCATTCGTGTCCGTTGGAAGCAGTTCAAAGCCTCCTCTGGAGTACACACAATCGGTTCGTCTTCATTGAAGGAAGTATTAAGCACAACCGGAACACCGGTTAACCGCTCGAAGTCGGAAATGAGCTGGTGGTAACGGGGGTTGGTACTGCGAGCGACGGTCTGCAGCCGTCCGGATCCGTCCACGTGTGTCACCGCAGGAATGACTGAGCGCTTGTCTTGCTTGACCTGATAAACCATGAGCATAGCCGGAGAAGGATGCGTCTGCTCAAAGTAGTCTCCGACACGCTCTTCAAGGATCGAAGGAGCAAACGGGCGGAAGGGCTCGCGCTTCTTGATCCGGGCATTCAGGATGTCCTTCATCTCGGCGCGGCGGGGGTCGACGACGATGCTACGATTGCCGAGAGCCCGTGGCCCAAACTCCATCCTGCCCTGGAACCAACCCACGATCTTCCCATCAGCGACAGCTTGCGCTGCTGCCTGCGTGAGCTCAGGGTCACTTAATTCGCGCCAATCAAAATCACTCCTTCGCACTACACCGTCGATATGCCCGTTTGCAAACTCTGGACCGGTATAGGCATGCTCCATCACAAACGACCGCGGCTGTTGCAGTAAGACATTGTGAATGTAGTAACAGACTCCAAGGGCCGTGCCGGAGTCGCCGGCGGCCGGCTGCACGAACACCTCTCGGAATGGAGTGTTGAGCAAAATCTTTCCATTCATCACCGAGTTGTATGCAACTCCACCGGCCAGGCAAAGCCGGTCGGTTTTCGTTTGCTGATGCAGCTGGTTCAGAATGTGAAAGCTAACTTCCTCCAGGCGGGCCTGGAGGGAGGCTGCGATGTCCTCATGCAACGAGGTAAGCGGCTCCCCAGCTAGACGCGCGGGCCCGAAGGCATCGATAAACTTGTCCGAGAAAATGCGACCGATCGTCGGCGAGCCGTCTTCCCAGGTCATGTCCACGCCTTCAGAGTCGTGCTTGAAGTAGTTGAGGTCTAGTTTGAAGCCGGCGGCTTTGTCCGTCCGGATAATGTCCCGGAACTGTTCTAGGTAACGAGGACGCCCATACGGCGCCAGACCCATAACCTTCCCTTCGTCTCCGTACTTGGGGAATCCCAGGTACTGGCTGGTGGCGGTGTAAACGATTCCGGCTGAGTGTGGGTACTCGATCTGCCCGAGCACGTCCATGTGATTGTTTTCGCCGACTCCCCACATCGTGCTGATGAAGTCGCCGAAACCGTCAATGGACAAAATGGCAGCGCGGTCGAATGGGGAAACCAGGAAGCAGCTGGCCATGTGTGCCCTGTGGTGCTCTACTTTGTGGATCTTGGCCCGGAATTGCGGCGATACATCCAGCGCACGTCCCAATTCCTCGCGCAGGTCATGTACCTTGGCGGCATTCGCGAGCCGGGCGGCGATCAGCCCGGAAAGGTTCGGGATGCGCGTGATCGAGAACAAAATTTTCTTGTGCAAGTGCGCGGACGGATCCCGCGAAATGCCGACGTGGTCGAGCTCGTTAACCGAAATGTTAGCCGCTTGCAGGCAATAGCGAACTGCAGCAGCAGGGAACCCAGCACAGTGCTTCTTGCGGTTGAAGCGTTCTTCCTCTACGGCCGCGATAAGCTGACCGTCCTTTATGATCGCGGCAGAGGCGTCGCCGTGGTAAGCGTTAATTCCCAAGATGTACACCGAACAACTCCTATTCAGCATTCAAGGTGACGATCCAGCAGCTCGCGCGCTGACTACTATTATGGACGTAGTCTCGACGCGCCGATTCGGGCGGCCATTTCGATCAGGCAGTCTTGGTCGCGAACTTGGTTTCGATGTTCTCAACGACCATGTTGAGTACCCTAATCGCTTCGCGACCTTCCTCCGCTGAGACGGGCGGTTCGGACCCCGACAGAATGCTGTCAGCAAACTGAGAAATGATGATTTCGTGCGTGCTGCGAACTCTCCGGGTTGCGACTCGAATCGAGTTGGAAACAAATGCGCCCGCCAACTGGGCGGATTCACTAAGCAACGAAAGCCCGACTGGGGCCGGCTTCAGCTCAGTACGCCGGTAATGCAGCACATTCATGCTTTCCAAATCGAGCATTAAGAATCCTGTGTCCCCCAGGACTTCAACCTTGGCTGCCCATTCTTCGGTAGTGTAAATCACGGTAGCGGAACTGATCGCGTCATCCCCGATGAGGTTAATTCGGTAATCCTCGAACGAGGACCAGGGATAATTATGCATAACCTTCAAGGCATCGACGTTGACAGTGCGAATATGAGGAATGAAGGCCAGCGTCATGTACACGATGTGTGGGCCGGTTTCCCCGATTACTCCACCGGGCAGCTTGTGCGCCCAGTGTTCCGGGCGTGAGGTCATGTAATCTGTGGGAGTCGAGAGAAAGATGCGCATTCCACGCACTCTCCCAATCGCCCCATTCCCCATCATGCGGCGCGCCTTAATGAACGGCTCGTAAAACAAGTCGCTGTGCGCTACGCACACTTTCATGCCATAGTCCTTAGAGGCTTGCACGATCTGATCACAGTCAGCCACGGTGAGTGCCATCGGCTTCTCGACCAGAACGTGGCAGCCGTGCCGCATGGCTTCGACAGCCAAGCGAGAGTGAGTCTGCGGCGGCGTGCAGATGTCCACCAAGTCCGGTTTTTCGGTGCTCATCATTTCCGCAATGTTGCCGTACGCGCTAGGAACGCCGAACCGGGTTGCCACTTGCTTCGCAGCGGCAAGGTTCAAATCGCAGACAGCTACGAGCTCGGTCTTAGACCTCAATTTTAAGAATGCGGGAATGTGCTTCTTCCCTGCTATCAGGCCGGCACCTATGATTGCCGCGCGGACTTTTTTCAAACAATCCTCCAAGATTTCAGCATAAACTCACCTAGCTCCCTGCATTCAGCAGGCTAACGTGATCGTTCCCGCAGGTGTAGCGCACATTCGTAACATTGTTTCCAAAAAACTTCCATCCACAATTTACGGGTTAACAACTGGCAATCTGCTGACCAGTTCTGCACGCCGCTCCAGTAGTGTCGCACGAGGAAGCGGACCGCGTCTGGTTGACAAAATGCGGCGTTGTGTCAAACGCAATTCGGAAATCTACTCAGCGACCCGGGGCTTCTATTCGTGGCAAGCCAATAGCCCACCAAACCTGAACAGGGCTGCTGCAATACCTGGGCTGGGGACATGCAGTGACAGCTTTCCGTAAGATGTACTTGTCAGCCGGTTTGACCAGTCCGCGGAACCTTCACCGCGGGGCGCGTGCCAGGCCATGACCAACGTGGCGAGATGGACCTTGTCTGTGTTTTAGACCAGAACCGACGAGGACTCGTTTAGTTTCTCTCATAATTTCTCTTTGATAGCTTAATCTCAGCCATTGCTGCTCATACTTGCCAACGCCGGAACCCTTGGTGCCTAGAATATCCAACGCTCCCATGTTTTATTGCAATCTGCTCAAATTCTGACGCAAGAGGCCCGACTGCTAGCCCGCATGCTCATGGTGACTGCCATCTTCACGACCCATTCCTGACTCGCGGGGATCACAGTGATCGATCAAAAACTAGATACATCATCGCTTTGCTCGATGCAGATTCAGTCTCGGGAGGCTGAACCTTGATCGGATCCAATCCGACAGATCGCGCTTTCTCGCTCCATTCTTCCGGCGAAAGACGCACGCGCGAGAGCTGCAAATACACCAGATAAGGTCCGATCCCGGGTAAGTCGCGGGCGAACGGGACTCTTACGCCGAAGTTTGCCAAAGGATGAAGCAATCGCTCGAGTTTGCGCAAGGGATGCGCGAGATTGGGGACGGAGACGATAAGCTTGCCGGCGGGTTTCAAAATTCGACTGCATTCCTTCATTGTGTTTTCCAAGTCGCTCAAATACTCAAAAACACTGGAGGCGATGATCGCGTCGAACGTGTTGTTGGCAAAAGGGAGTCGTTTCCAGTCCTTGGGAAGGAGGACCCAATCAATGGGCTTGTCGGACTGGGCTCGCTTGCCAGCGAGGATCATCTGTTCAGCTACATCACAAGCCGTCATCTTATATCCTTGAGACGCCAAGACGCTGGAAATGGCACCGGTTCCGCCGCCGAAATCCAACACGGCAGCCCCCTGCCTAATTAATCTGGCCAGGATTGCAGAAAAGACGGTCACGCGGAAGGCTAGCGGCCCATCCAGGCAGTACTTGTCGTTCCACGACCGTGCCTTGTTGTTGAAGAGAAGACTGACTTCGTCGACAGTTTTCATCTGAAATTCGTCTTCTTGTCAGATGAAGCTCCTGACAAGCGAGCTTCCAACAGCCGCAATGAGATCAGCAGTTCGACCAAAGTTCGCTGGTAAGCATAGTACCCAAGCGGTTTTGGCTTGCACCAGCCCGAAATTCCACTGGCTGGTGTCGTTGTCAAACTTCCGTTGAACGAACGGCTTGATCGCAAAAATGATCGCGGGCGACAAGTAAAATTGGCAAAAAGTCGCGAAGATCACAGATGGCAAACGCAAACATGCCATTCAGCTTTTTTACGCAGTCAGGGCCTTCTTCCAGATACAAATGGACGATCACCATTTCCCGACAACACTTATGTAGGTCTTGGAAGCCGACGACTGGCTATCCTCGATCTGTCCGAGAGTGGGCACATGCCCCTGTCGAATGAGGATGGGTCCCTTTGGATCACCTACATTAGCGAAATCTACAACTTTCGGAAGCTGCGCAATGAATTGAGGCAGGTGAACGTGCAGAACTAATGACGAGAGTACCGGCACTGCGACGCAGTGACCGCGGAAGCGCCCAGAGAGAAAAACGTGCCCTACTGCCAAATGCCGACCTAATTCGCACACAATCTCCATATGGACTCGTAGCAACACAGTCTGTGAAGCAACCAGACCTCCAACTGGTCGACTGAGCTGTTCGCAAAGGCGGAGACGATCTCTCGAGAAACAACAGAAATGCCATCGTTGCCGTACAGTCTTGGCGTCAAAATAAGCGCATCTCGTAACATCTGAGATAAAGCATTACTCCACACTTCGCTTTCGTTTTCACCAGTGGCCCTGTCTACTGCCGAATCGCCTCAGTTAAGCTATTCCTGGCTATCGCCGCATCGAAAAGTTCCAGAGTAGCAAAAACGGCACCCTTCGTATCAACTTCCCTTGCAACGCGCTGAGCCCCCTCGCTTAAACCTCTATACTCATGCTCATCCATTTCCACACAGCGTTGCAAGACAGCAAACCAGCGCGGCCGATCCTCCAGAGGCAAGTCCCACCCAGCCGCTTTGGCCTGCAGATTACGCCACTGGGTGCGATCGCTGATTATCACAGGGCAGCCAACCGATAGAGCCTCAAAAATGATATGACCAAAGTTTTCCCCAGTCGTGGGCAGAAAAAGAAAATGATATCGTGAAAGAGTTGTCGCGACCTCAGAGTACTGGACCGATCCCTTATAACTAACTGTCATCTGTGCAGGCAGCGATGCAATAGCTTTCTCGCACGCAGCCCAGTAAGAGTTTTGATCAATAGGACCGTAAATATCAAGAATCACATCGCCCACGAGGTTTCGAAGTACTTGCAACCCAAATAATAGGTTCTTCACCGAACAGATACGCGATAAGAATATAAGCCGCAACTTTCCTTTTGTCTTTTCCGACGGGCTCGCAACTGGACACAGACATTTCGGTATATTCGGAGCCAAATGTATATTGGCAGCGCGATCCATTGTCCTTCTGATTTCCTCTGCCTCTTGAGCCCAGGTTGCGTGCCACGTTAAGCGGTTGTACAGCCCAGCTCGATTGGCAAACCAGAGATAGCACTTCTTTTTTAGCCCCTTTATGGCTAGGGCGCTATCGGCAAGTTCGCCCCGCGGTGCGATGATCACTGGAATGCGAGGGATTATTTCGAGACGACGCATGCACAACAATCGTACCGTTAGCGGCGAGAATACGCTGTTTAGATAAACAGCGGCAGGGGCAACTTCAGCGAGTAATCTGCGAAGCAAACTGAATGAGAATTGTGATGAATAGAATACCTTAGCTCTCCCGACGTCATTCCAGGCATCTTGTGTGACACTTGGGTAGGCAGCAGCATCGGTCCAGTCTCGATCATTGGTGAGAATGTAAAAGTCGAATCGATCCCCAAAATGCTCCACAATGTTGCTAATACTACGTAGAGGCCCGCCAGTCTTGTATCCCGGGAGATAGAATCGAACGATGATGAAAATCCTCACGCGGTTCAACGGGGAGAAGCTCCGGTTAGTGGCTGCAGCCCAGCCACCTGGCGTAAAGTCGCCGAGCGTAGCCGCAGCAAGTAGCGATCAACCATCACGGTTGCAAAACCAGCGTAGCTCATTAATGTTCCGGTGAGGTCCTAACGTTTTGCTCACGATCACTCGAATAGATATAACGATAACCAAAAGACCGTGACAACAAAGCGTAACGCGAGCTGGACATGTTTAGCGCCGGATTTGTTGGACAGTGAATTGAGTGTATTGATGCAGCGGCTCCGAGTGCA
>OMOD01000081.1 GCA_900290255.1 Candidatus Sulfotelmatobacter kueseliae
TCTGTGGCGAAGTCGGTCTGAAACTGACGAAGCGTCTTGGGGAACGGTGGTCGGGCCACCCTTATACGCTACCCATTGGGGCTTGCTGAAGCAACCGGATAATCAGAAGTCGGCTAACCGGACATTATCTGAGCCACCGCCCGGTCGAAATTGTGCCAATTGGCGAAAAATCTCGATAGCGCTCATTGACCGGGTTCTGAGCTGCTATGGCCTGGTTACATCAACTATCCCCATCTAGCGCCGCTTTCCTGCGAAAAAGATATACTCACTTCGCTGTGGTCCCGGTTCCGGGAAAATCCGCTAATGAAAAACTGGCTTCACAAGTGGTTGGAGGGCCTGGGCACAGCCTATCCCAGCGCATCCAGCTCCTACTGGCGCACCATGCCTTTGGGGCGGCTGAAGAAACTCCTGGCCGCCGCCTTTTTCACCGTATCCGTGCTTGGCTTCGTTCTCGATCTACTGTTGCTCAATCATCCGCACCTGGGTCGAGGTCTGGTTTGGCCGCTCTTAATGGGCGCAATGGCAGCAGGCACCTTGGCTGCGAGAATAAAAAGGATTCGTCTCTACCATCCCATCCATTTGATCTTGCTGGCTGTCACCTGCCTGGCCTTTATCCTCCCCTATACCTCCGCGCGCCTGCCCGTCCCGGAAGCCCTTAAGCAACGGGTCGCTTTCGATGCCATCTCCATCCTTCTCTGCACCGGGTTGAGTTATCGCCTGTTGCAGTCATTTCTCAGCTACGAGGGTCTGGCCAGTGTTCGCATGCAGACCGAACTCTCTCTTGCCCGCGGGATTCAGGCTACCCTGGTTCCAACCGTTTCTTTTCAGAACTCGACGTTTGAGGTATACGGTAAATCCATCCCCAGCGCAGAAATGGGCGGCGACTTAATCGATGTCATCCAGAGCGACGGAAGCCTACTGGCCTATATCGCCGATATCTCCGGACACGGCCTAGCCGCGGGTCAATTGATGGGAATGCTGAAGACTGCCATGCGGGTTGGTCTGCAATTCCGGCAAGATCCAGTGGCTTTGCTTGAGAGCGTGGATCGAGTCCTTCCTGCTGTCAAGGAACCTGATATGTACGCCACTTTGGCTCTGCTCTATTTCGACGGTTTGGCGCAGGTGGAGTACGCGTTGGCCGGGCACGTACCGATTCTGCATTATCGCGATCGCAGCCGGGACACGATCCGGCTCTCCATGGAGCAGTTTCCTTTGGGGATGATGCCCGGCGGTTGCTATGTCAGCCAACGCACCACTTACTCATTAGGCGATCTGTTCCTGATGCTGACGGATGGCATATCGGAGGTACCCAATGAGAAGGACGAAGAGTTTGGATTGGCCCGCCTAGAACAACTGCTCACGCAATGTGCGGCACAACCCTTGCCGCAGATTTGGGAGCTGATCATGGAAGAAGTACGTCAGCACGGCTTGCAACAGGATGACCAGACCTTGCTTTTAGTTCGAGTTCGTCATTAGCTTGGTCGTTGTTGACGTAATATCGCGATTGCACTCATTGACCTTTGATCGGCAATTTTCAACTCGTACTCATTGACCCCGGTCGGCCAATGCTCGATGAGTGTAAATGGGGCTGATTTCATCAGCTATTGTTTTTGGCGCTTTTGCGTTACCATCCGCATCATGGAAAAGTGTGCAATGTCTTGGATGCACTTCGCGATCACCATCCTCTTTTTTGCATGCACAGCAACTTCGACGGCTCAGTCGAAGGCGTCAGGTACGGAACCGCCGGTGGGAACCGTCCATGTCGATGTGACGCGCGGGCACGCCATCAACTCCTTCGATCCCGACAGTGCCCTTGGCAGCTCTATTGATGTTCTCTCCCACGCCGACATCGATAAGGTTTATACCCCACACATTATTCAGGAGTCGCTCTCCGCGGGATGGGGACCGATCACGTATCGAAACAACTCCGAGCTCCGAATGGCAGCCTGGCACTGGACCGAGAATGGAACGTGGAGCGATCCAGAGCACAAGAGCGGATACTTTACCGGCAGCACCGATCTCAAGGAGCCGTTGCGCTACATCCTTTCGTATGCATTGCCCCACCGTGGTTTCTCCACCAGTGGAGACCGCCCGCTGCAAGGTCCCAATCTCAGCTATTGGAAGAGTAATCCGTATCTCACGAAGAAGTTCACCGGAGAAAGCGACGCGCTGCACCCGCAATGGATTATCGTCGATCTGAAGGCTGAAAAGCCGGTGAACGCAATCCGCATCGCGTGGGCGAGCCCATATGCCACGACCTATCAGGTGGAGTATTGGGTGGGAAAACGCGCACTCGACTTCGATGCGGGGCCTCAGGGCGAGTGGAAGACCTTTTCCGCAGGCGCGATACGAAACGCTCAAGGAAAAACGGCTTATCTGAAGCTCGCCGACGCGCCGGTCAGCACTCAGTACGTGCGCGTCTTGATGACGGAATCGTCGAACACCTGCGATCTGCATGGAGCGGACGACGTCCGCAATTGCGTGGGATACGCGATTCAAGAAATCCGGGTGGGCAGCGTCGACTCCAGCGGTGCCTTTGCTGAGGTGCAAAAGAATCTAAGCGACAGACCAACCAGCTTCACGTCGTCTTCGATTGATCCATGGCACTCGGCCACTGACGTGAATGCCACCGGCAGCTACCAGCACACCGGTTTCGATCTCTTCTTCACGAGCGGGCTAACCAACAATCTTCCAGCGATGATTCCCGTCACTATGCTTTACGGGACACCGAACGACGCTGCCGCCCAGATTGCCTACATCGAAAAGCGCGGCTACCGCATCGGATACGTCGAACTGGGCGAGGAGCCGGATGGCAAGCACGCCATGCCGGAAGACTACGCTGCGTTATACATTCAATGGGCCGCCGCCATACACAAGGTTGATGCTCAGCTCAAGCTGGGAGGGCCAGTCTTCGAAGGGGTGAACGAGGACATCCGAGTCTGGCCGGACGCGCAGGGCCGGATCTCATGGATGGGCCGCTTCGTAGATTACTTGAAGACGCATGGCCATATTTCTGACTTGGCTTTCGTATCGTTCGAGCACTATCCGTTCGAGCCCTGCGACATCACGTGGAAGACCTTGTATACCGAGCCACAGTTGATGAAGCACATCCTGCAGGTGTGGAGAGACGACGGCGTCCCCAAAGACGTCCCGCTTATGGTGACCGAGAACCATCTGGCTGCTGCACTCACCGGACCCATGACCACGATCTTTGCGGGCCTGTGGCTAGCCGACAATGTTGGCTCTTTCTTCGAGGGGGGAGGCGCCGCTTTCTATCACTCGCCGATTCAGCCGCAAGGCATTCAGAAGACTTGTCTGGGATGGTCCTCGTGGTCGAATTTTGTTTCTGATGAGGACTACACCATCCAGGGATACACATCGCCCTACTATGCGGCTCACATGATCAATCTGGACTGGGTGCAGCACCACTCTGGCGTGCATCAGATGTTCCCTGCTTCAACGGACATCAAGGATGCTGAAGGCAACGTCCTGGTTACGTCGTACGCGGTGCACCGTCCTGATGGGAATTGGTCGATCATGCTGGTCAACCGGGACGAGAGCAACCCACACAACGTGCGCGTGCTATTTGAGGATTCCAAGAGCAAGCAGAATGCTTCGTTCTCCGGACCCGTCACTGTGGTGACCTTCGGGGCAGAGCAGTATGTCTGGATTGATGACGGCCCCAACAGTCACGCGGATCCAGATCATCCACCCGTCGCAACTGCTCTGGCAGCAGGTTCACAGACTGTGTTCATTCTGCCGAAGGCTTCCATCACCGTTTTGCGGGGAAAGGCGGCGGCTTTCAATGATTGAAGCCGCAGTCGCCATTCTGTGAATGGAGGCACTGACGTGTTTCTCGTCCGACTAGCCCTATTTGAGTTATTTGAGTTGAAGAAATCTTCGGCCCGTTCCGTGACTTGGGTGAAGCTGAGAGGTCCCGAAAAATGGTGGCCCGGTGGCGAGCAACTCGATACGGTGAACGTACGAGCGACGACAATTTCAGTGTCGAGGAAAGCGCGGCTGTGGAACGTATAAACGAATAGCGAACCGAATCCCGCCATCACACCGAGACACGCCGCTAACACTATGCGCCAGCCGTAAATAGCCGAGATCGAATTCACTTGGGCCGGGCGCGCTGTCGGCGCGTTGCGTCATACTAGCAAGCACACCACGGCTGCCAGAATCTTCTTGGTCATCGCACAGAATTATATCTGCGGTTCACGGCGGTGGTCGTCGCAGGGGGCTGGTCAGAACCTTTACCCGCGTGACTACAGCGTCTTAACCGAGCAAGCGTGAGCGTACACACGCAGAACTCGTCGAATGTGATACTGAATCATTCGCTCGGGCGCAGCGTGCAGTTCTCCGGCCCGGATTGCTTCGTATTCCAGCGGCAAATATTGGCTAATGAGGGTAAGAGGAATCGGTTTTGCCCCAACATTGTCGAGCAATCGCGCGATCTCCTCTTGGACTGCAGGCTGGTTCCAATAGTATCGGCAACGATCACTGTAACCATAGATGCGGTCGCGGCGCACCTCGTCTTCGTCGCCGTGGTAGTACGACCGCCAGTGAGACGGGTCGTGTAACATTGCCGCCTCCAGAGCTTCGCGCACGTGCGAGATCCGACGCACCGACGTCTTTCCGAACAGCTCGTGTTCTATGGCGCTCAACGCCAACACTGTTTCGCGAAAGGCAAAGGTCAGCCATGGACCCACCTTCAAGATCGCGAAATGATCCTCGACCATCCGGTTTAACGCTTCTGGAGACTGATAGTCGGTCGAATGCGCTTCAAAGACGATTCCTAGATGCGAGGAAAGTGCAGCAGACAGTGACGCTGCTTTGACCCGATCGTAAGCGAATATCGAATTGGATCCGAAGTCAACTCCTGGTTGAACAACGAGAGCGATTACTCTTTCCCAAGCCGACTCCAGGCCCAGTTCTGCGAATGCATACCGGAACACTTCCAGAGTCCGATGAACATCGCCGGCTTTGGTAACCGCGAGCGCCCCTGTATCGTTCGATTCTCCGCCAGGCGCAGGCACTTCAGTTCCGACGACATAGACAGGTTGGGGCGAGCCTGACGGCAATTCGCGATGCGCTTCTTCTGCCGCTTGACACAGTATCGCGGCCCGCGCGGCAATGGTCCGCTCGGGAATTCCAGTCTTTGCGTCGTCGGCGCAAGCCATGCTCGCGTCGAGATGGATCTTCTGGTAGCCGGCAGCCACGCAATGACGTACCAGTTTGCAGGCTTTCTCTAGTGCTGACACGGACGCTTCATTTCGCCAAGGGAACGGTCCAAGGTGATCGCCGCCAAGCAAGACCCGCTCCGCGGGCAGTCCGGCATTCTTTGCGGCGGAGTGGATCCACTGCGCAAACTGGCTCGGTGTCGAACCCGTGTAGCCGCCAAACTGATTGACTTGGCTCGAAGTTGACTCGACATGCATAAACGAACCATCCGCTAACGACTGCTGGATGGCGGCCTGGATCACTGCGGAGTGAGCGGAGCAGACGGCATATGTGCCACCTTTTCCCGACTGGCAATTGCCGCGTAGTACTTTCTGCAGTCGGGTAGCCGCATCATCGGATTTCTTATCAGAGGTTCTGTGTTCCGCGTCGCTAGCGACGCTCTGGTTAAGTGCAGCCATCATGCTATGTCTCGTTTTTGATCTCCATCCTTGAGCCTGAGGCCGGTCGTGATTTGGGCACAATCCTCAGCGAGTCAATGGAAACTGAACATAAAAATCCTAATATAAGGAAGGCTCCGCCAAGTCAACTGTTTTTTCCGGAATCTCTGCGGATAGGGCTGAGAGATTCTCGTAGATCGGGTCTGAGTCGAAACTCGGCCGCAAAACATATGTACGTCTCCACAATGGTATTCCGAAGAACGTCGGTTGCCACTGACGATAAATCGCGTCTCTGACAATGTCGGCGGTGTCAAGCACTTTTCGAGCACACTCCACCATGTGCTGGCCTTGAAGTCGGGAATTATATTCATGCGAGCTCGACCGGACGCGTGACCACGCTTT
>OMOD01000090.1:0-240 GCA_900290255.1 Candidatus Sulfotelmatobacter kueseliae
TCCGGCTACATCTCTCGAACCCAGGTGGAGCAGATCGCGAGCGCGATGAAGAACAGCAGCTACAGCGCATATTTGCTGCAGCTTTTGACGGAGAAGGTATTCTGATGGGTGCAGCTTCCGTGGTGAAACCTGCGATGGATGCGTTCAAGAAAACTTCGACTTCTCTGCCTGGCCTGGTGCTTCTCGAGCCGCGCGTGTTCGGCGACGGGCGCGGATTCTTCCTGGAAAGCTACAACCAGC
>OMOD01000090.1:250-6832 GCA_900290255.1 Candidatus Sulfotelmatobacter kueseliae
CCAGATCAAGCATCCGCAGGGCAAACTGGTGCGGGTGGTGGAAGGCGAGATCCTCGATGTTGCGGTGGACCTGCGCCGCGGTTCGCCAACGTTTGGCAAATGGGAAGCCGTTCGCTTGTCCGGCGACAACCGGGGCATCTTGTGGATACCAGCGGGCTTTGCCCACGGATTCTGCGTGACTTCTGACCAGGCTCACGTCCTCTACAAAGCCACCGATTACTACGCTCCGGAGTACGAGCGCACTCTGGCGTGGAACGATCCGGACTTGAAGATTGACTGGGAACTGGAAGGCGAGCCAATCGTATCTCCGAAAGACCAGTGCGGTGTTGCTCTGCGCGATGCCGAGACCTTCGCCTAGCTGCGGGAAATCAAAAACCATGCGAGTGATCATTTTTGGCGCCTCCGGCTTGTTGGGCCAGGCTCTCATGCGCGAGTGGAACGGAGACCAGGTTGCGGGTTTCAGCGTTGAGGATGTGGACATTCGCGACGTAACCAAGGTGCGCGAGATCATTGAGAAGCAGAAACCGGAATGGATCGTGTTGGGAGCTGCTTACACGGATGTGGATGGTTGCGAGAACAATCGGGAACTGGCGTTCTCGGTGAATCGCGATGGAGCAGTCAATGTTGC
The DNA here is from genome assembly GCA_900290255.1 of Candidatus Sulfotelmatobacter kueseliae. Taxonomy (GTDB): domain Bacteria; phylum Acidobacteriota; class Terriglobia; order Terriglobales; family Acidobacteriaceae; genus Sulfotelmatobacter; species Sulfotelmatobacter kueseliae. The sequence continues at coordinate 879 of OMOD01000090.1, forward strand.
CCAAGCGGCGAATCAGGCGGGCGCGCAACTGCTCTTTCTCAGCTCGGATTATGTTTTCGACGGAACGAAAACATCCCCCTATGAGATTGACGATGCCCGGAATCCGCAGAGCATCTACGGTCGTTCGAAGGCGGAGGCAGAGGTCCGGTTGCTGGAAGTCCTTCCGCAGTGCTGCATCGTAAGGACAGCGTGGATGTTCGGCATGGGCGGCAAATGCTTCCCGGACACGATCCTGAAGCTGGCGGCCAGCCGCCCCGCGCTGGATGTTGTGAACGACCAGCGTGGCTGTCCTACGTACTCTGTGGATCTGGCGCAGGCGATCATCCAACTGTGCCGCAAGGGCGCGACCGGCATTGTGCATGTCACTAATGCTGGCGACTGTTCCTGGTTTGAGTTCGCGCGCGAAATCGTGAAGAGCGCGGGACTGGCTACGGAAGTGCGTCCGGTCAGCACAGAGCAAATGGCGCGTCCCGCGCCGCGACCCGCTTACTCCGTTTTGTCGGCGACGGGCCTGCGGGGTTATGGAATCGCCATGCCCACGTGGCAGGATGCGCTCCGCCGATATCTCGCGGAACGGCGGGCGTGAACGCTTCGGATGTCAACCGAACCGCCTCATTCTAAGACGTTTACACCATCCCCTGGCACGTTGGACCCTCCCCCTTTCGTAAGCCAACACGCCCCACTTGCGTCTGGTCTCTAATTACCTCCGTAATACCGAACTGTCCTAGCGCGAAACTTACAATGCTAGCGTGGGGATTGTAGCGCTGAAGCACGCCCGGGGATGGACGGCCACCATGTGTGTTCTGGTGTGCGCCCACGTTCTTCTGTCTCTGAGCGTGCCGCGCGGCTTTGCGCTCACAGCCTTTGGCGATCTACTGCAGAGTGTTCTTTTGTTCTGCGCGACGGCGGCCATTCTGGCCAACGTAAAGTCTGCTTCCCGAAAAACTGGCCTTTTCTGGACCCTCATGGGTCTGGGCTTTGGCCTGTGGTTCTTTGTGCAGCTGCTGTGGACCTACTTCGAGGTCTTTCTGCGCCACGATGCCCCTGACCCGTTTGTTGGCGACGTGATTCTGTTCCTGCACGTAGTTCCCATGATGGCGGCGGTGGCGGTGCAACCGCACCTGCGCCAGGATGATCACGCCGTCCGCGTCGGCAGTCTTGATTTCACCCTGCTGTTCACCTGGTGGCTCTTCCTCTATCTGTTTATCGTGATCCCCTGGCAGTATGTGTATCCGGCGGATCGCACGTACGGCCTCAGCTTCGACGTCTTGTACACCTGCGAACAACTGGTCCTGGGCCTGGGGTTGATTCGTGCGTGGTACCGCAGCACTGGCGTGTGGCGCGGCATTTACCGCGAGTTTTTTGCCGCCGCCCTGCTGTCTTGCGGAGGTTCGTTTCTGGCCAACGAGGCCATTGGCCTGCATCTCTATTACACCGGCAGCCTGTTCGACGTGCCTCTGGTGCTGGCGATGGCTTGGTTCGTGCGCATTGGCCTGCTGGCGCGGGAGGCCACCGCGAAGGGCCCAGCCGAGGAGGTGGCCAGTCACGGCCAGGGCATCTGGAAAGCCCGCCTGGCCATGCTGGCGGTGTCTCTGACTCCGTTGCTGGTGGCCTGGGCTGAGTTTGGCGGCAATGCGCCGCAGCGCGTGCGATCCTATCGCCTGCTTCTGACGGTCGCGGTGATGGTGGTGATGGGATTCCTGATCATTTTGAAGCAACATTTGCTCGACCAGGAACTGCTGAGCCTGTTGCGCCTGACCCGGCACAATCTCGACGAAATGTGCCGCATGAAGGATGCGCTCGAAGGCAAAGAGCAATCGCTTCGCTGGCACAGTCTGGAACTGCAACGCAAGAATCTGGAGCTGCAGGAAATCTCTTTCACCGATGTCCTGACCGGCGCGTGGAACCGGCGCTATATGGAGGAGATCGTCACTGCGGAGGCCGAGCAGGTCCTGCGCAATTACCAGCGGGCACGTGGCGGCGACATCCGCAAGCTGGACCACCGCGATCTGGTCTTCATCATCGTCGACATGGACTTCTTCAAGGAAGTGAATGACGAACACGGCCACCCGGCCGGCGACCGCCTGTTGCAACTGGTCGCGCAAAGGCTGGGCATGGTCGTACGCAAGTCCGATGTGCTGGTGCGCTGGGGAGGAGAAGAATTTCTCATCATGAGTCGCTCCACCGACCCTGCCGGGACCCCGGCATTCTGCGGCCGCATTCTCGAAGTCGTGGCGGCGACACCGTTCGATTTGGGCCATGGCATCGTCGTGCGCAAGACCTGCTCGGTAGGATGGGCGGCGTTTCCCTGGTACCGCGGCGCTTATGAGGCGATCTGTGCCGAAGAATCCATCGCGTTGGCCGATGCGGCCTTGTATCGCGCGAAGGCGCTGGGCCGTAATGTCGGCGTGGGAATCGTGCCCAGCGACGGCGCCGTCAGAAATCCTCAGGCCATCAAGGTGAAGTCGGTGGAGGAAGTCAACTCACGCCTGTCCCGCATTGTCCTGACGCAATGCCCGGTTCAGAACACGGCTTCCGGCGCGCAATTCGAAGCCACGCAGCCTACCAACAAGTCCAGCGTCTAACATCATGTGGGCGGCCGCCCTCGGCTGTCCGGTCGAGCGAAGCTCGACAGCGTAGTCCGTCCGACCACCCAACTGAGACATTACCTCCCGCCTCGGAACGCTTGACCTGTGCCAGCCAGTTGTCTACATTGATAAGCCGGTTCTCATAACTCACGAGGCACACGTAGCCATGAATGCAAAGAATCCTGCCCGCAAGACGGGCCTGCGTCAAAAAGCACAACTCATGTCCGCATCGGAAATTGAGCGCACGTTGGTGCGGCTGGCATATGAGATCGTGGAAAAGAACGGAGGCGTCGACGCCCTGGGGCTGGTCGGAATTCGCCGCCGCGGCGTGCCCCTGGCCGAGCGGTTGGGCAAGATCATCACCCGCATCGAGAATGCCAAGGTCCCCGTCGGATCTCTCGATATCACCTTCTATCGCGACGATCTCTCGACCCTGGGGCCTAAGCCCGTGGTGCAGGAGAAAGAGATTGGGTTTGAGATCGAGGAAAAGAACATCGTGATGGTAGACGATGTTCTGTTCACCGGCCGCACTACCCGCGCCGCGCTCGATGCGCTCTTTGAGCACGGGAGGCCGCGGCGCGTGCAACTCTGCGTGCTGATTGACCGCGGACATCGCGAGATTCCCGTCGAGGCCACCTTCGTCGGCCGCAACGTGCAGACCACGATGAACGAAGTGATCGAGGTCAAACTGACTGAGATTGACGACGCGGAGAAAGTGCTGCTGATGGAAAAATAGGCAGCTGTAAGATTGGCCATGAACGAAGGACGGCGGTTGCACCGCCGTCCTTATTCGTTTCGACGAGCAAGCACCTACCCGATTTTCGCGCACACCGCCTTCGTCTGGGTGTAGAGATTGAGAACATCATGCCCCATCTCGCGGCCCCAGCCGGATTGCTTGTAGCCTCCGAACGGCAGCGCCGCGTCGAAGATGTTGTAGCAGTTGATCCAGACGGTGCCGGCTCGCAGCAGTTCCGCCATGCGGTGCGCTTTGCTGATGTCGCGCGTCCACACCGCCGCGGCCAAACCGTAGTCGCTGTTGTTGGCGCGGGGAATGATCTCTTCTGGATCGGTGAACGGCATCGCTGTCACCACCGGCCCGAAGATTTCTTCCTTCACGACCTTCATGCTCTCCCGGGTGTCCACCAAGACCGTGGGCTCGACAAAGTATCCGCGGTCGCCTGCCTTGTGGCCGCCGACAACGGCTTTGGCGCCTTCTGCGAATCCGGCCTCGAGGTATCCGCACACGCGATTCAGTTGCTCCTCCGAGACCAGCGGTCCCATCTGCGTTTTCGGATCAAGTCCCGAGCCGACTCTGATTTTCTTTGCGTTCGCGGCCACTCCTTCGACGACCTGATCGTAAACCGCCTTTTCGACGTACAACCGCGAACCAGCACAGCAGCACTGGCCGTGGTTGAAGAAGATGGCGCTGGCAGAGCCAGGGATAGCGGCGTCGAGATCGGCATCCTTGAACACGACGTTGGGAGATTTCCCGCCCAACTCCAGCGAGACTTTCTTGAGGTTCCCGGCGGCGGCATGCACGATCAGTCTGCCCACTTCGGTTGAGCCGGTAAAGGCGATTTTATCCACGTCAGGATGAGCCGCGAGCGCTGCTCCTGCCGTCTCACCGTAGCCAGGAACAATGTTGACTACGCCGTCGGGGAACCCGGCCTCCTGAATCAGTTCGCCCAAACGCAGCGCCGAAAGCGGAGTTTGCTCGGCGGGCTTCAGCACCACCGTGCAACCGCTGGCCAAGGCCGGCCCCAGCTTCCACGCGGCCATCAACAGCGGGAAGTTCCAGGGAATGATCTGCCCCACGACTCCAACCGGTTCGCGCAGGGTGTAGGCAAAATATTTTCCGCCGCCGGACGAGATGGGGATCGTATTGCCTTCGACCTTGGTGGCCCATCCCGCCATGTAACGGAACAGATCCACCGCCAGCGGCACGTCGGCTACCTTCGCGATCGCGAGCGGTTTGCCGTTATCGAGGCTCTCCAGGTAGCCGAACTCTTCCGTGTGCTGCTCCAGCAGATCGGCGAGTTTCCAGATCAGACGCCCGCGTTCCGACGCGGTCATCCGGCGCCAAGGGCCGTTGTCAAAAGCGTCGCGCGCGGCCTTCACCGCCTGGTTGATATCTTCGCGATCACCTTCCGCAACCTGGGCGAGAACCTCGCCCGTTGCCGGGTTGTAGGTGGGAAAAGTCTTGCCCGAGACGGCATTCGCCCACTTGCCGTTGATCAGCATCTTGCGTGGTTTTCCAATGAACTCCGCGACCTGCGGATTAATTTCCGCGGAAACTGCAATGCCCATACGTCCTCCTTGGTCAAACAAGTTGCAAGAGAGAATAATTCCGGACGGATGAAAGCTCTTCGAGAATGCTAGCGCCGGACCAGAACAAATGCAACTGCGATGCCTTGCCCGGTGTGGGGACAGCCGCCCTCGGCTGTCCGGTCGAGCGCAGCTCGACCCGCTACTCCCCGTACGGTACCCAGATATTCTTTACCTGCGTGGCGTGCTCCAGGAACCACCGTCCCTCGCCCTGTTTGGCGTCGAACCAGTCGACTGCGCGCCCCTCGTTGGTCCACACCTGCTTAAGATTTCCTGTGGACATCGCCTTCGCCGACGCGACCGTCGCCTCATCTCCATAACACCAAATGGCGTCCACGTCATCGTGTTCGGCCAGCGTCTTCAAAAGTTGCGATGCGTATCCGGTGACAATGTTCACCGCGCCGCCGGGTAGATCGCTCGTATCGAACAACTGATAGAGATCGCCGGTAATCAGCGGGTATTTTTCCGACGGTACTGCAATCACAGTGTTGCCGGCCGCGAGCAGCGGCATCACCAGCGAGAAGAACCCCAACAGAGGCGCGTCCGCCGGACAGATCACGCCCACGGTTCCAATCGGCTCGTTCATCGCAATCGCGATGTTGCGGAACGGCGGATTATGCACCGCGCCGTCGAACTTATCAGCCCAAGCCGCGTACGAGAAAATGCGCTCGATACTGCGATCGACTTCAGCCGCCGCTTGCTTCTCGCCCACGACTGCTGCGACGCGTTGAACGATTTCTTCCCGCCGCTGAGCCAGATTCTCCGCGCAGTAATAGAGAACCTGGGCGCGATGGTGCGCCGTCGCTTTCGACCAGGCTTCCGCTTTGCGCGCGGCTTCGACGGCGTTACGAATATCTTTGCGATTGCCCAGCGGAGCTTCGCCCAGCAACCGCCCGTCCGCCGCCTGCACCGCCATACTGTAGCTGGAATCCGGCCGCGCCTGCTTGCCGCCAATGTAGAGCTTGACGGTGCGGTCAATGGCGGGCGCGGTCGCCTCCGCGGTTTCTTCTGGTTCCCGAGCCATAGGCGCACTCGAAGCCG
>OMOD01000090.1:6842-9177 GCA_900290255.1 Candidatus Sulfotelmatobacter kueseliae
CTCCGCGGTTTCTTCTGGTTCCCGAGCCATAGGCGCACTCGAAGCCGGCAATTTCGGCGCGTGCTTGAACCACGCAGGCTCCATGTATTCGAGCAACCCTTCGCGGCCGCCCTCGCGACCGTAGCCGCTCTCGCGGTATCCGCCAAAACCGCACGCTGCATCGAACAGGTTGGCGCAGTTCACCCAGACCACGCCTGCTTTCAGTTGCGCAGCCACATGCAGCGCCACGTTGACGCTCTCGCTCCACACGCACGACGCCAGGCCATAAACCGTATTGTTGGCCAGTTCCACGGCCTCTCGCGGCGTGCGAAACGTCATCGCCGCAAGCACTGGCCCGAAAATTTCCTGCTGCGCCACGATCGATGTGGGATGCACATTGCTCAGCAGAGTCGGCGGATAATAAAAACCGCGCGACGGCAACGCCACCTGCGGTTGCCAGCAGGTCGCGCCCTCCGCCACGCCCTGCTTCACCATGCGCTCGATGCGATCCAGTTGCACCCGCGCCACGATGGCCCCGATATCAATCGCTTTGTCGAGCGGCGGCCCAATGCGCAGTGTGCTCATGCGATCGCGGATCTTCCCGATCAGCGTCTCGGCAATACTCTCCTGCATCAGCAGGCGCGAGCCCGCGCAACAAACCTGGCCCTGATTGAACCAGATTCCATCCACTAAACCTTCGACAGCGCTGTCGAGATCGGCATCCTCAAAAATAATGAAGGGAGACTTCCCGCCCAGTTCGAGCGACAGCCGTTTGTGACTGGAAGCGGTCGCGCTGCGGATGGCGCGCCCGACTTCGGTCGAGCCGGTGAAGGCAATCTTGTCCACATCGGGATGCATCACCAGCGCCTCGCCGGTCGAGCCGTCCCCGGTCACGATGTTGACCACCCCGGGCGGCAGGCCGGCTTCCTGGCACAATTCGGCAAACGCCAGCGCGGTCAGCGGCGTAAACTCCGCCGGCTTCAGAACGACTGTGTTTCCCGTGGCCAGCGCCGGCGCGATCTTCCACGCCAGCATCAGCAACGGAAAATTCCACGGGATAATCTGGCCTACCACGCCGCAAGGTTCGTACTCCGGGAACTCCTGCGGGAGCAACTGCGCCCAGCCGGCGTGATAGTAGAAATGCCGCGCCACCAGCGGAATATCAATGTCGCGGCTCTCGCGGATGGGCTTGCCGTTGTCCATGGTTTCGATTACCGCGAGCAGCCGCGAATGCTTCTGCACCAGCCGCGCCAGAGCGTATAAATAGCGCGCGCGAATATGCGGAGATAGCGCGCGCCATTTTGCAGATGCGGCCCGCGCGGCGCGAACCGCCGCGTCAATGTCGGCCTCGCTGCCTTGTGCGACCGAAGCCAGTTTCTCGCCGGTCGAGGGATCGACCGTGTCGAAATACTCGCCCGCCGCCGGCGCCTGCCATGCTCCGTTGATGAACAGCGCAAACCGGCGCTGGTGTGCGTCCAACCACGCGCCTGCTTCTTTGGGATCCTCGGGAGCCGGCCCGTACTCCATGGTGACGAATTTTTCCGCGATGCTCATATATATCTCTCTCACGCCAGCGGATGCCGGTACTCCGCTGAGTACCGCCCGGTTGCGTAATGTTCCAGTTGCCGCTCGATATCTCCCAGCAACCCGCTCGCGCCCAGGCGAAACAACTCCGCGCACATCCACGACGGTCCCAGTTCTTCTTTCATTAAGGCAAGCCAGTCAAGAGACTGCTTGGCGGTTCGGATTCCGCCCGCCGGCTTGAATCCGACGGCCATTCCGGTTCGCTGCGCGTATTCGCGGATCGCCCGCGCCATCACCAAACTTACCGGCAGCGTGGCGTTGGTCGGCTCTTTTCCGGTGGAAGTCTTGATGAAATCCGCGCCTGCCATCATGGCCACAAAGCTGGCGCGCGCCACGTTGCGCAGCGTCAACAGATCGCCCGTTCCCAGGATGACCTTCATGTGAGTCGCGCCACAAGCTTGTTTGAACGCCGCAATCTCATCGTAGAGCGCCTGCCAGCGTCCGCCAAAAACGTGGGCGCGCGTGATGACCACGTCAATTTCATGAGCGCCTGCTTCCACCGATCTTCGAATTTCCGCCACGCGTTCGGCCAGCGGCGACAAACCCGTCGGAAACCCCGTCGACACCGCCGCCACCCGCACACGGCTTCCTTCCAGCGCATGCAGTGCGGTCTCGACAAATAAGTGATAAACGCAGACGGCCGCGACCTTTACGTTGAGATCCTCGATCCCGAGCTTCTGCACCAGATCCTGCTGAATCGGCTGGCGCGCCTTGGCGCACAGCCGACGCACCCGCTCCTCGGTGTCGTCGCCGGAAAGCGTGGTCAGATCGC
>OMOD01000090.1:9187-63493 GCA_900290255.1 Candidatus Sulfotelmatobacter kueseliae
CCCGCTCCTCGGTGTCGTCGCCGGAAAGCGTGGTCAGATCCATGCACGTAATCGCGCGCAGCAACCACGCCGCCTGCCATTCCTTCTTCACCGTTCGCCGCGCCACTTGGGTCTGCGCGCGGCGTTCCACGGCGCTGGTGTTGACGCGAACTTCCTGGATCCAGTTCAGATCGAGGGGGATACCGGAATTAGCCAGAAGCTCACGTCCGCCGAGTGTGGCGATCGCCTGCGGAGATTGCGAGTTCCGCGCCGCGACTTCACTTCCTGTTCGACTTGTCTGCTTGGCTGACACGAGGTGGTATTGTACGGCACGGTACGACTGGATTGGAACCATGCCCGCGGATTGGTTCCAGAACTTGGAGCCTCGGACGCTGGAGTCCGGACGTTTGGATTCCCCGACGCATGGAGCCCCGGACGCTGGGAACCTCGGACGTTTTGGAGCCCCGGACGCCCTCGTCCGGGGTCGACCAAGCGGGCGGACGCAGGCTGTTTTGAATCTGAGAGAACGCAGTCCCCAAGCGTATGGATCAAGATTCAGGAGGGCCCATTACCCACAGGGCGCGGACGTGGGCGTCCGCCGCTCCAGGGTTTACAATAGCGCACGTTCTTATGCCTCAGAGAAACATTCCTCCTGCTCTTCGCGCCAAGCTCGAGCAAGCGGCCGCCAAAGTCATGAAGAACGCGCATGCTCCCTACTCGAACTTCCACGTGGGGGCGGCCATTTTGCTGACCAACGGACAGATCTTTACCGGCTGCAACGTGGAGAATGCTTCCTACGGCTTGACCAATTGCGCCGAGCGCACCGCGATTTTTTCCGCGGTCGCGCACATGGGACCGAAAATCGAGATTCGGGCCGTCGCCGTCACCAACGATCATGGCGTCGCTTGCTCGCCGTGCGGTGCGTGCCGCCAGGTGATTTATGAATTTGGTCCCGACGCGATTGTTTTCTTTCGCGGCAAGCGCGGGCCGAAGCAGGCGCGCATTAGCGAACTTCTTCCGGAAGGATTCCGCCTCCAGTGAGCCTGCCAACCTCGGTCTCTCAAACTTTCCGCGCCATTGATGTGATTCGCAAAAAGCGCGACGGCATGGAACTTTCGCGCGACGAGATCGAGGGACTGGTCAACGCCTACACCAAGGGCGAGATTCCCGACTATCAGGTTTCGGCTTGGCTGATGGCCGTGGTGCTGCGCGGCATGACGCGCCCCGAGACCACCGCCCTGACCGACGCCATGCTGCGCTCGGGCGAGGTGCTCGATCTGTCTTCGCTGCCCGGGCGAAAAGTTGACAAGCACTCCACCGGAGGCGTCGGCGACAAAACTTCGCTTGTGCTGGCCCCGTTGGCGGCTGCGGCCGGCATTGCCGTCCCCATGATCAGCGGCCGCGGCCTCGGCCATACCGGTGGCACGCTCGACAAACTAGAAGCCATCCCCGGCTTCAACGTGAATCTTTCCGTGGCCGAATTTCGCCGCGTGCTCGCCACCTGCGGCTGCGCCATGATCGGCCAGACCGCCGAAATCGCTCCTGCCGATCGCAAGCTTTATGCCCTGCGCGACGTAACTGGAACCGTCGAGAGTCCGTATCTGATCTGCGCTTCCATCATGAGCAAGAAGCTGGCCGAAGGCATTGATGCCCTGGTGCTCGACGTGAAAACCGGCTCCGGAGCATTCATGAAAAGCGAGAAAGACGCAGCCTTCCTCGCCGAACTCATGGTTGAAACGGGCGAGCGCATGGGCAAGCAGGTGGTCGCACTGATCACCGACATGGATCAGCCTTTGGGCAAAATGATCGGGAATGCGCTCGAAGTCGTCGAAGTAGTCGAAGTCTTGCGCGGCCATGGACCGGCTGACCTGCGCGAACTTTGCCTCGAACTCGCGGGATGGATGCTGCATCTGGGCGGCGTCTCAAAAACCGTTGCCGAAGGAAAGCAACAGAGCGCGAAACTGATTTCCTCCGGCAAGGCTCTGGAAACATTTCGCCGGATGATCGAACTGCAAGGCGGCGATCCGCGCGTGATTGAGGACGCCCAGCGCCTGCCACAGGCGCAGCACACTATGCCGGTCGCGAGTACAGGAGCGGGCTACATCGCATCCATACAATGCGAACAGATCGGCACAGCCTGTGTGATTCTCGGCGGCGGCCGCGAGCGCAAAGAAGATTCCGTCGATCCAGCGGTGGGAATTGTGCTGCACAAGAAGGTTGGAGATCGCGTTGCCGCCGGCGAGCCGCTGGCCACGATTTACTACAACGCGGAAGCGCGGGCGGCACGCGCCCGGCAACTGATCGAAGCCAGTTGCCAGATTGCGAATGTGCCCCCTGCTGAGAAGCGCCCGTTGGTGCATCGCGTCATCGGCGGGTCGAAATGAAATCGTGTAGCCCCGGACGCATTCGTCCGGGGTCGCGCGCAGCGCGAGGAATGTGGTTCTGCACTCATAGGGCCGACGAATGCGTCCGCCCCTACACAAGCCTTTAGGAGAACAAACTGAATGGGACGATTCACAGGAATTCTCGGTTTGTTGACGATGCTCGGGCTGGCTTACATCTTCTCCACCAACCGCCGCGCCATTCGCATCAAGACGGTAGCGTGGGGCCTGGGCCTGCAGCTGGCGTTTGCCGTATTTGTGCTGCGCGTCGAGTTCGGCCGCCGCGTGTTTCAATCTGCCGGCGCCGCCGTCAATCGTCTGCTCAGCTATGCGTTCGTCGGCTCGGAGTTTGTCTTCGGAGATCTGGGCAAGCAGGCCTCACACGCCGGTTTTGTATTCGCCTTTCAGGTGCTTCCGACGGTCATCTTCATTTGCGCCCTCTTCGCCATCCTGTACCACTACGGAATCATGCAATTCATCATTCGCATAGCGGCGTGGGTGATGACGCGTGTCATGGGCGCCAGCGGCGCCGAGTCGTTGAACGTGGCCGCCAGCATTTTCATGGGGCAAACCGAAGCGCCGGTGACCATCCGGCCGTTTCTGCCAGACCTGACCCGCTCCGAGCTGATGACCGTGATGACCAGCGGGATGGCGCACGTTTCCGGCGGAATCATGGCTGCCTACATCGCCTTCGGCATTGAGCCGAAACATCTCCTCAGCGCCGTCATTATGACTGCTCCTGGCACCATCCTGATTTCGAAGATGCTGGTGCCCGAGACGGAAGTGCCGAGAACCGCCGGACGCGTTGTCATGAGCGAAGAGGAAGAGCAAACCGAAAAAAAGGAAAACCTTCTGGGCGCGGTGGCCCGCGGCACCGGCGACGGCCTGCACATGGCTCTCAACATCGCCGCCATGCTGATTGCGTTTCTGGCGTTGATTGCTTTACTCGACGGCATCCTGCACGGAATTCACAATGGCCTGGCGCATTTCGGCTTTCTCTGGTTCCCGTCGAGCCTGGAAAGTATTTTCGGCGTGCTGTTCTCTCCGGTTGCGTGGGTAATCGGCATCCCCTGGCGCGATTGCCAAACCATTGGCAACCTTTTGGGCACGCGCATGGTGCTGAACGAATTGGTGGCGTTTTCTATGCTCGGGCCGTTAAGAGCAGTGCTCGATCCGCGATCGTTCACCATCGCCACCTTCGCGCTGTGCGGCTTCGCCAATCTGAGTTCGATTGGAATTCAGATCGGCGGCATCGGTGCGCTCGCGCCCAACAAACGCGGCGAGTTGGCCCGGCTCGGCGTTCGCGCCATGCTGGCGGGAACCATGGCCAACCTGATGTCGGCGTCCATCGCGGGCATGCTGCTGTAAGACCAAGTCGGGAAAATCTCATCGCAGAGGACGCCGGAGCTCGCAGAGGACTGGAGAAATCCTGACTCTGTATTTTCTCTGCGTCCTCTGCGTACTCTGCGTTGAATGTCTCCTCCTACCCGTTTGCCCGCGCGACCAGCAGAATCGCCAGAATGTAGAAGACGAACATCAGTGCCAAGTAGAACTTGGCACGGGATCCAGCACCGGAAAATTCTTTCCACGCCAGCAGTCCCCACAGCGCCGCCACCATCGGAGCCGCCTGGCCGATGGCGTAGGAAATTGCGTAGCTGGTCACCTTGCCGGCAACGACGTTGAATACCGTGCCGACACCCCAAATCACTCCCCCGAAAAGGCCCAGCAGATGTCCCGAGGGCGGTCCGGTGAAGAATCCGGCAAAGCTCATTGGTTCGCCCACCAGCGGTTTCTTCATGAAATAGACATTCCAAATGAAGCACGAGAGGAGCGCGCCGAGCGTCAGGAACACGATCGAGCTATACGGTGTCAGCGGGTTTCCGCGGGTTGTCGCATAGGCCACAAACGGGTTCCATAAGCCCATCAGCACGCCGGAAACGACGCAAAGGGTAATGCTCTTGCGCGAAACCGTACGGCCGGTGCTGGCGAGAGTTCCGTAGGCTTTGCCGTCGAGAATCACTGCAATCAGGGCGCACGCCACACCGATCATCAGAAACAGGGCGTTGCCCTTGGGTTGCAACGCATAACTCAGCATCACCCCGACCACCAGCGCGATCCCGATCGAGACCGGAAACGCGACGGCCAACCCGGCCATATCAATGGCGGCCACCAGCAGCAGATTGGCGAGATTGAAAATCGCGCCGCCCACCAGCGTGGAAACGATGTTCGAAGTATCGGCGGACTGAATGTTATTCAGAAAACTGGAGGCGTCGTGGCCCGTGCTCCCCATGGTGAACGCGAGAACAAGAGACATCAGAAAGATGCCGATGGCGTAGTCCCAATAGAAAAGCTCGAAGCGATAGTTCTTGACACCCTTGTACGTGTTCGCCCACGACCCCCAGCAGATGGCGCTGGTGATCATCATCAGTAAGGCAATGGTCAGATTCGGTGGCGTGAACATGAGTTCTCCTGGAAGATTTGAAACTCTACGCTTCTTTGCGACAGGCCACAAGTTCGGCAGGCAACTCTGGGAACGATTGCACCGAAACTGGTGAGATCGTTCGTTTGACACAGTCCCGGCTGGCTGAATAGACTCGGCCTTCCTCAGATACACCCTACGACTATGCCGAAGCGTCCACGAATTGCGGTGGTTGGCAGCGCAAATATTGATCTGACGACGTTCACGAACCAGTTTCCAAAACCCGGTGAAACCATCTTCGCCGAGAAGTTTGACCTCGGCTTCGGCGGCAAGGGCGCAAACCAGGCGGTGGCGGCGCGTCTGTGCGGCGCGGAAGTGTTCATGGTGGCGCGGGTGGGCAGCGATCTGTTCGGTCCGGCGACGATTGAGAATTTCCGCAAGCTGGGCATCGATCCTACGCACGTGAAGCAGGTCGAAGGCCTGTCGAGCGGCGTGGCGCCGATTTTCGTCGAAGCTAACGGACAGAACCGCATTTTGGTGGTAAAGGGCGCCAATGACGCGCTCACACCCGCCGACGTCGACGCTGCCGCCGAAACGCTGAAGACCGCCGACTGCATCGTGTTGCAGTTCGAGATTCCGCTGGAGACGGTCTATTACACGGTTGTCTTTGCGCACAAGCATGACATTCGCTGCATCGTGAATCCCGCACCCGCACAGCCGGTGGACCTCGGCGCGCTGAAGGATCTCGACTACTTCGTCCCCAACGAGAGCGAAGCGGAAGCGATCACCGGGATGCCGGTGAAGAACATTGACGACGCGAAGAAGTGCGCCGGGAAGCTGCTGTCGGCGGGTATTCGGCGGGTGATTATCACGCTGGGAGCGAACGGGTCGCTATTGGCCAGCCGCGAATGCTGCGAGCATGTTCCGCCGTTTCCCGTCAAAAGCGTAGACAGCACCGGCGCGGGAGACGCGTTCATCGGCAGCTTCGCCGTGTTTCTGGGCGAGGGCGTGCCCGAAAGGGACGCCGTGCGCCGCGCCAATCTCTACGCGGGCTTGTCCACGACTGGCGTAGGCACGCAGAAATCTTTCTTCGACCGCGCGCGTTTCGACCACGAGTGGGCGGCGCGGTCCTGAAGTCGCCGGTTACGCTTCCGCACGACAAATTCCTTCCAGCCAACCTGACGGAGAACACACTGATATTTCCCACGAGGAAACTTCTTGACTTACTGATACTAAGCAATTTATAAGCCGTGTCTGCGATCTGGAAGGCCTCCGGCTTCACTCAAAGTCGGCCGGTTTTTTTCTGTTTGCAGGGCGACCGAAAGGGGCGCAAAGGAAATGTCGAGCAAGAAGAGGTTCTACGCACTACTTCTCGGTTTGCTGGTGGGTTTCGCGACCCCACTACTACACGGTCAGGCGACCGGAAGTTTTTCAGGCACGATTTCCGACAAAACGGGCTTGCTGATCGCCGGAGCCGCGGTCAAGGTCACGTCGCAGGGTACCGGTATTTCGCGTGACGTGAAGACAGACGGCTCCGGGCACTATCTCGTGCCACTGCTTCCGGTCGGGTTTTATGCGGTTCGAATCGAGGCCCAGGGTTTCGGGCCGGCCGAACAGAAGGACGTTCGTCTACAGGTCGACGAACACCGGGAACTGGATTTCACCCTGGTCCCGGCCTCGGTCACCACCAATGTGCAAGTGAGCGCCACGCAAGTAGCGGTGGAAACGACGAACTCGACCCTCGGCCAGGTCATTACCACGGAGCAGGTGGCTGATCTTCCCCTGAACGGACGTAACTTCGTGCAACTGGCGACGCTGGCGCCGGGCACAACCGCGTCCACCAGTCCGGTGAGCTTCTTCAACGGTGCCGCCAGCAGCGAGGCTTCCACGCGCGGATCGTTTTCGCTTTCAGTGGGTGGTTCCCGCGAACAGAGCACCGATTGGCTGCTCGACGGCAACGACAACAACCAGATTGATGAGGGCGGGATCGCGATTTTCTCTTCGGTCGACGATATCCAGGAATTTAAGGTATTGACCTACAACTATTCGGCAGAATACGGGGAACGCTCGGGCCCGACAGTATTGGTGACGACGAAGTCAGGGTCCAATCAATTTCACGGTACGCTATTCGAGTTTTTCCGCAATACCAAGCTCGACGCCAGCAACTATTTCACCCGCACGCAGGCAAAATTCAATCTGAATCAGTTTGGTGGTTCGCTGGGCGGGCCGATTCGAAAGGACAAGACTTTCTTCTTCGCGGACTACCAAGCCAAGATGCAGCGGCAGGGCGTGCCGTTCGAGGGATACGTTCCCACAACTTCCATGACCCACGCGGATGCGAATGGCAACTACGATTTCAGCAACAATCCGTTTGGAACTCAGCTCATCAACTATTTCACGCCATACCAAGTTCTTCCAACCTCAAAGGGAGTCGCCGTTCCCGTCCCATTCCAGTGTCTCATCTCTTCAGGACTCCCCGAGACTCCAGTGGATGGAGGTCAGCCGTTCGTTCAGGGGGTTACACAAAACTGTAACCTCATCCCGGGAGGTCCGAATGGCGTAGTCAATCCGGTCGGCGCCAAGGTGATTCAACTCTATCCTGCTCCGACTCCTGGTCTTCCGAGCAATGCCAGCTTCAACTATGTGGACCAACCGACCAGAAAAGTCAACGAAGGCACATGGGATTTCCGTCTCGATCACAATTTTTCCGCGAAGGATTCCGTGTTCGTCCGTTTCAGCTACGATCAGGCCACGAACTTCATTCCCGGCGGCTCTCCAAGCTGGTCGGAGGCTACCGCATTCGGCAGCAATCAATTCATCAATAATCATGGCCGGAATCTGGCTCTTTCCGAAACCCACGTGTTTTCGCCCAGGGTCATCAACCAGTTCAATGCCGGCTACAACCGGATTTTCAACCACATTCTTTCTTATGGAACCGGGACCTGCGAGGCGGCGATCCTCGGAATTCCCGGCGCCGATGTGGGCAGCCAGTGTGACACCTATACCGGATACCCCGCGAGCCTGAATCAGGCGACGAATGACTGCGTAGGCTGTGGCATGACCTCGTTTTCGATGTCGAGCTACTACGCCGTGGGCGACCGCGGCTATGCGCCCTACCAGGGTGGAACGAACGTCTACTCGGTTTCGGACACACTCGATCTGATTCGCGGAAAACACGAAATCCGTTTCGGCGCCGTCTACCGCGCCAATGAGATGAACGTGCGCAACAATGCCTCGCAGGACGGTTTCATTACTGAAACCGGTCTGTTCACGGGCGACGACATCGCGGATGTGTTGATCGGCGCGCTGGGAGTTTTTGCCGCGCACGACCAGACGTTCCTGGGCGCCACAGTCGGCCGCCGCTGGAAGTTGGTTCGCCCATTCGTTCAGGATAATTGGCGCGTCACCAATAATTTGACGGTAAACCTCGGAGTGGCTTGGGCCCTGGTTACGCCCGAAACGGAAGCGGAGAATCGGCAATCAAACTTCGATGTCGCCACGCTTACCTGGTTCGTTCCCAAGGGCAGCCCGGGGGGTTGCGCGCCCTCGATCTTGCCTTTCCCGTGCACCTCTTCCGACGGAAGGATCGGCATTCAATTCGACAAAACGGCATTGGAGCCGCGCATCGGGGTTGCCTGGAAGCCTTTTGGAAGCCAGAACACCGCGGTCCGCGCCGGATATGCGATCTACCATGACTCCGCCTGGAACCAGGGCGGACAAGGGCTGTGGCAGAACCCGCCCTACTACGCGGAAGTAGATCCCAACCCTTTTGCTCTCAGCTACGGCAGCACGGTGGGCTCGCTTTCAGCCGGTTTCCTGTTACCCTCCGCGCAGGCTCCCTCCACTTTGGCGGTGCCGGGCGGTTTTATCTATAACGCGCCGGTGAACCCCGACAACTACACCGGCACGCTGCAATCCATGAACCGCAATTTCAAACAGGGCATCGTGCAGCAGTTCAACTTGAACATTGAGCGCCAGTTGCCGGGCAACATTGTGCTCACTGCCGGCTACGCCGGCTCCCGCAGCGCGCACATTCTTGTGAGCCAGGTAAATGAAAGTATTGCGTCGCCCCTGGCCTGCCCCGGCAACGGCAGTTTTACCGTGTCCGGCTACACTCTGGGCTGCGGCCATAACCCCATCATTTCCTCCAATCCATATCAGTTGGTCAACAGCAACAACAGCGTGGGGGCGGCTCGCTACGATTCTCTGCAGATCAAAGCGGAGACCAAGAGCGCGCAGCACGGCATCTATGCCCTGATCGGCTACACCTACGCCCGTAACTTCGATTCCGGCATGCCCGATGGCTTGGGCACCAACGTGGGCGCGTTGTACTGGCCGCTGCCTGGGACCCAGAGGCTGGACTGGGGTTTGTCCCAACTCAATCTCAACAACACTCTTACCGCCAGCATCCTCTACGATTTGCCCTTCGGCAAGGGCAAGCGCTTCGGCAGCAACTGGAGTGGAGCCACCAATACCATTTTGGGACATTGGCAGGTGAATCTCATTGAAAGGGCTCAATCTGGATTCCCGCTGTTTGTTGTCGATAGCTCCAATATCGGCCCCGTTTTCCCGCCGGCAACTCCCGGGCCGGGAAACTCGGGCACATATTTTAACTACAATTTCTACAGCTTTAACCGCCCCGACTTGGTGGGCGACCCCAACCGTCCCGGACCAGAAGGCGGCCAAACCAGCTGCCCTGCCCAAATTCACACGCACCTAAACTGGTTCAATCCGTGCGCCTTTGCGAAGGCGACGCCGGGAGAACTCGGCACTGCCGCGCGTGCTCCCGTCTACGGCCCGCGTTTCGTGAACACCGACTTCTCTATCATCAAGGATTTTCCGATGTCCTTCCGTGAGGGGATGGATCTGCAATTCCGGGCCGAGTTCTTCAATCTGCTCAATCACCCGCAGTTCTACATGGGAGGTGTCGGCGATACTGGCGAGCAGGACATAAACACGCCGAGCAGTTTCGGCGTGATCAATCAGGCATTGAACACCTCGCGCGTGATTCAGTTTGCCCTCAAGCTGAAGTTCTAGCGGCAGGGCAGGGCCGCGTTTTGGGATTCGTATCAGGGCGTGCCTTCAGGCGTGCCGAAGCGTTTCCGGAGGAAAATGCCCGGCTTTAGCCGCTGCGATTGCGCGGACAACTTCCGCGGCTGAAGCCGTTGCTGTCTGCGCGCCATTAACGGCATCGCTGAAGCGATGCCCTGATACGAATCCTTTACCACAGGACAGGCTCGGCGGATGTCTTCACATGAACTTAGCCTACCGTCCTGCGCTGGCAGCGATCTGGCCGACGGCATACAATGCAAAGAGGCGAATCTTCCCCATATGTCTCCCATTCCAGACGATCTGACCACAGTCAAAGACGACATGATTGCCTTCATCGAAGGCCATGGCATGCGCCGCTTCCACGGCTACGTGGATTACGAAGAAGTGCAGTGCGTCATGTGGGAGATGGGCGGCAATCCTGACGGCTGGAAAGATTTCGTGGAATTGGCCAAAGCGGCCAGCGCCCCCTTCCTGACCATGCACTCGTGGACGCTGGAGCGCAAGGAACTGGATGAACTGATCGAGCGGCTGGGCAATTCCGAATTCACCGAAGGCGACGACGTGGAGGATGCGCGCTGGCTGCGCGCCCACGCCGGCAAGGTGGGATATCTGCAGCTGGGCTGGGCTTACCAGGGGTCGATGTTTCTGTGCGAGATCTCGACCGAATGGTATGACCGCTACCAGCGGCTGCTCGATGTTTCCGACGAATTCGGCGGCATCGCGATGGATGAGCCCGATCAGGACGAAGAGAATTAGCCGTGCGCTGGGAACTTCGCTCGGAGGATGCCGCACAGGTCCGGAGCCTGGCAGCTGCGTTAGCTGATCTGCCTGCACTGAAAGCTGGCCGGATTTCTCCCTCGGATGCAGGCAGACTAACGGCTACGCTGGCCGGCTTGCTCGTGCGCCGTGGGATCTCGGACCCCGAAGCCGCTGCCGATTATCTGTCGCCTTCCCTTTCTC
The DNA here is from genome assembly GCA_900290255.1 of Candidatus Sulfotelmatobacter kueseliae. Taxonomy (GTDB): domain Bacteria; phylum Acidobacteriota; class Terriglobia; order Terriglobales; family Acidobacteriaceae; genus Sulfotelmatobacter; species Sulfotelmatobacter kueseliae. The sequence goes on from OMOD01000090.1 coordinate 19,979, forward strand.
ATCTTCACTCACCTGACCAGATGATGGGCCTTAGTGTCGCCGTGGACCGGCTCGACGCCGCCATCGCGCATAAAGAGCCGATTCTGATCTACGGCGACTACGACGTCGACGGCACGATGGCGGTCATCATTCTGAAGACCGCGATCGAACTGTGCGGTGGCGCGGCAGATTTCCACGTGCCCCACCGCATTCGCGAAGGCTACGACATGCGCGACGACGTGATCGAGCGCGCGGCAGCGGCCGGCATTCGGCTGATTATCAGCGTGGATATGGGGATCCGCGCCTTTGCTCCGGCCGAGACGGCGCAGCGGCTGGGCGTGGATCTGATCGTCACCGACCATCACCTGCCCGGCCCCGACGGCGTGCCGAAGGCGTGGGCGGTAGTGAATCCCAATCAGGCGGGATGTGAATATCCGTACAAGCAACTCTGTGGTGCGGGCGTGGCTTTCAAGCTGGCGCAGGGGCTGATGCAGCGTAGGCTCGACGCAAAGGATCACAACAAGCTCTTGCTGTCGTTCCTGAAGCTTGTGGCGATTGCGACTATCGCCGACGCGGTGCCGCTGACAGGCGAGAATCGCGTGTTCGCCTCTCTGGGGCTGGATGCGCTGCGCCGGGCGGTGAATCCCGGATTGAAGGCGCTGCTCGAGGTGGCGCAGATTTCGGCGAGCCGTCCGCCGACCTCGGTTGAGGTTGCGTTCCGCGTCGCGCCACGCATCAACGCCGCCGGACGCATGGACGTCGCCCGCGACGTGATTGAACTGTTCAGCGTGAAAGACGCGTTGCGGGCCAGAGAGCTGGCGGCGAAGCTCGACCAGCTCAACACCGACCGGCAGGAAGAAGAGCGGCGAATCCTGAAGGCGGTCGAGGAGCGATTCACCGGCGATCCGGCGCTGTGTGACGCCTACTGCATTGTGGTGGATGGCGACGGCTGGCATCGCGGCGTCATCGGCATCACCGCGACGCGAGTAGTGGAACGCTACAACCGCCCCACGGTCGTAATTGCTCGCGAGGGTGAGGAGGCGTTTGGGTCGGGGCGCTCGATTCCGGCGTTTCATCTGCTGGGGGCGATTGAGTCGTGCCACGATCTTTTCTCACGCTATGGTGGCCATGCTCACGCCTGCGGGTTTGCCATGCCCGCCGCAAACGTAGAGGAACTCCGAGTGCGGCTGGATGCGTTTGCCCGCACGCGCCTCACGCCGGCCGATTTTGATCCAGTGTTGGACTTGGATGCAGAGTTGTGGCTGGGAGAGATCACTCCGGAATTATTTCAGGCGCTGCGGCTGCTGGAGCCTTATGGCGTCGGTAATCCCGAACCGGTGTTTGCTGCCCGCGGCGTGCAGTTGAAGGCACCGCCGCGCATTCTGAAGGATAAGCACGTGAAATTGAAGTTAAAGCCGGGGCCCGGTGCAGTTTTTGAACCCGGTCCGGCCGGTGTGGGCGACCCGTCCGCGCAGCCTGCGGGACGCGACCACCGGGAGATGTCCGCAACCGCTATTCTGACTACTCCGCGCTGCCATCCCGACGGAGCGGCAATCCGGCGAGCGGAAAAAGCTGCTGCTGTGGTCGAACGCGACGCCAATTCTCGGAGAACTGATAACCGAGAACTGAGATCAAAAGTCACTTTCGACGCCCTGGGCTGGCACATGGCCGAGCGCCTCGTCCAAACGCCGCTCCTGGCGGGCGATACGGTGGATATTGCCTTCACTGTTGGACACAATGACCATCCCGAATACGGGGGCTTGGAACTCTCGCTCCGGGATTTCAAAATCCCAGTCGGCTGAATAACCATGCAGGCAAGGGGATGGCGGAGTACCGGGTGCCCCACCCTGCCCCACACTTCCCCGGTTCTGGGAAGGATGGGTAGTCAACAATCAGTTCGCCCACCCGGCTTCAGTTCTTGGGACCTGGCTGGTTGGCGGGGGGCTGTGTTGGCAGTCAAAAAGGCGGTGAAAGCCGACGGTGACTGACAAATTGCCCGCTCTCCTGCATAATCTTCCGTTCGCCGTTTCCAGCCGGGAGGCAATCGATGAAGCTCCGTCTTCTTGTGGCAGCCCTTCTTTTTCCGCTGTTCATTCAAGCACAAACTTCCTCAAAACCAACCGTAGCCGAAGCTCAGGCATTTATGAACCAGGCCGAGGCGCAGCTGAAAGACATGTCGGTGAAGGCCAACCGCGCCCAATGGGTGCAGGAGAACTTCATCACCGATGACACCCAGGCCCTGTCAGCCGACGCCAACGACCAGATCACAGCGCTGACCGAGGATCTGGTCGAGCAGGCCAAGCGCTTTGACGGGCTGGCAATGCCCGCCGATCTGCAGCGAAAATTCCTGCTGTTGAAGCTGAGCCTGACTGCGCCTGCCCCGCATGATGCCGCGTTGCGCAAGGAGATGACGCAGATCGCCAGCTCGCTGGACGCCGACTACGGCAAAGGTAAGTACTGCCGCAAGCCGGACGACTGTCTCGACATCACCGCCATCGAGAAGGTGATGACCGACAGCCACGATCCCAACCAACTCAAAGAGATGTGGGTGGGATGGCACAAGGTCGGCGCACCCATGCGGCCACGGTATGCGCGGTTCGTGGAACTCTCCAACCAGGGTGCGCGCGAGATGGGATTCAAGGACGTGGGCGCGATGTGGCGGGCCGGTTACGACATGACGCCGGAGCAGTTCAATGCTGAACTGGAGCGCCTGTGGCAGCAGGTCCGGCCGCTTTACGTTTCACTCCACACGTTCGTCCGGGCGCGCCTGTCGCGCTATTACGGGCCCAACGTGGTTCCGCCGGACGGCCCGATCCCGGCCGATCTGCTGGGCAATCCCTGGGCGCAGGAGTGGGACGGCATTTTCCCGCTGCTCGGCCTGCCGGAGAACAGCCGCGGCTACGATCTGACTCAGTTGTTGCAGGCCAGGAACCTCGATGCCAAAGGGATGGTGCGCTACGGCGAGGCGTTCTACAAGTCGCTCGGCCTCGCCCCGCTGCCCGACACATTCTGGGAGCGCTCGCTGTTCACCAAGCCTCGCGATCGGGACGTGGTGTGCCACGCCAGCGCGTGGGACGTCGATACCGCCGACGATCTGCGGGTCAAGATGTGCATTCAGATCCGCGATGTGGATTTTGTCACCATTCATCATGAACTTGGGCACAACTTTTACCAGCGCGCCTACAAGAACCAGCCCTTTATGTTCCAGGGCGGCGCCAACGACGGTTTTCACGAAGCCATCGGCGATACGATCGCGCTGTCGGTGACTCCGGAATACCTGCAGAAGATCGGCCTGCTCGACAAAGTGCCTCCGGCCGATGCCGACATCCCGCTGCTCCTGCGCAAGGCTCTCGAGAAGGTTGCGTTTCTGCCTTTTGGATTGCTGATTGACGAGTGGCGCTGGCGAGTCTTCTCCGGCGAGATCAGGCCCGCTGATTACAACAAAGCCTGGTGGGAGATGCGCTTGAAATATCAGGGAGTGGCGCCGCCGGTCGAGCGCAGCGAGGCGGATTTTGATCCGGGAGCGAAGTATCACGTGGCCGGAAATGTGCCCTACATGCGTTATTTTCTGGCCGATATTCTGCAATTCCAGTTCTATCGTGCCCTGTGCAAAGAGGCCGGCTACACCGGTCCGCTCAACCGCTGCACGTTCTATCAGTCGAAGGAAGCCGGAGCGAAGCTCGACAAGATGCTCGAAATGGGCCAGAGCAAGCCTTGGCCTGACGCGCTGGAAGCATTGACCGGCCAGCGGCAGATGGACGCCAGCGCGATTCTCGACTACTTCGCGCCGCTGCAGAAATGGCTCGACGAGCAAAATACGGGCGTGAAGGCGGGGTGGTAAGAGCGCTCACCCGGGCGGCGAGTGCGCGTTTATAGGATGCGAGCCAGACGCGCGGTAGGGGAGGAACTGTCGAGCTTCGCTCGACCGGACGGGCGAGGCGCCCGTCCCCACACAGCCAGTGAACAGGGCAAAGAACGCCTCGCTCGGGATGACGGGCGAGCTACGCCAGTTCCACTTCGATTTTCTTCGCTGCGCGGTCCAATTTCAGGATGCGAAAGCTGCGCACCTGGCCAGCGTGGGCGGGTTCGGCTTTGGGCGGCGCTCCGGCGCCGGTTTTCCAGCGTGCCTGCAGCATCGAACTGAGAGAGGACAGGTCCGCCTTGGCCGCTGGCACTGGTTCGTCTTTTGCCGCAGCCGCGCCCGCCGTGGTCCGGCACGTGGCGTGAATGCCTTCTCCTAACTCCACGCGTGCCCGACCGGCGGCATCGTCCATGAGGCGGCCGGTGACGACGTCACCTTCTTTGTGCTCGGCAAGATATTCATCGATACTGGTCGGCACCAGTTGTTTCATGCTCAGGCGCATCTGGCGCTTATCGGGATCGACGGCAATCACCAGCGCCTGCACAACCTGGCCGACGCGCAGTACATCCGCAGGCTGGTTGATACGCTTCTCGGCGCTGATCTCGCTGACGTGAACCATCCCCTCGATCCCCTCGACCAATTGCACAAAAGCGCCGAACTTCGTCAGGCTGGTCACCGGCCCTTCGATCGCCGATCCAACCGGGAAACGCTGCGGCACGTCAACCCAGGGATCGCCCAGAGCCTGCTTGAGTCCGAGGGAAATGCGGCGCTCCGCCGCGTTGATTCCCAGAATGACGGCTTCTACGGTCTCGCCCTGCTTGACCACATCGCTCGCTTTTCGGATTTTGCCTTTGGCCCATGACATTTCCGAAATATGGATCAAGCCCTCGATGCCGGGCTCAAGTTCAACGAAAGCGCCAAATTCGGCCAGACGAGTCACCGTGCCGCGGACGCGGTCACCGGCTTTGTACTTATCTGCAACGGCGTCCCAAGGGTGGGGCTGAAGCTGCTTCAGCCCAACGGAGATGCGGCGCTTCTCCGCGTCGGCCGCCAACTTGAGCACTTTCACTTCGATCTGCTGCCCCACGGAAAGCACGTCCGAGGGCTTGTTGACCCGGCTCCACGAGATATCGCCGACGTGCAACAGGGCGTCGACACCGCCCACATCGACGAAGGCGCCGTAATCGGTGAGGCTCCGCACCGTACCGCTCACGGTTGCGCCCTCTGCGATCTGCGAGTAGAGGCGATCCTTGGCAGAACGTTCTTCCTCTTCGGCCACGACGCGGCGATCGACGACCACATCTTCATCGGTCACGTCGAGCTTGATGATGCGGCAGCGAATCTCCTGGCCCACCAGATTTTCCATCTCCGCCGCATCGCGCACGCCGCTGCGCGAGGCGGGCATGAAGGCGCGCACACCCACATCCACGCTGAAGCCGCCTTTGACCACGGCCGTCACCGTAGCCAGCACGGCCGCTTTGTCGGCGAAAGCTTTTTCGAGCGCGTCCCAGTCCGTGGGCCGCTCGACCTTGAAGCGGGAGAGTTCGTAGTAGCCATCCGGATCGCGGCCCTTGACCGTCACCAGAAACTTGTCGCCCGGCTTCGGGGGTTCGCCCTGCAATGCCGTAAGCGGCAGGATGCCTTCCGATTTGTATCCGATGTCAAAAAACACCGATTCGGATGTCACGGCAATCACCGTGCCTGCGAGTTGCTTGGAGCCCTCCGTTTTGTGCGAGTGACTCTTCTGATACTGGGAGAAAATCTCGCCGAAAGATTCTGTGCTTTCAGCCGGTTTTCCTGGAGTTTCTGGGTTGGAAGTCAGTGGATCAGGCATGAAAGGTCACGACCCTCATTGGGGATAAGAATTATCAGGATAACATCGCGGCCGCTGGGTGCGTCTCTATCGCCCGACCCACTGCGGATCGTCTTCCGGTTCGACGATCTGGCCGTCGCGCATGTGAATGATGCGGTCGGCGTACTTGGCAGCCTCGGGGTTGTGGGTGATCATCAGGATGGTCTGGCCCAGTTCCTGGTTGGAGCGCCGCAGCATGCCGAGCACGATGTCGGAGTTCTCGGAGTCCAGGTTGCCGGTGGGTTCGTCGGCGAGCACGACGGCGGGTTTGTTGATGAGGGCGCGCGCCAGGGCCACCCGTTGCTGCTCGCCTCCGGAAAGCTCTGCCGGGCGATGATGGAGGCGCTTGGCCAGTCCGAGCAGGTCGGTGATGCGGTTGAAGTGCGCCGGGTCGCCGCTGCCGTTGCGCGAGATCTCCTGCGCGATCTGGATGTTGGAACGAGCGTCGAGCGTGGGCAGCAGGTTGAACTTTTGAAATACGAATCCGATCTTGCGCTTGCGCATGCGGGTTCGTTCCGCGTCAGAGAGCGCGGCCAGATCATCGCCGTCGAGGACCACGCTGCCGCCGTCGGCGCGCGTCAGCCCGCCCAGAAGATAGAAGAGAGTGGATTTCCCGCTGCCCGATGGCCCTACTACGCTGACAAATTCACCCTTCTGTACGCTGAAGGAGATACCGCGCAGTGCCTGAACTTCGATCTTGCCCACGCGGTACGTCTTGCGCAGGTTCTTGGCTTCGATGAATGCAGCTCCTACGAATGTCTCGGACATGTCTCACAAGAATCTTACACGAAGGGAAGCAGCAGGCGCGGAGGCGCACTGTGGCACTGGTGAAACTGTCTGCAGAGCCGGTTTCAGGCTACGCCGACTTCGCGCGGAACCGGCGCCGGACGCTGCTGCATGCGCTTCGGCCCGCGCTTCCGCACCAGCAGCAGGCGGACGCGCTCGAGCAGATCCACGGGCGCGTACATGCCTTTGGTGAGGAACACATCCGCGCGCGAATCATGGTCGTAGATGCGCACCTTGCTGGAGATGAGGATGGCCGGAGTGTGCGCCGACACTTCCTTGATCTTGGCGATCAGTTGCGGGCCGTCGAGTCCAGGCATGGCCATGTCGGCGATCACCAGATCAATGCCGCCTTGCAGGAAGCGTTCCAGCGCTTCTTCTCCGCGGGAGAAGGCGGCTACACGGTAGCCTCGCGTCTCCAGCATGATTTTGCGGTGGGACAGAGACTGTTCGTTATCGTCTACACACAGAATTGTGCGCTTTGGTTTCATCGGCCTGCTGCAATCTATTGGGAGCGATGGGCACGGCGCGTCGCGAAACCAACAGAAGCTTTTCTCAATATGAAGAATTTTGAATCGACCTTGCATGCTAACGGGAAGCAAGGGTCACTGTAAAGTGCCGCCGATGCTAATGGGACTTTCTGGCCATTGATTTTTTCCCGAGGCAGCGCGCCTTAGTGTTTTCGCAGCTTGCGCTCACTTGACTAGAGGACAACTTCGCCACGCATGACTGCGATTGCGTTGCCTCCGACGCCTATGTTGACTACACGGTTACCGCTGCGCGAAGCGCGAACGAAAATCCGGCTAGGCCTCTGCATCTCGATGCCCTGCTCGATGAGCACCCGCTCGTCGGGTTTAGCCACACCGTGCGCCACCATCCACGCCGCCGTGCAGCCCGCGGCAGAGCCGGTGGCAGGATCTTCGCCGTTGTAGAAGAGCATGCGGGCGTGCAGGCGCGCCGCCGGATCGACGGTTTCACGCGCAACGAAATACAGGAACTTCCCTCCCGTTTTCTCCAGGTATTCCGCAGCGCGGGCCAGGTCGACCCGCAGTTTCTGGATGACCGCCAGCGATCGCATCGGCGCTACCGTGAAGGGAAGTCCCGTCGAAATCGTCTCGATGGGAAGCGACGGATCGAAGTCGTCGGCATCTAAACCGGTCGCCCGCGCGACCGTTTCGCGATCGTGCTGAATTCCGAAAGTTGGATCGATCTGCGTCATTTCCCCAAAGGTTGGCTGGCCCGGCGTTTCCTCGAATCGCACGGGCACCCTGCCCGCGTTCAAGTCGAGCGTGATTTCCCTCGCGCCGCTTTCGCCGCGCAACGCGAACGCCGTGCCCAGCGTTGGATGGCCCGCAAACGGCAGTTCCTCCTGCACGGTGAAGATTCTTACGCGCACACCGTTCTCCCGCTCAATGCCCGGGTCGCGCGGAAAAATGAAAGTCGTCTCCGAGAGATTCATCTCGCGGGCCAGCGCCTGCATCTCGCCGTCGTTCAAACCGCGAGCGTCAGAGAAAACGGCCAGAGAATTTCCTTCGAGAGGCTTCGAAGAGAAGACATCCCACTGCGTCATAGCCAGCCGTCGTACTTGTCTATTCATGGAATTGACCGGGAATACGAATTTGCCCTGCCAGAGGAGCGATGTTCTCGGTTCTCATTTGGATGCACGAAAGATTTGGCATGGCGCTTTCCGAGATTACCGGCGTTTGACAGGGTTCATCACCCGCCTCTATCCTAACCATATGTCGTTTCCGTCCACATTGGCCATGTGTTGTTGTCGACGCCTGGCGTGTGGGTAGGGAATCCCGAAAGAGTTCCGACCCACCCGTCAGCGAGCGGGTGGGTTTTGTTTTCTATCCGCCCCAAAAATCTGAGAGCCAGGGTGGGCTGACTCTTCGAATCTTGACCGAAGCGAATCTCAGAAGGAGAAGCCTATGACTACAGCGACCGCAAGCGAAACCTACAGCATTCCCCGAATCAACGACACCGCCCCGGATTTCACCGCCGAAACTACGCAGGGCACGATCCGCTTTCATGACTGGATTGGCGACGGCTGGGCCATCCTGTTCTCGCATCCCAAGGACTTCACTCCCGTCTGCACCACCGAACTCGGCTACATGGCGAAACTGCAGCCGGAGTTCGCCAAGCGCAACACCAAGATCATCGGCCTGAGCGTAGATCCCGTGTCGAGCCACCAGAAATGGGAGAGCGACATCGAAGAGACACAGGGCGCGAAAGTGAACTACCCGATGATTGGCGACCCGCAACTCAGAGTGGCCAAGCTCTATGGCATGCTGCCCGCCGGTGCGGGCGAAAGCTGCGAGGGCCGCACTCCTGCCGACAACGCCACCGTGCGCACCGTGTTTGTCGTCGGCCCGGACAAGAAAATCAAATTGCAGCTCAGCTATCCCATGACCACCGGACGCAACTTCGACGAAATCCTGCGCGTGCTGGACTCGATGCAACTCACGGCCAAGCATAAAGTCGCTACCCCGGTGAACTGGAAGCAGGGAGACGACGTGATCATCACGGGCGCGGTTTCAAACGACGAGGCGCAGCAGAAATTCCCTGGCTTCAAGACGATAAAGCCGTATCTGCGGGTTACGGCCCAGCCAAAGTAGCGGAATGTGGCGCGGGCGCTCCCGCGCCCTTCAGTCACCGGAGCCGGCAAAACTTCTCGCATCCTGCCGCGCCGCGACGGCATGCGCTTTTTTCTTCGGCACACCCTTGGTGTGGCAGTCGATGCACTTGACGAAGTGGACGTTGTGCGGGCTCTTGCTCGACTTAAATGTCGTGTCCATGGTCTCCACATCCAGCCCGCAATTGGAAAGCTGCGGATGGCAGGTGGCGCAGGACGCCCGGGTTCTCAGGCCGTGTCCCTGGTGGCAGGCAAAGCAGCTGAGTCCTTCATGCACCCCAATTGCAGTGTGATCGTCGCCTGAGCCTACTTTCATCGTGGCCAGCGGCGCGTGGCACTGGTAGCAGAGAGCCTGTCGAATGTCGGGGCTGATCCGGATGGGTCGGTCGCCATCATGCATCGCGGGTAGCGGCAGCCGGCCTACGGCCACGTAATCGAGTTCCCGCCGGTCAAATAGCGCGAGCGAGGGTCGAAATATTTCCTGACTGAGACCGGGGTTGGCAGGTTTCTCGACCGAGCGAACCAGCAGTGTCCCTTGGCGATGCATCTGGTGACAGGCGAGGCAGGGCATGACCGGCTGTTCCGCCAGCTTCGGATCGAGCAGCCTCCACGGTCCTTGGGTGTCGAGCGGCGTCACCAGGTCACGAATGCTGCCGTTGAAGTATGAGCCGTGGCAGCGCAGGCAATCGTCCATCGGTGGCTGCTGATGATTGTGGGTCGTGTTCAGAAAGATCTCTTTGAAGGTTGCGGCATGCGGACCCGCTGCCCAATCTGCATATTCCTGCTGATGGCATTTGCCGCAGCGGCTGCCCATTCGCTGTACGTCGTCCGTCTTGAGGCGCACCTGCTCCGGAATCTTTCCGCGCAAATGGGCGATCAAGCGGCTGATGTTCTTCAGGTGAAAGCCCGCGTCGAGCGTGAGCACGTCGCCGTGACAATCAGAACAAGGCACGTTGCGGTGAGTTGAGGTGTGCCAATCCGCGTAGGGCTGCCAGATTTCATGACACCGGGCGCACGACCGCCCGCCGGAGTATTGATAGTAGATGCTGGCACTCGGCAACAAGACGACTGCCACCACAAGTACAAGCAGCACGACAGAGAAGCGCCGATACCACGGTTTTTGGTCAGCGTTCATCTTGTGTCCACCTACCGAACCTTGCAGAATATAGTGACCCAGCGGTTCTTTGCGTTCTCTACGCACTTTGCGATTAAGAGCTTTTGACCGCGAAGATCGCGAAGCAGAGCCGCAAAGGTCGCGGAGAAAATCGCTCCTTCAGCATTAAAGATTGTCACCATATTCTGCATTGCTCATCATGACGCGCCATGGCTGCCTTTCCACGATTTCACCAGGTGGTCAGAGGCGTGGTAAGCGATTGCCATGATGGTGAGAACCGGATTGAATCCGCCATTGTTGACGTGGACGCTGCCATCGACCACATAAAGATTGTCCACATCGTGAACCCGGCAATACTTATCCACGACTGAAGTTTGAGGATCGTCGCCCATGCGGCAGGTGCCGGCCTGGTGCTGGCCGCCGCTCAGATCCGTGCCCGGCACATCGGTCCACGTGGTAATCGCGCCCGCCTCCTTCAGCCACAGTTCGGCTTTCGACGCCAGGAACTTTCCCACGATTGGGTCATTCCGGTGACGATGCCCCGACAAACGGACCACCGGAATCCCCCAGCAGTCCTTTACTTTCGCGTCCACCTGAACTCTGGACTCAAACACCGGCATCTCCTGCACGGGTCCCATGATTCCCATGCTGCGGCGATACCGCTGGCGCATGAATTGTTTGTGCTCCGGGCCCCATCGCGGCATATTCGGCGCTCGCCAACCGACAAACTGGTAAGGCAGCCGGATGAATTCGTTGGCCAGCATACCGCCGCCGATCAATCCCTGGTTGCCGTGGTTGAAGTCACAGATGGCAATTCCGGCCCCAGGCCCCAAGTCGTCGTAGCATTCGAAATCGAACAAGCCCACCGCGCCGCTGTAGGCGTGTCCCTGCAGGTTCCGTCCCACCCAGTCGTAGCGATTGCCGATTCCGTCAGGAAACGCGCGGCTTTTCGAATTCAGCAGCAATCGCGCCGACTCGTTGGCCGATCCCGAAACCACCACCAGGTCGGCGGTCTGCTCGTACAGGCGCGGCTTAGAATCGAAATAGGCCACGCCTTTGACCCGTCCTTGCGCGTCAGTCAGAATCTCCTTGACGATGCACTCGGTCCGCAATTCGCAATTGCCGGTGGCCAGCGCTGCCGGAATCGCGGTGTTCTGTGTGCCATTCTTGGCGTTGACTTCGCAAGCAAACCCGACGCACCATCGGCACCGCATACACGCTGCCCTTCCGTTATAGGGCACGGAATTGCGCAGCATGGGAATGTCAAAGGGATGAAGTCCCAACCGCTGCGCCGCCGGTCTCAGGATCTGGTACTCGAGGTTGGGAGCGACCGGCGGCATGGGCAGCGGGCGCTTGCGCGTTGCCTTGAAAATGTTGTTCGAGTCGTCGCCCGAGACGCCAATCTCCCATTCCGCTTTCTCGTAGTAAGGTTCGAGGTCCTGATAACTGATCGGCCAGTCGTCGAGCGTGCTGCCCTCAACGGTTCCGTAGGTCGAGCGCATGCGGAAATCTTTTTCCATGAAGCGCCAGGCCATGGCGCCGTAGCTGAGAGTTCCGCCTCCCACGCAAGCCGCATTGTTGTTGTAGTCGCCATCGCTGGGCCTGACCAGGTGCTCGCGGCCCTGCTTGTCCACAAACACCCGCGGATTGCGCTCGTCGTCGGGGCCGAAAGCCGCGCCCAGCACGGTCGTGCGCTGGTTGCGCAAATCATCTTTGCGATCGTCGAAAGGCGTGTACCACTTGCCGCGCTCCAGCAGAACCACGCTGAGGCCGGCGGCTGCCAGTTCTTTGGCCACAATGCCGCCGCCGGCGCCTGCGCCCACTACCACCGCATTGACGTGTTTGAGTGCCATGGTCGTGTTTCCAGCCTATGAATGCGGTCGCGGGTCTGCCTACTGCTTGCTGACGTCAAAATGAAGCCGCCCGCGGATCGGCGGATACGGGACGCCCAGCATCTTCCAGCTCGTTCCCTCGCGATTACCGCCGTGGCGGGGATCGCCGTAGAAACCCTGCATGGTTTGTTCCACCAGGAGATCGAAGAACTCCGCCGAAGCAATCTGTTTCCACGCCTCTGCCGGTGCCCGCCCCTGTTCCATCAGGGTCAGGAGGTCAACCTGCCGGGCAGCAGCCAGTTCTGCAAAGGCGGAGCCGTAGAGCATGCGGCTGCTCTGGTTGACGGCAGCAATTCCCTGGCGATATGAACGGCGCAAGTGGTCGAGCGGCCCGCAGAGCTGGCGGTCAATGTAGTTCACTACGCCAGCCCACGCCGCACCCGGGTCTTCATCGGGTGGGATGATCTGGTCGCAAAGCGCGGCGAGCGTTCGGGCCTCGTCCACCGTCAGAAAGCGCCACGGAGTTCTGGCTCCGCTACAGCCCACACCGGAGCCGGTGGCTGCCGCCATCACCATGGCCGCTTGCAGAAATTTCCGGCGGCTGAGTTTGTAGGCCGGTTCCACCTTGGTTTCCTTTCAAGCGCTGACCGGCGACTATGCCCCGTAGAGGCCAGGTACGTCAGTGACGGCAATCACGCCACGTGTCGGGCAGTGCCGACTTAGGCCCGCGAATCCTCCGCATTGCTTTTGTCTACTTCGGCTCTGCGATTCGCAACAACAGTACTTCATGGGTTCTCGGTTCGAGTGGCATGCCCTCGGCCAATGCCATCTCTTTGCCGCTCCACAGATCTCTGGCTGTCAGCGGACCGTGCAAGCCCAGCCGTGACAGGTACAAGTGGAAAGGATGGGTCGAGTAGCGAGTATCGCCGGTGTTCAGCACGGCGACCGCCAGCGCGCCCCCGGCAAGTTGCCGCGTCCAGACTTCCACCTCGCCGTCTACGTAGGCGCGTGAGCCCTGCTTGCCGAGTTTGTCCTGGTCGATGGCGATCACGTCGCGATTGGTCAGGATGTCGCGTATTTCGGGCTTCATGTGGGGCAAGTCGTTGCCGGCCAGAAGCGGCGCCGCCAGCATGGCCCACATGGAAAAATGCGCGCGATTTTCGGCCAGTGTCAGCTCGCCGTTACCGACTTCCAGCATGTCGGGGTCGTTCCAGTGGCCGGGGCCGGAATAACTGGCCAAACCAGCTTGCACGCTCATGTTGGCGTAGATGCTGTACATGTTGGGCTCGATGTCGCTGGTAGTGCGCCACAGATTTCCGCCCACCGAGGGCGCCCACTCCCACACCGCGTCCCAGCCGTATTGGCAGAGCGAGTAAACGATGGGCCGGCCGGTGGCTTTCAGCGCTTTCGCCATCTTGGCGTAGGCGGCGTGCATCAGCCGCATCTGCGCGGGCGGATCGTGCGGCGCTTGCTTCTGCATTACTTCGGGGATGAAGCTGCAGGTCATATTTCAGGTAGTCGATGCCCCACGAGGCATACAGCTGTGCGTCCTGCTCTTCGTGCCCTAGAGATCCCTCATAGCCGGCGCAGGTCTTGGGCCCGGGCGACGAGTAAATGCCCAGTTTCAGTCCCTTGGAGTGGACGTAATCGGCCAGAGCCTTCATGTCAGGAAACTTCGAGTTGGAGTGCAGCACGCCGTTCGCATCGCGCTGGCCTTCCCAGGTGTCGTCAATGTTGACGTAGACGTAGCCGGCATCCCTCATGCCGCTGGCTACAATCACATCGGCAGCGGCTCGCACTCCCTGGTCGTCGACCTTCTCGGCGAAGTAGTTCCAGCTGTTCCATCCCATCGGCGGGGTCAGAGCCACGTCTTGGGCCCGGGAAGGCAGAGAATGCACAGCGAAAAACACAACGGCAATAGCTGCCACGCGCAAAGAAGCAGAAGTGCTCATAAAGACCTCCTTGAAAACCGGTGTCTACTGCCCGTTGGGATAGCTCACCTGAACGGTCAGGATTTCGTACGGATGAATCGGCGCCGTCACCGTTTCGCCTGTCAGTTCGAGGGCCGCGCCTTCGGGCTTTTCCATCAGATTCGTGATCGTGGCTCCCTGCGCACCCTTGGGCACATGGATCCTCACGTCGCCAGATTTGCCCGCCCACTCGTAGACACGGAAGATCAACGCTTTCGAATCCTCAGCCTTCTTGAGGGCAGTCAGAACCACGTTTTCCGGTTCGACGGTCACAAACGCGTGCTCCGTGGGCAGGCTTCCGCTGTGCGCCGCGACCTGAATCGCCTGCAGCGGGTAATTGTATTCGTAACCGTGCCGCACCGTCATCGCTTGCTTCCAGTCGCCGGCGTGCGGATAGAGAGCGTAAGTAAAGTGATGATGCCCACGATCGGCTTCGGGGTCGGGCCAGGTGGGCGAACGCAGCAAGGAGATGCGCAACACATTGTCTTTGGCGTCGTAGCCATACTTGGAGTTGTTCAAGAGGCTGAAGCCGTGCCGCCCATCGCCAAGATCGGCCCAGCGCAGGGCCGGCACTTCGAACTGCGCCTGCTCCCAACTGTTGTTGCGCGTGGTCGGCCGCTGAATGCTGCCGTAGGGAATCTCGTAAGTTGCCTGGTTGCTGGAGGCAGCGAGCGGGAAAGCAGACTTCAGCAGCACGTGCGTTTCGTGCCAGTCAATGTCGTTGACCACATCTACCTGGTCGGCACCCGCATCCAGCACGATCTCCTCGACGAATTTCGAACTCTGCCACGAGCGCGTGATCCGGATGGCGCCGCGCAGCGGCCCTTTCTCCACCAACTCGACCGAATCGGCGTGATCAATCGCCGTGAAATGATCGAGAGTGCCGGGATCGATATTCCAGGCATCGTAATCCTGGGGCAAATCCTTGAAAGTCTGCAACTGGGCTCCGCACGCGCCCGGCGCGAGTGTCTCGAATTTCGCTCTCTTGTCGTAGAGGCTGGTGATGCAGCCGTTCTCGCGATCGACCGTCACCTTGAGCGCGGAGTTTTCAAGAGTCAGTCCCTTCGCGCTCAGATCGCTCGCGATCGGCTTGACCCCGGCCGCAACGTGAAGCACCTTGTAGCCCAGAGACGGCACATCGCCGACCTCAGCCAGCAACTTGTAGCTGTTAGTTTTGGCCTCGCTCGATATGATCTGCGATGGCACGACGCGGTTCGCCGAGTCGAGAACCGCCACGCCGCCAGTTGCCGCCGCGGGCAACTGCACGTCAATCGTCACCGGTCCCGAGCGCTTCCAAGCCAGGGGATTCAGGACCACCACCGGCATGCCGCTGGCCACTCGGGTATCGACGCCCGCGGCCAGGGTCTTGATTGCCTGCTGGGAAATCTCGTTGGTCGACCAGCGTACCTGGTCGAAATCACGCTGCGCTTCCTGGTAGATGATCCCGATGCCCGAACCTGCCGCCAGGTCGTGGAAGCCGTTGAAGGTGATTTTCTTCCACGCCTCGGTCAGTTCGCCGGCGGGATACGCCATGCCTTGAAGCCACGCCAGGGAGGCAAACTTCTCGGCGTTCAGCGCCCATTCCTCGCTGTTGCGCATGTTCTGCTTGTGTTTGGCCTGCGTGGTCATCACTCCGCGGTGATACTCGAAGTACATTTCGCTTTTCCAGGTGGGGACCGCCACTTTCCCCTCCGGCGGCGTCGCAGGCGGCGTGTAGCCTTTGGCGATCGAATCGTAGTCCCACACGCGCGGGTCGGCAACCAGCTTGGGTTCGATGCCGGTAAAATAGCTTTGCGCGGTTCCGAACTCGCCCTTCAGAGCCACCTTGCCCGGCTGCGTCCAGTGCACGCCCTCATCGAGGATGGCGCGGGTAGGCCCGCCGCCATGGTCGCCGATTCCATAAAGATCCATCATTTCCGTCATGCCCGGAGCGTGCTCGCGCGCCAGCGTGAAATCGTAACTAAGGCGCACCGGGTTCAGATTGTCGTTAGCGTAATCGTGCGGGAAATAGGTGAGCACCTTGCTGCCGTCCGGCGACTCCCACCAGAAAAGTTTGAACGGCAATTGGTTGGTGTCGTTCCACGCCATCTTCTGCGTGACGAAATAGTCCATGCCGCTCTTCTTGTAGATCTGCGGCATTTGCCACGAGTACCCGAAAGAATCCGGATTCCAGCCGATGCGCACGTCCACGCCGTATTCCTTCTGGAACCAGCGTTTGCCCACCAGCAGTTGCCGCACCTGAGTCTCGCCGTCGGGCATGTTGAGGTCGGGTTCCACCCACATGCCGCCGACGATCTCCCAACGGCCTTCCTTGATTCTCTGCTTGATTTCTTCGTTGATCTGCGGATACTTGTCCGCCATCCAGGCGTTGTACTGCGCCGCTGACTGGCTATAGGTATATTCGGGATACTCATACATCAACTGCAGCGCTGTGCTGAAAGTGCGCTTGACCACGTCCACGGTCTCGGTCCACGGCCATAGCCATGCGGCATCGATGTGCGAGTTGCCGGTCATGTGCACCGTGCCTTGCTGCAAAAGCGGCCTCAGAGCATCGAGCTTGGCTTGCGCCCGCTTTAACGACGCGTCGAAACCCGACTGATCCTTCGCCCTCAGCGCCGCCAGATCGATCTCGCCGATAGCGGTTTCCAGCGTTGCGGTATCTGCAGGCACGTCTTTGGAAAGGCTCGGGATCAGTAATGCCGAGTTCAGAAACTCCATCCACAGGTCTTTGGGATTGGGCCGGTCAGCCGCGAAATCGATCTTCAACTCCGTGCCGCCGAAGGTTTTGTGGTCCACGGTGTGCAGGAGTTTGACCGCAACCAGCATCTTGTCGCCGGGCTTGGCCTTGTCGAAGAGCACGACGGGTTCGAGATCATCGCCCAGCGCGACACGCCGCCCGTTGAAGTAGAAAATCTCGGGCATCGGCCCGTTGGCGGACGCGGAAAAAGAAAACCAAATCCGCGTCCCGGTCAGATCGTAGCCATGCAAGTCCTGCGGAACCTCGATCCAGCGGCGGAACCACACTGCCTCCTCCGAAAGGGCCGCGCCCGCTTTCACCACCTGCCACGAAGAATCGTCAAGCTCCGGGGCTTCGCCATGGGCCAGATCACCGGGGTGAACCCGCCACTCGTCGGCTGGGAGCCGGTTCAATTCACCCAGCCGCGCCACAGCGGTTTGAGAACTCGCATGCAGCGACTTGACGACCTGCGCTGCCTGTTCTGCAGTCTGCGCACCAGCCTGCGTCCACCCACAAATTCCTGCCGCAATCAGACCGAGCGCAACTGCCGCCAGGCGCGTACTCCAGCCACACCGTTTGCGAATGATGCCCAACAGATTTCTCATTAGAGGTCTCCTGAATAAATTGCGCTCACCGTGATGGTGTCCCGTTCGCACTTGCTGCTATCTATGTGCGAACGGCAAGGATCAGAACGAGTATTCTAACGATAGTTGGAAGAAGCGCGCATCGGGCGTCAGGTTTTGGAAACTTCTCGGTCCGGATCATGTCGCGCTATCCAGCGGTGCCCGTCGGCGGTTTTGCGCCAGGCTCTACCGTTCGCTTCGGAGCCGCAGCGATATCGGGAAGCAGCTTGCCCTGCCCAGGACCGTGTAGTTTCTGGCTTGGAGTCGTCCGCCGGGCCAGGTGAAGATAGTCCAGCACCAGGCGGCGTTTGAGAAGCTGCAGAGCCCTGGCCGGATCCACTCCCTTGGGACACGCACGCGAGCACTCCCCGGCGTAATGACAACGGAAAGCGCCAGATGATTCTCCCGTGACTTCGTTCCGCGCACGGCGCCCATCATCTCGCGTGTCCGCGTTATAGCGCTGGGCCGCGGTCAAAGGCATAGGGCCAAGATAGCGGGCATCCGTTGCTAAGGTGGGACATGCGGCCATGCAGCAGCCGCACTTGATGCAATACGTGAATTGCAGATAGCTTTCCAGTTGCTCGGGAGACTGGTAGAACTCGCCAGCCGGATTGTTAATCTCAGCTTCATCCCCACGCAAGATGTAGGGCTTCACGGAACGGTGCTTGTCAAACATCGTGAAGAGGTCGGGAACCAGGTCGCGGATGATCTCGAAGTTGGGCAACGGCCCCACGGTGAGGTTGGCATCAGCAATGTGCAGGATCTGGGTGTTGCAGGCGAGGCTCGGGCGCCCGTTCAGAAGCATGCCGCATGAACCGCAGATACCCATGCGGCACGAGTAGCGCCAGGCCAGCGTGGAATCCAGGTTGTCCTTTATGTAATGCAGGCCGTCGAGGACCGTCATCCCTTCGCGCACGGGAACCTCGTAAACCTTTATGTGGGGCGCGCGATCAGTTTCGGGATTGTATCGCGTGACGTGGAACTTGATCCGGATGTCAGCTTTGCTGATTTCGGGCATATGGCTACCCCCTTGCTCCGGCCAGCGCGATGCCATGCACCGCGACGGCTGCCCAAGTGCCCAGGCCAAACAATCCCAGCCCCACCACCAGCAGGACGACGGTGATGGTTTTTTCGACTGCGGGCTTGAGCGTCAGTTCGAACAGCATGGTCCGCAGGCCATAGAGACCGTGATAGAGCGCCACTCCGAGGAGAGCGACATACGTCACCGTAAAAAACAATCTGCCATCGCGAAACAGGCTATTTTGCAAAGAGTCCGCGTCGGTGCCGTAGGGGGCAAACCAGTGACCAGTCGCTGCCATGTGCATGATGAGCATGTGCAGGCCGAGCAGGAACAGGAGCACCACTCCCGCAGTCATGTGCCAGGTCCAGTATTTGGTTCCGTTCATCTCTCCTCCTACTCCGCCAGAGCCGAGTAACCGCCGATCGCCAGTAAAACCAAGGTCAGGATCATCATGACCACTAGCAGGGGGCGTTGGACGTTGAGCGAAGTCTTGTAGGGATAAACCGGTTCGACAGGCTTGCCAACCCCGAATCCAAGCTCGACGAGCACCAGCCGGATGCCGTTGCAGGCGTGATAGGCGAACGCGGCGAAAACCAGGAACTCCCCGAACTCGAAGATGGGTTGATGCAGGAAGCCGCTTCCTGCCCACAGGTATATGCCTTTGGCGCGCAGGCTCGTGACAACAATATGCAACAAGAAGTAGAAAAGGATGCCGAGGCCGGTGACGCGATGCAGGATGTAAGCATAGCGCTCGATACCCCAGCGCCCGCCTCCGAGCCATCCCCATATCCCGAGCCGGTTATCGTACCTCTTGATTTCTGCCATATCTGCCTCTCTTCTAAGACTCAAACTGCGAGCGCTGCTGCAGCAATTTGAGAGTTGCTGTGACATCGTTTTGAAAGGGCGCGGCTTCAGCCGCGCCGATGCGAGCCGGAAATGTGTCGGCCTTCAGGCCCTGAGGCCGCATTTCCTCAGCGGCTAAAGCCGGCCTCGTTCTTCTTGCCTTTGCGGCACGGCTGAAGCCGTGCCCTTTCAAAACGGGCTGCATCTATGTCGAAACGCTCCTAGTACTTTCTCTCCACCGGTTTCCAGTTGGTGATGGTCACTGGCTTGTACTCGAGTCTCGGTCTGCCATCGGTGTAATAAACCATCGAATGGGCCAGAAACTTTTCATCGTCGCGCTTGGGAAAATCTGTGCGAGCATGGCCTCCTCGAGACTCCTCGCGCGCCAGCCCCGAGAACAGCAACACCTCCGCCAGGTCGAGCATATTTTCAGTCTCCAGGACCTGAACCAGGTTTGTGTTGTACACGCGGCTCTTGTCCTGAACCGCAATTTTCCGGAAGCGCTGCTTGAGCTGAGTGATCTTGTCCAGCCCCTGCTTCATCGACTGCCCAGTGCGGTAGACGCCCGCGTGTTTATCCATCAGGGATCGAAGCTCGCCGCGAATCTGTGCCGGGCTCTCGGTTCCACCCCGCTGCAGCAGGCCGTCGAAAATGCGGCTTTCTTCCTCGCGGAATTTCTCTTGTGGGACCTTGCTTAGTTGCGGACCCGATTGCAAGTACTTTGCGATCCCGCCTCCCGTGATGCCACCCCACACCAGGCATTCCGCGGTGGAGTTGCAACCCAGGCGGTTGGCGCCATGCATGGAATGGCAGGCCACCTCGCCGGCGGCCCAAATATTCTCAATCTTGGTTCGTCCGTCAATGTCGGCCTCAATGCCACCCATGGAGTAGTGAGCTACAGGCCGGATCGGGATCGCTTGCGTGATAGGATCGATCCCCAGGAACTTCATGCACACTTCCCGGATCAGAGGCAGGCGTTTGTTGATGCGCTCGGCTCCCAGATGCGTCAGATCGAGGTGAATAAAGTCCAGCCCGTCGGGTCCGGGGAAGCCGCGCCCCTCAAGGATTTCCGTCATCTCGGAGCGGGAGACGATGTCGCGCGGCGCCAGTTCCATCATCTTGGGCGCATACTTCTCCATGAAGCGCTCGCCTTTGTTGTTGCGCAGGTAGCCGCCTTCGCCGCGGCAGCCTTCGGTCATCAGGATGCCGGAGGGCACCAGCCCCGTCGGGTGGAATTGCAGAAACTCCGGATCTTCCAGGGCCAGGCCCGCGCGGTAGGCAATGGCTTGTCCGTCGCCCGTGACGGTTTGCGAGTAAGTGGTGAATCCGTACAGATTTCCCAGTCCTCCGGAAGCAATCAGGAGGGCCTTCGCTCGCAGGACCACAAACTCGCCGGAGGGCAGATCGTAGACTGTAAGACCTGCGAACCGGTCACCATCAAGCAATAGGGAAGTGACGAAACACTCGTCATAGCGTTTGAAGTTTTTGTACTTGAGGAGAGTGTCGTACAGGGCTTGCATCTCGAAGAAGCCGGTCTTGTCAGCCGCCATGCAAGCGCGCGGGAACGAATGCCCGCCGAAAGGCCGCTGCATAATGCGGCCATCCTCCCGCCGCGACCACGGTACTCCCCAGTGCTCCAAAAGCCGAATCTCATCGGGCGCGGTTTTCACGAACCGGTCCACCGTGTCCTGGTCCGCAAGGAAATCGGAGCCCTTTACCGTGTCCCAGGCATGTAACTCGAGGCTGTCGCCTTCTTCAGGGCGCATAACAGCGCCGGTGCCCCCCTCGGCGCAAACCGAATGGGAGCGCATGACCTGCACCTTCGAGACGATACCGATGTCAGCTGCGCCCTGGGTTTGCATGCTGATTTCCACCGCTGCACGCAGACCCGCCAGTCCTGTGCCCAGGATCAAAACATCATGAGTGGTTTCGCGCATAGTTCGCGTGTTCCTTCGCACTCCAGCAATGCCCGCCGGCCAGAGATGATCCGTGACCGGCCAAGCCTCATCGTGCGGTGACTTCTTGCCGTAGCTTTCTTTGCGGTTCGGGCAACCCTGCAACCGCCGCCAGCCTCAGACGAGGCGTTCTTAATTTACAAAATGGGCAGATGAAAACTGTGTTTTGGCTCACGTCGGGGTGTGATTGCGGGCGTTGCTACGCCGAGGCCTATAAGCCGGAGAACTCTTTTATGTACAGCCCATGAACCTGGATTACTTGCGGCTGGTCAAGTTCCACTGCTCGGTCAGCACTTCGGTCCCCACGTCGCTGTCGCGGACGATGGCATTTTGCGCGTCGGTGAAATCGTTCGCCAGGGCGCGAATATCCCGCACCTCCGAGCCGCTCAACTGGAAGAAGGTATGCGTCCCGGGCAGCGCCCTTGCCCCCTGCACGAGCGCCTGCCGCACATCGTGGAAAACCACGGTCGGCTGGCTGCCCGAAGGAGGAGCTGCGCGAAGCGATAACAGGTCCAATCGCTTCACGCTATCAGCTACGAAGGCTGGCCGCTCGTCTGGATTCTCCAACGCCAAGTCGACTCGGTCGAGCGTCAACCCGTTTACGTGGCGGCAATACAGCCCGTAGCAGGGCAAATCGCCGAACATGTCCGCTTCCGGATAAGTGGGAACACTTTCGGGAACCTCGCGGTCCAAGCGCGCCGCGCTGCCCTTGCCTACGATGGACATGTGCACATCCTGAATCCACACCGGCCCTACATCTGCGCCGGGAACTCCTGTGATGGATGAAGCCAGCGATGCGCCGGTGGCGTTAATGTGAGAGATCGACACATTCCGCAGCGTCCCCGGAGTGGGCGTCTTTTGCGCACGGCCACGCCCGCCCAGACGGATAAAGATCGGCGCCCAGACGTCGTACATAGCGATATTGCTTACCACCACCCGATCAATGTTGCTGCCGTCGACCGACTCAACCGCGACGCCTCCGATCGGTCCCCGGTTCCACTTGTCCCGCCGGCTGAAAACCGTGCAATTGCTGAAGGCAATGTTCTTGAAGTCTCCGCTCGATTCCGTCCCCAGCTTGAGTGCATAGCACGAGGTAGTCAGAACGCAGTTGGTCACAGTCACGTTCTCGGTGGCCCGCAGGTAGCCGAGCGACGGGCTGGTCTTGGGAACGATGGCGTCATCGAAAGTCTCCACATAGCAGTTGGCGATGCGCACAAACTGACAACAGTCGGGATCAATGCCATCGGCGTATCCGTTGAAGATCGTAACTCCGTCGACATCGACGTAATCGCAGCCCAGAAAGCTGATGTTGTAATTCGGAGCATTCTGCAGCGTCAGACCGCGAATGGAAATCAGACGGCACTTCTTCAGAGCAATGAGCTTGGGCCCGCCACGCTGAGTCCGGTTTCCCTCGATGGTCCCCTCACCGGAAATGGAGATGTTCTCCAGTTCCTCCCCGGTAATCAATGCGTGATGGAAATATGAGGTTTCCTCGTCGGAAAAAGTGTCATAAGTGAGTTTTTCGTAGACGTCGAAGTCAGCCTTGTCAGGGCTGGCGGTGAGGGTTGAACCCGGGCCGAGGTATAACGCGACCGAACTTTTTAGTCGCACGGTGCCCGACAGATAATTGCCGGCGGGAAAAATAACCGTGCCGCCTGCCTTGCCGGCTGCGTCAATGGCCGCCTGTATGGCAGCCGTGTCTTTGGACTTGCCGTCTCCTTTGGCGCCGAACTGGAGGACGTTAAAGACAGCCGGGTTCGCCGCCGGGTGCTCTGCCTCCCTGGCGGAAAGCGTAGTCGGATGAGCCGCCCAAGCCAGTCCTGGCCCCAGTGCCGCAGCCGATCGTAAAAGGAAGTCTTTCCTGGTGATGGTCACTGATGTTCTCCAATCAAAGCGGCTGGACGGCGCAGAACAGAGTACCGCGTCCAGTGCCCACAATTGAACCTCCTGAACTATACCGTCTTCGGCGATCTCGACAACATCGTCTTGGGCGGCGGCTTTGGTGGTATCTTCAGCGCTGCGGATCCGCATATCGGTCAGCTTGCGATGAAGCTTAGCTCGTGCGACGATGCATCCTCTTGCATTTGTCGTCCTGATCGCTTTCGTCGGGAGATTCGTCCGCTCGGGCGAAGCACGGTATCGCAGAGCTCGATGTGAGAAGATTGACAGCTTCCCGGAGCCATTCATGATTTCTTTCGCTGCAACGCGGCGTGGTTTTCTATCACGATTGAGTCAACTCACGGGCGGGGCTGGATTGCTCGGGCTGGGGCGCGGCCTGAGCGACCAATCGGCCCCGCCAGCTTCCGGCCGCGGCACCTACGATGTGACTGCGTTCGGGGCGCGCGGCGACGGTAAGACTCTCGACACTGCGGCGATCAATCAGGCTATCGCAGCAGCGGCAGCAGCCGGCGGAGGCACAGTCAGTTTTCCGACCGGGACTTTCGTGTCGTACTCGATCCGTCTCCAGAGCAATGTCGGCCTCTATCTCGGCCACGGCTGCACACTGGTCGCCGCTGAGGGCAAGGGCTACGACGCTGCCGAATCCAATCAGCCCTGGGAGAACTATCAGGACTACGGGCACAACCACTGGCACAACAGCCTGATCTGGGGAGAACAGCTGCACGACGTCTCGATCTCGGGTCCCGGACGAATCTGGGGAAAAGGTCTGAGCCGCGGTGAAGGGCCGCCGCCGCAGGCCGAGACCCCCGGCATCGGGAACAAGAGCATCGCGCTGAAAGACTGTCGCAATGTTCTGCTGCGGGACTTCTCGGTTCTGCACGGGGGACATTTCGCAATTCTGGCCACGGGCGTCGACAACCTCACCATCGATAACCTGCAAATCGACACCAACCGCGACGGCATGGACATTGATTGTTGCCGCAACGTCCACGTCACGCGCTGCAGCGTCAACTCGCCTTGGGATGACGCTATCGTGCTGAAGAGCTCCTATGCGCTCGGTTCCCCACGCTCGACCGAGATGGTCACCATCAGCGATTGCCTTGTAACCGGCGACTATGAAGAAGGCAGTCTGCTGGACGGCACGTTTCGTCGCTTTGATCCCGCACGCAAGCTCGCGCCTTATGAAGAGGTCTGGCGCACCGGACGCATCAAGTTCGGCACAGAATCGAACGGCGGGTTCAAGAACATCACCATTTCGAATTGTGTGTTCGAGGCCTGCCATGGGCTGGCGCTGGAAAGCGAAGATGGCGCTCAGCTCGAAGACGTCGCCATCACCAACCTGACCATGCGCGACATTTACGATGCGCCGATTTTCATCCGCCTGGGATCGCGCATGCGCGGCCCAGCCGGCGTCGCTGTGGGCACCATCCGGCGCGTGCTGATCAGCAATGTGGTTTGCTCGAACGCGGACTCCGCCATCTGCTCCATCATTACCGGCATTCCGGGACACAGAATCGAGGACGTACGCCTGAGCAATATCGTCATTGAACATAAGGGCGGGGGAACGCGGGAGCAGGCGAGCATCCGTGTGCCAGAGAAAGAAGCTGACTATCCGGATCCCGACATGTTTGGTCCCATGCCTGCCCACGGTTTCTTTGTTCGCCACGTGCGGGGAGTCGAAATGGATGGCATCAAGCTCATTGCCGCCAGCCGCGACGAGCGGGCGGCTTTTGTGCTGGAAGATGTGGAGAATGCCGGTTTCACGCGCACGCAGGCGCCGGTTGCTGCTGGAGTGCCGCTATTCCTGCTTCGCCAGGTCGAGCAGTTTCGACTGCGCGATAGCGCAGCCGTGCCCGACATGACCCTTGACCGGGTAGCGCAGAAAGAGATCCTGCCGGAATAGCATAAGAAGACATTCAACGTGGCGGGCTCAAAAGAAAGAAGATCTTGCAGTCAACACTTAGTAGTACGAGAGCGTGGGTTGTAAGTGGTAAGTAATAAATGCGGAAGCGCATGCGGTCCGGTGATCGTCCCGGTCATCAAAGCGGGCTAGGCGCGGCGGGGCCACGTGGAATCAGCGGGTTGCAAATCTCCAAGAGGCGCTTAGTGGCTTCAAACGGGCGTGGGCGGACGGAAAATGCAATATTCATGCAACGGGAGAATCGGGTGTTGAATTCAGGATAACCCGCATGACTCACATCAACGGGATTCGTCAAAAGCCAAGCGGTCTCTTCGCAGGCTTATCGACCATTGATCTGACCTACATGGTGGACGATATTCCGAAACGAAACTCAAAAATGTCGGCCTCGGTGCAAGTACTTGCTGCGGGCGGACCCGCCACCAACGCGGCAGTGACCTTTGCATTCCTTGGAGGCAAAAGCGCACTGGTAAGTTTTGTCGGTCAGCACCCTCTCACTGATGTGATTCGTAGCGACCTTAATCAGTTCGCGGTTCGTTTGCATGACTTCGCTGGCGATCACACGGGAGCTCCCCCGATATCTTCAATACTGGTGCTTCCTGGTGGGGAACGCACAGTCATTTCGGCGAATGCGCAAGTATTCCCCCCGCTGGACATTCGGCCCGACTCGCAGTGGTTCGACGAGGTCGATGTGGTCCTAGTGGACGGCCACCACATGCCGGTGTGTCAGACAATTGCCGCCAGCGCTCGCTCGCGCGGTCTCGACATCGTGCTTGATGCTGGGAGTTGGAAAGAAGGGACGGGTGCGCTGCTTCCGAGCGTTGACATCGCCCTCTGCTCGGATGACTTTCGTCCCCCTGGTTGTCAGAATGAAAAGGACGTATTCGAGTTCCTGAGGGATCATGGAATTGAGCGAATTGCTATCACCAGAGGCATGAATTCAATTCTCTACGTGAACCAGGACGCGGCCGGCGAGATTGCTGTCGAGCGTGTCACAGCTGTTGACACTACCGGCGCAGGAGATATTTTCCACGGAGCGTTTTGCTATCAATTCTCGATAAGAAATGATTTTGTGGGCGCACTCAGTTTTGCCGCACAGGTCGCCACGTTCTCCTGTCTTCATGTGGGCACGCGCTCGTGGATGGAGCCCTTTCGCGAAACACTGTCGGAAGCGTCGAGCTCACGCGGTTCGCGGTGAAGTAGAGCCGACACTCATGCCAGCAGTTCAATGACTCCTCCGAGTGTGATCGCTACTGTATGCTGGACAGTGCCATCTCCTGGAAAGCGCGCTCGGGAGTCTCCGAACAGCCGCCATCGCAGGCCACCATGTAAATTGTGACCATGTCGTGCGCTGGGATGATCCACTCCTGCGTTCCAAAAGCGCCGCCATGCCCAAAGGTTCCGACGGGCAGCAGTCCCCAGACTCCAGTTGGCCTGGAGATGATTTCCCAAGCTAATCCGTAGTCTGAGCCGGGATACCACCCGGCCACCATCCCCGAAGTCTGGACCTGGCGCATGGCCTCGATGCCGGCGGGAGAAAGAAGGCGAATGCCGTTCCAGGTGCCGCGATTCAGGATCATCTCGCAGAAGTGAGAGAGATCCTCGGCAGTCGAGAAGAGTCCATATTCAGGTCCCGGATATTTTGCCCCCTTGCGGAACGCGCCCGGGTCGCCGCCTAATATCTGCGCGCCTGCGCGAACCATTTTGCCGTTGTTGGGGCTGTAGACGATAGCAATTCGATCCAGCTTGTCGGGGGGCGGGTAGAAGAACGTGTCTTTCATCTGCAATGGCTTCAGGATGCGACTTTCAATAAAGCTCTCATAAGACTGTCCGGAAACAACCTCGATAATGCGGCCAAGCGTGGCCATGCCCGTGTTGCTGTACAGCCATTTTGTTCCGGGCTCGAATTCAAGCGGCTCCTTGGCATATGAAGCCACGGCTTCGGCCAGCGTGTGATCCATTTTCCAGTGGATGTCCTTCATGTCGCCTTGGGGCATCTGGCGCATTCCCGATGTATGTGAGAGCAAATCGCCGATGCGGATGGGGCGTGACGGCGTCCTCAACCATCCATTGATATTCAGCTTCTGATCCCGAAATTCAGGCAAGTACTTCTGCACTTCGTCGTACAAGCTGATCTTTCCTTCCTCGCACAGCATCATGATCCCAACCGCGGTAATCGGCTTCGTCATGGACATGATCTGAAAGATCGAGTCTTCGCGCATGGGGCGCTTTTCTTCGAGGTTCTGCATTCCTACCGCTGTCTTCTGCACGACATGGCCGCCACGCAAAATCATGGTGACAATTCCGGCGGCATCTCCGGCATTGACGAACTCCTGCATCCTCTGCCGAATGCTTTCCAGGCGCTGCGCGTCAACGCTGGCCTGAGGATCGTCATTTGCGGCCAGGCTGGGAACGGCGAGCAGAAGTGACGCCAGCACGAGAGGCAGCATCCGGCTGAGACGGGGAAAGGGAAAAGTCCATGGGGCTGATTTTGCCGCCGAACGCAGACGCGAGAAACAACCGATGTTCATAGCTTGACCTTTCTAGGAGTGCCCTGTGCAAGTAAGTTTCTGGGATTCACGCCCAGACTGATGCGACGCAGTCGATCAGACTGTGCTAAGACAGTCAGGAGTGTACCGCAGTTGCGCAGTAGGCAAGAAATCCTGATTACACTCCTTGACCGACGGAAGAACGGAGATATACTTCGAGTCGATATCCCCAACCTTCGGCAATCCGAACGGGGGAACTTTGATATGATCACTCGCCGCGAATTCGTTACGACGCTGTCCGTTGCTCTACTCGCGCCCGCAGCCTGGGGAGACAGCAAGGCCAGCAAGATTCCGCTGGCATTCTCTACCCTCGGTTGCCCGGAATGGGACTGGAAGAAGATTCTTGGTTTTGCTTCGACGCACGGCTTCTCTGCAATCGAACTGCGCGGCCTAATGGGCAAGTTGGACTTGCCTTCGGATCCGCTCTTTGCGGCCGATCGAATCCAACAAACCAAGCAGCAAATCCAAGCCGCCAATCTGAAAATCGCCTGCGTCAGCAGTTCCGCACAAATGTATGTGGAAGACCCCACGAAACGCGCGGAGGAACTGTCCAACGCAAAAGGCTTCGTCGATCTCGCGCAGGTTCTGGGCGCGCCCTACGTGCGGGTGTTCGGAGGCAAAGCCGACTCCGACAAGAGTCCGGTACCCGATGACGCCACCAAAGCACGAGTCGCTGCCGGCTTGCGCGAGCTTGGCAAATACGCTGGGCCCCGCGACGTGACCGTCATCATTGAATCACACGATCACTTCACGGCATCATCAAGCTTGAAGGATGTTCTGACTCAGGCGGACTCCGAACACGTCGGACTCTTATGGGACGCTCATCACACTTTCGCCACCGCTAACGAAGATCCCGAATTCACGGTCAAACAACTCGGACCGTGGATTCGCCACACTCACCTGAAAGATTCTGTCGGCAGCGGCGAAGACCGCAAGTACGTCCTCACGGGCCGCGGCAACGTTCCGATCCGGCGGCAGATCGAGGCTTTGCGCTCCATCGGCTACAAGGGCTTTTATTGTTTCGAGTGGGAAAAACTGTGGCATCCCGACATTGATGACCCGGAAATTGCCATCGCGGACTACGCCCATGTCGTGGGCGACTGCCTGGGCAATGCAAAAGCCTGTGGCCGGTAATCAAGTGGAAGAAACCACGATGTGTCAAACGACTCCGCGGGCGGCGCTCTGCCTACTGGGTGCGTTGCTGCTGATCCTCTCTCTCGGACGCGCGCAATCCACTGCTCCGCAGTCTTACCATGATGGGCTCTTGCTTCTACGCGCCGGCAGCTTCAAGGCCGCGCAGGTTACCTTGAGTTCGCTTTGCCACGCAGGTATGCAAAACGCGGACGTTCTCGAGAACATCGGGCTGGCCTATCTACGCATTTCACCTAAGGATTTGCCGCCGACAGCAACACCGGAGTCGGGCATTGTGCAAGGTGTGGGTCACGCGGCTTGCCTTGCGGCTCAGAAACAATTTGACGATGCGCGCGAGGAATACCGCGCGTTGGAACAGGAGTATCCCAAGTATCCGTACATTCACTACGCGGTCGGCAGATTCTGGGCAGATATGGATGGTGTGCCCGCAGCGGTTGCCGAGTTCCAGCAGGAACTGAAGAATCAACCGAGCGACATCAACTCCCGGCTGGAAATCGCCGCTGCCGAGTACAAACTGGATTCCGCGGCGGGGTTGCCGTATGCGGAGGAGGCGGTCAAGCTGAATCCGCTCGTGCCCTCGGCGCACTATCTGCTGGGGCTGCTTTATTTGGACACCGACAACTACCGGAAGGCCATCCATGAACTGGAGATAGCCCGGAGGGCTCTTCCGCAGGACGCCAAGATTTGTTTTGCGCTGGGCTCCGCGTATGCGCGAGCCGGGAGGAAGGAAGATGCCGCGCGCACCCGGGCGGCCTTCGCGCAGTTGAACAAGGAATTGGAGAGCAGTTCAGAGGTCAAGCACTGAAACGGCCGCACTAAACGCTCCTCCAACAACCAGTGAATTATCTTTCCGGTTCCTTCACGGTAAGTACCTGATCGCCGTTTACGTCGCGAAGAGTCTGTGTGATTCCGCTCGGCCAGCGGATTTCGATGGACCTGATCCGCTTGTTCTTGCCCAGGCCAAAATGGACCCGAGGATCGCTCGAAGAAGCATAGCCCACAGCTGTGGTCGCCTCATTCCACTGCAGGGAACCGTCCTGTGCTTCCAGGCGTATTTGCGCGCCAATACCCATGCGATTGCTTTTGGTACCGACAAGCTTCAGGAGAATCCAGTGGTTCGCGTTGTCCGAAATATTGTGAAGAATCTTTGCCTGACCGTTTAGCAGGGAAAGCACGACATCGACTCGTCCGTCATTGTCTAAATCACCAAACGCAGCACCGCGATGCGCCGCCTCCACTTGAAAATCGGGACCGGCGAGGCTGCTGACATCCACAAACTTACCGTTCCCGAGGTTTCGAAAGACGGAATTAGGCTCCGGATAATGCCGCGCCGTTTTCAAAAGGCTAATATTGTCCAACACGTTGGAACGAGCCACGAACAGATCTTTCCAGCCGTCATTGTCGAAGTCGAACATGCCATTGCTCCAACCCGACATGTCGGTGGTGCTACCAAGACCGCTGGCCACGGTCATGTCCACAAAATCGCCTCCACCTGCATTGATAAAAAGAGGAAACTCCTCCCTTTCCACTGCGGTGTGCCAAATATCCGGCAGACCGTCATTGTTCACGTCCCGAAAATCCGAGCCCATGCCCGAAAGCGTCTCACCGTCGGCGGCATAGCTCACGCCAGCCGTCACCCCCACCTCTTCAAACCCTTTGCCTTTCAGATTGTGGAAGAGAAAGTTCGGCGTGGTATCGTTAGCCACAAAAGCATCCAGATAACCATCGCCGTCGTAATCGGCGAAACTCACGCTCATTCCCTTGCCGAAGTGTTGCGCTATGCCCGTTTCCACAGAGACGTCGGTAAACGTGCCGTCTCCGTTGTTGCGATAGAGTGTGTTGTGAAGCGAGGGATAATACTTCGGATCGCAGTAGGACCGCACTCCTTGCTTCAAAAGGCAGTAGGGATCCTTGTTCACTTCCCAGCCGCAGTAGTTCACCACGAACAGGTCCAGCAGGCCGTCGTTGTTGTAGTCGAACCAGCCCGCGCCGACCGACCACATCTTCTTGCCGTTAAACGTCGCGCCGCTGACACCTGCCTTGGCGGCGACATCGGTGAATGTGCCGTCGCCGTTATTGTGGAACAGTTGATTTCCCGTGACACTTGCAACGAAGATGTCGGGCCATCCGTCATTGTCGTAGTCGCCCACGGCCACGCCGGTGGCGTAGCCTGATCCAGCCACACCAGCTTTCTCGGTAACGTCCGTAAATGTCCCATCGTGATTGTTGTGGAACAGACGATTCCAATAGCGCGGGGAATCCTTCACCAGAGACGGAATGTCGGCTCCGCCTACCAGATAAATGTCCAAATAACCATCGCCGTCGTAATCCAGGAGCGCGACTCCAGCCAGCATGGTCTGCGGTTGATTCTTGTTTTCTGTGCTGGAGTTTGCCGTAACGTAGCGCAGGCCTGCGCGTTGAGCAACTTCTTCGAAGCGGATCGGACTGGAGGACGGCAAGGTTGAAGGGGTGAGACCGAGGGCTCCCAAGCCAGCGACACATAGGCCCAGCAAGGAGGCGACCACCCCTACCCTCGCAGCCATTCGGCGAAAGGAACGGACAGATAGCATCGTTACGCTGACCGCGGCAGCCATACTGCGCTAGGAGCACTCGCATGCCGACCAGGCTGGGCGCGCCATAAACTGAGAAACCAGCGGCGACATGACGTTCAAAGGTTCTTATACACGAACTCGAGACCGCCACGACCTGCCGCACCCCCCAATCCGTAGCGTGTTTCAATATATTTCGATTTATATTTTCGATTTATATTTTTTTCTTGCATATCGTCATGATTTTGTGCTAAATCAGCATCATTTGGCAAGAATCTGGAAGTGTATCCGGGAGGATATCGTGAAAAAAGGCACTTTATTATTCGTTCTCCTTGCCTCCCTGATGTCTCTGCTCTTGTTTGCAATACCAGGTTATGCGCAGGGAAATCTGGGAGCGGTTACCGGCACCGTACAAGACGCAACCGGCGCGGTTGTACCCGATGCCGCAATCACTATCACCAACGTCGCTACCGGCGTGAAATGGACAGCCAAGACCAGCAGCGCGGGTTATTACCGTGCGCCGGTGTCTCCCGGCACCTACAAGGTGCAGGCCGAGAAGACCGGCTTTAAGACTGCCATAGCCGATCAGATCATAGTGCCGGTCGCACAAGTGGTCACGGTTGATCTCAAACTGCAAGTAGGGAATATCAGGGAGACCGTGGAAGTCACGTCACAGGCTCCACTGCTGCAAACCTCGAGCGCCGAGGTGGGTTCTTCCGTAACCCCGGAGGAATTCGAGGCGCTGCCTGTCGAGTTAGGTGACGGCGGGCGCGATCTTCAGACTTTCATTTTCAGCAGCATGCCGGGAACCATCGGCAGCTCATGGTCGGGCTCCATCAACGGTGGGCAATTGTTCAGCCATGAGATCATGATTGACGGCGTTAGCATCGGCCGCTACGACCTCAGTGGCGGCGGCCTGACCGAGACCCAGCCGGGCACGGACTCGATTGCAGAGTTCAAGGTACAAAGCTCGAACTATTCCGCCGAATTCGGGGATACCGGTGGGGGAGTCGCTAACTTCACCTACAAATCCGGAACCAACCAGTTTCACGGCTCGGCCTTTGAATACCTCTATAATCCTGTGTTCAACGCGGCTGGTGAACTGGCAAACGCTTATCACACCGCGAAGGACAACACGAAGGAGAACGATTTCGGTGCTACCTTTGGCGGACCGATCCGCAAGGACCGCACGTTCTTCTTCTTCTCGTATGAAGGCGATCGTCATCGGGATTTCTCGTATTCCGGCGCGGTAACCATACCTACCCCGGCTATGCTAACGGGGGATTTCAGCGGGATGCTGGGATCGCAGGTCGGTACCGATGCGCTGAACAGGCCTGTCTACCAGTATGAGATCTATGATCCGACGACGACGCGTATGGTCAATGGTTCGATAGTGCGAGACCCCTTCCCCAATAACGTGATCCCGCCTGCGGAATTCAGCACGGCATCGGCCACGCTCCTGCCGATGTTTCCCGCTCCGCTGTTGTCTGCCCAGCAGTCATTGCAGAATGGGACCATCAAGAACACTCCCGAATTCAGTGGCTGCTGTCCGATCCTCAATCGCGATGCCTATACGGTCAAGATTGACAACGTGCTGACAGGCAAGCAGAAGATTTGGGGATCGTTTAATTACAACTGGAGAAGCCGGTTTCAGAGAGGCGCCGCTACGTTTCCGCCATTCCCGGGGGAACCGATTAACCCGGTGAAGGGACAAGACGTGGGTGGTCCGCAGGTTCGCCTGGCGCACGCCTGGAACATCACCGACCGGAGTCTGAACGAATTCCAGGTCGGCTACAACCGGTTCCAAAACAAGAACGGCCTTTCGAACGACGTCAAATACTTCCCACCATCCATTGTGGGGGTGCCGAACACCTGTTTTCCGGGGATCAACCTAAGTAGCCGGTATATTCAGGGCATACCGAAGCAAATTGGACACTCCTGCAACAACATTGACCCCATGGAGAGTTTCATTGTGCAGGATTACTTCAGCTACCTGCACGGCAAGCACAGCCTCAAATTCGGAGCTGAATATCGCAAGTATCGCTACAACACGTTTGAACCGGATACCGTGTCCGGTGGCTTCAATTTCATAGGGGACTCGACGGGCTTGCCCGGCTTTTTCAAACAAACCGGCAATCCGTACGCCAGCTTTATTGTTGGGGCCGTGAATAACGCCAACCGGCAGATCTACCCATCGTCACCACACTACCGCGCTGGGCTGTATGCCTTCTTCGCTCAGGACGACTTCAAGGCAACGTCCAAGCTGACCCTGAACCTGGGGCTGCGCTGGGAGATCGCCATGCCGCAGAAGGAAACCGACAATCACGAATCGGGGTTCAGCGGCGCGGTGCTGAATGCCGGCGCGGATAACATTCCGGGAGCGCTGGAATTCCTGGGCAACTGCTCCACTTGCAACGGCCGCAATTCGCTGGAAAACTGGTACTTCAAGGGTTTCGCGCCACGGATCGGCGTGGCCTACGGAATTACGAACAAGCTGGTGTTCCGCGGCGGATATGGGATCTCTTACGCCCCTCCCATTGAAGACAACTTCGGAACTCTGGATTACCTGGGATTCACGGACTATGTGAATGCACACGCAGGAAGCTCGCCGACCGGATTTGTTAACGACCCGGCGATCTATTGGTCACCTCTCGCCTCCGCATCCACGGGAGTGGCGAACATTGGGCTGCCTCCGTACACCGGTACGCTCCCCGATCGGGACCCCACCCTCGCCAACGGGAACTCGGTTGACTTTCTGCCGAGGAACGGTACGAGAGAGCCCTATACTCAGAACTGGAGCGCCGGATTCCAGTACATGTTGCCGCGCGACATCCTGCTCCAGGCCGACTATATGGGTTCGAAGGGGACGCGGCTGCTGAACGGCTACTTCGGAACCTTGCTCGACCAGCCGCAGACCAAGTACATGGGCCTGGGCGATATGCTTCTGGACGATCTGCAGACGGACTTGCAGAACCCGACCACGGCTGCGACCCTGGCGACTTACGGAATCACCAAGTTGCCCTATCCCGACTTCGAGAATAATAACTGGGAATCGCTAATCCAGGCGGCCATTTCGCCCTATCCACAAATTACCGGGCTGATGAACAATTACCCGACCATGGGTAGCTCCACTTATCACTCTCTCCAACTGATGGCCCGCAAGACCACCAAGCACGGCTTGATGTTTATTGCGGCGTACACCTACTCCAAGTTGCTCACGGACTCGGACGCCGCGCTGTTTGCCAGCGGCAGCGAGGATGTTCAGGACATCTGGAACCGGGGGGCCGAAAAGGGCATTGGCAGCTATGATTACACCCACGTGCTGAAGCTGACGTGGGTGTACGATCTGCCCTTTGGACGCGGACAGAGATGGCTCAACTCCGGCGGGGCCCTGGATCGGCTGGCGTCCGGCTGGCAGGTTACCGCCATTCAGAATTACCAATCTGGTGACCCTCTGGTCATCTACTCCATCGATGGCTCGGGCTTCGTGAGCTCGTACGGAATACGCGGGGATGTCATTCCGGGGGTTTCACCGAGAGTACCCTCGGGACCTTTGGACCCCATCAACGGGACAGCCTACCTGAACCCGGCAGCCTTCGCGGACCCGCCGGCATCACCAGTCAACGGATTCGCGTTGCGCTACGGGAATTCTCCGCCTTTCCTTACCAACGTGCGCGGGCCCATGCAAATGGGCGGGGGCGAGAGCTTTGGGATCGTGAAGAGAACAAAGATCACTGAGCGCTCTGCGCTCGAGTTCCGGGCGGATATGTTCAACGTGTTTAACCGCCAGCGACTGGGCGACCCGGATACGTCTTTGGGCGACGGGCTGCCTAGCTTCGTCAACGGGCAAAATCAGGGTGGGACGTTCAGCCTGGTCACGGGCCCGCAAAACGGTCCGCGCATCATCCAGTTCGCATTGCGCCTGACTTTCTAGGCGACAGCGCGAAGTTAACAACTGATCTGTTTTCTAAGGCAGGTGGGAGACCGAAGGCGGTCTCCCACCTGCCTGCTCTTTGCAGGCAGCGTTTAACCGAAAGGATTCCAGATATGTCAAAATCCACGCGACGCGAGTTCATCCTCCGCAGTGCGACTCAGGCGGCGGGCCTGGGGCTTGTCCTGAACGGGAAACTGGTTGCTCTTTCTCCGTCGCCGCTGCCGAAACCCGCAAGCCCGAATGACCGCGTGAACCTTGGTTTCATCGGTTTCGGGATTCGCGGCAACATATTGCTCGAGGCAGCCAAGGAAACCCAGCAGGCGAACCTGGTGGAAGTCTGCGATTGCTACCAGGGGCACCTCGACCGCGCCAAGGAGCGCACCGAGGGTAAGATCGCAACCAATTTTGCCAACTACAAGAAACTGCTGGACCGGAAAGATATCGATGCAGTGGTCGTGGCGACACCCGATCATTGGCATCTGCGCATCGTGCTCGACGCGCTGAGCGCGGGCAAGGACGTCTACATCGAAAAGCCGATGACTTACAGAATCGAAGATGGTCCGGCAATTATCCAGGCGGCGCGGGAAAACAAGCGCATGGTTCAGGCGGGCAGCCAGTGGGTGTCGTGCGAGCAGCACAAGAAGGCGCAGGAAATCGTGATGTCGGGGAAGCTCGGCAAGGTCACCAAGGTGACGGCATCCTATAACCGCAACAGCTCTACCGGCGCCTGGAACTACCCCATTCCTCTTGACCTCGAGGAGGGCGTCAACTTCAATTGGAAAGAATGGCTGGGTCCCGCGCCAAAGGTCGCCTACAATCCCGAGCGCGTGTTTCGTTATCGCAAGTATTGGGACTATTCCGGCGGGATTTCCACGGACCTCTTTGTTCACCTCATTACTTCCATTCACTTCATCATGGGCGCAGAAATGCCGAAAAGCGTAGTCGCAACCGGGGGAATCCTGTACCGGCACGACGGGCGCGAAGTGCCGGACACGCTCGACGCCCTGTTCGACTACGGCAGCTACTGCGTCAACATGGCCGGCACATTCAACAGCGCAAGCACTGCGGGGCAGGGAATCCAATTCCTGGGGACAGAAGGGTCACTCTCCGTTCTGCTCGGCGCGGGGATGATCGAGCAGGCCGAGTACAAGAGCGAAGGCTACGAGTACTCGATCGACAGCTGGCCAAAAGCGATGCAGGACGCATTCCTGAATCAAGAGAATCACCGGGCGGAATCGCAGGGAACGGGGGTGAAGCCAACGCCGGAGAATCTGGAGTTTACTAATAAGCCGGACGCAACCGTATTTCATCTGGCGAACTTCATAGAGGCCGTTCGCACCCGTCAGCCGAGCTATGAGACCGCGGAGGTGGGACACCACGCCGCCGCAGCGGGGCACATGGTGAACCTCTCGTATCGCAGCGGCAAAAGAATGCTGTGGGACGCCACTAAGGGCAGCGCCTCGGAGGCGTAGCTTGGCGCCAAGTGCGATCCTGCTGAGCGCCCATTGGGCCGCAAAAGAAAGCGGCCCTGAAAGCGACCTCGTATTGGCAGCCGTTACGCCAGAGCGACGTGGCTAATGGCTGGTGGCGCCGCTGTCGTTGCTGACGATCAGGCTGGAGACGTTAACCGGCTCGAAGTCTGCGAGGGTCAGGCTCGTAAGGCATGACAAATCATTGTCGTTCCAGCGCGCATCGGGCGTACCGATGAGGCCGCCGCTGCTCCCATTATCCGCCAGGATAATCCCATAATTTTGAAGAGCGGTGATGATGATGGCAGCCTGCGGACTCGTAGCGGCACACGACGGAGTCTCAACCGAAGCCTTCAGGCGGTAAATCTCTCCGGCAGGGCCGGACATGGTGCAGCTTTCGGGCGGAGAAGATTGGGAAATCTCTGATTCCGTGGGAATGGTCTGCCCTCCCGAATCCGTGCAACTTCCCTGGCCTGCGCTCTGCGTGCCGGGCCAGACCCAGTAGTTGAGCATGTGTTCTACGGTGAATCGGATGGGATGCCGAACCGTGCCAGCCGGCGCGCTGGGCGTGCCCCGTCCGATCACTTCGTCAGCATTGACGATGAGGGGAGAGATCGGAAGCCCCGCGGCGTCAGTTGTGCCATTTCCCTGGGGCGTAAGAGCGTCCGAGGTTACATCCGGCCAAAGGGCGTTTGAGGAACAAGTCCAGGGACCGCTTTCGTAGATTCCCTGCC
The DNA here is from genome assembly GCA_900290255.1 of Candidatus Sulfotelmatobacter kueseliae. Classification (GTDB taxonomy): domain Bacteria; phylum Acidobacteriota; class Terriglobia; order Terriglobales; family Acidobacteriaceae; genus Sulfotelmatobacter; species Sulfotelmatobacter kueseliae. The sequence goes on from OMOD01000090.1 coordinate 57,389, forward strand.
ACATTTCATAGAGGGCAGGTTTCTGGCTCCCGTTCGCCTGCTGGTAGACCAGAACATGTCTGTCTCCATCCGACGCGGCAGCAGCACTCGTGCCCTCCACCGGCGCATACGGCGGAATGGGACCTGAACTGAAGTATGTCTGATACAACGTCGTCGTTACCGAAACCATCGGCTGGTTGTAGGGAACTGAAATGGCCGGTATTCCGTTCGGGAATCCGGCATAGCCGGTGCCAAAGAAAGGCTTAATTGTCGCCGAGAGATAACTGCTGTCGATGGGTGCTGCGGGTGAAGTATCCACGGGAAGGCTGGTTGTCCGGGCATCCACGCGATGGTGAAAGATCGAATCTGACGGGAAGATGCTGGCCAGGAACGCATTACTTCCCGTGATGGCGATGCTGATGTTCTGCGTGGCCTGCGCGCTAGTCGAATCCTTGACCACAAACTGGGGTGTGTAGGTGCCCTGCCCGCCAATCAGAGAACTGCTAACCACGCCGGTCGCTGAGTCTATGGACATGCCTTCAGGCAGTGGCGGGAAACTCGTATTCGTGCTGACAGAGTAGGCGTAGGGCGGCGTGCCGCCGCTGGCAACGATGGTGCAGCCCGTGTAGGCCGTGCCCTGGGTTCCGTTTGGACAAGAAGTTGTGGTGATTGTCAGCGAACTGCCCGACCCGGTCACCGTAACTGTGGTCGTAGCCGTGGTGGAACCGGCGGAGTTGGTCGCCGTCAACGTGTAGGTTGTGGTCGCGGTCGGACTTGCGCTGGTCGAGCCACTGCCTAAAGCAGAGGTGAAGCTTCCAGGCGCGATGGAGATGCTCGTTGCTCCGGTTGTCGACCAACTTAGCGTGCTGCTGGTGCCGGAGCTTATGCTTGCCGGGTTGGCAGTAAAGGAAGTGATCGTCGGCGCGGAGCCATTACCAGAACGAGAGCTTGAGCTGCTGCAACTTTCCAGGGTGATGCAACAAGATGACATCAAGGCCAGCACACAAACACAAGCTACCGCTGGACTGGTCCGGTGTGAAGCGAACGCAGTCTTGCAATGCACGCTCATGGTGTAGATTCGCTCCTTTGACTGCCGTCGGGTAGGCCGCGAATCATGGCTCGGCGGATTGCGGTGGCGGCGTCCGCCGCGACAAAACCAGGGAGCCAAAGCGGAATACCACAGCAGCGAACTCGCATCTATTCAACCTGCTTGGTGCCTGCAATGTCAAGCGAATAAGTTTCGTTTTATTGTGTTTAGTTTCATTTTCCAGAGGCCATTCGCAGGGTCGATCCTGACACCTAACATCCTGCTTTTTCATTGAGTCTACGCGGTTTATTAAGAACTATTGCAGTTGCAATGAAAATCACATTAGAAATAGTATTTGACGCAGGCATCCATCCTTGGCTATTGTTTACTTTCTTTTTGTTTCTCTCTGGTTTTTTGTTGGCAGTTGGAGCGCCTGGATAGAGAAACAAGAAACTGAATGAGCAGGCCCGCAACAACGCCCTCGCATGGTTGACGAGCGGTGCCCCGCTCCCATGAGTCTGCTCATTCCGAAGAAATCCGAATGAAGACAGCTAACATTCTCGATTTCTCGATTATCGCCATTTACATGGTGGCGATGCTGAGTATCGGATTCGTCTTTATGCGGTTCAACCGGAGCGCTTCCGATTATTTTCGCGGGGGGAACCGCATCCCCTGGCTGGTAGCCGGACTGAGTTGTTTCATGAGCGGCTTCAGCGCCTGGACATTCACGGGTGCAGCCGGGATGGCATACCGCTATGGCATTGTGGTCGTATTCCTCTACGTTGGCAATGCCCTTTCCTTCTTGCTGGGCTACTTCGTGTTTGCCCGGCGCTGGCGGAGGTCGCGGGTCACGACCACTATGGGCTACCTGGACGAACGCTTCAACGAGGGAACCCGGCAGACTTTTTCTGTAGTCAGCGTGTTCTTCCAAATGTTCATGGCGGCCAGTGTGCTTTATGGATTGGGACTGCTCATGGCGTCGAGTTGCGGCGTGCCGCTGGTGGGGACGATCGTAGTCTGCGGACTCATTGTGCTTGTTTACTCGACTCTTGGAGGCCTCTGGGCCGTGGTGGTGACCGACTTTCTTCAAGCCGTCATTCTCATGCCCTTTTGCCTGGTCCTGGTTGGCGCCTCCCTGATCCGTGTCGGCGGACTGTCAGGGCTTTACCACTCTCTGCCCGCTGGGATGGTCTCACTGCGCCTGCCCAGTCAGTATGGGTGGCTTTATGTGTTTGCCTGGAGCTTGATGGTGAGCGTCGGTTACAACACCTCGGCCATGGCCCAACGCTACTTCAGTGTGGATGATGAACGTTCCGCGAGAAAAGTCGCGCTGTTGTGTTTCGGACTGTTTCTAGTAGGCGCATTTATCTGGTTTATCCCGCCTATGGCAATGCGAGTGATTCATCCCGATCTGGCGACAGTCATGCCTTCCTTCTCCAATGCACACGAAGCCGCCTTCGCAGCAGCCAGCCTTACTTTGCTGCCGAACGGGTTGATCGGAATCATGCTGGCGGCGATGTTCAGCTCCGCCATGGCTAGCCTATCCGGCACTTTCAACATGCACGCCGGGATCATTTCAAAGGACGTTTACCAAACGCTATTCGCGAAGACAAGTAGTGACAGTGCCCTGCTCAAAGTAGGACGAATCACGACCGTGGTCGTCGCTTTGATCATCACTGTTTTGGCAGTGGTCCTGGCCGTAAAGGGGAAGAGTATTTTCCAAGTGATGGTGACGTTCAACACAATCATCTCCCTGGCCTATGGCCCGCCTGCCTTGCTGGGATTGTTGGTCAAAAAGACCCCGCCCTGGTCGGGCCTGATTTCCTTCCTCGCTGGCTTGGGCATCGGGTCCGTAGGAAGTTTGTTTCTCGGTTGGGGTTTGGTCATGAACGTGGTCGTGGTGGTGCCGGTTTCAATCACGATATTCTTGTCCAGCCGATGGTTTGACCGGCCAGAAGGCGCCCATGTGGTGCGGCGGGAGAGGCTCTTCGCAAGGCTGAACACGCCAGTCGATGTGCAACGCGAGCTTGCGGGCTGCCCTGATCAGACTGCAACGGTTTTCCGTTTCCTCAGCCGGATCACCGCCGGTGTGGGTGCGCTTACTTTGATGCTGCTGTTCTTTGTGGCGCGTGCGGACCGCCTTATCGTCATTGCTTATGCCACGATCACAATACTCATCGCCTTCTCACTGAAGTTCATCAAGGGAAAGCAATCAATCCGGGCAGCAAACGACGTGGTGCCGAAGGAGGTCGAAATCCATGACCATGCTTGATCGGCGTAGAGGCTTGATTGCGGTTGCAGTCATCCTTCTGTTCGTGATCCCCGCCGCGGCGGCACTACTTTCGCCAAAGTTCGTAAAGACCCAGAATTCCGATGAGTGGGTTGAGAAGACATTTCACCTTCAACAACGCTACTCTCGCGTGCTTTTGGTTGGCTCCAGCACGAATGTCAAGAATGTGAGCGCCGCACCACTGGATTTGAACGATCCGTTCGCGCAAAAGCCGGAGCGCTCCTATCCGGTTTCCCAGTGCTTTGCCACCCTGCAGGAAGCCGCAGACGCAGCGCACGGCGGCGACCTCGTCGCGGTCCTTCCCGGACACTACGCGGGCTTTGTCCTCAGAGACAAAAGCGACGCTGGGGATGGAAAGTACATCCACTTCAAGGCCCTCGGAACTCCAGGTTCGGTGGTCATCGATCAGGCCAGCCAGATCCCCGACTGGATGGTCTTACTCGAAGCCGCTCACCACGTCATTCTGGAAGGGTTCAACATCGCAGGTATTACTGGTCCCGGTCTCGAACCGAAAGGTCCGAGAGCCGGCATCATGCTGGGCAGCAACTTCGGCGTGCACGGAAAGCAGGCGCACCATATCGCAGTTGTTCGGGTGTTTTCTCACAATCATCGAATGTGGGGCCTTCATTCAACCGATACGCATACCGTGCTCATCGAAGACAGTGTATTTGCCCTGTCCTGCATTGAGCACTCGGCTTATGTCTCTGACGGTTCGGATAACTATGTGATTCGCCGGAATATCTTCTTTGGCAGCTATGCCAGCGGACTGCAGATCAACCTGGATCCCGAAAGTTCATTGCACGAAGTCCTCAGGCATCCACGCTTCAAGGATTTTCCTGCCGAGCAACCTACGCGCGAGTGGGCCCAGAAACTGCTGAAAGCAGCAACCCAGGAGTTTGGAGAGAACAATTTTCCCGACGGCCGAGGCATTAACTTCATCGTCGAAGAGAACGTGATCAACGGTAACGGTAAGCGCGGCGGGGGATCATTGAACCTGGCTGGTCTGCAGGATTCCCTTGTTCAGAACAACTTGATTTACGGCAACTTCAATCATGGAATTGCACTCTGGGATAACGGTAATCCGTACGATTCCTCCACCGTGTTGCCGGGGCCCTCTTCGCCCGAACAGGCGCGGGATCCAGCCTTGTTGCCGTTCTGGGGTTGTCAACGGAATATCATCCGCAACAACACGGTGTTGCTCGATGCCAGGGGCCGATCCGCTTTGCTGCTGAACAACGGGAGTTGGGGCAATGTGGTCCGGAACAATATACTCATCAACGACCAGCCCAATTCGCTGGAGGTTACCGCTACCAGCATTTATCGCCTCGATTCCGGTTTCAACATCCTGAACACGATCCACTACGTTGGGATTTCAGCCCATTCTCTCCCCTGGGTAATCCAACCCGGCAGCAAGGCGGTTACGAGTCCGTTCAGCGAAACGGAGATGCTTCCGGCTCTGAAGCAGCTGGCCCTGAATCTTGACGAAAACAACCATTCGCGTGATGGCTTCAATCGCGAAAGCGTCGCGAAGGAATTCCTGAAGTACAACGAAGAACCCTGGATTCTGGTTGAGGACAACATGTGGCGTTTGAATCCCGCACGTCCTGATTTTCACCCGCGATCTGGTTCGACGCTACTAACAGGCAGCGTCGATCAAAAACAGCTGCCGCAGCGAAATGTCGCCGGAGAACAACGTCAGACGCCAGACATCGGCGCCTATTGATCGAGACAAACGGAGACCGAGTGATGAACGCGCTCAAAACGGTTCGACCTGTCGAAGCGGGCGATTGGAACATGGCATTTCTCTTTCCCGATGAAGTAGCTGGGGCGAGAGCACGTAATGGATTGGTGATTCTTCCCATCGCACCCGTGGAATGGCACGGACCCCATCTCGCGATGGGATGCGACAACCTGCTGGCCCATGCCTTCGCGCGCCGCCTGGCTCGCGAGTTCCAATGTCCCTACTATCCGCCGCTTTTCGTAGGCACTGAGCGCCAGCGGCGGCCGGAGACTCTGGAGTCCATCGGGTTCGAGCGCGACTCACGGATCGAAGGAATGGATTTTCCCAACCACTCCGTTGCCAGCGCCTATCTGCGGGAAGAGGTCTTTGCCCTTGTTGTACGTGATACTCTCAACATCCTGCTGGGCAGGATGGGATTTCGATACGTCCTGATCGTGAACGGCCACGGTGCTGACAATCAGAAGGATGTGCTCAACCGGCTCTGCCACGAGTTTAACGACCCGTCTTCCGGAAAGGGACAGCGTGTGAAATGGGTGTACCCTGGGTTTCCTCGTTCCCTGCTTGCTGGGGCGATCGGACACGCATGCGCTGAGGAGACGTCCATGTTGGCAGCCAGTTGGCCCGGATGTGTCGATCTCGCGAAGCTGCCCCGTGAAGGAAAGCTACGCAACGCGGATTTTGGCATCGTGGACGGGGACACCTTTGATGGCGATCCGACACCGGATCATTGTCTCCGCGAAGCGCAAGATCCTCGCCGTCATACTCGCCGCGAATGGGGCGCACAAATAATGGAGGAAGCTGCGCTGGAGGTGATCGCGGAAGTGAAGAAGGACTGGCCGGAGCTCAATACGCTCCGCGAGGCTAGCGTTTCAAGTTGAGTTTATTTCGTACGTTCACTTCACGCGCCGTGCATATAGTTGCGTTATGGACATCAGCAAGACCATTTCTCCGGCTGACCTCAGGAAGCCACTCACGCTGTTGTTTGAGCTGGCAGCAAGAAAGACTGCAGCCTTGGACAAGCGCTGGCGAACGCGCGACGGCGCACCCGTAATCACCGCCCGAGGTAAG
>OMOD01000048.1 GCA_900290255.1 Candidatus Sulfotelmatobacter kueseliae
CACCGCACCCGGCCATAACCATCAATCCCGCCAGAACTGCCAAGAGACGCCCTGGCGTAAGGGCACGCCGTGGCGTCCCCCTACCAGCAAAGGGAGGAAAATATCGGGAAAGTGGACAGCAAGCAGGCGCGTTCATTGTGACGCCCCCTGCATGTCCTTTGGTGCTTGACGGCAGGCTTTGGCCGTCTGGCCCGCCTCGGAATAATCGAGGGTCAAATCAACAAGGCAGGTCAGTCGGTGGTGGGTCAGTTTGAATCCCAAGCCCGGCGTTCGTAAGCACAAGGCGACAAGGCAGAAGTAATATGCGATGGCGTGGACCAACTTCCGAGTGGCCGACTCGAACGCCCGCAACCGCCGCGCGCCGCATCCGCAGCAGAGCCGCTTAAAGGCAAAGTGGATTGTTTAGCTCCCGGCTACAATGGCTTTCGTGCCCTGTTTCAATGGGAAACGAACCGGAGCGCCGACGAAGCCAAGCCTGGCCAAGCACGCCGTGGTCTTTGAGCCCCAATGGGGTGATCTAACGAAGCCCAGGTTTTTGAGCCCCAAAGGGGCGATCCAACAAAGCCCAGGCCAACGGCCCATAAGCGTTAACCTAAGAAAATCGGATATCGACTCCTGGTGCGCGGCGTGTCTGCCCTCAGGCGGCTGATGGCGTGCCAGCGGCGCAGGACAGTGGCTAGACTTCGAGGCAGCATGAGCGCCATCCGCACTTGACGATACATGAATTCAACCTCGCGCCAGCGGCTCCGGCGCGGCTGCCAGGGGGTATCCCCCATAAGCGTTTACTTAACGGCGAACCTCTTGCGTTTTCGCTTCGACTCCGCCAGTTGCCGGGCGATCTCGGGCCACCGGCCGAGCGTGTGGGTCAATCCTTTTGCGGGAAGAATGGCGGCGTGCATTTCCCGCAGCATATATTCGCTTTCACGCCATCGGCTCCGTCGGTTCGCCCAGTTCGTAGCCCCAGGGGGAAAGGGTTCTGGCGGCGCCGATCAAGCGTTCCACCAACAAACTGGTAAACAGCTTACCGTGCAGCCAAGCGCGGCAGCTTTCCGGATCCTTCTTGGGCAGGTGTCCGAGTCCCAGGATCGATTTCATGCGCTTGAACGCCAGTTCAATCTGCCAGCGGGAACGGTACAACTCCAGCACCTGAAAGCAGCTCCAGGAGGCCGTCAAGCTCGTCCACAGAAAGAAGTATTGCGCCGCCTCCAGCGATTCGGCCGAGACCGGCTTCTGCTGTTTGCTGGCCATCCGCAGCAGCCGACGGCGCGCGTAGGCGGCCGCCTGCCGACTCTTGCGCACTCCCACCAGGCGACCCG
>OMOD01000049.1 GCA_900290255.1 Candidatus Sulfotelmatobacter kueseliae
GGTGCTGGGATTCGCGGTTGCCTTGCGCTGTGTTTGGGATTTCGGCTGGACCGGCCGCGGAACTCCTGCGCCGATTGTTCCACCCAGGCGATTGGTCGTGGTCGGCTTTTACCGCTACGTGCGGAATCCGATGTACGTGGGTTTCGCGGCCGGATGGATCGGCCTGTGGATCGTTTTCGGACACCCCGACCCGCGATTGATCGCCGCTGTGGCAGCCGTCGCCCTGGGAGTGCATCTGTTTGTCGTCTTCTATGAAGAACCGACTCTGCGCCGGAAGTTCGGCGCCGACTACGAGAACTATTGCCGGAATGTGCGCCGATGGCTGCCGCGCGTGCGAGGCTGGGACAAGTCGTAGCGCTTGGAAGCCATCCGGCAATGTCTCAGTTTGCGCAAACAACTTTGTGGGGACAGCCGCCCTCGGCTGTCCAGTCGAGCGCAGCTCGACAGCGCTTGTCCGTGCGCCGCTCCTTTCGAATCTTGATTCCCGCGTCCGCCACGCGTAGAGTTTTCCCTGTGGGGTGCATCCCCTCGGGGTGCGTGAATGTCGAGTCAAACTAATATTTATTTGAAGTTCGGTGGCGCCACGGTGGTCATCATGTTGTTGCTCGGCTACCTGGCCTACACCGGCGTCCAGGACAGCAAGAGCTACTACGTCACCATCAAGGAACTGCGCACCATGGGCGACAGCGCCTATTCGAAGAGATTACGAGTAGCGGGAAATGTCCAGCCGGGCTCGATCAAGCGCACCGGCACGCACGTGCAGTTTGTGCTGGTGGAAGAGAATCAGAATCTGCAAGTGGATTACACCGGCGCCGAAGCTCCGCCCGATACTTTCAAAGACGATTCCCAGGCCCTGGCCGACGGCAGCTTCGGCCGCGACGGCGTGTTCCACGCCAAGCAACTGCAGGCCAAATGCGCCTCGAAGTATGCGCCGCAGCAGCCGGGTCAGCCCGGCAACCAGATGCAAGCCGAGCCAGCCAAAAGCATGACGCAAGCGCAGCCTGCGGCCACGAGCGGCATTTCGAATTGAATCAGTTTCGGCAGGTCTCGGCGTGGCATCCCGTTATTGCTTTTTCATCTTAAGTTCGCCATCTTTAAGCTCTGTCATCCTGAGCGGAGCGAAGGACCTCTGCACCGAGCTTGCGCAGTGCGCAGATTTCGCGCCTCCAGTAAACTCAGGGCTGGACTGATCGCCCAACGCCTGTGAACGATTCCGCCATCCCAACCATCGCCGTCCACAACGTCATCAAGCAGTTCGGACGCTTTGCCGCGCTGCGCGGCGTGACCGCCGAATTTGACGCGGGACGCTTCCACGCCATTCTCGGCGACAACGGCGCCGGCAAGACCACCCTGCTGCGTGCGCTGGCCGGCCTGGCGCAGCCCACGCGCGGCGAAATTTCCATTTTCGGCAAGACTCCGAAAGCTGCCTGCCGCGACATCGGATATATGGCGCACCCGTCGCTGCTCTACGACGAGATGAGCGGCATGGAGAACCTGCGCTACTTTGCCGGGCTCTACGGCATTGCCTGCTCTGATCGTAATAAAGACAACCGCTGCGCCGAGGTGACTCGCGCCGTCGGACTTGATCCCGAACTGACCCGGCCGGTCGGGCAGTATTCGCAACGTCGGGCAGTATTCGCAAGGGATGCGCCAGCGCATGTCGCTGGCGCGGGCCATTCTGCACGATCCCAAAGTTCTGTTGCTCGACGAGCCCTTCTCCAACGTGGACGTGCACTCGGCCCGCGAGATGGTCAGCCTGCTCAAGGGCATGCGCGACGCCGGCAAGACGATTTTCGTCGTGACCCACCAGGCCCCGCTGCTCGAAGGTGCGGCCGACGAATTCGTCTGGATGCAGGCGGGGCAAATCGTAGATCGGACGGCGAGCACCGCGCGCCCGGGGTCAGTTTCATGAGTATCCTTCTCCACGCGAAAGGGATCATGGAGCGGCGGATGCCCCCGTCCGCCGAGCCATTGCCAGAGAAAATGCCTGCCGCCCGGGCTCCCCGGACGAGGGCGTCCGGGGCTCCACCTGCGTCTAGGGTTCTGGGCAATTTCAGATTGCAGATTCCCGGCCGGAGACCTTGTTCCGTCGAGGACGAGCGATGAGCTGTTGGTCCGTCACGCTGGCCACGTTGAAAAAAGACATCCGCCTCGAATGGCGTTCCAAAGACGCGCTCAACTCGATGCTGTTTTTTTCCTTGCTGGTGGTGGTGATCTTCGCCTTTGCCTTTGATCCCCTGGCTGAGGAATCGCGCCAGATTGCCGGTGGCCTGATTTGGGTGGCGTTCCTGTTTGCGGCGGTGGTGGCGCTCAATCAGACCTGGGCGCGCGAATTGCGCAATCAGGTGCTGGATGCGTACCGGGTGTCTCCCGCGCCGGCCAATGCGCTGTTTCTGGCGAAAGCGCTGGGCAATTTTATTTTCGTCAGCGTACTGGAAGCGCTGATGGTTCCGCTGTTCGTGGTCTTTTATAACTTGCACGTTCTGGGACCGGCGTGGCAGTTGATCCCGATCGCGATTCTCGGCACCTGGGCGCTGGTGGTGAACGGGACATTTTTTGCGGCCATGTCGCTGCGCACGCGCAGCCGCGAGATCATGCTGCCGCTCTTGCTGTTCCCGATTTCCATTCCCGCAGTGCTTGGCATGGTCGCGGGCACGACCGCAGTGCTCACCGGCGACAATCCCGCACACTTCTACATCGTGTTGCTTCTCACCTACGATGTAGTGTTTACTACTGCATGTCTGGCGCTGTTTGAGACGGTTCTGCACGCGGAATGAAACGGCTCTTCCCCATCCTCGCGGTGCTCACGGCGATTTTTCTCGCCTATGCGTTGCATTTGGCGCTGGGCAAAGCTACGCCGACCGACGCGCAGCAGGGCGACGTGTACCGCATTATTTACTACCATGTGCCTTCCGCGTGGACGGCGTTCCTGCTGTTCTCGATCAACTTCGTCGCCTCCATCACCTATCTGATCCGGCGCAAGCCGAAGGCGGACATGGTCGCGCTGGTGTCCGCCGAAGTGGGCGTGGTTTTCTGCACCATCGTGCTGGTGACCGGGCCGATCTGGGCCCGGCCGGTGTGGGGCATCTGGTGGGCGCCGGGGGACATTCGCCTTACTTCAACCCTGGTGCTGTGGCTGATCTACGTGAGCTATCTGGTGCTGCGGCGCTTCTCCACCAGCGCCCAGACGCAGATGCTGGCCGCAGCCCTGGCGGTGTTTGGAGCGCTCGACGTGCCCCTGGTGTATTTCTCCATCTGGTTCTTCCGCACCCAGCATCCGCAGCCAGTGATCGGCGGAGGCGGCTCGATGGATCCACGCATGTTGCACGTGCTGCTGATCAACTGGCTGGCATTTCTCTGCTTCGCCTTCCTGGTCTGCTGGTCGCGCTACCGCCTCGAGCTTTTGCATCGCGAGGTGGAAGAAGCCCACGCCATGAAGTCTTTGGAAAGCAGAGCTCCCGCCAAAACCAGCCTCCCACTCAACCGGGGCCCGCAATGAACGCCCTCAAGTTCCTCTTCGCCGCCTACATCGCCACCTGGGTGATTCACGCCTTTTACCTCGGCACGCTGGTGCGCAGGTTTGGCCGCCTGCGGCGGGAGTTGCAGGAATTGGGCAAAGAGAAATAGTGGTTATGTGGGGCGGACACTCCTGTCCGCCGCTTTTGACTTTATTTTCTTGGGTCCGCGGCCCTCGGCAGAATCAGAAGCAAAAGCAAGGGCAAGAGCGGCGGACAAGAGTGTCCGCCCCACACGGCCCTCAGTTATTCGCCCTTCATTTCCTTCTGCAGGGCGCTGAGCAAGTCGGGGGCGCCATTGGAGCGGAGAAACTCGTAGTCCTCGATCATGGCCGCCGTTCCCACCCGTGCCGAGGGCAGCGGCGACTCGACCCGGATTACCCGCGCGTCGAAACGCACCCGCACCGCATCGGTCAGCGTGATGTGCGGGGGAAAGGTCAGGGTCACTTCCAGTTTGGTTCCAGCTTCGACCGCGCGGTCGAGATAGAAGTAGACGCCGCGGGCGCTCACATTCTGGGTCTCGGTATGGAACTCGTCTGCGCCTTCCAGGCGTACGATGGCAGGCAGGCGCATGTCGAAGCGCCGCATCATCCGCCGTTCCTGGGAATTCAGTTGCATGCCAGAACGCTCCGCCACAAGCGTTTCAGTCGAAGAAAAGCAACCGCTACCAACGGCAAGAGCCCCAAACCCTGAGGACCGAGTCCGAGCAGACAAGTCTCTACTCCCCTCAATGTATAGAATTATCAGCAGTTTGCAACATTAAAATCGCCAGAAGAACTGACTCTGTTAATCTGCTCAACCCGCACACGACGTCTTTGGGTGAGCTCTGGGGAAGGACGCTCGCATGACCCGAGCGCTGAGCATGAACTAGCAATCGCACGGCCATCGGGCTCAAGGCGAATCACGGGTTTTCCCGCACGGAATCAGTAGCTTGCGCGGCCATCCCCGGTCGTGCCCGCGCCGCCTCATGCAAGCCGTTGCAGAGATTCAGAGATTCTCGCGGTCCGAATGCCACGTCGCAATTTCATTCCCGCCACTTTTGTGCCAGTGTCCGGCATCTTTCTTCGCGCTCGAACGCATCTGAGGGAACTTGGAACTGATATCCGGGGGCGTGCGTGCCGGGAGCAGCGACTCGCATCAGGGCATCGCTTCAGGGATGCCGCGCACTCAAACGGGCGCGGCTCGGGCTGAACTTTGACCGCTCTTCCGACGGAGTCATCCTTACCAGGGCCGTTTCTCAGAGGAGCGAAGATCCTGTCTTCGGCGAAGTCGGAGCGATCTTGCGCCGATCGGCATGGCCTGAGGAACCGAAACCGACCCGCAACTGCCCCGGTCGCTTGACTTGTCTATCCGTCGGATGTTTAAGTAGTTATTTAATTTTTCCGCCAGTTCCAGTGACCCAGTCAGCCGCGAGCAGCTTCGCCCAGCGAAATTCACTGGCGCGAGGCAAAAGGTTCGTGCGCCGTCTCCAATTTCACCACTGATCTGAGGAAAAACGATCTGGACGAAAAACGACCTGACGAAAAACGATCTGAGGGAAACGGTCTGAGACATAAACGATTCGGGCCAATGAAAGACCTGAGCGAAGCGAGGCATCGGAGGGAACCTGTGAACGAGAATTGCCGTGGATTGGGAACATCTGTCGTACGACTTCGTTTTTTGGCCGCCGGACTGACCTTGCTGGTGGCCGGATGCGTAGTTCTGGGGCTGGGTTCCCGTTCGCTTCCGACCGCCGCGAAAGCAGTAGATCAGTTCTCGCCCCAACCGACGCTGGCGGCTTCTCTCGCCCCGACCGAACGCGTGGCGGGCTTCGCAGCCCGTGCGCGCAGTCTCTTTGCCGGTTTGCCGCTGATGTTCGAACCCAACCAGGGCCAGGCCAATCTCGACCCGGCCGATCCCCATGCCCGGTTCCTCGCCCGCGGCTCGGGATATAGCCTTCTCCTGGGCTCGGAAGGCGCGACTCTCAGGCTTTATTCCCACGCTCGGTCAACCCACGACTTGTCAAAGAACAGCTCTTCCTCGGTTCGTGTCGAATCCCTGGAGATGAAATTGGCAGGCGCGAATCCGGCAGCCAGTCTCACCGGCACGGATCTTCTGCCCGGCAAGACCAATTACCTGCTGGGCAACGATCCGGCGAAGTGGCGGCGCGGTGTTCCGCAGTTCGCCCGCGTCCGCTTTGAACAGATCTATCCCGGCATCAATCTGGTTTTCTACGGAAATCAGGGTCATCTGGAATACGACTTTCAAGTGGCTCCGGGCGCTGATCCGGCACAGGTCGAAGTGGAATTTGACGGCGCCCAGCCGCTTCAGTTGAATGATGGCGCTCTGGTCATTCCCTGCGCCGGGGCCCGGGGCGAAGGCGCCAGCGTCCGCCTGGAAGCTCCGCGCGTTTACCAGGAAATTGCCGGCCGCGAGCAGCCGGTCGAGGCGAGGTTTGTGCTGCGCAACGCGCACCGCGCTGGATTCGCGATTGGCGCCTACGATCGCTCGCGCGAGTTGGTGATTGACCCCGTGCTGTCGTTCGCGACTTATTTCGGCGGTGCCGGCAACGAGCTGAACACTTCGGTTGCAGTCGACGGCAGCCAGAACATCTACCTCGCCGGCTCGACCAATTCGCCCAATCTCGCGACCACCGGCGTGTTGCAAACCTCCCTCGCTGGAGCGCAGAACGTTTACATCGCCAAAATCACGCCGCCCCTGGGCTCAACCCCCGCCGCCCTTGACTATGTGACCTACCTCGGCGGTACTGGCACCGACTATCCGGTCGGAATACAGGTGGACGCCGCGGGAAACGCATATGTGGCCGGCACCACTGCTTCGCCCAAATTTCCCACCACAGAGACAGCCTACCAGACTGTTCCCGAAGTCCCCGGCACACACGTTTTCGTGAGCGTGCTCAACCCTTCGGCTTCTGCGCTGACGTATTCGACGTATCTCTCGGGCAATAACACCGACATCGCCAGCGGCATGACCATTGATGCCAAGCAAAACGTCTATGTTACAGGGACCACCTATTCGAACGACGTCCCCAGCGTTTCGGACCAATTCCCGGCGAGCACGTTGCCAGAGCAGCAGGCGTACCAGTTTTATCCGCGAGCAAAGATCCAGTTCTTCCTGACGGAGGTCAGCACAACGGCGACTGGAATCGGCAGCATCCCGTACTCAACCTACTTCGGCGGCGGCGCCTTCTACACGCCCACTCCCATCGCCACCGGCGGCGGTGTCGCCGTGGACGTCAACCAGAACGTCTACTTCACGGGCACGACCAACTTCGTCTACACCGGAACGTCCTCTACCACCGACTTCCCCATTCTCAATGCTTATCAGCCCTGCCTCGATCAGCCGCCTCCGACAGTCATTGTCGGTACTCCCACCTGCTCCAACACGTCGACCACCAGCAACTCCGACGCTTTCGTGGCCAAGCTCAATCTCAATTCGAGTGTGGCCCAGGGCGCCCAACTGCAGTGGTCCACGTACCTGGGAGGCACGCAGTCCGATTACGGCAACGGCGTCGCCCTCGACCCGACCGGCGCAGCCAATGTCTACGTGACTGGAACTACCAATTCGCCGGATTTTGTCCCTCCCAGCACTCTGTCCCAAATTGCCTCGTTTCAGAAGTGTCTGAACAATCTCTTCACTGGGAGCGGCACTGCAATCACCTGCACGACCCAGACCAACCCCGCTCCCAACGACGCATACGTGGCGCGCTTGAGCAACCCGACAAACTCGACCACCGGCACGCCAACCAACGTCTCCCTGACCTATTTCTCGTACTTGGGCGGGCAGGACAACGACGAGGGGCTGGCCATCACGGTCGATTACGCCAACGGCGCCCTGATCACGGGCTGGACCCAATCGCCCACGCAGCAGACCCTGGCCTCTCCCACTCCCCCGGCGGGTAGCTTCCCCGTGTTTCCCTATCCCAGCCCCATCCAGAGCCAACTGAACGGCACGCAAGACGCCTTTATCGCCCGGCTGAACACCGCCGCCAGCATTACCGGACAGACCACGACCGGCTCCTGGACCACTTACTACGGCGGATCCACACCCAGCACCGGCACTGGTGCACAGGCTCTGGGTCAGGGCACAGGCATTGCGCTCGACACCAACCAGAACTTGTACGTCGCGGGCAGCACCAACGCTACCGACCTGCAGCTGGCCAAGCCGCTGCAGGCCCAGAACAACGGCGGCTATGATGCCTTCGTAACCCAGGTCGCGACCGCGGCGAGTCTGTCCATCACCGGCGTCCTTACCCTGGGCCCGAACCAGACCTACATCAGCGCCGGCAACCAGGCAACCTTCACCTACACGCTGACTAACAACGGTCCCGACCTGGCCACCGGCATTACCGTCACCGACAACATCGGCCCCGCCATAACCGGAATCTCGCTGAGTTATGTTTCTGGCAGCGCTGTCCCCGGCGGGGACTGCAGCTTTGCTTCGACTTCATCCATCGTGACCTGCAGCATACCGTCGCTGCAGGCGGGCTCAACCGCGACCATCACCATAACGTTGGCGCCGGCGGCCAGCGGCAGCGGGACTCAGGCTGAGTTCAATGGCGGAGCCGTCCAGGCGACCGCGCTCAACGCCATCAACACTGCGACGACTTCAGTCCCGGCGCAAATGTCAGACTTCACCCTCAGCGTGAGCCCGGTCAACGTTGCCGTACCTACCGCCGGGGATACCGCGGTCTACCAGGTTCAGCTGATCCCACATCCGGTCTACGGAAGCGGTATCTCGCTCTCGGTTTCGATCCCCGCCGGCCTCACCGGATCCACGCAAAGCTTTACCACCAGCCCGGTTACTCTGCAGGGGACCAGTGGCGCGACTACGACGCTGAACGTTACCACTACGGCGCGGCCCATCACCACGCCCACGGCGAGCCTCTGGACGCGGCCTTTCTATGCCGTGTGGTTCGCAGTTCCCGGATTGGCTTTGCTCGGCTTGCGAGGTGACCGTCGGCGCAGGCGCATCGCTGGAGTCCTGCTGCTCAGTCTGGTCTTCGCCCTGATCTTGCTGCAGCCCGCCTGCAGCAAGACCTCGACGCCGCCACCTGTCAGCGGGACACAAGCCGGCACCTACACCCTGACCATCGCTGCTACTTCCGGCAGCGATACCAAGAACACCAGCATCGTCTTGACGGTTCCGTAAGGCAGGTGCCAGGGAGCAGGGCCAGCGGGAAGCCATTTCGGTTCCAGGGGGAAGTTCTAAGGCGGATTCACAGTTGCCGTACCCGGGGCCATGGAGGCCCGGACGCCCTCGTCCGGGCGGGCGAGCGCAGCTCACCATTCTTTGTCCCGATACAACTTCTCTGAATTCGCTGTAGCCCCTGAGGTCACCAGGGCGAGTCTCTCAGCAAACTGTTTGGCCGCTGTGGATCCCCGGCCTTGCTCTTACGCCCCCGCCGAAAGCTTGTGGTGGCTCTTGCCCTCCGCCAGGCCATACTGGCGGATCTTGTACAGCAGAGCCTTGTAACTGATCTTGAGAATGGCCGCGGCCTGCTTGCGGTTCCAGTTGGTCTGTTCCAGGGCTCGGGAAATGGCCTGGGCTTCCGCCTCGTCCTTGGCCGTGCGGGCCAGCGACTTCAATCCTCCCGGCTCAGCTCCTTTGGCGGCGGCATCTCCGCGCAGGCTGCCATTGCCGTCGTCGCGCGGCAGCAATTCCGCCATGGCCAGCTTTTCGTCCCCCAGAATCAGATAGCGTTTCAAAAAGTTGTTCAGTTCGCGCAGGTTGCCCGGCCAGGAATGTTCCTGGCAGGTCTGGAGTAGCGCCGGCGACAGCGGCAGCGGAGGCCGCGCATACTGTTCCGCCATGCGCGTCATGGAGTGCTTCAGCAGGATGGGGATTTCTTCTTTCCGATCGCGCAGCGGCGGCAGGTGCAGGGTGAAGGCATTCAGCCGGTAGTACAGATCCTCACGCAGCCGCTTCGCGGCCAGCGCCTCGGGAATGTTGATGTTCGTCGCCGCCAGGATGCGCACATCCACCTTGATCACCGATCGGCTGCCCAGCCGCGAGAACTGCTGGTCCTGCAGCACGTGCAACAGCTTGGCTTGCAGCAGCGGCGGCATCTCGCCGATTTCGTCGAGCAAAATCGTGCCCTTGTTGCACAGCTCAAACTTGCCCGGCTTGGCGTGGGTCGCGCCCGTGAACGCGCCCGGCTCATAGCCAAACAGTTCGCTTTCCAGCAAGTCCGCCGGCACCGCCGCGCAGTTGACTTTCAAGAACGTGCGATGGGCCCGCGGCGAAAGCTTGTGAATCAGACGCGCCAGCACTTCCTTGCCCGTGCCGCTCTCGCCCAGCAGGAGCACCGGGATGTCCACGTTCGCCACCAGCGCTGCTTGCGAACGAATCTTGCGCATCGCCGGGCTGGCCGCGATGAAGAATACGTCATCGGCGAGTTCTTCCACTTCCCCGCCGACTATTTTCTTCCCCTGGCCCAGGCACAAGTCTATGACCGCATCCAGTTCCGCTTTCTGAAACGGCTTGGTGAGATAATCCTGCGCCCCCAGCTTCATCGCCTGCACCACTTTGCGCGTGTCGCTCACGCAGGAGAGCATCACCACCTTGACGCCGGGGCGCTTCTGGCGTAATTGCTCGAGCGTCTGCAGGCCGTCCATGCCGGGCATGAGAACGTCGAGCAGAACCAGGTCGGGGTGCAGGCCTTTCTCCACTCGCTCCAGAGCTTCTTCGCCGCTGGCCGCGGTTTCCACTTTGTAGTCGTCCACCTCCAGCAGCGTCTTGATGTAACGCAGCATGCTGGGCTCGTCGTCGACCAGCAGGATTTTCGACGTTTCCTTCATCGGCCCTTTCCTTTAGCGGCGGCGGTCAACGGCTTGTACGGAACCAGGAACGAAAACTTCGAGCCTCCTCCGGGATCGTTCTCCACCCAGATCTTGCCGGCCATGCCATGCACCAGCCGGCGCGCAATCGACAGCCCTAATCCCATGCCTTCCTGATCTTCGCTGGTGGGCAGGCGGAAAAAATCGTCAAACACTTCCACATGAAATTCCGGCGGAATGCCCGGCCCCGTATCCGAGACACTGACCTTCACCGAATTCGGATGGCTCAGGTTCTGGCGGCGGCGCTCGGCCGCCGACGGCAGCGCCGCGGCGCGACGGTCCCACATATGCGGCTCCGCGTGCAGCCACACCGTTCCACCCTTCGGCGTGAATTTGCAGGCGTTCTCCAGCAGATTCGAAACCACCCGCTCCACCTTGGGCGCGTCCAGAGGAAAGATGGGTAGTTTTTCGTTGGCCAGAAAATAAAGCGCCAGCCCTCGTTCCTGGAACCGGCCGGACCACAGGCGGCACACTTCCGACAGGCAATCGTTGATGTTCCCCGGCGCGAACTGCATCCGCAGCCCGCCCGTCTCCAGCGCGCTGAAGCTCAGAAAATCCTGAATGAACCGCTCCAGACGCTTTCCGCTGGCCTGCATGTCACCGAGGACTTCGCGCTGGCGATCGGTGAGCGCGCCCAGCTTCTCGCTGTGCAGCAGATCGACGTAGCCGTTCAAAATGGCCAGCGGGGTTTTGAGATCGTGCGCCGCCGAGGCCAACGCGTTGGTGGTGCGCTGGAAGCGCTCGCGCAGTTCGTTGTATTCCTGCAGCAGGTTTTCCGGACTGGGAACGTCCGCCGCCGCCGGCGGCACGGAACTCGCCGTAGCGTTCGGAGCCGCAGCAGTTCCCGCTTCCTCCGACACACACGTGTTCTTCTGTGCGGTGGCCATCAAGAAAACCACAGATTCACGGGGAGGGAACAGCCTCAATTCGTCGTCGAGTGCTGTCTGCAAAAAGACTATTGCACCCCTATCTGCTTGTCAACGAAAAATGCCAACGGAATTACCCAAGTGTAGCAAAAGCTTGCACTTTTACCAGGCAGTGCTCCCTGGGAGCGGCTTTTCCGCACCCGAAGAAAAAGCGAAACTTGCACCCGGAAATTCCGGTCCTGGAGCTGGTTTCCGGGTCGGGAGTGCCGAAGCCTTCCGGCTTTTGGCCGGGTTGTGCGGGAAGTTAGCCAGGATTTGGCCACTGAGGTGCTTGAAAGATAGGGGTTATTCAGGCCGGGAGGGGTGTGCATGAAAGCGGCTAGACCGGGAACTGAGCGGAGGAAGTGGTCCCGGCTTCCCCTGGCTATCCCGGTATTTGTCCGCAGCCGGGACGAAAAGGGCAATGAATTCTTGGAGTTTGCCACCGCCTTGAACGTGAGCGCCGGCGGCATGCTGCTCGCCCTTCGCCGGATTCTGCCCTCCCATCGCCAGATCCAGCTCGAGATTCCCAGCGCCCCCGTCGCCCTGAGCATGATGCCGCGGGTATCGCGCAGCCTGCGCGCCCGGGCGTTACGCCACACCCCCGCCGAAGGTTTTTATCTGCTCGGTCTGAAGTTCTCCCGTCCGCTGCTTGGTCCGGGCAGCCACAACGGTTCGCGCCAGCGGAAACTTGTTTCTGCTGTGTGAAAAAGTTTGGCAATAATATCCTTGAGACACCTGACACACCTGAGTCTAAGCCCGTCAATCGCGTACGTGTGGTAATCTGATTCCTAGGGAGTGCGCGAAGTTTTTCCTAAAAAGGCGCTTTTCCGAAACCCCATGAGAAGATGAGCGGCAAGATGGCCGCTCTATCCCTCACGCCCCTCGGTTTATATTGAGAAAGGTTCTGCGGAACCTGTCACCGAGGAGAATCTCGTGGAATTCCATCTGCTTTACAGCGGTTCCCTTCATAGCGAACGGCACGCTCAGGAGCGCAGCGAGAAGCACGCAATACGCAAGTCGTTCCATAATCAACTAAAGCGCCTCTGGCAGGTTAATTCGTTGTTAAAAAGAATGGCAGAGATAGAGGGCAGAATCGAGTATGCCGAAAATCTACCAGCGCCCCCCGAACAAGCGCCTGAGCTAGCGGAAAGTGAAGCAATACCCAAGGGACTCGCTCGGATGAGTAAAAATTGGAACAGGAACAGTTTCGATTTCTTGCCCTTAGTTACAGCAAAGTTGTGTTTGCGCTGTCGTCTAGAAATTTTGTTCTTGCGGCCAGAAGAAAGAAATTACATTCGACAAGGCGGCGATTTGGATAGGCGGTTGATAACCCTCTTCGACGCTATGCGTATACCAGAACAAGCACAAGATTTGCCACCGGGGGCAGGCCCTGAAAACCACGAGTACCCATTCTTTTGTCTGCTTCAAGATGATGAGTTGATCTCCGAAGTGGAGATCAAGGCGGCCCCGCTCTTGGTGTTGCCAGAAAAGAAGCTGCTCGAAGCCCACGACGTTTATTTACAAATCAACGTTTGCTTGAACACAACTCGCCCGAACACCTACTCCTGGGTTTTTGGGTGAGCGTAAAAATGAAAGAACGGGAGGCGATTCGTGAGACAAAGAATCTGGATCATTTTGGTTGGTGTTCTATGTGTAGTATTGCTGGCCAGCGGCCAGAGAACGGCTACTCCTACGAGTACGTCAACGACATCGCGCTATCAACTCATTATGGCACAAGCCGAGGAGGGAGAACAAAGCGCAGTACATCGCGTGTTCCTGCTCGATTCTTATAAGGGGCGGATTTGGATGTATCAACCCGCGTTTCAATCACAAGCTGCGAAACAAACCGTTCCCGAGTCATTCGTGCCTATTGGTATTGGTGAGCCTGTCGTGGGCGCTCCGGGGTTCGGACTTAGAGAAGCACCCGAGAACTGAGCAAGTGAAAAAGCCCGGATTCCCGTCCGGGCCTTGTGAAATCTTGGTCAGCAACGACCTGTAATCCAAACTTTACAGGTGGTCATTATGGTGCGTCAAGCTGGCCTTGAAACCCCAACAATTACTGAAGAACACATAGATGGCCCATGGATCATCACAACTTGGGCAAACGGATTGAAAACAGTTTCTCCAATAGACTCCGAGCGTTTTATAAGAGATTCTCGAATCCTTCGGGTGGTGGGGTATCGCGAACCGAAGCCTGAATCTGTTCGCGCTGAAATACGTGTGTCTGCCCACAGTACCGACAAGGAATCTTGAAGGAAAACGGCGCTTCAATTACGGCAAAGCTGCCGCCGTTGTCTCCCGTGCAATGAA
>OMOD01000050.1 GCA_900290255.1 Candidatus Sulfotelmatobacter kueseliae
GAAACTCAAACCGTAGCTTGGCCTGGCGGCCAAGCTGGTCTCAGAGGTTCTGATGACACACAGATAGCGGCCGCGGATGTTGACCGGCAGGAACATGCCAGGATAAGCGCAGCTGGCACGGACGGGGTCGATCATCTGACCAGAGTGAAACACCACGCCTTCACCCGTGTTGTAGTCGGTGGCGGTGACGCCCAGGGGAATGCGCAGTTCTTCGAAGGTCTGCACCTTCAAGGCGCGGCTGAGGAAAGAAGCCATGCGGTCGCTGGAGGCGAAACCGTAGCGGGAAAGGGTCCAGCGGGCAAAGGAAGTGAAGCGCGTATTGTGGGCGACCTCCTCCATCTCGGCGATAGACAGACCGCTGCAATAAGAAGCGCCGATCAGCGCGCCCACGCTGGTGCCGGCAACGACGCGGATGGGAATGCCTTCCTGCTCGAGGACCTTCAGCACTCCGATGTGAGCGATGCCGCGGGCAAAACCTCCACCCAGCGCCACGCCGATCGCGGGAATAGCAGGAGAAACAGGAGAAGGTTTACGCGAGAATTCCCGGCCAAAGGCCTGGACGGAACGAATGATTCTCCCCAGACTCGTCACTTGAAACCCCACATCTCCGGCCCATTTCCAGCCATGGGCGGCCATTCTCACTTAGCAGGTAAGATGCCACAAGCGGACGGTGGGCTGTAAGGGCACGAATGTGCCAGCCTTGGGTTACTTGCAGTTGGGCGGGCGGGGTAACCGGTTACTATCGGCGCACCCGCGTGACGAACTCCTGTAATCCTGTTAAGTTGCACAGATATGGTCCGGGAGATCTCGGCAGGCGGGGTGGTGGTGCGGCATAAAGATGGAGAGTGGTGGATGGCGGCTATCGAACTGCCAACCGAATCGTCGGCAGCGCCGAATCCCGGCAAGCGCACATCGCGCACCCAGGGAAAAGCAACTCTCTGCCTGCCCAAGGGACTGGTGGATCCGGGGGAGAAGGCGCTGGATGCGGCCTTGCGGGAGGTCCGGGAAGAAACCGGGATCACCGCGGTTCCGGTCACGAAGCTGGCCGACATCAAGTATGCCTACGTGCGCTCCTGGGGCGATGGCGAACGTGTGTTCAAGATTGTGAGTTTCTATCTGTTGCGCTACGGGTCAGGACGCATCGACGACATCTCGGACGAAATGCGCATTGAAGTCGCGCGGGCGAAGTGGCTGCGGCTGGACCAGGCGCCGAAGTTGCTCGCCTACCGGGGCGAAAAGCAAATGGCGCGCAAGGCTCTGGGGTATGTGGAAGTGCACGCGGAGCTGTCAGGCGCAAGTAGATAATTTTCTCGCCGTGCGATTACCATGGCGGGTCACAAATTCCAGCAAGGACAGGAGCCAGGCACGTGCGGGACGATTGAACCGCTCCGTCTTTCTCCAGGTTCCGAGCGGTGATCACTCCCATTGAGGCAAGTGGATGAAACGCATTCATAAAGTCGCGATTCTCGGGGCCGGCACCATGGGCGCGCGCGTTGCTGCGCATTTTGCCAACGCCGGCGTTCCCAGCCTTTTGCTCGATATCGTTCCGCCGGACGCCGACGCCCCGGCACGAAACAAGATCGCCGCTGCCGGACTGGAAGCCGCCAAGAAGTCCAAGCCGGCGGCGTTCATGGAGGCATCGCTGGCGCGATTCGTCTCGGTCGGGAACTTCGAAGATGATCTGAAGAAACTCGCCGACGCCGACTGGATTATCGAAGCCGTGGTCGAAAATATCGAGCTGAAGCGGGCGCTGCTGCGCAAGGTCGAGGCCATCCGCAGACCGGGGACGATTATCACGACGAACACCAGCGGCTTGCCTGTAGGCAAAATCGCCGAGGGATTCTCCGATGACTTCCGCCGCGCCTGGTTCGGGACGCATTTTTTCAATCCGCCGCGCTACATGCGGCTGGTTGAATTGATCCCTACGCCGGACGCGGATCGAGATCTTATGGATGCGGTCGCGCATTTCTGCGACGTTCATCTGGGCAAGGGCGTGGTGCTGGCGAAGGACACGCCGAACTTCATCGGCAACCGCATCGGCACTTTTTCGGTGTTGAATGTGATGCGGCTGATGCAGGAAATGGATTTGACGATCGAAGACGTGGACGCGCTGACCGGACAAGCCGTCGGCTGGCCAAGGTCGGCGACATTTCGCACCATTGATCTGGTCGGCCTCGACATTCTGGGGCACGTGGTGGGCAACATGACGGCCAACGTCCGCGACGAGCGCAGCGATCTGCGCTTGCCGGACTTCTTCAAGCAGATGCTCGAGCGACGCTGGCTGGGCGACAAGACGCAGGGCGGCTTCTACAAAAAGGTGAAGGGCGGCGACGGAGGAGAGGATGAGCGGCTGGCGCTGGATTGGAAAACGCTCGAATACCATCCGCGCCAGAAGCCGAAATTTGCCGCTCTCGACATGGCGAAAAATATCGAAGACAGGGGCGCGCGGCTACGCATGCTGCTTGGCCTGCCGGCGGGCGGGGCATCCGGTGTAGCAGCAGCCTCAAGCGGTTCGCAGAGAGACAAGGCGGGAGCGTTCCTGTGGGCGGCGCTCTCCGACCTCTGGACGTACGGCGCGAACCGCGTGCCGGAAATTTCTGACTCCATCGTGGAGATCGATCGTGCGATGCGGCTGGGCTTCAACTGGGAACTTGGGCCGTTCGAACTCTGGGATGCGGCCGGCGTGGAAGCGACCGTCGCGCGCATGAGGCAGGAAGGCAAGCCGGTGGCGGTTAACGTGGAGAAGTTGCTGGCTGCGGGCCAGAAATCCTGGTATGGGGATGATCCCAAGGCCGCTTCAGGCCGCAGGTACTGGCAACCGGCAGGCGGGAACTGGCAGGCGGTCGAAGTGCCCGCCGGAGTGTGGTCGGTCGCGGTCGTGAAGAAATCAAACGGCGTGGTGAAGAAGAACTCGGGAGCATCGCTGGTGGATCTAGGCGATGGCGTCGCTTGCCTTGAATTTCATTCCAAGATGAATGCGCTGGGCGCCGACATCATCGGGCTGATCAGCCAGACCCTGAAGCCAGGCGGAGCAGGAGACGCGTTCGACGCCTTCGTGATTACCAACGACGCCGCAAATTTTTCGGTGGGCGCGAACCTCATGCTGCTGCTCATGAGCGTGCAAGAGGGCGAATGGGACGACGTTGATTTGGCCATTCGCCAGTTCCAGGGGATGACGCAGGCCATCAAGTTTTCACCGAAGCCGGTCGTGTCGGCTCCGTTTGGGCTGTGTCTGGGCGGAGGGACGGAGATTTCGCTACACGCGGCGGCCCGGCAGCCGCACGCCGAGCTTTATGCGGGACTGGTCGAGGTGGGAGTTGGTCTGCTGCCGGGCGGCGGAGGCTGCAAGGAAATGCTGCTGCGAGCGGTCGACGCGGCCTCGGTATCGCGTGGTGGGGCTGCGGCGCTGAGCGGTTCTCAAAAAGACGCGCTCGCCGGGTCCGTCGAAATGATGGAGGCCATGAAGAAAGCGTTTGAGACCATCGCCACGGCGAAGGTGGCAACGTCGGCGCACGAGGCACGGGGCCTGGGATTTCTCTCCGATAGCGACCGCATCACGATGAACCGTGAGCGTGTGCTTTCCGACGCCAAGGCGCGGGCGCTCGAGCTGGCGCGCGCGGGATATGAGCCGCCGATTCCGCGAACCGACATTCCCGCGCCCGGGGAGAATCTGCTGGCGGCGCTGAAGATGGGCGTGCATCTCATGCGCCAGGGGGACTTCATCACAGATTATGAAGTGAGGCTTGGGGGAAAGATCGCGGAAGTGCTGTGCGGCGGCAATGTAACGCCGGGGACGCCGGTGAGCGAGCAGTACATCCTCGACCTGGAGCGCGAGAGCTTCAAATCGCTGTGCGGTGAGAAGAAGACGCAGGAGAGGATTCAGTACACGCTGAAGACGGGAAAGACGCTGAGGAATTAATTCCTACATGGCTCGACTGGCTTCTCAGCCAGCCGCAACTTGCGCTGAGCTGCGCTCGGCCTGGACGGGCGAGGGCGCCCGTCCCCACACGAGCGGACTACAGCAACGCTGAATCCGCTCGAAAGGAGCTACTTCACGCCCTGCTACAATCCCCTCATGCCAAGACTCTTGCTCGCTGCGGCGGTCGGGCTCATCGTCCTCATTTCTATAGCCTTGCCTGCCAACGCTCAATCCAGCGCGCAAAAAGATGCTGTTGGCAAGGAGCCTCCGCCTGACGTGCCGGATGCGATCGCCGTGCCCGCCGGCCTCGAGGTCGTGTTGCTCGCGCATGGTTCGGGATCGCAGATTTACACCTGCCAGGCGGGCGCCGACGGCAAGTTCGCGTGGACGCTGAAGGGCCCGGATGCCGAACTGAAAGATCGCAAAGACAAAGTGATTGGCCATCACTCGGCCGGCCCGACGTGGAAATTGAACGATGGCAGCGAAGTCACCGGGAAAGCCGTAGCCCGCGTGGACGCGCTCGATCCGGAGTCAGTTCCATGGCTGCTGGTGAATGTCGTGAGCAACGGGGGAAAAGGTCAACTCGCGAACGTAACCAGCATCCAGCGCGTGCACACGCACGGAGGACAGCCGCCAGGCTACGGATGCGATGAGTCGCACAAGGACGCGGAAACGAAGAGCAGTTACACGGCCGATTATTTCTTCTATGCGCCGGCGAAGTGACCGCCGGGGCGCGTAAACCTCGGGTGGAATGTCGCGCATCTAATGAAAAGCTCACCCGCGATGGAGCAAGATATGGAGAAACATTATGCGTGAAGTCGTAATCGCCTCGTCCGTGCGCACGCCCGTGGGACGCGCCTACAAGGGCACGCTGCGGGCCACTCGTCCGGATGAATTGGCGGCGGTTGCGATCAAGGGCGCGCTGGAGCGCGTGCCGCAACTGGATGCCAAAGAAATCGAAGACGTGATCCTCGGCTGCGCCATGCCGGAGGCCGAGCAGGGGATGAACGTGGCCCGCATCGCGTCGCTGCGAGCGGGACTGCCGGTGGAGGTTTCGGCGCTCACCATCAACCGATTCTGCTCGTCGGGACTGCAGGCGATTGCCATGGCAGCCGAGCGCATCATGAGCGGCGGCGCGGAGGTGATTGTCGCCGGGGGAACCGAATCCATGACTATGATTCCCATGGGCGGGCACAAGATTTCGCCCAATCCCTGGCTGGTGGAACATTACCCGGATGCATACCTGACCATGGGACTCACCGCAGAACGGGTGGCGCAGCGTGTAGGCATCACGCGGCAGGCGGCGGATGAATTTTCGTTGCGCAGCCATCAGAAGGCGCTGGCGGCGATTCAGGCGGGGAAATTTGCTGAGGAAATTGTGCCGGTGCCGGTGAGTTTCAGCACGCCGAACGGCTTGAAGCCGAGGTGGCAGGAAATCGTTTTCAGAGTAGACGAAGGCCCGCGTGCCGACACTTCGCTCGAAGCGCTGCTTGCGCTCAAGCCCGCGTTTCACGCCAAAGGGACGGTGACGGCCGGGAGTTCATCGCAGATGTCGGACGGCGCGGCGGCGGCGGTGGTGATGTCGGCGGAGCGCGCGAAAGCGTTGGGCATTAAGCCGCTGGCACGCTATGTTTCGTTCGCCACGGCAGGGTACAAACCGGAAGAAATGGGGCTGGGACCGGTGTTCGCGATTCCGAAAGCGCTGAAGATAGCGGGACTGAAATTGTCTGACATTGGCGTGATCGAGTTGAACGAAGCGTTCGCGGCGCAGTCGCTGGCGGTGATCAAGGAAGCGGGACTGGACCCGGAGAAAGTGAATCCTAACGGCGGCGCCATCGCGCTGGGACACCCGCTGGGTTGCACCGGGGCAAAGCTGACGGCGAGCGTTCTGCGCGAAATGAAGCGGCGCAACGCGCGTTACGGGATGGTGACCATGTGCGTGGGCGGCGGCATGGGCGCGGCAGGGATTTTCGAGAACCTGGATTAACCACAGAGGAGACCGAGGTCACAGAGGAAAGCCTTAGCAGGACCATCCGCAATTCCGCCACGAAACACCGATGAAACACGGCGTTTCAGTCCTATCATTCCCTTTGTCCCCGCATTAGAATTGACAGATAGTTACCGCCGCGTTTACCTGTCGCGGCGGTTCCTTTGCGAGGGGAAAAGAATGGCAACGAGCACAGCAGTTCCCAAGACCCGGATTGCGGGCGGCAGTTTTCTGCTGGAATCGCGCCGGCCGGAAGAAGTTTTCACGCCGGAAGATTTCACGGAACAGCACCGACTCATCGGGCAGACCGCGGAAGAGTTTGCGCTGAATGAAATCGTGCCCAATGCCGAGAAGATGGAGCACAAGGATTTCTCGGTGACGCGCGATCTGCTGAAGAAGGCGGGTGAACTGGGGCTGAGTTCGGTCGAAATCCCGGAGGCCTACGGCGGGCTGGAGATGGACAAGGTTACGGCCGCGGTGATTGCGGATCATATCGCCAAGTACGCCGGGTTCGCGACCACATGGGGCGGGCACACCGGTATCGGCACGTTGCCCATCGTTTACTTTGGCACGGAGGAACAGAAGAAGAAATATCTGCCGCGGCTGGCCTCGGGCGAGATTGTGGGCGCGTATGCGCTGTCGGAATCGACTTCGGGATCGGACGCGCTGAATTGCCGCACCCGGGCGCAGCTTTCTTCCGACGGCAAGCAATACATCCTGAACGGCGAAAAGATGTGGATCACCAATGCGGGTTTCGCCGACCTGTTCACGGTGTTTGCCAAGGTCGATGGAGAAAAGTTCACGGCATTTCTGGTGGAGAAGAATTTCTCCGGGTTCTCGGTTGGGGCGGAAGAGCACAAGATGGGGATTCGGGGATCGTCCACCTGCCCGATCATTCTCAATGACTGCAAGGTTCCGGCGGAAAATCTGCTCGGCGAAATCGGCAAAGGGCATCTCATCGCCTTCAACATCTTGAACATTGGGCGCTTCAAGCTGGGCGCGATGTGCGTGGGCGGCGGGCGAATGTCGCTCGGAAACGCCATCGCATATGCCAGGCAGCGCAAGGCGTTTGGCAAGGTCATCGCCGACTTCGGACTGGTGCGCGAAAAAATCGCCAATATGGCGACGCTGCTCTACGTGGGCGAGTCGCTGGTTTACCGCACCGTCGCCATGATGGATGCGGCACTGAGCGAAGTGAACAAGGCTGCCACCGATGCCGCCCGGCAGACGCTGAAGGCGATCGAGGAGTATGCGGTCGAGTGCTCGATCATCAAGGTGTGGGGCTCGGAGATGATTGATTACATCGTCGACGAGACTCTGCAGATTTATGCGGGCTACGGGTTTGTGGAAGAGTATCCGGCGGAGCGCGCCTACCGCGACGCGCGCATCAATCGCATTTTCGAAGGCACGAACGAAATTAACCGGCTGATCATCACGGGCTTTCTGCTGAAACGGGCGATGAGCGGACAACTGCCGCTGATGCCGGCCATCAAAAAGCTGATGGAGGAAGTGCTGGCGGGGCCGTCGGCGGGCGAAGAAATTGAGGGCACACTGGCGCAGGAGCACAAGCTGGTGGCGCAGGCGAAGAAGTTGGGGCTTTTTGCGGCGGGCGCGGCTACGGAGAAATACATGCTCGCCATTCAGGGCCAGCAGGAGATCATGGGCGCCATCGCCGATATAACCATTGAGACTTACGCCATGGAGACGGCGGTGCTGCGGGCGCAGAAAATCGCGGAGAGCAAGGGCGAAGCGACTGCGGCGCTGCCCATTGCGATGACACGGGTCTATCTATCGCAGGCGATGGAAAAGGTCGAGGCGGCGGCGCGGAAGGTGATCGCCGCTGTGGCTGAGGGCGACATGCTGCGCACGCAACTCGCCATCCTGCGGCGGCTGGCGAAATATGAGCCGTTCAACACGATTGCACTGCGGCAGCAGATCGCCGAAAAGATGATCGAGCGGGGGAAGTTCACGCTGGCGTGAGAATGTTCTACTGCGCGTTGTCATCCTGAGCGAAGCGAAGGACCTGTGCATCTTGCATCGGTTGCATAGGTCCTTCGCGGCAAACAACGCCGCTCAGGATGACAACGAA
The DNA here is from genome assembly GCA_900290255.1 of Candidatus Sulfotelmatobacter kueseliae. GTDB lineage: Bacteria > Acidobacteriota > Terriglobia > Terriglobales > Acidobacteriaceae > Sulfotelmatobacter > Sulfotelmatobacter kueseliae. The sequence goes on from OMOD01000050.1 coordinate 7,996, forward strand.
CATGATCCCATCTCACTGAGAGGCGCGGAGCCGGAATTCACCTCACTGGCTCTATAGTCGGAATCAGCAAATGGCTCACAAACGCGACCCGCTTGCTGTCCGGCGACCAGGAGGGGGCGTTGATCGTTCCCTCCGTCGGACGTCAACCGTCATGTAAGATGGGGCCGGGATGGCGCTTCTTCCATTTGCGAATCGTCCTTTACCAATCCACCTGCTTCCGGTACAACGTGGGGCATGAAAACTCCAAACCTTATTTGTGCCATTTCTTTCTTCGTTCTCACTACCGTTACCGGACTCATCGCGCAAGAGAGTGTATCGCCGTCGGCGAATCTGGCGCTCACGCCGCCCATGGGATGGAATTCCTGGAACAAGTTTGCCTGCAACGTCAGCGAAGACCTGATCAGGGGCATGGCCGACGCCGTGGTCAAGTCGGGCATGAAGGACGCCGGGTACGTGTACGTCAACATCGACGACTGCTGGCAGGTCAGCCGGGACGCGAACGGCAACATCGTGGCCGATCCGCAGCGCTTTCCGCACGGAATGAAGGCCCTCGGCGACTACATTCATTCGCTCGGGCTGAAATTTGGGGTCTACTCCGACGCAGGCTCGAAAACCTGTGCCGGCCGGCCAGGAGGACTGGGCCACGAGTATCAGGACGCGCTGCAATATGCGGCGTGGGGCGTGGACTACCTGAAGTACGACTGGTGCAACACGTCCACGCAGGATGCCAAGTCTTCCTACGCCAACATGCGCGCGGCCTTGGATGCATCGGGGCGGCCGATTGTGTTCAGCATCTGCGAATGGGCGACTGCCAAACCGTGGCTGTGGGGCCAGGAAATAGGCGGAAACCTGTGGCGCACCACGGGCGACATCAGCGATTCGTTTGAGACACCGACGAAATGGCCGGACGGCGGCTGCTGCCTAAACAGCATGCTGATGAATCTCGATCAGCAGGTCGGCCTGGACTCTTATGCGGGGCCGGGGCACTGGAACGATCCGGACATACTCGAAGTCGGCAACGGCGGGATGACCGACACCGAATACCGCTCCCACTTCAGCCTGTGGGCGATCTTGGCTGCGCCGCTCATCGCGGGCAATGACTTGCGCGACATGCGGCCGGAGATTCGTGACATTCTCACCAACAAAGAAGTGATTGCCGTGGGCCAGGACGCGCTCGGCCGCGAAAGCGAGCGGGTAGCCAAGAAAGGCGACCTGGGGGTCTGGGCGAAGCAGCAAAAGGACGGCAGCCGGGCCGTGGTGCTCTTCAATCGGAGCAAGAGTGAGCAGGAGATCTCGGTCAACTGGGAGGATATCGGCTATCCGAGCACGCTGACCGCTTCAGTGCGCGACTTGTGGCAGCACAAAGACCTGGGGAAGTTCACGGGAAAGTTTTCAGCGCGGGTGGCATCGCATGGCGTGGTGATGGTGACGGTGAAACCGTAATGCAGACCGCAAAACAACTTCACCACAGAGACACAGAGGCACAGAGAAAAGCACAAACGCTCAAATTGCATTGCTTTCTCTGTGACTCCGTGCCTCCGTGGTGAAAGTCAGTCAGAACTCTTCTTCAGTTCCTCCATCACGCTCTGGATCAGTTCTTTCGCGCCGGTCAGGCTGTTCATGATGATCTGGATGTCCATGACCGGCTTGCCCGGCCAGCGCTGGCTCTGGCAATAGACGCCGTGCTGGCCGACCAGGGCCATGGCGTCGGTGATCATGTCCATGGTGACGGCGAGGCGTCCGCGGGGCACGCCCATCATGGTTTCGTAGTGTTCCAGTTCTTCCTGCTTATCATCGAATACCGGCATCGGACGATTGTAACCGCCGCCGTGGGTGGAGCATAATGGCTCGGCTGACAGAATCCCTTCTGAAACGTCAAACGTTCTTGGCATTGCCAGCTACGCAAAAGGAGAAACCATGAAAAGACACGTTGTCATCGTGACACTTCTCGCCCTCACTTTCACGACCGTGTGCTCCGCCCAGATGGGCGGAGAGAAAGCGAGCCCGCCCGCTTCCGCATCGTGCGATCTCGGCGGCGGCAAAACCATTAAGACCGACTACTCCAGCCCGCGCTTGAGAGGACGGAAGATGATCGGCGAACATGATCCCTACGGCAAGGTCTGGCGCACTGGCGCGAACGAGGCCACCACGTTCGTGACTAATGCGGACCTGGTTGTCGGCGGGGCGAAGGTTCCGGCGGGAAACTACACGATCTTCACCGTTCCCAACCCCGACAAGTGGACCCTGATCATCAACAAGAAAACCGGAGAGTGGGGCATTCCTTATAAGTATGAGGGCGATGAATTGGCGCGGCTGGATATGAAAGTGTCCACGCTGCCCTCGAAGGTGGAGAATTTCACTATCGCCTACGACAAAACCCCGACAGGATGCACGATGCGGATGGACTGGGATACCGCGCGGGCGTCGGTAGAGATCACCGCGAAGTAGGATTTTTTGATTGTTGATTTCTTGATTGTTGATTGAAGACCTTCTGGTCTGCCGTGGCGCGGGCGGTCAAGCCAGGGGTTTCATTCAACAATCAAGAATCAACATAGCAATTTCTTTTCGGCGTACAATTTTCTAGCGCGGATTCACAGATGATGCACCCGGGCAAAGAATGGCCAGCTACGCTCGCCCGCCCGGACGAGGGCGTCCGGGCCTCCATGGCCACGGGTACGGCAACAATCAAGAATCAACAATCATAATTTCTGTTCGGCGTACAATTCTCTAAACGTCATTCCCACGGGAGGTGTCCCATGCCCGTTTATGACTATGTTTGTCTCGATTGTCATAAGCCCTTCGAAACTGTTCTCACGCTGAGCGAGCACGACAAGGAATCGCCTAAGTGTCCGCACTGCGGCAGTAAGAACGTGGAACAGGAGGCAGCCGCGTTTTTCGCGGTGACTTCACGAAAGAGTTGATCCAGGAACCGGCCGCGAACGCGCTTACTGCTTGTGCCGGCGGAGGGCGTCAGCGGCCTGTTGCGCCTCGGCGAACTCGGGAGAAAGTCCCAGTGCCTGCTGATAGGCATTGAGCGCCTCGGGAGCTCGCCCCGCCTGCGCGAGTGTGCGGCCAAGTTCCAGGTAGCCCTGGGGGGTGGGACGCAATTCCACTGAGCGAGACAGATCGCTGAGCGATTCCGCCAGATTGCCTTGTTGCCGTGCCAGCAAACCCAGACCGAGCCAGGCGCTGAACTGATTGGGATTGAGGCGCAGGGATTGCTGAAGATCCTTTCGTGCCGCGTCGTCTTCTCCGAGCGCCCGCTGCGCCGCGCCCAGATTGGCGTAGGTCTCAGCCAGCAGGCCGGGGTCTGAAGTCAACGCGATCGCCGCCTCGTACTCGGTCACGGCTTCGCGCAACTGGTTATGCGTCTGGAAATAAGTTCCGAGATTGCTGCGGCTCATGGGATCGCGGGGGTTAATGCGCGCAGCCGCTTCAAAATGAGGATGCGCCTCTTCTTCTTTCCCTTCGAGAATGAGCGCGCCCCCGAGGTTGTCTTCCGCGATGAAGTTGTTCCGGGTGACAGCCAGCGCGTGCGACCACAAATCGTAGCTGCTCTGCCAGTAGCCGATCTGACGGTGAGTGGTGAGGGCGAGCGCAAGGATGACGGCGAGCGCTGGGATAGCGGGCCACCAACCGGGTTTCCGTTGCTCCGCCCAATCCGCAATGCCGAATGCGATCATCACGAAGATGCCGATCAGCGGAATGTAGGCGTAGCGGTCAGCCATGGCGGCGTCGCCAATCTGCACCAAGCCAATGACAGGAACTAATGTACCGAGGAACCAGAACCATCCCACCAGCAGATAACGGCGGTCGCGGAACCGCAGGACGAACGCCGTAATCGCGATCAGGATCAGCGCGGCGGTCGCGACCTGCCACGCCGCGAGCGAATCTCCGGGGTGAGGATACAGAGGAGCCAGCCGCGCGGGCCAGACCATCTTCCACAGATACATGGCGTAGGCGTAGATCGCGTCAGCCAGACGCACCCCGAAAGAAAACTGCGTGGTCGAGCGCACTGCCCCACTTGCCTGCTGCGCTCGCATGGCGACGACTGCGCTGACGGCGGAAAGGGCAAGTAGCGGTAGTTTTTCCAGAACAAGTCGCGACCAGGAGAACGTCGGAATCTGGCCGGATTCTCTATCCCGCGCGGCTACTCGATGCAGCGGCCAATCATCGAGAAGCAGCAGCACAAATGGGAGGGTGATCACCATGGCCTTGGCCGCCAGCGCGGCCACGAATAGCGCGGCCACTGCCAAATATCGCTTCCAGTTTGGTTGGCGGACATACCAGCCATAGGCCCACAGAGCGAGAAAAAAGAACAGCGCGCAGAGCACATTCTTGCGCTCGGAGATCCAGGCGACTGATTCCACGTTCATCGGGTGAACCGCAAACAGCGCCGCCACGAACAGGCTTGGGCCGGCGCGTCCTGTGGCCCAGGCAAGAAGCAGAAAGAGCAAGATTACATTTATGGCATGCAGAAGCACGCTGGTGAAATGATGGCCGGCGGGGTTGAGGCGAAATAGCGAATAGTCGAGGGCGTGCGACATCCAGGTCAACGGATGCCAGTTCGCTACCTCGGTCGAAGTCAGTGCCCAGAAGAAAGTATCCGCGGTCAGGCCCTGGCGCACATGGGGATTTTCTGTGACGTAGCGGTCATCGTCGTAGTTCACAAAGGGATGGCGGTTGACCGGGTTGTACAGCGCCAGCGTGACTACCGCCAGCAGCAGGCAGACTACGGGGTTGCGCTTTTCAGGAGACGCGAACAGGCTGACTTGTCTTTTAGGAGGCAATGGGAGAATTTAACCACAGACGACGCAGAGGAACACAGAGGAGGAAACACGGAAGGCACGGGGGAATTTTCTCGATTTGCGATTTTCGATTGCCAATTGGAAAACCGGAAGGCGCTGTTTCAATCTGCAATCGGAAATCGACAATCGAAAATCACGAAGCGGGTTTCCACCGCAAAACCGGCTTCCTGGCGGCGGCCGTCTCGTCCAGCCGCGAAACGCGGGTCGAATGCGGGGCATCAAGCACCGTCTGCGGATCTTCTTCCACTTCCTCGGCAATCGACTTCATGGCCTCGATGAACAGGTCCAATTCTTCCTTCGGTTCGCTTTCGGTGGGCTCGATCATGAGCGCTCCCGGCACGATCAAAGGAAATGCCATGGTGTAGGGGTGGAAGCCGTAATCGATGAGGCGCTTGGCGATGTCCATGGTACGCACACCGTTCTTCGCCTGCAGTTTGTCGCTGAAAACGACTTCATGCATGGTCGGCGTGGAATAAGGCAAGTCGTAGACGCCTTCCAGACCGTTGCGAATATAGTTGGCGTTGAGCACCGCGTCTTCGGTGGTCTGGCGCAGGCCATCGGGTCCGTTCGCCTGGATGTAAGCGAGGGCGCGCACGAACATACCGAAGTTTCCGTAGAACGCGCGCACGCGTCCGACTGACTGTGGCCGGTTGTAGTCGAAGCCCAAGGTGCCATCGGGATGGGTGATGACGACCGGCTTCGGCAGGAAGGGCTCGAGAATTTTCTTAATAGCTACCGGGCCGGATCCGGGCCCCCCGCCACCATGCGGCGTCGAAAACGTCTTGTGCAGGTTCAGGTGCATGACATCCACGCCGAAATCTCCGGGGCGCGCCTTTCCCACCAGCGCGTTCATATTGGCGCCGTCCATGTAAAGCAAGCCGCCCTTGGCGTGGAGAATGCTGGCGATCCTGATGATGTCTTGCTCGAAGACACCCAGCGTGTTGGGGTTGGTGAGCATCAGGGCGGCAACGTCTTCGTTCATCTGCGCTTCGAGCGCGGCCAGGTCCACCATGCCGCGGGAATCGGACTTCAGGTTCTCGACCGCGTAGTTCACTATCGCCGCACTCGCCGGATTCGTCCCATGGGCAGAGTCGGGAATCAGAATCTTCTTGCGCGCGTTGCCTTGCGCCTGGTGATAGGCACGGACCACCAACAGCCCTGTCATCTCGCCGTGGGCGCCTGCGGCTGGTTGCAGCGTGATGGCATCCATGCCGGTGATTTCGATCAGGCACTCGCTCAGCGTCTTGATGATGCGCAACGCGCCTTGCGAGATCTTTTCCGGCTGGTAGGGATGCGCGTTGGCAATTCCCTCGACACGAGCGACCGCTTCGTTCACCCGTGGGTTGTATTTCATGGTGCACGAGCCCAGCGGGTACATGCCGAGATCGATAGCGTAATTCCATGTGGAAAGCCGCGTGAAGTGGCGGATGATCTCGATCTCGCTGACCTCGGGCATGCTGCCCAGATCTTTTCTTTCGGATGGACCGAGAAGCTGCGCGGCATCCACCTCGGGCACGTCGAGCGGAGGCAGCTTCCATGCCGCCTTCCCCGCCGAGGATTTCTCGAAGATCAGTCCTTCGTTTTGGCTGACGTGGCGGGTTGCCTTGCGGGTCATGCGCCTCATCGCGCCACCTCTTCTACTTCTTCTTTGGCCGAGCGAACGGAGCGCTCACTTTCAGCCACCAGCCCGACCGCGGTGTCGATAGCGCTGCGCGTGGTCAACTCGGTGCAGCACCACAGCGAGGCATTCCCCAACTCCGGGTAGAACTTCTTCAGCGGAAGACCACCAACCATCTTGTGCCCCAGCAGGCGGCTGTTGATGGCGTGGGGAGTCTCACTCGTGGTGACCACGAATTCGTTGAAGCGCGGCGCGCCACCGAACAGGACTTTACCGTACTTTGCGAATTGGCCCGCCGCGTAGACCGTCTTCGCCAGATTCTGCCTGGCTAATTCCTTCAGACCGACCTTGCCGTAGACGGTCATGAAGATGTTGACCATGAGGGCGACCAGCGCCTGGTTGGTGCAGATGTTCGAGGTCGCTTTCTCGCGCCGGATGTGCTGCTCGCGCGTCGCCAGCGTCAGCACGAATCCGCGTTTGCCGTGCTTGTCAGCAGTTTGCCCGACCAGACGGCCCGGCATCTGGCGCACATATTTTTCGCGAGTGGCGATGACGCCGCAGTAAGGCCCGCCGAATCCCAGCGGTACGCCAAATGATTGCGCTTCCATGGCAATGATGTCGGCTTGCCGCGGCGGCTCCACGATCCCCAGCGAGACCGCCTCGGCGATCGAGACCACCAAAATCGCTCCGTGCCGGTGAGCGAGATCGGCAATGGACGCGACATCTTCAATCGTGCCGAAGAAGTTCGGTGACTGCATCAGCACGCACGCAGTCTCCGGAGTGATCGCCTTCTCCAGTTCTTTCAAGTTCACCCGTCCGTCGTCGCCGAAACCGGCGACCGACACGGGCATGCCCTGATGCGTGGCGTAAGTTGCCAGGACTTCGCGATACTCCGGATGCAGGCTGCGCGCAACCACGACGGATCTTCGTCCGGTCAGACGAACGGCCATCATCACGGCTTCGGCGGCCGCAGTCGAACCGTCGTACATGGACGCGTTGGCGACCTCCATGCCGGTCAGTTCGCAGATCATGGTCTGAAATTCGAAGATGGATTGCAGTGTGCCCTGGGAGATCTCGGCCTGGTATGGCGTGTACGCGGTGAGAAATTCGCCGCGCGAAATCAACGCGTCAATCACGACCGGCCGGTAATGAAGGTAGGCGCCTGCGCCCAGAAAGCTGGTGTAACCTTCGCCGTTTTCATGCGAGCGCTGGCGGAACCAGTCCACGATTTCCGATTCCGCCATCTGGCGCGGAATTCTCAGGTCGCGAGTCAAACGGTACTCGGCCGGAATGGGTGTAAACAGATCATCCACCGAGCGCAGGCCAATTGCCTGCAGCATGGCTTCGCGGTCGGCGGGAGATTTGGGTAAGTAGCGCATTTCGAAATCGGCCCTCGGACCTCAGACGTCAGACCTCCAGGCCGTTGGTTCTTGCTAACATCCGAGGTCGGAGGTCTGGGGTCGGCTTTAGTGTCCTGCCTCCTCAGCCACGAACTTCTCATAATCGGCAGCGGAAAGCAGCGCATCCAGTTCACCGGGATTCTTGAGCGTGAATTTCACCATCCACGCGCCGTGCGGATCTTTATTCACCTTCTCGGGCGCAGTGGCCAGTTCCCCGTTGACTTCGGTCACAGTTCCGGACGCCGGAGCAAACAAGTCCGACACCGCCTTCACCGATTCGACCGTGCCAAAAGTCTTGCCCGCGGCGAGTTCTGCGCCGACTTTGGGCGTCTCAACGAACACGATGTCGCCGAGCGACTCCTGGGCGTAGTCGGTGATGCCGACCGTCGCGGAGCTACCGTTCACCTTGATCCACTCATGCTCTTTGGTATATTTGCGATCTGTAGGGTAGGCCATAAAAAGTCTTAGCTCCTAGCTGCTAGCTTCCAGCAAAACCTCGCTTCGTCGGACGCTTGTAAAACGGCGTCGGAACGACCACCGCTCCTACACCTTGACCACGAACTTCTACTCTTACTTTTGTGCCTACTACTGAATGCTCAATCGGGACATACGCCAGCGCAATATTCTTCTTCAAGAACGGCGCGGGCGATCCGCTGGTGACGTATCCGATCTCGCGTCCCCCAGCGTCGAGCACCTTATATCCGTCGCGAGCGATGCCGCGTTCAGTCATCTCCAGTCCGACCAGAACTCGCTTCACTCCGGCGGCTTTCGCTTGTCCCAGCGCGGCTCGGCCCACGAACTCGACCTTCTCCATTTTGCAAAAGCGGTCGAGACCGCCTTCCCAGACGTTTATCGTATCGGAAATCTCGTGGCCGTAGAGCGGCAACTTGCCCTCGAGACGCAGCGTGTTGCGCGCCCCCAGGCCGCAGGGCACGACGCTGAATTGCTTGCCCGCAGTCAGGATCTCATTCCATACGCGAGCGCTGATAGCCTCGTCTGCGGGAATGTAAACTTCGAACCCATCTTCGGCGGTGTAGCCGGTGCGACCCATCAGGATATTTTCCAGACCGCACAATCGCCCGCGCGTGACCCAATAGAACTTCACCGCGCTCAAATCGGCGTCGGTGAGCTTTTGCAGCAGATTCACGGCCTTCGGGCCCTGAATGGCGATCTGGGTGTAGTCGTCCGACAGATTCTCGACCGCGCAGTCGAACTGGCGGGTGTTATCGCGCACCCAGTTGAAATCTTTCTCACGCGTGCCGGCGTTGATGACCAGGAGGTACTCGTCCTCGGCGAGGCGATGGACGATCACGTCATCCACGAATGTCCCTGCAGCATAAAGCAGAGCCGAGTACTGGGCTTGGCCAAGGCCCAGCCGCGACGCGTCATTCATGGAGATGTGCTGCACTGCGGCCAGCGCCTGCGGCCCGGCCAGACGGATATCGCCCATGTGGCTGACGTCGAAGATGCCGACGCCGGTGCGCACGGCCATGTGCTCGGCGATGATGCCGCCACCCAGCGACGCGGGATACTCGACCGGCATGTCCCAGCCATTGAACTCCACCATCTTCGCCCCCATCTGGCGATGGACGGCGTTCAGCGCCGTTCTGCGGACGATCGGCGTCGCCTCAACCGAAGACAATAGAGACCCCAATTATGAGCAGTAGCTGGTCCTGCCGGGATGCTTGAACGAAGAACTTGTGACTGACTACCGTATCACGCGGTTTTTCGGCGGGTCAAACTGGAGGAGTCTCAACGCGGAGGACGCGGGGGGGCAGAGGAATTGGAAGAGATAAGCTGAAGCTTATAAAGGACGATGGAGGCTGCCCGATGCCGGAGTCTGCGCGAACTCCAATTCTCCTAAATCCCCAGCGTACTCTGCGGCCTCTGGGTTTAGACCTGCCCTACCGCCCGAACTGCACTGTCACCCGCGATCCGGCTGGCACGTGCGCCCCGGCCGTGGGGGACTGCTGGCGGGCGACGCCACTGCCCACGATCTCCAGTTCCAGGCCGGCGTCTTGCGCGGCTTCAACGGCGCCGCGGACGGTCTTGCCGACGAACGAGGGCACAACGATGCCGCCCTGCTCGACATCGAGCACGACAGTTCCGGTGGAGGGCAGCGCCGCTGGCGCGGTTGCCGCGTCGGGGGGCTTCGGTTGATCTGCATTGGCCGACCCAGTGCTTGCGCTTGTTGAGACCGATTCGCGCATTGCGGCTGGCACGACTCCTCCGTCTCCTCCGGCGTTCGCGGGCAGGAGTGCCCACGCCACACGCGCCACACTCTGCGGCTTGGCCATATCGGACGCTTCCCCGTTTACTTCTGCGGTTTCCAGCGGCTCGCCGGGATGATCCGGAGTTCCTTCTTCCAGATCTTTATCTTTCATCTTCGCCTGGGCCAGCAGCAACTGATGTTGCGGGCCTAGCGGCAGGTCGTGGGGCACGTGCAGATATTCAAGCACCTGCTGCGCGATGCGGCGGAATACCGGGGCCGCGACCTGCCCGCCCTGGTGGGGTCCCACCGCCGAGTCGAGAATCACCGCGACCACAATCTGCGGGTTGTTCACTGGAGCGAAGCCACCAAACGAACCGACGTATTTCGTCTTCGAATACGCCCCGGTGGCCGAGTCGACTTTCTGCCCTGTGCCCGTCTTTCCTGCAGAGCTGTAGCCTTCCAGAATTGCCCTGCGGCCGGTGCCGTGGGCATCGATCACGACTTTCTCCATCATCGAGCGCATCTCGGCGGCTGTGAAGGACGAAATCACGCGCCGGCCTGCCGCAGGATGAAACGCGACCGTCTGCGGCATCCCCTGCGGTTGCACCGCGCCTGCGACGATGCGTGGCGCGACCCAGACGCCGTCATTGGCGAAAGTTGAAACGAGGCCGGCCAGTTGAATCGGCGATATGCCGATTTCCTGGCCTATCGAAATGGCTGCGATCGAGACTTTCGACCAGCGGCTGGGAGGCTTGGTCAGGCCGCGCGTCTCGCCGGGCAACTCGATTCCAGTCGGTTGTCCGAATCCGAAGGCGCGAATGTATTTGTAATAGCGGTCCTCGCCCAGGCGCAGTGCGATCTTGATCGAACCCACGTCGCTCGATTCAGCCAGCACACCCCACACCGGCAGCAGACCGTGCGGCTTTGAGTCGCGAATTCGCATGCCGTTGTAGACGATCGATCCCATCTGGCAATCGAACACTTCGTCTGGGTTGGTGAGTTTTTCTTCGAGCGCGGCCGAGACCGTCACCAGCTTGAACGTTGAGCCGGGCTCGTAGACGTAGCTCACAGCGCGGTTTGTCAGGGCAGCCGGCGTAATCTGCTTGCGCAGATTCGGATTGAAGGTCGGCCGGTTGGCCAGCGCGAGGATTTCTCCGGTGTGCGGATTCTCGACGATCACGGTGCCGGCGATAGCCTGGGTGTCGTGGATTGCCTGATCCAGTTCCTTTTCGGCGATGTACTGGATGTTCTTGTCGATGGTCAGGAGCAGGTTCTGACCGGGCTCGGGCTGAGTCTCGACATCCGAGAACCACTCCTTGTGCGCGTCCACGGTGATGTACATTTTTCCCGGGCGGCCGCGCAGTTGTTCGTCGAATTCGTGCTCGATGCCGCTCTGGCCAGAATCCTCCATGCCGACCGAACCGAGCACTTGCGCCGCCAGATCGCGCGCGGGATAAAAACGCTTCGGCTCCTGCTGGAAGTGAATGCCCTGCAGGTTGAGGGACTTGATGCGCTCGATGGTTTCATCGTCGGCTTTGCGCGCGACCCAGCAGAAGGTCTTATGCGCCTGGCAGTCAGCGAGAACGACGTTCCGGTCTTCGCCCGTGATGCGCGTGATGAGGGACACCGCCGTGGGCAGGTCTTTCACTTCGTTGGGGACGGCGAAGGCGGAATCAACCAGGACCGACATGGCCAACTCGCGGCCGGCGCGGTCGTAGATGACGCCACGCTTGGCGGTCAGCGGAATGGCGCGCTGCTGTTGATGCGCGGCTTGTGCGACAAACTTGCCGTAACTGAAGACCTGCAGGTAAACCAGGCGGGCACAGATGGCGAAGCACCACAACAGCAGCACCGCACCCAGCAAGTAAAGCCGGTGATTCTTGCCGCGAGTGGATTCAGCTGTTGCCATGAACGCAGGTCTCTACAGTGTTGTCATTCCGACGACGCGCGAAGCGCAGAGGAGGAACCTGCTTTCTGTCTCGTTGCGGCAAACAGCAGGTTCCTCGTCGCTGCGCTCCTCGGAATGACAAATCTCTTGGGCCCTCCGCAGACAAACATGGCGGCCCATGCGCAAACAGGCCGCCACAGAAACTCAGCCGAGCTTGCTCGGCGGGCGG
>OMOD01000076.1:0-3077 GCA_900290255.1 Candidatus Sulfotelmatobacter kueseliae
AAGTAGTACTGGTAAACGTAGCCTTGCGATCCGGTGTAGGTTTTGAGGCGACGGATGGTCATGGGGCGGTTCGCTGTTCGTCGTTCGCTATTCGCTGTTGGTCGTTGCGAGGTTGCGAAAAGCGAGCGACGAACGACCAACGACTGCTCCTATATCTTCGCCTCTCGCAAACGTTTCACGGCCGTCTCCGACGTGACCGGCGAATAATAAACCTCCTTGAACGTGTACGACCGCGCCTTGGCCGCAAGAATGGGCAAAATTTCGATGTGCCAGTGGTAGTCGTCATCGAGTGTTTTCCAGTATCCGAGCGCCTCCGAAGGATGATGGCTGTTGGGCGAGGTGTGGAGCACAAGATGGAAGGCCTCGGTGATGGTGCGAATGCGTTGCAGGGTGCGCCGCAGGAGCGCCGCAAGATCGGTCAAAGTGCCCACGCGCGACGCACCCGTGCGCTCAAAAGAAGATTCGTGGCCACGGGGCAGAATCCAGGTTTCGTATGGCACGCGCGGCGCATAGGGACAGAAGGCCACGTAGTCTCCGCGAGCTTCGACCACGCGCAGGCTCTGACGCTCCTCCTGCGCCAGAATGTCGCAAAAAACGCAGCGCTCTTTGGTCTGGTAATAATCGCGTCCGGCGCGCAGTTCGTAGAGGACGCGGCGCGGCACAAAAGTGGTTGCCGTGAGCTGGGAAGTGGGGTGATCGAATTCCTGTCCGGCTCCCTCCCCGTGATCCTTGAAAATGCTGACGTACTTGAGCCGGCTGTCACGCTTCAGATCCTGAATCCGCAGCGCCGCCAAGCGTAGAAACTGTTCGACTTCGACGTCCTTCACATTCCAGAGATGGCCGTCGTGGCGAGGATTTTCGATCAGAACTTCGTGCGCGCCGACCGATCCCATGCGGTCGTAGAGGCCGTCCCCCCGGCGGGCCGCCTCGCCCTCAATGTGGTAGAGCGCGTGCGGGTGGACGACCGAGCGCGCCGACCAGGCACTGCCATCCACGCCCGGCAGGTTGGCAATCACATGAGTGGGCTCGGCGGACGCGCCGCAAAACCGGCACGCTTGCGACCGTGGAGTGGGCTCAATGACATCGTCGCCCGTGATCACCCAGGAACGGGTGATGGGATCCTTGCGCAGTTCCATGGCAGTAAGGAGAACAAAAGAATTTGTAATTTGCAATTGGTGATTTGTAATTGAGACACGTTCCAGCTCCGAATTGCAAATTCGCCAATTACACATTACAAATTACCCATTACCAATTGTTCTATGTCCGAGCCTTCGACGCCGCTGATGCGGCAGTATGCCGCCATCAAGAAAGAGCATCCCAACGCTCTGCTGTTCTTTCGGCTGGGGGATTTCTACGAGCTTTTCTTCGACGACGCGGTGCTGGCCGCGCGCGAGTTACAGATCACGCTGACCTCGCGCAATAAGGAAAAAGGAGTGGCCATCCCGATGTGCGGCGTTCCGTACCATGCCGCCGAGGGCTACATCGCAAAACTGATCCGGCGCGGGTTCAAGGTCGCCGTCTGCGAACAGGTGGAGGACCCGCGCCTCGCGAAGAAGCTGGTGCGGCGCGAGGTGACGCGCGTCGTTACGCCGGGTACGGCAGCGGATTCGTCGTTGAACGCCGAGGAGAACAACTTCCTGGCGGCGGTGGCAACGGTCGGGGATCGCGCGGGTTTTGCGGCGCTCGATCTTTCGACGGGCGAGTTTCGCGCCACGGAATTCGCGGGCGAGTCGGCCGGACGCCGCATTCAAGAAGAACTTGAACAATTGCGGCCAAGAGAGATGCTGTATGGATCTTCGGCTCCATTGCTGGAGCGCGCTGCGGGAATGCAGATGCGGAGTTTTGCTCCGGACCCTTCGGCTTCGCTCAGGGCAGGCTTGCCAGAGGCCCGTCCCCACACAGGCACGGCGCCGGTCGCTCGGATTTCTGGCGGGGGCTGGGCCGAAACTCCTCTCGACGACTGGATCTTCGCTCCCGACCACGCCATTCCACTCTTGGAGAATCACTTCGGCGTGCTCTCCCTCGAAGGCTTCGGGCTTGCAGGCAAACAGGCGGCGGCTTCGGCGGCGGGAGCGATTCTGTATTACATCCGTTCCACGCAGCGCGGCACGCTCGATCATGTGGACCGCATCGGCTTCTACGAGCGCCAGAATTGCCTGGTACTCGATGCGGTGACGGTGCGCAACCTCGAGTTGATCGAACCCCTCTTCGCGGGAACCGATGCGGGAGTAACCCTGTTCCGCGCCCTGGATGCCACCGTGACGCCGATGGGCAAGCGCTTGCTTCGGACGTGGATGCTGCGCCCCTCTCTAGATCGGGTCGAAATCGAAGGCAGGTTGGACTCCGTCGAGGTGCAAGTCAAAGACACGGTGCGGCGCGAAGAGTTGCGGCGGTCGCTAGAGGGAATTCTCGACCTGGAACGTTTGCTGAGCCGCGTCACGCTGGAGACGGCAAACCCGCGCGACGTGCTCGCTCTGGCGGCATCGCTCGCGAGAATCCCCAAGGTGCGAGCGGTATTGGCCGGGTTATCTGAGTCACGACTGTCGGCAGCGCGACTGGCTGCGCTGCATATCGCGATCGACGAACTGGGCGATCTGCGCGAGAAGATCGATGGCACGCTGGTTCCCGAGCCGCCGCTCACCCTGAGCGATGGCGGGGTGATCGCGGCGGGCATCGACAAAGATCTGGACGAACTGCGCGACCTGAGCCGCAACTCGAAACAGTACTTGGCACAGGTAGAGACGCGCGAGCGCGAACGAACGGGGATTGGCTCGCTCAAGGTAAAGTTCAATTCCATTTTTGGCTACTACATCGAGATTTCGAAGGCAAACCTGCATCTCTCGCCCGCCGACTACGAGCGGAAGCAGACGCTGGTGAATGCCGAGCGCTTCACGACTCCGGAACTGAAAGAGTACGAATCGAAGATTTTGGACGCCCAGGAGAAGATTGTCGAAATCGAGCGGCGGCTGTTTGCCGAGTTGCGCTCTTCGATTGCCGCTGAGGCGAAGCGCATCCGGCAAACGGCGCTGGCATTGGCGGAAGTGGACGTGCTCGGCTGCCTGGCTCACATCGCGGCG
>OMOD01000076.1:3087-3824 GCA_900290255.1 Candidatus Sulfotelmatobacter kueseliae
GAAAGGACCGAGGACGTCCTTGATCTGGAAATTGTCGAAGGCCGTCACCCGGTGATTGAGCTGCAAGAACTGGCAGCAGGGAGCGAGCGCTTTGTTCCTAACAATTTGTTTCTGGATGCCTCGACGCACAATATCGTGGTGCTGACCGGGCCGAACATGGGCGGCAAGAGCACCTATCTGCGGCAAGCGGCGCTGATCGTGATCATGGCGCAAATGGGCTCGTTTGTTCCCGCGCGCGCCGTGCGGCTGGGCATTGTCGATCGCGTCTTCACCCGCATTGGCGCCAGCGATAACCTGGCCCGTGGACGCTCGACGTTTATGGTCGAGATGACGGAGACGGCAGCGATTCTGCACACGGCGACGGCGCGGTCGCTGATCCTGCTCGATGAAGTCGGGCGGGGCACGTCCACCTACGACGGACTGGCAATCGCCTGGGCCGCCATCGAGTATCTGCATGCGCGGGTGCATGCCAAGACCTTGTTTGCCACACACTATTTCGAGCTGACCGAGTTGGCCGAACAATTAAGTGGCGTGAAGAATTATCACGTGTCCGTCAAAGAGACCGGAGGAAGCGTAGTGTTCCTGCGCCGGGTCGAACCGGGCGCGGCCGACCGCAGCTACGGAATCGAAGTCGCAAAGCTGGCCGGATTGCCGAACGAAGTCGTGGTGCGCGCGCGCGAAGTGCTGGCCGAGCATGAATCGTCCGAACACCGGCTTTCGAGCCATCTGACGCCGGG
>OMOD01000190.1 GCA_900290255.1 Candidatus Sulfotelmatobacter kueseliae
CTCACGGAGAGGAGCGGAGAAGTGTTTGTTCTTGACATCCTCTCTCATAGGATGAGTGTAATCAGGATGTTACGAAAGCAACCCAATATTGAGCGGTCTGACTGGAGTTTGCCGATGATCTTGGGGCGTATACTGTCGTCGTGAAACGATGGCCCAAAAGAACGTGGCAGCACATCGCAACCGTCGTCGTTGTGTCGATGCAGCTCATCGCACTCGTCATTATTATGTCGATCATTCTGTGGCCGGGCCAATTTGCCCACTGGTTATGGTCTCTGAGGCCACAGGAAGTGTGGCCGGCTCTTTTTTTGTCGCAGTACTGCCTTTGCTGCTTTGGCTGCTCTCGAATCACTTTTCGAATGATGACATTCGGGAGGAACGGAAATGGAAAAAGTAGCCGGAATCGGAGGGTTGTTCTTCCGAGCTCATGATCCCAAAGCGTTGGGGAACTGGTACCTGCAACACCTGGGGATCGCGCTCACACCAACGAGCGAGGGCGGAGCCGTTTGGCAGCAAGAGGCCGGACCGACCGTGTTCAGTCCCTTTCCCGAAAAGACTGGCTATTTCGGGGATCCTACCAAGGTCTGGATGGTGAACTTTCGAGTGCATGACCTCGACAAAATGGTAGCCCAGCTGCGAACGGCAGGAATTGAGGTCAAAGAGCCGGAATCTTATCCCAACATTGGGCGCTTCGCTCGTCTGCATGACCCGGAGGGAAATCCCATCGAATTGTGGCAGTCTGCATAATTCGGCGCTCCACATTAGGTGCTTTCCACGGGGACTCTTGGCGGATCACGAGCAAGTCGGAAGTCAATTGACGAGAACAGCCGATAGCACTTAAAAGCCCCTGCCAAACATCTGCCTGACACCCCCGGGTCGTTACTCCGGGAGTGACAGCAGCGCACAACTGGTATAGAACAGGATCAGCCCGCACGATGCTCGACTTCAACCGCTTCGAGATTCTCACGTTCGACTGCTACGGCACGCTGATTGACTGGGAGAAGGGAATTCTCTCGGCGCTCAACCGCATTCTCTCGGCGCATGGGAAGAAGAGTGACAAGGCCGAGTTGCTAAGACTCTACGGAGATTTTGAGCAGCGGGAGGAGGAAGGGCCGTTTCGCCCGTATCGGGCAGTTCTGGAGTCGGTGGCCGGCCAGTTCGGCGCCCAGTATGGATTTGCGGCAACGGCGGCGGAGATGCGATCTTTGCCGGATTCTTTGCCGAACTGGAAGCCGTGGCCGGATACGGTGGCGGCGCTCCGCCGGCTCAAGACCCGCTTTCGCCTGGCGATTCTTTCCAACGTCGATGACGATCTGTTTGCCGCGACACGCCCGCAGCTCGGAGTCGAGTTTGATGAAGTGATCACAGCGCAGCAGGCGCAGGCGTATAAACCTTCCCTGAAGATCTTCGAGCTGGCGTTAAGCCAAATGAAGACGCCGGCACACCGGGTACTGCACGTGGGACAGAGTGTTTATCACGATGTGGTTCCGGCTCAGGCGCTAGGCCTGGCGACGGTGTGGGTAAATCGTCCGTCGTCGCGGCCGGGAGTGGGAGCGGTCAAGGCCGCCGAGGCCAGGGCTGATCTGATCGTGACAAGTCTGGCGGAACTCGCGGCAGCCGCCGTGGAAAAGTAGAAAGCGGGCAGGTCTGCAGGCTGGTTGGGGAAATCGCGGAAACTCAGAAATTTGCGGGAAGCTTGACGATTCTCTTCTGAATGGCCCACATCACTAACTCGGCCTTGTTGTGAAGGCCGAGCTTCCGCATCAGATTGAACTTGTGGGCGTCGACGGTCTTGACGCTGAGTCCGAGAATGGCTGCCGCCGAGCGCACGGTCTTGCCCTCGGCCAGAAGCTCCAGGACCTGCCGCTCGCGAGCGGTAAGGACTCTTCGCGGAGGTTCGGGCAAGGGCGGTGAATCCAGGCCGGTTCGTGGCATCTCGCGCACGATGGCCTTCTCGCGGGAAGAGGCACGCCGGATCATCTCCACTAACTCCTGGGCGGAAGTCTGACGCGGAGCGGAGTTCGTGCCCTCGGCCGGCGATGGCGGAACGGCACCGTCGTCTTCGCGCGCGGTGAGAAACACCACCTTGCTCTGAGGAGACGCGCGCAGAATCAGCTGCTCGACCTGATCGGCGGCGAGACCGAAAACCCTGGTATCGGTGACGACCACCTCGGGCCGGTGCTCGAGGGCGATCTGCAGCGCTTCGGCCACGCTGGCGGCCTCGGCCACGACTTCCAAGTCGGGTTCGTCTTCGAGCAATCGCCGCAGGCCCTGGCGCAGCAAGACATGGTCGTGCGCCAGAAGGCAGCGGATCCTGCTCCTGGCCAGCGACTTTTCCCGCCAAATCTGCGCTTGAGGGTACAAAAGCTGCTCCTTCAGTTAGAACTGGTTTCACTGACGGTCCTGCGCGCGGCGAGTGCCAAGCCCCCAGGGGCTAAAGCCCACCGTTTATGCGGCCCTTGGCGGCCCCCTTCGGCTCGCTGCGCTCGCTCAGGGCAGGCTAGAAGCTGAAGCCGGGCCCTACCCAAAACCCATTTCTGAAACCAGTTCCCTGTACTTTCGGCCAGACGAATCTCGCGCGATGAGGCGCGGGCCGGATTCGACCCGGACGAAGAGCGCCCAAAGATCAGGCCATTGTAACCCTTCCCGTGGCGTGGTGCGGGTCTTCACCTTTATTCGACTCGTGGGGGCATCTCGGCGGTGCGCGCCAGATCCCTCGGCCCGCCGGTGAAAGCGCGGGCCTTCGGGATGACGTCTTCACAGCGGCAAAATTCAAACTGAATCATCCCCCGGCTCCGGCTTGCTCCGATGACGGCGCGCATCGTTTACAATCTACCCTTCATGCTGCGCTACTTCACCGCGGGAGAGTCGCATGGCGAAGCGCTGGTCGCTTTTCTTTCCGGCATGCCAGCCGGATTGAGAGTGGACCAGGCTTTCGTCGACCGCGAACTCTGGCGCCGCCAGCAAGGCTACGGCCGCGGCGGGCGCATGAAAATCGAGCGCGACACGGCCCACATTCTCTCCGGGGTACGGCAGGGGATTACGATCGGATCGCCCATTTCCCTGCTGCTGGAAAACAAGGACTGGAAGAATTGGCAAGAGTCGCTGCCGGTGGGCGAGGGCGATCCAGCCAAGCACAAGCGGGTGGCTTCTCCGCGTCCCGGGCACGCCGACCTTGCCGGGGCGCTGAAATACAACTTTCCGGAAGCGCGCTACGTGCTGGAACGGGCCTCGGCGCGGGAATCGGCGGCGCGGGTTGGGATGGGCGCGATTGCCAAGCTTTTCCTGCGCGAACTCGGCATGGACGTGCTCAGCCACGTGGTCACGGTCGGCAGCGTCACTTTGGCTGAGCTGGTCTCGTGGGAAAAGATCCGCGCTCTCCGAGACCGCGATGCGGTTCTGCTCAACTGCGCGGACCCGGAAATTGAGCAGCAGATGAAGGAAGAAGTGGACAAGGTTCTGAAGAGCGGCGATTCGCTGGGAGGAGTTTTCGAGGTGGTGGCGCACCAGGTTCCTCCGGGCCTGGGCACCTATGCACAGTGGGATGAACGGCTCGACGCCTTGCTCGCGGGCGCAGTGATGTCGCTGCAGGCCGTGAAGGCGGTCGAAATCGGCGCAGGAGTTGCGGCTGCATTCGCTACAGGCTCGACGGTGCATGATGAGATCGGGTATCGAGCGAAATCCGGTTTTACCGGCTTTTCCCGAACGCATAACAATGCCGGCGGAATCGAGGGGGGCGTTTCGAACGGGGAAGAAATCCGGGTGCGCGGTTACCTCAAGCCGATTTCGACGCTGCGCCGGCCGCTCGAGTCGGTTGATTTCTCGACCCGGGAACCGGTGAAGGCGGCCTATGAACGGTCGGATGTGTGCGTAGTTCCCGCCGCCGGGGTTGCGGCCGAGGCGATGGTTGCGCTGACTTTGGCGCGCTGCGCGCTGGAAAAGTTCGGCGGCGATTCCATGGCCGAGACGCTTAGAAATTTTCGCGGCTATGCGGAGCAGTTGAAAAATTACTGACGATCTAAATTCTGATGATCTATCCCATCGTAAAGTACGGCAATCCTGTTCTTGAGAAACCCGCCGAGACGGTAACGGTTTTCGATGAAGAATTGCAGAAACTCATTAACGACATGTTCGAGTCGATGTGGGCGGCGCAAGGGGTTGGCCTGGCGGCGCCGCAAATCGGCATCGGGCGGCGCATTGCCGTCATCGACGTCACGTTCAAAGAAGATCCCAAGGCGAAGCTGGTGCTGATCAACCCGGAAATCATTCACAGCGAAGGCCGCCACACGCAAAGCGAAGGATGCCTGAGCATCCCCGATTTCCGCGAGAATGTGACCCGGCCGAACCAAGTCACGGTGCGCGCCCAGGACGTTCACGGCAGGGTCTTCGAAAAGACCGGAGACGAGCTGGTGGCGCGCGCCCTGCTGCACGAAACCGATCATCTGAACGGCAAGCTGTACATGAGTCATCTCAGCGCGCTCAAGCGCGATCTGATGAAACGCAGGATCCGCAAGCTGATGAAAGCGGGAGAATGGTAGGGATTCGGTCGTATAGAGATCACAATCAACGGATCAGGTGTTGGGTGTCAGGTCGTAGGTGTTAGGACCGCAGACCCGAGTGTAGCGCCCCTGGCCCTTAAGGCCCGAGACCCAACACCTAAGACCTGATGCAATGACTCAAGCCCTCAGCCTCGTGTTCTGCGGCACTCCCCAATTTGCGGTGACGACGCTGGAAAAGCTGGTCGCGGCGGGATTCGGGGTGCGTCTGGTGGTGACTCAGCCGGACCGTCCGAAAGGACGCGGACTGGAGCTGGTTGCTTCGCCGGTTAAACAGTCGGCGTTGAAGCTCGGCCTTCCGATCAGCCAGCCGGAGCGTATCAAAACCAACGACGAATTCCGCGCGCAGCTTGGCGGCCTCAAACCAGATGGGATCGTGGTTGTCGGCTACGGACGCCTGATTCCGCAGTGGATGCTCGATCTGCCCGGGCTCGGCAACATCAACCTGCATGCGTCATTGCTGCCCAAGTATCGCGGGGCGGCTCCGATTCAGTGGGCCATCGCGCAAGGGGAGACGGTGACGGGGGTCACGACGATGCGGCTTGATGCCGGACTCGATACCGGCGACATCCTGCTGCAGAAAGAAGTTGCCATCACCACCGAAGACACGGCCGAGACTCTGGCGCCGCGCCTGGCCGCGATCGGCGCGGATCTGATGGTCGAGACGCTGCGCGGGCTGCAGGCGGGTGCGATTCGGCCGCGGGCGCAGGACAATTCGCAGGCGAGCCTGGCGCCGATTCTGCAGAAAGAGGACGGCTTGATCGATTTCTCGCGCTCGGCTGCCGAAATTTTCAATCGCGTGCGGGGCTTTCAACCGTGGCCCGGCGCGCACACCAGATTTCGCGGCAAGGGTCTGGAGATTCTGTGGGCTCGACCCGCGAGCGAGGTCATGCCTGCCGCCGAACTCCGAGTCCAAGCCGATCGGCTGCTGGTGGGCTGCGGACAAGGAAGTTCGCTCGAATTGCTGGAGTTGCAACTGGAAGGAAAGAAGCGCACGCCGGCGCGGGATTTCATTCACGGGTACCGGCTGCAGGCAGGGGAAAAGCTGGGTTAGGATTCGCGCAGGGGTTAAAGAGGCTGCGGAAAAAGTCCGCCATCGATCGGGGAGTGACCACCGGGGCTGAAGCCCGCATTGATTTCAAACCGCTTACGCGGCGCTGAAGCGCCGCTCTTCCACGGCGGCGCACGCATTCGCGATTCGTTCCGCAGCCTGTGAAGCCGGGACCTTTTGCGGGCCCACCTTGCGGACAGCCTTGGCAAGGCTCCGTGTATCGGACAGAGGCAATATTTTGGCCCTGCTTCCCCACCGCCCTCGTTTTGCCCGGCCCGCGAATCTCCGTGTGCTCAGTGGTTAAGTTCTTCTTCCCTGCGCCCGCAAGAGCCTACAATCTGGGTCGATGCCCGTCTCTCTCGCGCGCGCGGCTGCTTTCGACATTCTGCTCCGCGTCGAGCGCGAGTCTTCCTACACCTCCGAGTTGCTGCATTCCGCGGCATACGCGCCGCTATCGGGTCCCGACCACGCACTCGCGACCGAACTGGTGATGGGCGTTCTCCGCTGGCGTTCGCGGCTCGATGACGAGATCGCCGGCGCCTCGTCGCAGCCCTTGGCGAAGCTCGACCTCGAGATTCTCATCGCCTTGCGGTTGGCGGTTTACCAGTTGCGCTGGCTGGATCGGATTCCGCAACGGGCGGCGCTCTATGAGAGCGTCGAACTGGTGAAGCGCGCGCACAAGCGGTCGGCGGCCGGGTTTGTGAACGCGGTGCTGCGCAAGCTGTCTGCGGAGCCACAGAAGCATGAGATTCTTGCCGACGGCGAAAATGATTCACCGGAGACACTCGCCCGCTGGTTCGCACATCCGCGGTGGATGGTGGAGCACTGGGTGCGCGAGTACGGACTCACGGCCGCGCGGGAGATTTGCCGGCACAACCAATCCGTTCCCACGACGACCATACGACTGCGCACGCCTACGGCAGAGGAAGGTCTGCGGCGGGAGGGAATCGCGCTCGTGGCCGGAGGCCTGCTGGCATCGGCGCGCCGGGTCGCCACGGGAGCCATCCGCGAGACCCAGGCCTTCCGCAGAGGTGAAGTTGTCATTCAGGATGAGGGCTCGCAACTGGTAGCGGCTCTGGTGGGGCGTGTTCCGTCCGGGGGAGAGTCGAGAATTCTCGACTGCTGCGCCGCGCCCGGGGGCAAGACACTGGCTATCGCGGACCGTAATCCTGGGGTAATGATCACCGCGGTGGAACTTCATCCCCATCGCGCGCGGCTGCTGCGAAAGCTGCTGCAGGCATCGCAGGCGGGCGAGCGAATTCAGGTGGTGGTGGGAGACGCACGGAATCTCCCAACTTCCGCCGGCTTCGGTCGCGTTCTGGCGGACGTGCCGTGCTCGGGGACCGGCACGCTGGCGCGCAACCCTGAGATCAAGTGGCGGCTGGGAGCTGACAGCCTGGCTGAGTTGCAGGCGCGGCAGAGTGAGATTCTGCGGTCCGCGCTCGGCCTGGTTGCTCGCGGCGGGCGGCTGGTGTACTCCACTTGCTCACTGGAAAAAGAAGAGAATGAAGATGTGGTCGAGCAAGCATTGGCGGAGGAAAATTCATTCCGCCTGCTGGATTGCCGCGCCGAGCTCGAGCGCCTGCGAGCGGATGGAGAACTCACCTGGGCCGATGTTGGCTCGCTCGCGCGCGGGCCGTATCTGCGGACAATTCCGGGGTTACATCCGTGCGATGGATTCTTCGCGGCGATCCTGGAAAGAGACTAGAGCTGGTCCTTCAAATCCAGGTCAATGAGTGTAATGGGGATTTTACGTAAGCCATGTCAGCGGAACTTCAGGAGCTGCGCCAGCGTTCGACTGGCGTTCTCCTTTGTTGCTTGATCGGTCGTCTTCTCCCGCATTTCTAGTACGTATCGAACTGCGGTGTTCACGGTGGTTACAGGCGGAGTTTGAGTACCTTTGATCAGCCAAACGCGTGAACCTGTGGGCCTCTTCTCGACCAAAGTCTTTCCATCGGGACCATACATCATCAGATAGGAAGGAGCAGTGACGAGAGTGTATGAGAACGCAGTCTTGACGTAGCCGGTATTTTCAGGAGGAGGCGGAGTATAGCGGAGCTTAGCGTCAATGCTCCCAGCGTCCCAATACCCAACTACGATTTCTTTGGTGTTTCCATCAGAGCGCCCCTCATAGGCGGGACCCCACTCATTGCACACGACAAGAATCTTCTCGTTTGCCGGAAACGGCCTTGGTTCAGTGAAGAAGCCACCGGCAATGCGCCAGCCGTCTGGTGTTAAAAGCTGACCTTGTGTGGCCATGCGCCATATTTCGTCGACGACCCCTTCTGGCGTCCTCCCCTCAATACGCTCCTTAGGTGGCTGTGGTTTGGGGATGTTGGACAGCTCATCCCCCGAAGTTCTTACAAAGCGTCTGATTCGCCCCAACCAACGCTCAGGAGCGTAAGCCGACCAGAGCAGCACGCAGGCTACAACAAGGGAAACGAGACAAACCCCGCGTTTGAGGCGCAATCTCATGCCTTACGGTGAGAACAATCGTAACACTCGGAAGGCAACATGCATTCACAATTGACGTGACCAGGCAATAGCGCTCATTGACTGTCCCTTCCGTCGTCATCAGCCGAATCCGAGGAGGAAAACCCTCTCCTTAACGCACTTCAAAGCTGACAGTCGCGCCGGCGAAAATCTTCTGACCGGCTCCGGGAGACTGCGACACAATGATGCTTGCCGGGGAGGGTTGTAGGGGTGGGGTGGACGCAGCCGCGGGCGTTGGCGGAGCCGGCTGAACGTCAGGGCTGGCCTGCGGATTCGCTTCGTCCGCCGGAACCGCGGGCGGAGCGGCCACGCTGACCGTTCCCAACTTGAATCCCTCATCTTGCAGGGCGCGGTTGACGCTACCCAGCGTTTGCCCGATGAAACTGGGCATCACGAAGGCCTGCGGATCGGCTGGGGCGGTGACCAGCAAGTTGATCTTCGGGGCCAGCACCTGGGTCGCATTGGCGGGAGGACTCTGCGCCAGCACCTGATCGGGGGGAATGCCGGGGGCCTGCATGCCGGCCATGGAAGCCACATCCAGGCCGCGCCGGCGGATGTTCAGCTCAGCGGCGTGCTCGCTCTCTCCGGTCACATCGGGGATGGCCACACGGGTCGGGCCGAGACTCTGGGCGACGCGCACCTGCCAGCCGCGCCGGACTTTCGTTCCCGGGAGAGGCAGTTGCGACATGATTTTTCCCTCGGGAATCTGCGGACTGTAATACTGGCGCTCGATGGCCATCTGCAGGCCGAGTCCCGCGACCGCCCGCTCGGCTTCCAGCGGCGACAGGCCGACCAGCGGAGGCACGGCAACCTCCTGGCCATGAATGGCAAAGCGCATCGCGGTCAGCGCCGATACCATGGCTACGATCACCAGGACCAGCGCCAGCATGGTGAATCGGGCGGCGGACTTTATGTCGTGAAACGTGGTTAGAACGCGCATTGGGGAGAATTATAGCCGGTTGCATTGCGGGCAAAAGGACTGCGTCTTTGTCTTTTGTAATGATTTGTAACGTGTGAGGTGGCGGGTGCGCGGACAGTCAAGTTTTGGGACATCCGGCCGGGACTGGGTGCAATCTAACGAAGTGCGAGCGTTCTTGCTGTGAGGTGGAAGTGGTGCGTGATTCGGGATGACAGACGTGCTGCACCACTTCCTGTGAGGTGCGCCATGAGGTCCACGCGGGAGTATCATGTTGGCGTGCGGCGTTCAGTTCCGGCTCCGGTCGCGGTTTTCAGCCTGGTAGCAGTGCCGGTAGTTCTCGTCTTTTTCGTCTTTCTCCTTGGGGGCGCCTGGGCACAAGTGAATAATGGGACTTCTTCGGCGTCGGCTTCGTCCAGAGCTGGCCACGCGGGGAGCGCTCCGGCCTCTGCCCCGGCCTCGGCCCCGGCGGTTCATGTTCCCTTGCCCCCGCACAATGGCGGCGGATCCGGCGGCAATGGGTCGGGCCACGGAAACCACGGAGGCAATTCTTCGTCCCCGGGCGCGGGATCGGGCCTTGGCGATCACGGCCATCATCACTATGTGCAGTACGCGCCGACCGTGCTGTACGCAGTCCCGGTTCCTTACGCGGTGGACATCGCCGAGACGGACAATTATGACGACCCCAACGCGGATGCGGATGACGACGATCCGAATTACCAGGGCGGGCCGACCGTGTTCGACCGCCGGGGATCGGGCGAGGAGTCCTATGTGCCGCCGGTGGAGGACGTTTCCCAACCTCATGAGGCTCAGGCCGGGAACTACGATCGGGCTGCGCTGGAGCCGCAAGATCCGACGGTCCTCGTGTTTAAGGATGGTCACACAACGGAAGTTGGAAACTACGCCATTGTGGGTGCAATCCTTTTCGACCTGACGCTCGGACACCCGCGCAGGATCGCGCTGGCCGATCTCGACGTCAGTGCCACGTCCAAGCAGAATGACGATCGCGGCGTGATCTTCCAGTTGCCTACGGCGATGCAAGCCAATTAGGCGGAGCGATCACCGAATCGCCGCGTCTGATGGCGAATTTTTCGACTCGGATCAAGCCTCCAGTCGGCCTCAAGCCGGTCAACATCTGCCGCCGATTCAGCCCCGATTCATGCTATAATGAAACCAGCTTCCAGAGCATATAACATCCTGTAGAAACAATCAGTTACGAGATTTTCGGCAAGGCACCAAGAAGCCCAGTCGCGAACTGGAAAAGCGAAGGCTGAGGACCGAGAAAAAGGCTACGAGCGAACATGGCAGACGATCAGAATCCTGAACTTCCTTTGACACCTCCTCCGGGCAGCGAAGGCCCCGGCGCGCTGAACATTCAACCGGTCAACATTGAAGAAGAGATGCGGCGGTCGTATCTCGACTACGCGATGTCGGTGATCATCGGGCGGGCGCTGCCCGACGTGCGTGACGGATTGAAGCCGGTGCATCGGCGGATTCTTTACACGATGCAGCAGATGGGGCTTCTGCCCAACCGCGCCACGCGCAAGTGCGCCAGAATCGTCGGCGAGGTGATGGGCAAGTACCATCCTCACGGCAACCTGGCTGTGTACGACGCTCTGGTGCGCCTGGCGCAGGACTGGTCGATGCGCTACCCGCTGATTTTCGGGCAAGGGAATTTTGGCTCGATTGATGGCGACCCGCCGGCGGCGGATCGCTACACGGAAGCGAAGCTGGCGCAGGTGGCAACGCCGCTGCTTGAAGATCTCGACAAAGAGACGGTTGATTTTCATCCCAACTACGACGGCAGCGAAGTCGAACCCGATGTTCTTCCGGCGCGCATTCCGAATCTGCTGATCAACGGCTCGGATGGAATTGCGGTCGGCATGGCGACGAAGATTCCGCCGCACAACCTGACGGAGATTGTCGATGCCACGATTACGCTGATCAACAATCCCAACGCGCAACTCGCCGACATTCTGAAGTTCGTGCTAGGCCCCGACTTCCCGACTGCCGGCGTCATCCACGGGCGCGCCGGAATTTTTGAGGCCTACCGCACTGGCCGCGGCCGCTTCATGATGCGAGCCAGCGCCGCGATCGAGAACATCACCAAGGAGCGCCAGGCCATCATCGTCACCGAAATTCCCTACCAGGTGAATAAGGCGAAGCTGGTCGAGCGCATTGCGCAGCTGGTCAACGACAAGGACATTGAAGACATCTCCGACATCCGCGATGAAAGCGATCGCGACGGCATGCGCGTCGTGGTCGAACTCAAGCGCGGCGCCGAACCACAGATCGTTCTCAACCAGCTCTTCAAGCACACGCAGATGCAGGAGAGCTTCTCCATGATCCTGCTGGCGGTGGTCAATGGACAGCCGCGGGAAATGGGGCTGATTCAGGCGATCAAGTATTTCATCGAGCACCGGGTGGACGTGGTGCGGCGGCGCACCGCGTATTTGCTGGCCAAGGCGAAAGACCGCGAGCACATTCTCGAAGGCTACATCACCGCACTCGACCACCTCGACAACGTTATCGCCATCATTCGAGGAAGCGCTAACCGCGCCGATGCCCGCGAGAACCTGGTGCTTTACTTTGGCGGCAAGAAGATCGACATCAACACCACCGGCCGCGCTCCCAAGCTCGACCCGGAAAAGCCGTTCACCGCGAAGCAGGCCGACGCCATTCTCGAACTGCAGTTGCACCGGCTGACCCGACTCTCCATCGACGAAATCGCCAAGGAGTTGAAGGACGTGCGCGAGAACATTGCCGAGTACGAATCGATTCTCGCTTCGGAGAAAAAGTTGCGCGGCGTGATCATCAAAGAGCTGGAAGAAGTGAAGAAGCTTTACGGCGACGAGCGGCGGACGCGCATTGAAGACGAAGCAGCGGAAATCGTACTGGAAGACCTGATCGCCGACGAGCAGGTTGCGGTGACCGTGAGCCACTCCGGCTATTTGAAGCGCACGCCGATCTCCACCTATCGCATGCAGCGTCGCGGAGGCCAGGGGCGCACCGGCATGAAGACGCGCGATGAAGATTTCGTCGAGCATCTGTTCCTGGCTTCCACCCACGCCTACATTCTGATCCTCACCAACAACGGGCGGGTGTACTGGCTGAAGGTTTACGAAATTCCCGACGTCAGCGCTGCCGGCAAGGGCAAGCACATCAGCAACCTGGTTGGGCTGCAGCCCGGCGAAACGGTGAAGACCGTGGTCGCCGTGCGCAACCTGGAGGAAGAGAACAAGTACATCTTTTTTGCCACGCGCAACGGCCTGGTGAAAAAGTCGGAGCTGCGCGAGTTCATGCACGTGCGTTCGAACGGGATCAACGCCATCAACATCGAGAAGGACGACGAACTCGTGGCCGCCCGCGTCACCGACGGCAATCAGATCATTTTCCTGGCCTCGCATGAAGGCATGGCGGTGCGCTTCGACGAGAGCCACGTGCGTCCCATGGGCCGCGCCGCGTACGGGGTTTGGGGCATTGATCTGGAAGAGAAAGATTACCTTGTAGGCATGGCCACGACGACCAAGCCCAGCGCGGGAACTGGCGGTGTGGGCGCGGACTCGCCCGCGCCAGCCGCGACCGGCGATCAGCAGGCAGGGGCTTCAGCTCCCGAGGCTGCGGAGCCCACCGACGAAGCCGTCAAGGGCTCACTCATTCTCTCGGTCACGGAAAACGGATTCGGCAAGCGCACGCCCGCCGACTCGTACCGGCTCACCAACCGCGGCGGAAAAGGCGTGATCAACGTCAAGACCACCGAGCGCGTGGGCAAAGTGGTGGGCATTGCGCAGGTGGACGAGACTTCCCAGGTCATGCTGATCAGCCACTACGGCAAGATCATCCGCATGGATTCGACCACGATTCGCGAGTCGGGACGGGTCGCGCAGGGCGTGAGGTTGCTTCAAATGGAGCCGGGCGATCGCGTCGCCGCGGCGGTGGTGATTGCGCCGGAAGAAGAGACGAACGGCGGAAATGGGACGCTGATACAGTAGGGTGAACAGCGAGGTTTCAGGCGTCCCTCCGGGACGCGATTCTTGCGCGCTGCTGGTCACCCGGCGTTGAAACGCCGGGCTATTGTCAGATGTCCCTCCGGGACAAAGGCGGCGCGAGGCTGCTCCTAAGTTCCTAGGATTTCGGCGGGGCCTCCTGTAACCCTCACCCGTTGACCAGCGCCATCATGTGCTCGGGATAGCGGGCGCCGGCGGCGGCTTCGGGCGGAAAGACTTCATCGATCCGGCGCAAATCTTCCTGGCTGAGCTTCACGTTGAGAGCCCCAACATTCTCTTCCAGATATTTTCGCCGCTTGGTGCCGGGGATGGGAACAATGTCGTTGCCCTGGGCCAGCACCCACGCCAGCGCGAGTTGCGAGGGCTGGCAGCCCTTTTCGCGAGCGATCTCGTCGACGCGGTGCACCAGGTCGAGATTCTTCTGAAAATTCTCGCCCTGAAAGCGAGGCGAAGAGCGCCGGTAGTCGTCGGCCGGCAGGTCCTCGAAGCGCTTGAACTGGCCAGTCAGAAATCCGCGTCCCAGCGGGCTGTAGGCGACGAAGCCGATGCCCAGTTCGCGGCAGGTGGCGAGAATTTCGGCTTCGGGATCGCGCGTCCACAGGGAGTATTCGGTCTGCAGCGCAGCGATGGGATGCACCCTCACGGCGCGCCGAAGAGTCTGCGGACTGGCCTCGGACAGCCCGAGATAACGCACTTTTCCTTGTTTGACCAGTTCGGCCATCGCGCCCACGGTTTCTTCGATCGGCGTCTGGGGATCGACGCGGTGCTGGTAGTAAAGGTCGATGGTGTCGACGCCCAGCCGCCGCAGACTGGCTTCGCACGATCGGCGCACATAGTCGGGCTGGCCGTTCACCCCGCGAACGTTGGGGTTGGCGGGATCGCGCACGATGCCGAATTTGGTGGCCAGCACGATCCGGTCGCGCCTTCCCTTGACGGCCCGGCCGACCAGTTCCTCGTTCTTGTGCGGACCGTAAACGTCGGCGGTATCGAGGAAGTTGATGCCGAGTTCGAGCGCGCGGTGAATGGTGGCAATCGACTCGGCATCGTCGCCTGCGCCGTAGAACTCCGACATTCCCATGCAACCCAGGCCCTGGGCTGAAACTTTCAATCCACTGCGTCCTAACTCACGCATTTGCATAAGTGCTCCTCAACGTCCTGCCAATTGTAGATGGTCGCCCATCCCGGGCGCTGCACGAATCTCTGCGTCGCGCGGCGTCCGTCGCGCATCTCAATTTTCGGACACATCTTCCACACCGCGATCCCATGAGCGAAGTGAAGGCCTGGTTCGAGCGACAATTCGATTTCTCTTTTCCCGCAGAACTGTTCCCCAACCTGCTGATGCGCCTGCGCGGTACGCCGGCGCGGCTGGAGGAGATGATGCGCGGCTGTTCTCGGGAAATTCTGGTGAGAAAAGAGGACGGGAAATGGTCGGCGCAGGAACATGCCGGGCATCTGCTGGATCTTGAGCCACTATGGCTGGCGCGGGTGGAGGATTTCGAGGCGGGAGGCACTGAACTGACAGTGGCCGACCTGAAGAATCGCAAGACCCACGAGGCCAACCATAACGCGCGGCCTCTCGATCAAATTCTTGCCGAGTTCCGAAAGGCGAGGCTGGTGCTAGTCAGTCGAGTGGAGAAGCTCGACACGGGCCGGTTTACGCGCAGTATGCTCCACCCGCGGCTGAAGAAGCCGATGCGGCTGGTGGATCACTTGTACTTCGTAGCGGAACACGACGATCATCACCTGGCGCACATCTGGGAACTCATCCGCCGATGCGACAGCGCGACCGGGTGATCCCCAAGGGTTCACACCTTCACGTGAATGAGAGGCTTGCGGTGCGCGGAGACTTCGCCGATTGCGGCGACGGGAACTCCGGCGGCGGTCAGTGCTTGAGTCAGTCGAACTGCGTCATCCGCTGCGACCGAGATCAGCAATCCGCCGGCAGTCTGCGGATCGAACAGGAGCGCCCGGATGTCGTCTGGAACTCCGTCCTCGTATTCCACCAGGCATTCGGCGAAATCGCGGTTGTTTTTCAGCCCGCCCGGCACATGCCCAGCGCGCACGCAATCGAGTGCGCCCTCAAGCAGCGGAATGCTGCCCGCAGAGATGCTGATCGAGACCTCCGAGGCCAGCACCATTTCGCGGGCGTGGCCGATCAGGCCGAATCCGGTGACGTCGGTCATGGCATGAACGGCAAATCGCTGGATAGCCGCGGAGCTTCGCTCCGCCGGACGGACGACGGCGTCCGTCCCTACATGGCTCGTGATGACTTCCGCCGCTTTCTTGTTCAGCGTGGTCATGGAGCGCACGGCCGCATCAATCCAGGCGGGCTGGGCTTTGCCTTTCTTGATCGCGGTCGAGATCACGCCGGTGCCTAGCGCCTTGGTGAGCAGCAGCGTGTCACCGGGCGTGGCTCCCGCGTTGGTCAGAACTTTTTTCGGATGAATGATTCCCGTGACTGAATATCCAAACTTGGTTTCTTCGTCGCGGATGCTGTGGCCGCCAACCACGGTGCATCCCGCCTCGATCATCTTCGACAAGCCGCCGGCCAGAATGCGCTCAAGAATCTCCAGGTCGGCTTTGTCGGGAAAGCACACCAGCGCCAGCGACGTGAGCGGCTTGCCGCCCATGGCGTAGACGTCACTCAGCGCGTTGGTCGCGGCGATCTGGCCGAAGGTGTAGGGATCGTCAACGATGGGGGTAAAGAAATCGACGGTCTGCACCAGCGCCTGTTCGGGCGCGATTTGATACACGCCCGCGTCGTCGGCGTGATCGAAGCCGACCAGAACGTGCGGGTCGTGTTGCCGGGCTAATTTCCCAAGCACTTGGTCCAGCGCCGCTGGACTCAGCTTGGACGCTCAACCGGCAGCTTTTACCGACTCCGTCAGACGGAATGGTTTGGGGTCAGGCACGAGGCCATTGTAGAGGATTTCCGATTGACGATTTGCGGATGAAAAAGGCCTGATCCACACTCGGCGGTTGCTGATCGTCACTTCGCCGTTACGTCGGTCACGCGTATCTCCGGATACTGGCGGTTCCACTGCGCCGAGATGTGGTCGAAGGTCAGACGGAAAGGTTGGATCTGGCCGGGCGCGAGCGGCACCACGCTGAGATCGACCGGTTCGGTGTAGGGGCCAGTATCCCGGAGCAGGCGCAGCGGGACTTGGTCGCGCAGTGCGACCTGCCCCATATCGTCCTGGAAGACAACTTCCACCACGACGCGAGTCACGGTTTTGTCGCTGGTGTTGGCAATTTTGCCGTCGAAATAAGTGACGGTCGCGCCGATGAAGTTTTCCGCGGCGCTCATCTTGAAGTCGGACAACTTCAGGGCGGCGGCGTAGGGCGAAACCGCGTTCGCGGCTTTCGGCGGCTCGCGCAGCAGAAGGGCAATCGCCAGCATGACCACGATGACTCCAACGACGGCGACGACAATGATCACGCGGCTGGAATCGCGCTCCTCGACGGCCGGAGCTGGTTGGCCCAAGCTGCTCATGGAGAGATTGTAGGCCCTCGAAATTTGCTTGTCGATTCCGTCGGTGCCCGGAAGCGGACGAATGCTTTCAGCCAGCGTGTGTGCCTGAGGACTAGTGGACTGTCGCAGTGAAAACGTTAGCGGCGGACCATGGCGAGGGTACGCCTCGCTGTGCTCGGCGGGGCGGACGAATGCGTCCGCCCCTACATCGCCCGCGGTCTCACCTCTACCCGGCACTCACGTGCAGGGCTATCACATCCCGCCCCTGCGGGGCCAGGATTTTGCAGCGCTTGCGCCACCGTCTCATCCAAATTCGAGTTCTCACGCACACGCTTCGTGGGCTGGGTTCCTGCGATTAAGACTTGCCACTCCGGGCCGCCAGCAATTTCTCCGCGTTATCGTGATACACCTGCTTAAGAACAGCATTGCTCAGCCCCAGCCCGTTCAGGCTCCAGTGATAGGAGAACTGTTCGATCTCGTAGAAGTGCTCATCGAGCGATTCCAGAATTCGAAAGGTAATGCCGTACATCTTCTTGTCGAGGCCCATGTCGGTGCCGTAGACAAGACGGTCGGCATGCTTCTCATAGAACTGCGCGGCGAAGCGCGGAATCGGCGCCGTTTCCGCATACCGCGCGGAAATATCGGCATACAGGTTGGGGTTGCGTTCCAGTACCTCGCCCAAATGGGCCAGATCGTAGTCGAGGTTGGCGAAGTGGCATGCTACGAACGTCGTGTTCCGGTGCCTGGCCAAGGTGCGTTCGAAAATCTCAATCAGTCCCGGCAGGTCCACGATGTTGGGCTGATTGTCCAGGCGCCAGTCGTAAGCATTCATCAGACCGTCGTTGGTCTGGTCCATCTTCTGGTACATCCAGATCGGATCTGCCACGTGCAGACTGACAGGCATGCCCAGTTCTCCGCATTTTGCCCACAGCGAATCCATCCGCGGATCGTCGGGATGCATCCCGGGAGCGCTCGATTTGCCTGACCTGAGCCCCTTTCCCTTGTCGTGGATTTCTCCCACTCCCCGCGCACCGGCCTGCTTGCAGCGCTCCAGCTCTTTCACGGCACCAGGGCCGAACCCGGTTTGGTCGAAACCGGCAAAGTCGAGTCCGCACCAGGTCTCGAACCGCTCCGGATACTTCGCGTACTTCTTCTGAATCTCGTCAAACTCCTTGCCGGTGGCCATAGCCAGAATGATCGTCTTTTCCACGCCGACGTCGTCCATGTTGCGGACCCATTCATCGATCTGCTGCGGAGTCTTGGCGTAAGGGTGAGAGTGCATGTCAATGACCGGATATTTGGCTTTTGGAACCTCGGTGACCGGAATTTTGTAGATGGATTTCGGCCGGTAGTCTTTCAGCAGAATGGTCTCAGGCGAAGCGGGCTGCTTCGCCGCCTGGGCAGGAGTGGTGGTCTTCGCGTCAGGCTGCTGGGGCAAGCCCAGTCCCTTGGCTGGCATTCCCGCCGCCAGTCCTGCCAGTCCGGATAATCTCAGAAAGGATCGTCGTTTCATAGCATCTCCTCGTTATCTATGCGGAAGAAACGAGAGCATTATCCGCGCCGCAAGCGATTTCGTCTACTGCATCGCAGACTGCGGTGTCGGGCGGCGAGCTGTCCCTGATAGAATCAATGAGGGTTCCAGAATATTCATGCCAGTTCCTGTATCACAAATGTGGACGGTGGCGAGCTATATCGTTCGCCAGAAGCTCGCGGGGCGTAAGCAGTATCCGCTGGTGCTGATGCTCGAGCCTTTGTTCCGCTGCAATCTGGCCTGCGCCGGATGCGGCAAGATTCAATATCCCGCCCACATTCTGAAAAAGGATCTTTCCCCGGAAGAATGCTTCCGCGCGGTGGAGGAATGCGGCGCGCCCATGGTGTCGGTCCCGGGCGGCGAGCCGCTGATGCACCCTCAGATCGGGGAGATCATCGAAGGCCTGGTCGCGCGCAAGAAATACATTTATCTGTGCACCAACGCGCTGCTGCTGAAAGAGAAGATTCATCTGTTCCAACCGAGCAAGTACTTGACCTTCAGCGTGCACCTGGATGGCCAGCGGGAGGAGCACGATCTCGCCGTCTGCCGCGAAGGGGGATATGACATTGCGGTGGACGCGATGCGCGAGGCCCTGCGGCGCGGCTTCCGCGTCACGACCAACACGACGCTGTTCGACGGGGCGAACCCCAAGTCGGTGCGCGCGTTTTTTGACGAGATGATGGAACTGGGAGTGGAGGGCATGATGCTGTCGCCCGGCTACTCCTATGACAAGGCGCCCGACCAGAAGCATTTCCTCGGGCGCGCGCGGACGCGGCGGATGTTTCGCGCGATCCTGTCGAACCGGAAGAAGAACTGGCAGTTCAATCTGTCGCCGCTGTTTCTGGAATTTCTGATGGGCAAGAGGACTTATCCCTGCACGCCCTGGGGCATGCCGACCTATAACGTGTTCGGCTGGCAGAAGCCGTGCTACCTGCTGCAGGACGGCTACGCCGAGACGTTTGCGGAGTTGCTGGCGACGACGGAGTGGAGCAGGTACGGAACGGAGTCGGGCAACCCGGCGTGCGCGAATTGCATGGTGCACAGCGGCTATGAGGCTTCGGCGGTGAACGCGACGTTCAGTTCGCTGGGCGGATTCCTGGCCACGGTGAAAGCCACGTTGTTCTCAGGTTACCGGGATGACGAAGCGCTGCGTCTGCTGGAAGAGCCGCAGACGGCGGTGCATCCGCTGGTGCAGATCGCGACAACGAGCGAGACGCTGCAGGAGACACGGGCGTAGGGGCGGAGCGCAAGGCAGAGATTCCCTGAGAAGCTGCCGATGGCATTTGCGGGCACGAGGCCCTTCGACTGCGTTGCCGCCTGCTCCGCGGACAGCAACTTCGCTCAGGATGACAGCGCTTCCCTCAGCGGCTAAAGCCGTGGATCGGTGAGGAGGATCTACGGCACGACTGAAGTCGTGCCCTTCCCGTTTCTTATGACAGGCAAAGAAGCCGGGCACGTCGATCACGCCTCACCGCAGGCCACGCCGCCACATGCGAATGCGGCGAATCCCGACTCGCTGGAGGTCGCTCCCGGCGCTGAGCGCGAACAGCTGGAGGGCTGGATTCCAACGTTGACGAGCGAGGAAGAACTTCGCCTGGCGCTCGAAAAAGCCTTCGACTATCGCGGCGATGTGACCATCACGCGCAAAGACGGATCGAAGATCGAAGGCTACCTGTTCGACCGCTGCTCAGCGGCCACGCTGAAGGATTCCGTGGTCCGGCTCTATCCCAGGAATTCGAATGAAAAGGTATCGATTTCCTACGCCGATATCGGCGGCTTGGCTTTCACTGGACGCGACACGGCCCCGGGCAGGAGCTGGGAAGCCTGGATGAAGAAGTACGCGGAGAAAAAGGCTCGCGGGGACAAGGACCTGAGCCTGCATCCCGAACCGCTGGAGTGATTCCTACATTTAAAGTTGAAAATCCCCACCCTAACCGCAAAGAGCGCGGTTAGGATGGGGCACCCGCCAGTCAAGAATTTCTTTTTTCCTCTGAATCCTTTCCTTCGATTCGCCGCTCTTCCCTGATGGCAGCACTTCTTTGCTTTCTCTTATTTCACTTATAAGGGGGAATTTTGGCCCGATTTATTACAATCTCTCAGTTTCGCGATAATCCGCCTTTGCAGGCCCAGCTTGTCGATGTCCGTTCGCCGTCGGAATTTGCCGCCGGACACGTGCCCGGCGCGGTCAACATTCCCATGGATCAGATGGAATCGCGTCTGCAGGATCTTCGCTCTGACATCCCGGTTGTGCTCATCTGTCAGGCTGGGAAACGGGCTTGCATGACG
Organism: Candidatus Sulfotelmatobacter kueseliae; assembly: GCA_900290255.1. Classification (GTDB taxonomy): domain Bacteria; phylum Acidobacteriota; class Terriglobia; order Terriglobales; family Acidobacteriaceae; genus Sulfotelmatobacter; species Sulfotelmatobacter kueseliae. The sequence goes on from OMOD01000190.1 coordinate 20,310, forward strand.
GCTGATCTGCTTGACTCCAGTCAGCGCGAGATCGCCGTGCTCGAAGGCGGCACCAAGGCGTGGAGACAGGCCGGCCTGCCGCTGGTTTGTTGCAGCAAGGCGCGCTGGTCTTTGGAGCGGCAGGTTCGACTGATGGCGGGCCTTCTGGTTCTGACTAGCAGCTTGCTGGCAATAACCATGAATCATTGGTGGGTCCTGCTTTGCGGGTTCGCCGGTCTCGGACTCACCTTTGCCGGCCTTACGGATATATGCCCCACAGGCATGCTCCTGGAAAAAATGCCCTGGAACAAAAAGGCGGTTTCTTGCAAGCCGGCCTTTCCCGTTGCAGGGCCGGTGCAGGATCGTTAGAACGCCAGGCGAAAGCATTGCGGCGCCGTCAGTGACACAATGTATCCATGGGGCACGATGCGCCGGATTTCGAAGCTCTCACGCGGCAACATAAGGATTCGGTATACCGGCAGATGATTCGCGTCTGCGGCAATCGCGAAGACGCGGAAGATGTGCTGATCGAAGCGCTATTAAAGGCCTACCGCCATCTCGATCAACTCCGCGAATCGGAGGCTTTTCGCGCGTGGCTGGCCCAAATTGCCCGGCGGGTTTGCTGGCAGTTGAAGGAACAGGAGTCGCTTATGCCCTTGCTTCAGCTCTCGACCTTGCAGGATGAGGGCCAGGAGATTGCGGCAGACGAGCCTGGGCCCGAGACGCAGGCCACACGCCGGCAAATGAAACAGCTTTTCGATGAGGCGATCGCATCGCTGCCGGCGGGCTATCGCTCGGTCTATGAGCTGCGCGAAATCGAAGACCGCCCCGGCGATGAGGTCGCGCTCAAGCTCGGAATTTCGCGGGCAGCTATGAAGTCACGCCTGCATCGTGCGCGTGAGATGGTCAGGGCGCATTTGGATCGAGCGCTTGTGGGTGAAATGCCGAAGAAGATTCTGCTTGGAGGAACCTCATGGAAGTGACAGTCGAGCATCTGGGAGCGGTTCAGTTTGAAATCAAAGCCCGTCAGCATAGCATCGCGTGCGACCAGCCACCGGAGAACGGCGGTCACGACGAAGGTATGACTCCGCCCGAACTCCTGCTCGCTTCGCTGGGATCGTGCGCCGGGTTCTATGCCGCGCAATATCTTCGGAAACACAAGCTGGCCACGGAAGGAACCCGCGTCCGCGTTACCGCCGACAAGGTAAAAGATCCCGCCCGAATGGAAAACTTCCGTATCGATATCGACGTCCCCATCGAACTCAGCGATCGGCACCGAGCCGGAGTGGAAGAGTCTGTGCATCACTGCCTGATTCACAACACGCTCGAACATCCGCCCAGGATCGCAATTGAAATCAAAGATTCGGTGAAGTCTGCGGTTTGAAATTCCGGCGGGGCTGGATTCACTTGGTCGCGGGCTGGGCTCGTCCGGTCGCGAAATCCAGGCCGTCGATCAACTCCTCGAGGTCGTCGTCCGTGCCTGCAATTACCGTGAACGACACGGCATAGCCGTGCTGCAGCATGGCCAGCGTGGACTGGCGCATGACCCGCGTTCCCACGTCCTTGTGAGAGTCGCCGCGCACCAGCTTCCTGGTTCCGATGGCGATTTCGTACGGGTCTTCGTCCATGGTGAAGCCTTGCGCCTGAGCCACCTCGGTCAGAAGACTGAGATACTGCAGGGCATCGGTCAGGCCGGGATAGGTCGCCACCGGCTCGGCGGCGATCACGATGGACGCATTTACCTCCTGGCCGCGCACCTGCGGCGGCCGGGAAAAGGCCGCCAGCAGCACGCGTGCGCTTTGGGCACGAGTAGGGGGAGCCTGCGGGTTCTTCGAAGTTGCCGGGGGTTGGGATTCGTTGCTTGTCTTGTCGGCGGCCGGCAGCTGAGCTGAGCTCTCATCGTTCTCATTCGGGGCGTTCATTTCATCAGTACGCAGAACCCAGCCCTCGGGAATCTTGCAGGTGAAGCCCAGAGTCTTGTTGTGATAGACACCGTTGGTTAGCGAACCGGGATCCATCTGTGATCCATTCGGTGCCGTTGGCTTCGGTGCGGTTTTTGCGGATGATGATGATGTAGAGGGGGACTGCGCGGGCATTCGATGCGGAACAGCCACCGCGGCGAGTACTATCACGAGGAAGATGCGGTAATACAGCAGACGGCCACGATGCATTCCATCATCTTAGCAACCCCAACAGCCCTTGTGTCCCGCTAATACGGAATGTGATATTCCACTTCGCCTTCTGCCTCGACCGGTTGACCATTCACCAGATAGGGACGGTACTTCGACTCTTGCGCCGCTCGAACTGCTGCGGGCGCCAGGATGGGATGCCCGTAGACCAGCGCTACACTGCGGACATTCCCGTCAGCCCCGATGACAACCCGCACCATGCACCTGCCAACGATCCGCGCCTGCTCTGCCAATGGCGGATACTCGGGCTTCACTCTCTTGACGAAGAGTTTCTTCATCTCCTTCTGGGAGAGCTGTACCCTAGCGGGAGCAGTCGCTTCGGCCGGTTGGGACGCCGGACTCTCCGGCGGTTTGGCAGAGTCTTGAGCCAGCGCACTCACGCACGAGCCTAAGGCACCAAACCATAACGCCGCACTCAGAACCGTCCGCTTCAATCGTCGCTTCGTGCTCATCTAGGCCGCCTTGCCTACCTGGGGCTGGGCACAGTGCGCGCAGCGGCGCGCGTCAATGGGAATCTCGCTCAGGCACTCGGTGCACTTCTTGGTGGTCGGGTCAGCCGGCGCCGGATCCTTGCGCATGCGCGCCACCAGCGCGTTCACGGGCGTCACCACAAAGAAATAGATGGCGGCAGCGATGAGCAGAAACGAGACGCAGGTATTGATGAAGTCGCCCACGGGAAACAGGCTCCCGTTAATGGTGAAGTGGAGGGCAGAGAAATCAGGCTTGCCCACTATTGCTGCGATCAGCGGCGTCAGCAAGTCTTTGGTCAGTGCCGTGACTACGCCGCCAAATGCGGCGCCAATCACCACGCCCACCGCCATATCCACCACATTCCCGCGCAGGATGAATTTCTTGAAACCGTCGAGCATGACAACACTCCTCTGAAACTGAATTGGACGGTAATGTAAGGCAGCAGGGTTGAGAGGTCAAGCCCTGCCAAGTCTGGCGTGACCTCAGCCGTCGCGCTGAGAGCACGGTGTGGTGCGTCCAATCGGTCTTCGGTCTAGGCTACTTAGCGCCGATGAATGCCCCGGTCCTGGCGTCGACCACAGCTAAACCCTGCCGGTCGGCTCCGGTCTTACCGTAGATTACCAACCACTGGAGTTGTTTCTTCTTCGGCTCCCAGTCGAGGGAATAAATCACCGGCTGCTTCGGGTCTTTCTTGATCAGGGCTGAGCCGCCGTGGTCGAGGGTTGCGGTGAAGGCCTTGTCCGAGTCGGTGAGAAGATACGATGGGTCGAACATGAGCGCGGGAATGTTCGGAGCATAGGGCGTCTCCGGACTGTCAGTGAAGCCGCGGGCCGGAGACGAGGGCAGGTAACTGCCGGAGCAGGCAATCGTCTTCATCGTCCCGCGGGTGCGTGAGGCAAAGAACCCGCGCCAGACCGTAGCCTTTCCATCCTGACCGGTGGTCTCGGTGTTGAACTCCGATTCCATGTGAAAGGGCATGGCGCCGGGATCCCAGCGCTGCGCCAGGTTCACCATGCTGCTGAAGCAGTCCTTGGCCGTGTAAAGGGTCAGTTGCTTGACTGCCGGTTGCGATGCCTCGGGTTGGCTGGGTTGGTTGGTTGTTATGGAACATCCGATGAGTATAGTCAGAGCGATGAGGACTGCCAGGAAACGGGGCGTCATAATAGCCCACCTCCGTTGAAGAATTGTCGAAACAGGGCAGTGTACTCGCTCGCAGGCGAGACAGCCAGAGGAAATTTGGTGAAGGGCGGGGTAGCCTCAGATCCGCATCGGCATCACGATGTAGCGGTACTTGTAGTCGTCGCCCTCGGCGGGGCGGAGCTGGCCGGCGGACTGCGAATCTTTCAGTTCCAGCCGCACTTCGGCGCTTCCCGCGGCCTTGAGGAACTCCACCAGGTATTGGGCATTGAAGCCGATGGTGAGCGGTTCGCCGGTGTACGCCGCTTCGAGCGTGTCTTCCGACTCGCCGGCCTCGGTCGATGACGCCGAAATCTTTACCTCACCCTTTTCCAGACGCAGGCGCACGGCGCGGGAGCGCTCATCGGCGAATTGGGCCACGCGCAGAATGGCGGAATTCAACTCATCGGCGTTCAGGGGAACGATCTTGGTGTTGTCTTTGGGCAAGACCGCTTCGTAATTGGGGAATTGGCCGGTGAGCTGCCGGGAAGTCAGCAGGCGCGATCCGATGCGGAAAAATAGGGTAGATTCGTCCTTGGCGAACTCTACGGTCTCGGAATCGGTAGAGTCGAGCAGCGACTTCAGTTCGTCCATTGCCTTCTTCGGCACCAAGGTTTTCATCTCGCCCGAGACACCCTCAAACTTGCCGCCGCTGCGCTCGCAATGGGCCAGGCGATGGCCATCGGTGGCGACCATGGTGATGGATTCAGGCTTCAACAGCATCAGCGCGCCGTTCAGCGTATAGCGTGATTCCTCGCTGGAAATCGCGAATCCCGTGCGCGCAATCAGCCCACGCAGTACCTGCGCCGGTATAGTCACTACTCCTGCACTGGGAAATGCCGGCAGGCTGGGGAAGTTGGATTTTGCCATCCCCACCATCTTCGTGTTGGAGCGGCCGCAGCGAATGCTGACCCAATGATTTTCCAGCAATTTAATGGTGATATCAGCATCGGGAAGCAGTTTCACGTAGTCATGAAGTTTCCGGGCCGGAACGGTGCACGATCCTTCTTTCTTGACTTTAGCGTTACACGAGGTGCGCAGGCTGAGATCAAGATCGGTGGCAGTCAGCGACAGCCGATCGCCACTTGCCTCAAACAGATAGTTGGAAAGGATTGGAATCGTCGTCTTGCGCTCAACTACTCCCTGCGTCGCAGTCAATTCCCGCAGCAGTTCAAACTTGCTGACCGTGATTTCCATTGTCCCCGTGGCAACAGCGGCTTCCACCGGCATAGACTCCATCTCCCCTGCAACTTCCTGCTACTTCGGTTCTTACTCTTATATCAAAATCAAAACCTATAAAACCAGCAGTAACAGTAGGGCCTCTGCAGAAGTGGAAAACTGAGCTAACAATCTTGTTTCATGGGGTTTCTGCTTAGGCCCTGATGTTCGAAATCAGCCCCGTGCGCTTTGGAGCAGCAACTATAATCTTTCCGGCCATCTGATTTTCGCCGTTCCTTGCACAACTTCCACATCCGGTTCACATGGGCTGCGTAAGGAAGACCAGACGGTTTGGTGGAAAAGTTATGTGCCGCCTGATTCTATCCGCCTAATTGCTCGGTCAATTTGTTGACCAGCCTGTTCAAATCCTTGTCGTTCTTGCGGGCCTCCTCGATCTTCTCGACCGAGTGCAGCACAGTGGTGTGATGCTTACCGCCAAATTGACGTCCGATTTCCGGGAGTGACGCCTCGGTCAGATGCTTGGCAAGATACATGGCAATCTGGCGGGGATAGACAATCGCCCGCGAATTGTTCTTGGCTTTGATCTCGACTAGCCGCAGGCCGAACTGCTCGGCAACCATCTTCTGAATGGACTCGATGGTGACTTTGCGGGCCTGCGAATCAATGAAGTTCTTCAGAACTTGCTGCGCATAGGGCAGCGTGATCTCTGCGCCGATCAGCGAGGAGTGGGCAACCAGGCGAATCAGGGCACCTTCCAGTTCCCGGACGTTCGAGCGGATGTTGGACGCAACGTAGAGCGCAACATCGGTGGGCAGAGTGACTTTCTCCTGTTCCGCTTTTTTCTGCAGGATGGCGACTTTGGTCTCGAGATCGGGCGGCTGAATATCAGCAATCAGTCCCCACTCGAAGCGGCTGCGCAGCCGATCTTCGATCTCCGCCAATTCCTTGGGTGAGCGGTCGCTGGCGATCACGATCTGCTTCATCGACTCGTGCAGCGCGTTGAAGGTATGAAAGAACTCTTCCTGGGTGCGCTCTTTCTGCGCCAAAAACTGGATGTCGTCAATGAGCAGCACATCGACATTGCGGAACTTGTCGCGAAAGCTGGTCATCTTGTCGTAGCGCAGCGAGTTGATCATATCGTTGGTGAACTTCTCGCTCGATACGTAGCAGATGGCGGCCTGCGGCATGCGCCGTTTGATCTCGTGTCCAATGGCCTGCATCAGGTGCGTCTTGCCCATGCCCACGCCGCCGTATAGGAAGAGCGGGTTGTAGGCCTTGGACGGACGTTCCGCAACCGCCTGGCAGGCAGCATGAGCAAACTGGTTGCCGCTGCCGATCACAAAGGCGTCGAAGGTGTAGCGAGGATTGAGCTGGGCGGCGCCATCCCAGTCGAAGCGGCTTTGCGACGGGCCGGCGGTGGGGGCAGCGGCGGAGAGTCCGCCATCGTGCCGCACTGTGGTTGCCGCTGGATCGTCCTCCGGGGTCACAAACTTCACATCGTTGAAGCCCAGGCCCAGATTGTCGATGGCTTCCTGGATCAGGTCGGCGTACTTGTCGCCGGCGTGGCGGAACTCAACCGTTGGAACCCGCACGAACAAAACTCCTCCGCTGGTGTGGCTGTAACGGGTGGGTTTCAGCCAGGTGTCGTAGGAGTGGCGGTTGATCTTCTTTTCCAACGCATCCAGAATGCGCGCCCACGGATTAGGGGAAAGAGTTGTGCTCGGAACTGACATAGTTTGAATGCTCGCCGTGGCGCCCCGGCGGCTGGTTTGAGAGCGCCTGTTCTTAAAAAAACGCCGCTTTACGAAGTCGCTTCCGTCAGTTTACTGCGGAATGTTGTTTACGTTGCGCCGGTGCAAACAAAACAGAAAATTTTTTCAAAAGCAGGACCAGATCGGCATACTAGCACAATTTTTTTTGTTGTGTGGAAATCTTCGGCTGGAATTTTTCCGCGAACGCCATATTCAGCGCTCGTTCCGACGCTGCTGTCAAGTGCCGCACTGGTAACTGCCGCGCAGACGGTGCAAAGGATCGCGCAAGCATTGTGAACGGGTTGAACCCCCGGATGAGCTTCCGGTATACGATAACTATTCGTGGTCTTCGTGGTCCAGGGAGGTTGCCATGATGCGGACGAAGAAGTTGGAGGCTTTATGCTGCGCGGCGGCGATCACATTGCTGTTGGCATGGTGCGGAGGGTGCGGCAGCGGTTCCAGAAGCAACAACATATCGCAGGCCCAGGCCGAGGCAATGTCGCATGAGTTTGTGACGGCAGTCGAGAGCGCTCTGTCGAGTGCCGCGTCGGGGGGCGCGAGTGTCGAGCGCAGCGCGCAGCAGAATCTGTCGGCTGTCGTGGGCGACATTCATCCCGACCAGTCGTCTAGCTGCGTGACCAGCGCGAGTGGGACGAGTTGCAATATACCGGTGGCCTATAGCGGAGCATGCCCCGGCGGAGGAACGATCGGCGTCTCGGGTGCTTTCGACTTCACCCTGAACAATTCCGGGGATGGATCGGACAGCACGACACTCACGATCACGCCGACCAATTGCTCGGTTTCCAACCTGACGATTAACGGAGATCCGAATGTCACGGTGGCGACCGAGATCAACTTCACGGGGAGCGAGGTACAGTTTCCGGTAACGGCTGCGGAAGCCGGAGAGATCTCGTACGGACCCAATCCGTCAGGAAGCTGCACGATCAAAGTATCGCTGACGTTGAACTCGACTTCCCAGACTGGCTGCACGGTAACAGGGACGGTGTGCGGACAATCGGTGAGCGGGAGTTGCTAGCGCCGAAGGCAGGATTGATTGCGCCTGCGTGTTTGGCGCTCACGCCGCTGGTGATTTATACTCATAGTTTGTCTTGAGAGGCTCGAACCAGTCAGGAGCAGCTACTTTTCATGCCCAAGCGTACATTCCAACCGAACCGGCGCAAGCGATCCAAGAAGCATGGATTTCGCACGCGCATGAAGACCCAGGGCGGCCAGAAAGTTTTATCCCGCCGCCGCGCCAAGGGGCGCAAACGGGTCTCGGTAAAACCAGGTTTCCGTGAATAATGTTGCCTGGCGCGGAGCGAGTGGTCCGCGTCCAGCGTGAAGCTGTCTGAAATTGATCAACACCGTGACCGCCGGCGTACCTGGGGAAGAACGGGATCGGGGCGTCAGGCCGCCAGCCAGCCGGGCGGGCTTTCCCCGCAGCATGCGCCTGTTGCGCCATGCGGATTTCGAGCGCGTGTACAAGCTGGGCCGGCGGCACTTTTCCGCTTCCCTGACCGCGTTCTACCTGGCGCGGCAGGAGGCGACGGCAAGCCAGACGCAGAACCGCCTGACGCCGGGCCTGCGCATCGGATTCACGGTGGGGCGCGCCCTGGGCGGCGCGGTTCAACGCAACCGCATCAAGCGCCGCCTGCGCGAAGCGGTGCGGCTGGCTCGGCCACTCGCGGGCACGTGCGTCGACGTTGTGATTAACCCCAAGAAGTCGTTGCTGACCGCCGACTTCGAAGCGGTGGTGAACGAAGTGCGCCGGGCCTTCGTAGTCATAGAAGAGAAGCTGAAAGGAAAGCAGCAGAAGTCAACGGATGCGCCGGAAGATCGGGGTTCCGGAGACGGGAAAACGAAAGCCTGAAAGCGCAAAAATGCGTCGCTTCGCCCAACTCGTCGTGCTCGGAATTTTGCGAGCCTATAAGTGGTCGATATCGCCCGCGCTCCCACCGGCGTGCCGCTACGTTCCCACCTGCTCGGAGTACGCGATGGAAGCGGTAGAGCGTTATGGCGTGCTGCGCGGAGGCGTGATGGCAATAGGCCGCCTTCTGCGCTGCCATCCTTTTGTCCGCGGTGGGTACGACCCGGTGGTGAAGCGCGGGGATGGTTCGAGCGAGGGGCAATCCAGGACGCCCGCTTCATATCACGGCGCGATTGAGGAACTCTAACTTTGGCCGAATATCGAAATCCGCAACTCGAACCGGGAAACGAGCGCCGCTTCCTTCTCATTTTTCTCGTAATGTTCGTGATCATGCTGGCGTTTCAGCCGTTGCTGAAAAAGTTCATGCCTCAGCCGCCAGCCCAGCCGCAGCAAGCCCAGAGCACGCCACAGCAGCCTGCGCCCACGGCTGCGGCTGCGCCCGCAGCCGTCGCACCGACCCGTGCGCCTGCGCCCACGGTCACGAAGCAAGCGGCGAGCGAAGCCGAAACCGTTATTGAGAACGATCTCTACCGCATCACGTTTACCAACCGCGGCGCGCAGGTCAAATCCTGGTTGCTGAAAAAGTGGGACAACGAAACCGGCCAGCCGCAGGATCTGGTCAATGCCAAAGCCGCAGCGCAATACGGCTACCCGCTTTCGCTGTGGACTTATGACGAATCCCTGCGCAGTAGACTCAGCTCCGCGCTGTACGTGACTGTGCAGGAAGGCAAGCTCACCGCTCCGGCCACCATCACCTTCGAATACGCCGACCAGGATCTTGTTGTCCGCAAGACCTTCGGTTTTGACCACAGCTATGTTGTCAACGTTGAAACCGCGGTGACGTACAAAGGCAGTTCTGTGGCTGCGTTCCCGGCATGGCCTTCGGGATTCGGCGATCAGACCACGCCCGCGTTTTACGCCGCGGGTCTCGTCGACTACCAGTACAACAAGAACATCCAGCGCGTACCCGCGCGATGCGGATTTTCGCTGTTCTCGAAATGCGCGCAGGTAGTGGGCGGCGCTACCGTGCCGGGACCCTTCCACTGGGCCGGCCCGACGGATCAATATTTCGCTGCCGTGTTCATTCCTGACGATCCGGCCGCGGCCACGATGGTGACGCTGCACAGTCTGATGCCGGTCCCACGGGATCCCGAGAAAGCGGACTCCAAAGAAACGATAAATGTAAACGTGCTCGGGGCTGCGGTGGGCAACTTGCACGGTCCCACCTCCGAGCGCGTGTTCGTCGGGCCGAAAGAGCTGGAAGTGCTCGAGAAAATTTCGGTTCCCGGAGTATCGGGCGCCGACAACGATCTCAACGGCCTGATCGATTTTGGTTGGTGGGGCATAATCGCCAAGCCGCTCTTCTTGTGGCTGAAGTGGACGTACCGTCACGTCGTCGCCAACTGGGGTTGGGCCATCGTATTTCAGACGTTTGTCATCACCATCGCTCTTCTGCCGCTGCGCATCACGCAGATGAAGTCCATGCTGAAGATGCAGCGGGTTGCACCCCAGATCAAGGCGATCCAGGAAAAGTACAAGAAGTACAGCCTGCGCGATCCGCGCAAGGCCGCGATGAACGAAGAGATTGGGGCTCTCTACAAGAAAGAAGGCGTCAATCCAGCGGGCGGGTGCCTGCCCATGCTGATCCAGCTGCCGTTTCTCATCGCCTACTACCGCATGCTGGGAGCCGCTCTCGACCTGCGTCACGCCCACTGGCTCTGGATCCATGACTTGTCGGCGGCAGAACCGTTCCCCTTTGTGCTGCCGGTGCTCATGGTGGTCAGCATGCTGCTGGTGCAGAAGATGACGCCGCAAGCGGGCATGGATCCGGCGCAGCAGAGAATGATGACCGTGATGATGCCCCTCTTCATGGGTTTCATTTTCTTCCGCCTGCCCGCGGGCTTGAACTTGTATTACGCGGAGAGCAACCTGATTTCGATCGCCCAGCAATCGGTGATGAACCGCACCAAGCTCGGCCGCGAGATGCGCGAACTCATGGAGAAGCGCGCGCGCAAGAAGGAGAAGTAGCTGCTAGCTTCTAGCTATTAGCTTGGCTCGAAACAATTCGCGTCACTTTTGGATTTGAGACCAGGATGAAACCGCTGTCATGAGAAGACTTGAGCTAGCAGCTAGGAGCTGAACTCATGCCCATTCCCGACAAAATCGCTGCCGCCAACAAGATCAACACATTTCTTCAGGCCGTGGTCACGCACGGTGGACTCCGGCTGAAATACCGCATCGTGGTGGACCCGCCTGTTCCGGAGAACCGCGACTGGGAGAGCCCGGAGATTCTGGTGGATCTTGCCGGCCCCGACTCCGCGCTGCTGCTCGACCGGGGAGGAGAACTGCTGCGGGCGCTCGAACTGCTGGCGCTGGAGATGCTCCGCCTGCCTTCGGGCGAGCACGAGAAGGTTTGCTTCGACTGCCAGAATCATCGCTCCATGCGCATCCAGGAATTGCGCGCCGCCGCTGCCGTGGCGGCGGAGAAAGTGCGCAAAACGGGAACGCCGTATGAGTTCAGTCCGATGTCGTCGCGCGAGCGCCGCATTGTGCACCTTGCCTTGCGCGATGAGGCCGACCTGCGGACCGAAAGCCAGGGCGAGGGCATGCGCCGCTGCCTGGTCGTCTTTCCCAAGGACTACAAGTCGGCCGGCATGCCCGCCCCGCGAACGATTCCGTAGCTGCAGGCCGCAATATAATCTGGCGTAGGCAAGTCGTCTGGCCTTCCAAAATTCCACTTCGCGCTGCGAAGGGGCAGCGCTGGGCGAGGCGGACGCAGAAAAAACCGCTGGCAATTCCACCGTTGCGAATCTTGATTCGTATCTCTGTTGGTTCCCGGTCCGTCAGAACAAGTCCGCAAAACAAGAAGGGCGGCCGCTGAGGCCGCCCTTGAACTGGGAACTGGCAACTGGCAACTGGGCTACTTTCCTGCCCCCGCCGCTGCCGCTGCCGGCATCATCCCGGCGATCTTCATGCCTTCGATGCGGGTCAGCACTGTCTCCAGGCTCGCGCCGGTATCGGTGCATGCGTCCACATAGGGATGCCGGCTGCCGTCGGCGTGCATCACCAGCACGCTGGTCTCGGCGCTGGCCTTCTTCACCATATAGGGAAGATGATGCCGATCATTCCGGGTGAGCGTGGCTCCCAGTATGACGAGGTCGAACGCGCTCTTCCTGATTGCCTCCTCCACGCCTTTCCGTCCGACGGCCTGCTGCACCGTGTGCCCGGCCTTCTCGATTCCTGCGGCCTGCGCCTTCAGAGTTTCATCATTGCCTTCGCCATAAAGAATTCTGAGCCTAGTCTTCCCCATCGGTTAGCCTCGCTTGATTGGTCCCAGCTCGGTACCGGACGCACTGGTACCTGGCAGTGACGGTAACAACCACCCGGCCCCTCGGAAACGTCACCGAAGACCAGCACCGAACGGGACCGTGCCGGGCCCCGATCAAGGCCGGCCACCAAATCGCTTCCCCTGCCACCCCTTCCGGAGCTACACTTTTGCGCGGAGGCTTTCCAACTATGTCTGCCCCTATTGTCTGGAGAGCTGTGCTCATATCGCTACTCATATCGTTATTGTGGGTCCCCTGGCTTTCAGCGCAAGCGGGTAATCCTCCAGGTTCCACAACCAGCTGCAATCTGGAAGACGGACGCCAGGTGTATATCCGCTACAACCCAGTGACCGCCAGAGAGAAGGTCGCCAACGGTAAGCCATGGAGTCCCGGCGGCACTCCGATGACTTTATTCACCGAGGCGCAGCTCATGCTTGGCAGCTCCACGATTCCCATCGGCGCCTACACGGTCTATCCCATTCCCGCGCGCGATCACTGGACGCTGGTGGTCAACAAGAACGTCACGCCGGGCGCGGCCTACGATGAGAAGCAGGACATTGCCCGCGCGACTATGGAGACCGACCAGGTCGCCCAGTCCAGTGACGCGCTCGAAGTAGCGTTTGCCCACGTGGGCGCCCGCTGCACTTTGCGGATTTACATCGGCAAAACCGCATCGTTCGCGGATTTCACCGCGAAGTGATGCCGCTTCGGGTGGTGCTGTGCGCGAACAGCCGTGAGGCCGACCCCGACCGCAGCCGACTGGTCGCGTGACTTTCGTCATTTCCTCTATCGCAGGGAACGCCGCTACACTTCTGCCAGGGTTCAGTCCATGCGTCGTCATTTAGCAGTCGCCATCCTGGCGATCTGTGTGTGGCCGTGTCTCGCGCAAGAGCAGGCGGAGGGCGGCGCTCGCGCGGTTACGACGCGCATCGTGCCTGTCTATCCCGAGTTGGCGGGCAGAATGCACCTGGCGGGCGTTGCCAAGTTGCGCGTGACGGTCACGCCTGATGGCGCGGCGAAAACAATCGAGGTTCTCGGCGGGAATCCGGTTCTGGTCAAGGCTGCGCAGGATGCTGTTTTGCACTGGAGGTGGGTACCGGCACCGCACGAAACCAAAGAAATCGTAGAACTTCACTTTCAGCCCAGGTAGCTTGGCGGGAGCGGCCCGAGTCCAGACAAGAAACGGACTCGCTGCCTGTCGCACCTATCGCCATCGCCGCGGCTGGAGCGCTTGTTTTCTTCGGTTACCAAAGGCCCATCCCTTCCTGAACTTTTCATTCGCGTTCGTATCCCGCAACATATAGATGGTTAAGAATCTCTAAGTTCTCCCCCGGATCGAGAAGCGTCGTGAAAAAACTGTCTCTGGCCATCATCGTCTTCGCCGCCGCCGCACTTGCGGCGGGGCAAACGCAGACCGCCCCTGCGACCACAACGGCAACGTCCTCCGCGGCGATGCCAGTAGCCACCGTGTCGCGCACAACCAAGGCAATGCACTACCGACTGCAGGGCGGATCGACCAAGATCGATTTTCGCGGAACCGATCTGCTGCAGGGTGCCTCGGGCGAAGCCAAGGTCGACGGTAAGAAGATCAACTTTGAAATCGACGCCAAGTTTCAAGGTGTGGAAGACGCCACCAAATTCGGCCTCGAATATCTGACGTACGTTTTGTGGGCGGTTTCGCCCCAGGGACGCCCGGTGAACCTGGGCGAGGTTTATCTCGACCACCGCGGCAGCGCCCAGCTCAAAGCTTTCACCGATCTTCAGACTTTCGGCATGATCGTGACCGCCGAGCCGTACTTCGCCGTCACCCAGCCCGGGAACATGGTGGTGATGGAGAGCGTCTCGATCAGCGGGGCGGCGACCGAAAACATCGACGCCAGGTATGAACTGGTGACGCGTGGAACTTACAGTTCCACCAACGCTCATATCGAGGGGGCAATTTTCGGCATCGACTCGAAAACGCCGCTGGAGTTGTTTGAAGCGCGCAACGCGGTCCGCATCGCGCACATCGCCGCGGCAGACAAATATGCCGCTTCGATCCTTTCCAAGGCCGGCCAGCAGTTGATGCACGCCGAGGATCTCTACCGCCAGAAGCAGAACCGAGCCGCCGTGGAAGCCGCCGCCAAGGAAGCCACGGAGACCGCCGAAGAAGCTCGCCTCATGGCAGTGAAGCAGAAGGCGGAAGAGGAAGCTCAGGCGGCCGCTGCCGCCCGCGAAGCCAAGGCCCGCGCTGACGCTGACGCTGAAGCCAAGCGCCGCGCCGATGCCGAAGCCGCCCGCCAGCAGGCCGAGCAAGCCAAGGCCGAAGCGGAGCAAGCCAAGGCCGAAGCCGTGGCTGCCGCGCAGGAAGCCGCGCGCCAGAAAGACGAGGCGGAGAAGGCCAAAGCCGAAGCTGTGGCTCAGCAGCAAGCCCTCGCTGCCGAGACCGAAAAGGCCAAAGCTGCGGCAGCGCAATCCGAAAATCTTCGCCAGCAGGCAGAAAGCCTTCGCCAGCAGGCCGAGCAGGAAAAAGCGGAACTCCGCGCCCGCCTCCTGCAGCAGCTCAACCAGGTTCTGGCCACGCGCGACTCCGCCCGCGGACTCATCGCCAATATGTCCGACGTTCTTTTCCGCAGTGGCAGCTATGAACTTCTTCCCGGCGCGCGTGAGCGTCTGGCCAAGGTCTCCGGCATCGTGCTTGCCTATCCCAGCCTGCATCTGGCTGTCGAAGGACACACCGACAGCGTGGGCGGCGACGAATACAATCAGAATCTCTCCGAGCGCCGCGCCGAATCCGTGCGCGACTATTTCGTGCAGCAGGGAATTCAGGCCGGCTCGATCGTAGCCCGCGGTTTCGGCAAAACCGATCCCATCGCCTCGAACGATACTCCGGAAGGCCGGCAGCAGAACCGCCGGGTGGAGCTGATTCTCTCGGGCGACGCCATTGGCACCGACGACAAATTAGCCCCAGCCCCAGCCGCATATACCCCGCAACACCAGTAGGGGGATGCGAGACTGGCTTAGTGGGGACAGCGGGTGCCCCACGTCTCGCCGCTTTTGCGAGACAGCCTGCCCTGAGCGTAGCGGCGCCGCTAGGCGGTGCGAGGTCGAAGGGTGGGACTTTCTCTGAGTCCTAACTGATAGGGAACTTTCCCCTGTGTCACCCGTGGTTAAAGACCTTCCAGGGCACCGCCCTCAATTTGCCACCGGCAAGCGAAACTCCGTTCGTAGTCCTGCCCTCTTGCGAAACACCACCTTCACGCCTTCCCGCCAGCGCTCGTCAATCCCTACAAATTCCCACTTGATCTCGGGTGCGATGTAGCGCAACAGCACGTCGGTCGCGGGATGCACATGCAACGCCGGGGCCAGCAGAAAGAGCAGCGGCGGCTCTGCCGATAATTCGCGTTGCGAAAAATATCCGAAGCGGGGAAATTCTCCGCGGGCATGGTGCCATGCCACACGCGACCAGTAATCCAGCCCCTGCAGCGGCAGGTGGATATCTTCGTCGGCTTTGAGCTCGACCACGGCCAGCCGGCCATCTCGCGTGATGGTCAGAACGTCAATCATGGCGCGGTCCGCAGCGGAGAACGCCGGCACCTGCGAGTACAGCACCTGAGATTCCAGCCGCTCCTCCACCACGCTCACGTCGTTGACTACCAGCGACTCCAGCCAGCGCTCCGGATGCATGCGGAACAGCGGGTGCTGCCGCGGGCCGTACGGGTGCCGCGTGTCGCGCACCGCCGCCAGCAACTCCACAAAGAAAGCCCAATTGCGGTCCTCGAGAACCCGCTCCTCCGCGCCCACGCCAAACACGATTTCCTGCCTGCTGCGGAAGGTGACCGCCTCGGCTCCCATGCGCGCCCGGGCAAACTCGAGCCCCCGCCAGCGGAACGCAATCTCGGCCGCTGACAGCACCGCAACTTCGCAATTGGGCAAGATTGCCCGGATTCTCGCGATCGACTCGGTGAATCTTTCGAGCGCCGCGGCTTGGTTGGTCGCATGCACCAGTCGTGTGGCCACGTTGCCGCGATCCGAGCAGTCTATTTCGACCAGCGCATCGTGGCGCTCGTCGAGCTCGAACAAACCCCATTTGGCCGCGGCCCGGTTGAGATTAGCCATGCGCTCGCGCACCAGCACCGAACTTCCCGCCGGTACAAATAGATGCAGCCCTTCGACATACGCACTTCCCGATGAGTGATATGACGTTGGATTTTGTCGGCAAACATCCAGCCACAAGATCCCGAAGGTCAGCGCCGCATCAATGGATGCTTGCGTTTCTTTCTCGTTCACCCCTAACACCGCGTAGACTGACTGTCCCCGGCGCAGCAGTCCCCGCGCATAAATGGGGCCAAACGACTTCTCCAGATCAATGCTGCTGGTCAGCCGCGAGATCACAAATCCGGGAAAGTGGCGCTCCAGCGCGCGTCTCAGCCGTTGCTCGTAGCTCGCCCGCGCGGCTTTCTTGGCCGACGGCGACCGCCGGTCGCGCTCCCGGCAGATTTCCAGCTTCGTCGGACGCGCCTGCCCCAGCCGCTGCACCGCCAGCCGCAGCGTCCCGTTCTTCAGCTCGGCGTCGAGCACCCGCCGCACCGTGTTCCGTTCCGCCGACCACAAATGCAGCAGGCACTTGTTGTACTCGCCCGAAATCGAGTACCTGGCCCGCTGCAAATCGAAAGCCACGGCGCCGTCTTCCAGCACCACCCCGCCCGAGGCTTCGCCGAGAAATTCCTGCAAGGTGCGGGTTAGGGCATCCGGGGTCACGACTGGAATTGTCCACATCGGGCGCAGCCGGGTCTGTGACGAGTGACCATTGCCATCGAGAAAGGTGTGGAAGAATCGGGGTAGGGTTTCAGTTTCACAGCGGCCCACTACCCCCTGGTTGGTAATGTCCTGATTTAGTTCTTTCACCACACAGTCACAGAGACACAGAGAAACCCAACTGCTTGGCAAGCTTCTCCGTTCCTGGCTTTTACAGGTTTCGAGGTCTTCTCTGTGACTCCGTGCCTCCGTGGTGAAGAAAGGCGAATCAGGACACTACCGACTGGGTTCAGACTTTGACAAACCCGGCCCGCTCCGGTTAAATGAGCAGTTATTGTAAACGTTTACCGGAAGCCTTTTCGGGCTGGATTTTCGCTTCCCAGATGGTGACCGCTCCATGCTGCTGAAAACGCTGCGCGAACAGGTCCTCGAAGCCAACCTCGAACTGGTGCGGCGGGGGCTGGTTCTGTATACCTTCGGCAATGCCAGCGGAATGGACCGCAATGAGGGACTGGTAGCCATCAAGCCCAGCGGTGTCCCCTACGAGGAACTGACGCCGGCGCAGATCGTGATTTCCGATCTCACGGGAAAAATCGTGGAGGGAACGCTTCGCCCCTCGTCGGACCTGGCTACGCATCTGGAGCTCTACAAGCATTTCCCGAACATTGGCGGCGTGGCCCATACCCACTCCGAATTTGCCACCGCCTGGGCGCAGGCAGAGCAACCGATTCCTTGTTTCGGCACAACCCACGCGGACTATTTTCACGGTCCGGTACCGGTCACAGAACGATTGTCGGCGGCGGCGATTGCCGGCGACTATGAACAGGAAACCGGAGTCGCGATTTGCCGCAGATTCGGCAATCTCGACCCGGATGCGATTCCGGCGGTGCTGGTGGCCGGACACGCTCCGTTCTGCTGGGGCCCGAGCGCGGCCGAAGCTGCCCACAACGCAGTCATTCTGGAATATGTGGCGCGCATGGCGTGCCACACGCTCGCAGTTCATGCTGAAACCCGGCCGCTGGCGCGCGAATTGCACGACAAGCACTTCCTGCGCAAGCACGGCCGCAACGCCTATTACGGACAGGTCAAAACGCAATGATTCCCGCTTTCCTCAGGCTGGGTTCCTCCTCCACGCTGGTGCATCTGTCGCCGGTTGACCTGGTCATCATCGCCTTCTACTTCGCGCTGGTGCTGGCCATCGGGATGTACCTCAAGGGCCGCGCCAATACCAGCGAAGACTTCTTCCTCGCGGGCCGGGAAATGACCGCCTGGATCGCCGGGTTGAGCTTTCTGTCGGCCAACCTGGGATCGCTGGAACTGATGGGCTGGGCGGCGTCGGCTTATCAGTACGGCATTCTGGCCGCGCACTGGTACTGGATTGGCGCCATCCCGTCCATGGTGTTTCTGGGCCTGGTGATGATGCCCTTCTACTACATCTCGAAGACGCACTCGGTGCCGGGTTATTTGAAACTGCGCTTCGGCGAGCCCAGCCGCGCGTTGTCGGCCATCTGCTTCGCCTTCATGACCGTGCTGATGAGCGGCATCAATATGTATTCGATGGCGCTGGTGATGAAAGTCATCCTGGGATGGGACATTCATTTCAGCATCTGGGTCTCCTCCATTACGGTGGCGATTTACGTGGCCCTGGGCGGGCTGCGTTCGGCGATCTTTAATGAAGTACTGCAATTCGTGCTGATTTGGGCGGGGGCGTTGCTGATTCCCATTCTCGGGCTGGTGGAGGCTGGGGGCATATCGGGACTGCGCGCTCGCGTGGTGGCAAACGCGGGCGAGGCTTACGTCCACATGTGGGGAACGATGGGGTCGGCGGCCGACAATCCCATGGGCATTCACTGGACCGGCATCGTCTTCGGGTTGGGCGCGGTCATCGCCATGGGCTACTGGACGACCGATTTTCTGGTGGTCCAGCGCGTTCTCTCGGCGCATAACCTGCGTGCGGCCAAGATGGCGCCCATCATCGGCGCGGCTTTCAAAATGTGCGTGCCGTTTATCGTGATCCTTCCGGGGCTGCTGGGCTGGGCCGTGCTTCCGTTCAAGCTCACGGGCGAAGACGTGGCGGTCGCGACCGGCGGGCACAGCTACAACGAAGTGCTGCCGCTGATGCTGGCTCGCTATTGCGGCCCGGGCCTGCTTGGCTTGGGCGTGACCGCGCTGATCGCGGGATTCATGTCGGGCATGGCCGGGAACGTGAGTGCCTTCGCCACCGTCTGGACGTACGACATTTACGGCGCGCTCCTGCACAAGAACCTGAGCGACGAGGGGCAGGTAAGAATGGGCCGCTGGTGCACCATCGTCGGCGTGATCGTCAGCATCGGCACCGCATACCTGGTCATGCAGTTCCACAGCATCATGGATTACGTGCAGGCGCTGTTCAGCTTCTTCATCGCGCCGCTGTTTGGAACGGTTCTGCTGGGCATGCTCTGGAAACGCGCCACGAAGGCCGGCGGATTCTGGGGACTGCTGGCGGGAACACTCTCTTCCATAGGAATGTGGGGGTGGGTGAAGGTGGATCACTCCGCGCTGCGCTACATCGCCATGTCGCCGCACGCGAAAGACATGGCCGAGAACATGTACCGGGCGCTGTGGTCGGGTCTTATTTGCGCGTTGGTGACGGTGGCGGTCAGCCTGCTGACCAGGCCCCGGCCGGTCGAGGAATTGAAAGGTCTGGTGTATGGCGCCACGGAAATACCGCACGAGGAGCACGTTTCCCTGTTCCATCGTCCGGCATTCTGGGGCGCAGTGGTGCTGGTGATCTTCGTCATTTTGCAAATCATCTTCTGGTAACGCTGACAGGCGGATGGCATGAGTGCAGATACGTCGCATAGCAGGACGATTTCGATTTGGTTCTTCATCGGTATTTCTTTGCTCGTGAATGGCGTCGTTATTTTCGGAGCGGGGGTGTACGAACTGATTCAACCTCCGCCACCGGAAGTGCGGGTGGTGCTTTTCCACTACCACGCGAGCGTGTGGTGGGGAGCGATGCTGGCCGCGCTGGGAGGGTTTTACTGCCGGCATTTCTCTCCGTCGCGAACGAACATATAAATAAACGGGGTTCAGTTGGGAGAAATCATGTCTCATAAAAAAATGACGATGGGGCTGATCATCGGGAATCGCGGCTTTTTTCCCGACCACTTGGCCAGGAGCGGGCGCGAAGAGATGATGCAGGCGCTGGCCAAGGCCGGCATGGACTGCGTGGTGCTGGGCCCGGAGGAAAGCAAGCACGGCGCGGTCGAGACGCATGACGAGGCCAAGCGGTGCGCCGCGCTGTTTCAGAAGAACCGCGAGCGTATTGACGGAGTCATCGTGTCGCTGCCCAATTTCGGTGACGAGCGCGCCATCGCCGACACGCTGCGGTTGGCGGGGCTGGGTGTTCCAGTGCTGGTGCAGGCCACGCCCGACAATCCTGCCAAAATGACCATTGCTTCGCGGCGCGACAGCTTCTGCGGCAAGATGTCGGCGTGCAACAACCTGCGCCAGTATGGCGTCCCGTACTCACTGACCCGGCTGCACACGGTAAGCCCGGACTCCTCTGATTTTCAAAAGGACCTGGCGTGGTTCGCCGCGGTCTGCAGAGTGGTCAACGGATTCCGCAACCTGCGCGTGGGCAGCATCGGGGCGCGTCCGGCGGCGTTCAATACGGTGCGCTACAGCGAAAAATTGCTGGAGGCCAACGGCATTACGACGGAGACGGTGGACCTGTCGGATATCTTCGGGCGCATCGGTCGGCTGAAAGACGATCACGCCGGCGTGCAGAAAAAGCTGGGGGAAATCCGCAAGTACGTCACGACCACCGGCATTCCCGACGCTGCCCTGATCAAGATGGCGAAGCTTGGTTACGTGATCCAAGACTGGATGAAGTCCACCGACGTGAAGATCACCGCGGTGCAGTGCTGGACCGCGATGGAGGAATATTTTGGCGTCGTGCCCTGCACCATCATGAGCATGATGAGCAATAATCTGCTGCCGGCTGCCTGCGAAGTGGACGTGTGCGGCACGCTCGCCATGCATGCCCTGGCTCTGGCCTCGGAGACGCCGAGCGCGCTGCTCGACTGGAACAATAACTACGGCGACGATCCCAACAAGGCCGTCTGCTTCCACTGCAGCAACCTGCCCAAGCACTTCTTCCAGGATGTGCGCATGGATTACCAGGCGATCATCGCGGGCACGGTGGGCAAGGACAATACTTTCGGCACAGTCGTGGGGCGGGTGAAGCCGGGTGCGATGAGTTTTGCGCGCTTCTCCACCGACGATACGGCGGGCGTGATGCGCGGCTATGTTGGCGAAGGCGCGTTCACCAGCGACGAGTTGAATACCTTCGGAGGGGTGGGTGTGGTCGAGATTCCGCACCTGCAGCAGCTGCTGCATTATATCTGCGAGAACGGCTTCGAGCATCACGTGGCGGCGAATTTTTCAACCGTCGCCGCGGCGACTCACGAAGCCACCACCCGCTACCTCGGCTGGCAGATGCACTGGCACGGGAAGTGAGTCATGCCTTGAGTGCGCGACTCGCGGAACTGGCCCGATGTGGTGCCGGAGGCACCTCTGAAAGTAGCCCGCCAGTTTACTGGCGGGAGAGCGGCGAATAAGGATCACCGTGCCGTAGGCACGGCTGAAACACCGAACCTGTCGAACCTGTGGTCGGTTTCAACCGTCCCTCCGGGACGGGACGTCTTCGGGCGTGCGCTCTACCCGGCCTTGAAAGGACGGGCTACTCTCAGACGTCCCTCCGGGACGAACAGCTCGGAACGTGAATTTCATAGGTGAGATTCAAACCATGGCCATCGTTGCGGGAGTAGATTTTGGCACGCTGAGCGTGCGGGTTTCGATCGTGGACAGCGAGCGCGGGCTGCTCGCTTCCGCGGTCGCCGAGATTCCTTTACATCGCAAGCGCGAGGACCCCGACTTCGCGACGCAATCCCATGAAGATCACATGCGGGCGCTGGCCGAAGCCACGCGGCAGGCGGTGAACTGGGCAGGAATCAGCAGCGACCAGGTGCAGTCCATTGCGCTCGACACGACCGGATCAAGCGTGGTTCCGGTGGGCGAAGGCCTGGTTCCTCTGGACGACTACTACCTGTGGTGCGACCACCGGGCGAAGCAGGAAGCCGCCGAAATCACCGAAGTGGCCCACCGCGAAAAGCTGGAGGCGATCGAGTGGTGCGGCGGCGTTTATTCATCGGAGTGGGGATTCGCCAAGCTGCTGCACTGGCTGCGGCACAATCCGGCGAAGCGCGCGAAGTTCGTCACCGCATTTGAGCACTGCGACATGGTCGCGGCCACTCTTTGCGGCATCACCGATGCGAAGCAGGTGAAGCGCAGTGTCTGCGCCATGGGCCATAAGTGGATGTGGAACGCTTCCCTCGGCGGGCTTCCGCCGGAGAGTTTCCTGGTGAAGGTGGACCCACTTCTGGCGGGAGTGCGGGCGAAACTGGAAGGCGAGTACGCCACCTCCGACAAGATTGCGGGAAAATTGTCACCGCAGTGGGCGAAGAAACTCGGCCTGCGCGCCGGCATTCCAATTCCGGTGGGCGCTTTCGATGCGCACTGGGACGCGATCGGCGCCGGGGCGAAAGAAGGCGATGTGGTCAACGTGGTGGGCACCTCAACCTGCATCATCGCCTACGCGCGCAAGCCGCAGCTTATTCCGGGAGTCTGTGGCGTCGTGCCCGGAAGCGTGCATCCTCAGTACACGGGCATTGAAGCAGGCCTTTCCGCCACCGGAGACATTTTCAGCGCGATCGCACGCCGGGCCGGAACCACGGTCGAAGAACTGAGCAAAGGACTGGCCGGCTATCGGGCAGGACAAACCGGCTTGCTCCGCATGACCTGGGACAACGGCGACCGCACCGTGTTGGTGAATCCTCTTCTCGGCGGGATGACGCTGGGATGGAACCTGCAACACACGGCGCAGGACGAACTGTTCGCCGCTATCGAAGGCACGGCGTTTCACACCCGCGTGATTCTCGACCGCATGAGCGAGTACGGCGCGCCCACCGAGCGCGTCATCAACGGCGGCGGAATTCCGCAAAGTAACCCCGCCCTGAACCAGGTCTATGCCAACGTGCTGGGTCGCCCGGTGCTGGTGCCCTCCAGCAAAGTGACGGGGCTTGGATCTGCAATCTTCGCAATCCTGGCAGCGGGAAGCTTTAAGACGATCGACGAGGCGCAGCGAAAGGTTTGCCCGGCATACACCGTCTTCGAACCGCAGCCCGAAACACAACCGGTTTACAACGAACTCTACGAACTCTTTCGCAGGATATATTTCGATTTCGGACGTCCGGCAGAAACATCAGCCTTCGGCATGGCACTGCCCAAGTTGATTCAGATTGCCCGGCGCGAGGGCTAGAGCAATCCCGCAGCTGTACCCGTGTGGGGACAGCCGTCCTCGGCTGTCCGGCGGAGCGAAGCTCCGCGGAGTGGATACTGCTCGCAAGACAAGGCGCTTATTTCGCTTTCGTGGCCTTCCCGTCCATGATGAGCGTCCACTTGGTTCCGTCCTGCGACATTTCGTAGCTGAAGTCGTAGGACGACGGAGAAGTGATCTTCACGGTGAAGCGGCCTGCCATGGTCATGCCGTTCATCTTTTCGTCGTTGGTCCAAGTCCAGGTGTCGCTGTTGAGCGAGCCTTTGGAATCGGTGAACTCTCCCCAGCTGTTGAATTCGCGGTAGGTGTAGGCCTTGCCGTCGGTGGAATATCCCATGATGGACACGCCGGAACCGTTGCCCATGGTGTTGCTCTTGTAGTCGATATGGCAGACGAGGAAGAAGTTGCCCTCCATCCAGTCGCATTTCTCGGTTTCGGTCACTTTGCCGGCGGGCCCCATGGAGCTGGGTTTGACGTCGCCCTCGAGCGTCCATGAACCGGCGAAGATGTCGAGCTTCTTGTGCTCCGGACCGGGCTTCGGCATTTCCATTTGCGCCAGCGCTGCCGCTGCCAGCACCAGCCACGCCGCAGAGATCGTTGCTAGAGTTTTCATCGCGCCCCCCAGGAAAATTATTGATGGTTGATTTCTTGATTGTTGACTTAGGACAGTCTCCCCAATTGGGCGAAATATTAGACTGAGTCGAGGAACGCGTCAATGCGCTTCCGGGCGGGTTTTCAATCAACTATCACAAATCAACAATCAACAATTGTTTCTACCAGTCGCCCCAGTGAGCGACCGTCATCTGCTGGAATCTCATCTTCCACGCCTCGCCCTGTTTGACCCAGACGGTGCTGAAATGCTGATAGCGCGGCGGCGGGCCCTGGTCCTCCGACGCCGGAACGCGCAGCACCACATCGTAGGTCACGATGCCAACGCCGTCGCTGACCGTCATCGCCTTCATGTTGTAAGGCAGCAGATCAACCCCGCCATAGGAGAACTGGCCAATCATTTCCTGGCGGTCGTAGAGCTCCCCGTCGAAGGCGACGAAAGAAAAGTCGTCGGTGAGCGTCTGCTTGAAGAAGGCTCGATCTCCCTTTTTCACCGCTTCCACATAGCTCTTCTCGGCGGCCATGAGCGTCTGCTCCAGAGGACTCGGAGGCTTGGCCGGTGCAGCCGCCTGTCCGACCCCGCAAATGTTAGACGCAAGAAGAATCACAATGAGAGCAACCAAGCCACGTTTCATGCCACACCTCCTAACAGTCCTTGTCATTTGCAGCGGCAGAGCGCATGCCAAACGATTTTGTCATTCCGAGGAGCAAAGCGACAAGGAACCTGCTTTTACCTTGCCCTCGAAATAACGCTGCTCGAGCACGCCATAATCAACAGTCAAGAAATCAACAATGTTTCCAGATCACTTTTCCTGAATCCTGTGCGCGAGGTCGCCGCGCGCCACCTGCACCTGCTCCGCCGTCGCCAGATTCTTCAGCGCAAAGGCGCCAGCTTTCACTTCATTCTCACCCACGATCAGAATGTACTTCGCTCCCGCCTTGGTCGCCGCTTCAAATGATTTTTTCAGCCGGAAGGTCTCGTCGCCCAATTCGACCACCAGATCATGCTGCCGCAACTCGCGCGCCAGCCGCGCTGCCTCGCCATTCATGCCCGCGCCCAGCGGCGCCACATAAACATCCGGCTTGCGCAGGACGCCCTCAGCCGTCTCCTTGAGCGACATGACCAGCCGGTCTTCGCCGATGGCGAAACCAATTCCCGGCGCGGCCGGGCCGCCGAGCGACTCGGAAAGCCCGTCATAGCGCCCGCCGCCGAGGATCGCGTTCTGCGCCCCCAGCGCGCCGTGGGTGAACTCGAACGCCGTGCGGGTGTAGTAGTCGAGGCCGCGGACCAGGCGGTCGTTTATTTGAAACTCGACACCGACCGACTTCAGGATTTCCTGCACCGCCTCGAAGTGCGCGCGGCAAGGCTCATCCAGAAACTGGCTGATGCGCGGCAGCTTCTCGATGATCGGCTGATCCTCGGGGACTTTGCAATCGAATACGCGCAGCGGGTTGGTGACGGCCCGGCGCTGACAATCGGCGCACATCTTCCCCACCACCGGTTTCAGCGCCTGGCGCAGCGCTTCGTTGAACCGGGCGCGGTCGTTGGCGCAGCCGACCGAATTCAGCTCCAGATTCCAATCGGTGATTCCGAGCCGGTTGAGCAGCGTGGCCAGCATCTCGAGGACTTCGGCGTCGCGGGCGGGAGAGTCGCTGCCCGCTGACGCCGGTCCGATGATTTCGGCATCGATCTGATAGAACTGGCGGTAGCGTCCTTTTTGCGGACGCTCGCGGCGAAACATCGGTCCGATGCAGTAAAGCTTGTTGAGGCCGCGATCCCAGAGTTTGTGCTCGATGTAGGCGCGGACGATGCCGGCGGTGGCTTCAGGGCGGAGGGTTAGGGATTGTCCTTTCTCGCTGGCCGCGCGCCCGCGGTCCTCCCACGTGTACATCTCTTTCGAGACAATATCCGTTTCCTCGCCCACGCTGCGCGAGAACAGCGCCGTCTCTTCGAAGATCGGCGTGCGAATTTCCTGGAAGTTGTAGGCGCGAAAAACGTCCCGCACCGCCGCTTCCACAAAGTTCCACAGCGCCGTGTCCGGCGGCAGCAGATCCCGCGTTCCTCGGACCGCCTTAATCATTCCAGCTCCCAATCCTCTGTTCCCCGGTCCCGGAGGGACCTCTGATAGTAGCCCGCCGCTTCAGCGGCGGCTGAAGCCACC
The DNA here is from genome assembly GCA_900290255.1 of Candidatus Sulfotelmatobacter kueseliae. Classification (GTDB taxonomy): domain Bacteria; phylum Acidobacteriota; class Terriglobia; order Terriglobales; family Acidobacteriaceae; genus Sulfotelmatobacter; species Sulfotelmatobacter kueseliae. The sequence goes on from OMOD01000190.1 coordinate 46,198, forward strand.
CTCGGAGCCCGTGCCGTAGGCACGGCTGAAACGTACCCCAAGCTCCGGCGTTGAAACGCCGGGCTACTATCAACCGTCCCTCCGGGACGCTTGCTCTTCCTGACGTCTGAGGTCCGACGCCTGGGGTCTGAGGTCCGACGCCTGAGGTCTGACGTCCGACTCTGACGTCCGACTCTGGCCTCCGACCTACGACGCCTATCTTTCCTTCAAATACTCATCCTTATACCCGAGATAATTCCGCGCATACCGCATAATCATCTCGTCCTCGGCAGGCCCGACCTTGCGCCGGAACTTGCCCGGCGAGCCTACCCACAGCGATCCCGGCTCGACCACGGTTTTCTCCGGAATCAGCGTTCCCGCGGCAATGATCGAACCGGCTCCGATGCGCGCTCCATTCAGAATAATCGAGCCCATGCCGATCAGGCAGCGGTCTTCGACCACACATCCGTGCAGCGTCACGGAATGGCCCACGGTGACATACTCGCCGACATACACGCCCCACTGCTGCTTCATTCCATGGAGCACGCTGTTGTCCTGCACGTTCGAGCAAGCGCCAATGCGAATCTCGTGCACATCGCCGCGCACGACCGCATTCATCCACACGGAGGCGTGCTCACCGAGGACGACATCACCGATGATCTGCGCCGATTCGTCGACATAACAAGTCGCCGGGATCGTCGGTCGCACGCCTTTGTAGGATCGGATCATGCTCTTTCAGAAGGAAATTGAAAATACCACGAGAGAGCGGGCGGGCGTAAGGGGCGCTGCTTGGTAGGGACCCCGTTGAAATCTATCTTCGAGAGGGATCTCCCGGGCAACCGGACCTGTCTACGGGAGATCCCTCGTTCCGCCTGAAGAGCGGCTTCACTCGGGATGACGCCATAGCTGGGGGCGGCGCACTTTCATTCCCACTCCGGGAATTATTTCGGAAAAAGACTCGCCCCATCACTGAACTCTGTTCCCCAACCATGCTATACAAAACTCGGGTTTCTTCTATTCCGCGGAGGAGCCTTCCGGCCGCGCCTTCCTAGGAGCGCCCTCCGGCACTGCTCCGCGGACTTTCCCGCCTCGCGTCCGGTTAACGCGCGTCGGGCCGACCCTCCGAGCCGATCTCCGCCGAGGGAACGCCCTTATGATTTCGACGCGCTTTGTTTCTCTTCTTGTTCTCATACCGCTGGTGATCGCCCTGCCCGCTCGCCTCGGCGCTCAGGATTCCGCTACCGGAGCGATTCGTGGCACGGTTCTCGATTCCTCCGGCAGCCGCATCGCCCGGGCTTCCATCGTGGTGGTGAACACTGCGACCGGCGCTCGCTACACCGCGACCAGCGACGGCGAGGGCCGCTTCGCCCTCGAATTGCTGCCTCCCGGGGATTACTCGGCTCGCGTGGTCGCCGAGGGCATGTCGCCCCAGGTCACGCCTCAGTTGCACGTGGACGTGGGCGGTGCCGCCGAACTGGGGTACCGGCTCACCGTCGCGGGAGTTCAGGAGAATATCACCGTCTCGGCGTCGCCCAGCCTGGTCGACACCAATCCCAGCGCGGTCTCGACGCTGCTCGACGAGCGGGCGATCGGCGACCTGCCCCTCAACGGCCGCCGCTTTTCCGACCTCATGCTGCTCTCGCCCGGTGTCACGCAGGATCCGCGCAGCTTGAACTCCGCCACGAACGGCGACCTTTCTTTCGGCGGCATCCGCGGTTTTCAGAACGGTTTTCTTGTGGATGGCGGCGACTACAACAACTCTTTCTTCGCCCAGGCTCTGGGACGCTACCGTGCTCCCTACCAGTTTTCGACCGAAGTGGTGCAGGAGTTCCGCGTGTCTTCGAATTCGTATGGCGCGGAGCTGGGGCGCTCGGGCGGCGCCGTGGTGAATGTCGTGACCAAATCCGGCTCGAATCATGTGCACGGAACGGCGTTCTACTATCTGCGCGATAGTGCTCTCGGCGCGGCCGATCCTTTTCTGGCTTTCAGACCGCACAATCGCCAGCAGCAGGCCGGAGGCACGATCGGCGGCCCGCTCAAACGCAACAAGACGTTCTTTTTCGTCGGATTCGACCAGCACATCTTCCACGTGCCCAACGTCGTGGAGTTTCTGAACGGCAGCGCGCAGGTCGTGCCCCAGCCCGGCACCGGTCCTTACACGCCCGGAGACTACGATTCAACCGATCAAGCGTTGGTCTTCGCTGCCGCCGCACAACTGACCTCGCTTGCCGGAGAATACCCGGCGGCGCAGATCGGCAACTCCGCCTACGCCAAGCTCGACATCAACCTTACGCCGCACCATCAGCTCGCGCTGCGCGTGAACACCTCGCGCTACTGGAGATCGAACAACGTCTTTCTCGATCCGGGCAGCCCGGTCACATACGACTCGATCAGCGACAACGGCGAGGAAACCGTGGCCACCGAAACCGTATCGCTGTCGCTTACCTCAAGCCTCTCGCCGCGCTGGATCAGCCACCTCCGCGCCCAGTTCTCGCGCGACCTGCAACAGTCTTACAGCAACACCAGCGACGTGCTGGTGAAGATTCCCAACATCCTCGACGGCATGGGGCGAAGCGACCTGCTTCCCCGGCAGACGCGCCAGCACAAACTGCAAGTTGCCGAAACTCTGAGCCTTGAGAGCAGCCGCAATTCGTGGAAACTCGGCGGCGATGGCTTGCTGACCCGGATTTATGATTTCTTCCCCAGCCAGCAGAGCGGAGAATTTCTCTTCTATCCCATCAAAGTCGATCCCTTTACTTTCGAGCCGATGGAAGCCGGCCTCGAACTCTCGCCTCTGCGGGCTTACGCTCACGAGGTCCCGCACTACTATCTGCAGAGTTTCGGCAGCGCCACATCGAATCCCGACAGCAACGAATATGCGGCTTTCGCCCAGGACACGATCCGCGTGACCGACCGCCTGGCCGTGAACCTGGGCGTGCGCTGGGATTTGCAGACCTTCACGACTGCCGGACTCGTGTCGAACCCGCTGTTTCCGCCCTCCGGGAAAGTTCCATACCAGCCGTACAACTTCGCGCCTCGCGCCGGATACGGGATCTTCTACGTGCGCATTCCGCAGATTTACAACTCGGTGGTCCAGACCGACAACGGCATCACCGACGCGCAAATTTTCCTGAATGACACCAACTACTACGACCACCAGGTCTTCCCCACGTATCCCAATCCACTGGTGAGCTGTCCGCTTTCCGCGGCGAACTGCTCGCTGCCCGCCGGATTCACCCAGGGCGTGACCAATGACGTCTCCGCTTTCGCGCCTAACTTCGTCACTCCGCGGGTGCAGCAGGCGAGCATCACCTTCGAGAAAGAAGTTGCCGGGCGCACGACCGTCGCTTTGTCCTTGCTCAACGTTCGCGGCGAACATTTGATCCGTGCCCTGGATGTGAACCTGCCGCCGCCCACAGCGCTGACTTATCCCATCTTCGATTCGACCGGCTCGATCTTTCAGGGCGGATACTATACGGTCGACTCTTTCGCCAGCTGGCAGTTCACCCAGTCGCTGACTTGTCCCTGGCCGCCCTGCATTAACCCGCTCGGGCGCCCGATCGCGCAACTGGGCGCGATCGACGAGTTTCAGAGCGCGGCTTCCAGCCTCTACAACGGAGCCACACTCTCCATCAACCGGCGCGTGGCTCACGGAACTTATCTGCGCCTCTCCTACACGTATGCCCGCGCCATGGACGACGGCCAGGACGCCCTCGTCGCCGGCCAGCCCGCCACGGTGCAGAATTCCTACGAGCCCAACGCCGAACGCGGACCAAGCGTGACCGACCAGCGCCATCGCCTGGTTGCGGCGGTTTCCGTCGAGCCGCGTCCCTTTCACCGCGGTCATGAACTGGCTGGCCGCTTCTTCAACAACTGGAAGATGTCCACGGTCGTCAACTACGGCAGTGGACGCCCGGTCAACGCGACCGTGGCCGGCGATCCCAACCAGGATGGCAACGATTTGAACGACCGTCTGCCCGGCTATAGCCGCAACGCCTTCACCGGCCCCGATTACGCCACCGCCGACCTGCGGCTCACCCGCAGAATCCATTTCTCGGAGCGCTATAAGCTCGACTTTGTCGCCGAAGCGTTCAACCTCTCCAACCGCGATAACCAGCGGGTCGAGATTACTTCAAACGGCTTGGTCGCAAACGCCAGCACCTTCGTGCAGAGTTATGTCACAGGCGGCATTGCTCCCTACCCGGGTTACTACGAGCTGCCCGGTAATTTCATGAAGCCCAACGCCGCCTATGCGCCCCGCCAGGTTCAGCTGGCGCTGAAGCTTATTTTCTAGCAGGCTGCTGAAAACTCGATGGTGCAGTGATTTTGGGTGGCGCAGCGCTTCAGCGCCGCGATTAGCGAGGTCATCTTCGCACGGTATTCGTCTCAAAATGATATTCGCCGGGGATGCGACCTTTTCTGCAGGAATTTCGGCGCTTCCCCTTGACTTGGGAGGTCAATCCTGAAATAACTATTCGGTCCCACCGGACGAGTTTGGGGGTGTGTCAGTTTGGCAGAAGTACGGCTTCAAGAGGGTGAATCCCTCGAGAACGCTCTACGCCGCTTCAAGCGCAAGGTGCAACAGGAAGACATTATCAAGGAGGTCAAGCGCCACTCCTTTTACCTGAAGCCCGGCGAAAAAAAACGTGTGAAGGCCGCGCTGGCTCGTAAGCGAGCCCGCAAGAAAACACGCAAAGAACAGGATTAACTTCAGCAAAAAGCCGCTCCTTCCCGGGGCGGCTCTGCTCGATCTGGCCCCCACCTGATTGAGCTGCAGTAGGGGATTTTCATGCTCAGCATTCTTCCGGCTTATTAGCCAGATAGTCAGTGCCCACGCCCCGTTCCAGGAGCGTGGCGGGCCGAGTCCAGGGAGTACGAGGGGGAGATGTATACATCCTGTTTTTCTCCGTACCACCGCAGTTCTTTCCCCGCGAGTGGGCGCGTGGAAACGGGCTGAAGGGAGCCATCCTCAATGGAGTTTCAGGACAAGGTGCTGAAGTGTGTGGACTGTGGAAGCGAATTTGTTTTTACCGCCGGGGAGCAACTTTTCTTCCACGACAAGCAGTTCAAGAACGAACCGAAGCGCTGCAAGGCGTGCAAGAACAAGCGCGTTGCGGTATTGGGCGCGCCCCCGGCGCCGGGACAAAATTATCGTTACACCAAGGTCGAAACCCAAGCCATCTGTTCGGGATGCGGGAAAGAGACCACCGTGCCTTTTCGTCCGACGCAGGGGCGCCCGGTATTTTGCCGGGAATGTTTCCAGTCGCGGAGGACCGCGGCCTCGGCCTGATTACGGGCTGCACGCCTGCCCCTGAAATGGGACTGCGCCCGCGATGGCTGACTTCGCCCGATTAGGCCCCCGGGGTGCGTTACCATAAGAACGTGCCCGGATATTACGTAGAGAATTTCGGTTGCCGCGCCACCCAGGCCGACGGCGCCGCTCTCGAACGCCAGTTCGAGGAACTCGGTCTCTCTCGCGCCTCGAATTCCAGCCAGGCTGCCATCGTCGTGCTCAATACTTGTACCGTCACCGCTGCCGCCGATCAGGATGCGCGCGCGGCCATCCGCCGCATTCAGCGCCGGAATCCTGAGGCCAGCATTGTCGTCACCGGCTGCTACGCGCAACGCGCTCCCGCCGAGATCGCAAGCCTGCCGGGCGTAACTCATGTCATTGGCAACTCGCACAAACATCAGCTCGCGGAGATTGTCGGAGCCACTGCCGACTCCGAATCAGTTCTTGACTCTGGGTGGCGCAGCGCTTCTAGCGCTGCGATGGAGCCTCCCACTCCGTCGAGGGCTTTAGCCCCTGGGGGGCGCGCGTTCATCCCCGTGGCCAATCTCTCTGCGCCTGCCGGACCCCCGAAGCCGGAAGCCGAACGGCCGATCTTCGTCTCCGACATCTTCGCTCACACCGAACTGCTGGCCGCTCCCGTCTTCGACGCCCCGAATGAACGTACCCGCCCTAACCTGAAAATCCAGGACGGCTGCGACAACCGCTGTTCCTTCTGCGTGATTCCCTACGTCCGTGGTCAAAGCCGTTCTCTCCCGCCCGACCGGATCATTGGCGAGGTGAACGCGCTGGTCGACGCCGGCTATCGCGAAATCGTCCTCAGCGGGATCAATCTCGGCCGCTGGGGACGCGACCTCGGACCTCAGGCCCCGGACCTCAGACCTCGGACCCCGGACCTCAGCCCTCAGCCCTCAGCCCTCAGCCAAACCCCGGCGTCTGGGGTCCGAGGTCTGAGGTCTGACGCCGCCTTCCAGAAGCTGGAAAGCAGAAGCCGAGACCCGCGTTTCGAGGATCTCATCCGCGCCATCCTGGCCGAGACCTCGATTGAGAAGCTGCGCATCTCGTCCGTTGAGCCCATGGACTGGACCGACGACCTGATTGTGCTCGTGGCCTCGTCCGCGCGCATCGCCAAGCACGCGCACGTACCCATGCAATCCGCCAGCGACGCCGTCCTGCGCCGCATGCATCGCAAATACCGCCCCTGGCACTATCGCGAAAAGATTGAGAAGATTCACGCCGCCATGCCCACGGCCGCCATCGGCGCCGACGTCATGGTTGGATTTCCCGGCGAAACCGACGCCGAGTTCGAAGCCACGCGCCGCATGGTCGAAGACTTGCCCTTTACCTACCTGCACGTCTTCACCTATTCCGCCCGCCCCGGCACGCCGGCCGCGTCCCTGCCGAACCAGGTCCCGGTACGCGTAGCCCGCGAACGCAACCGCGTCTTGCGCGAGTTGGCGGCTGATAAGAAGCTGGCGTTCATGCGGAGCTTCGTCGGCAAGGAAATTGAGGCGATCACGCTGAAGAGCGAGTGTGGCGCGGGCGAGTGTGGCGCGGGCACTCCTGCCCGCGAAAGCCGTCCAGCTGAATTCACCGAAGCTCTCACCGACAATTACCTGAAGCTGCATCTCAAAGGACGCCACCAGCCCAACCGCTGGCTGCGCGCGCAAGTGGAAGACGTGATTGACGGCGCGCTCGAGGGAGCAGCCAAACACGCGGACTCTCCGAGCTCCTAATTCATAAACGCAGTCCCTGCACTAGCTCACTTGATCTTCTTGGCCGTTATCGTGCTGTCGTAGAGCCAGAGCACGTAGGTGTCGACCTTGCCATCCGGCGACCTTGTAAAGGTCAGAACGCCGGGTTGCCCACGCTGGAAGAAACTGTTTGCCGATAAGGGCAGATCCGCCTCAGGTTCGGGGTCATCAGGCCCCTGCTCCAACAGCCTGTCCCCTTCGCGTGTGATCTTCACAATCTTGCCCGGGCTGACCTCGTATTCGCCGACATAGTCATCCAAAACATTGGGATCAACTCTTGCAGGCACGCGATTCTGGTTCGGGATCTCGCTCTCCGCGCGTGCCGTCAACAGCCAGCGTCCGTCACGTTTCACATAGGTTTCAACAATTCTCAATTCCTCTGTAATTTCCCGGCCGGCAAACGGTACGTGCGACGTGGTGCGATACATCATTACGGCTGCGTTGTTGTCGCCGTGGACTCGCACCTCGCGGGGCTCGTCGCTAAATTCCTTGAGAGTACGAGCCCGCTCGATCAATTTTTTCTTGTCGTAGATCAAGCCGTTGTCTGGCATCAGGATTGCGTCGTCCAGAAAGGCGCCGAAGGCGGTCGCGTCGTTCCGCGCAAGGGCTGCCCATCGTTCGCGCAAAACCTGCCTGAGTTCAACTTCCAGCTTCGTTGGTTTCGGCTGTGCGATGGTGGATCCCGCGATCGCAAGCAGGGCAATGATCGTCATACGGACTGGCATTCGTTTCATGGAGGGCCTTTCAGGGGGAACAACGCTTCATCAAGCCGCGCCCGGTTGCAGCCGCGCCGCGATCTTCTCCATCAGCTCCGCCGTCGCTTGCCCCGCTTCGAGGGTAGAGAACTCGGTTCCCAACTCAATCACCGGAACGCCGGCGCAAGCCTCACGAAATGACTTCTCCGTGGCCGGCGACGCAGTCATGTCTGTGCTCACCAGCAGCAGATCGAAGCGCGACACCCGCATCAGGATCAGCGCGTCGCGCAGGTTGTTGCTGGTGTGCACGTCATATCCGCCGCGCCGCAACAGTTCGCGAATGTAGGTGACGACGTCCGCACTGCGGTCCACGCACAACACGCTTCGCCCCTTTGCAACCGGCTGCTCGGCCTCCGCCGGCGCACGGTAAAACGCCGCCACCGCGTGATCTTCCGATGCGTGAGAATCAAACAGCTTGCTCAGATGGGACAACTGCAAAACTTTGTGGATATGCTCGGGGACATCGCAGAGCTTCAGATCGCCGCGCGCCTGGCGCGTGCTGGTCAGGGTGCGCACCATGGTTCCCAGCCCGCTGCTGTCAATGAACACCACCTCGCCCAGATGCAGCACGATCGAGCGCCGGTCGCGCAACAGCCATGCCACATGGGCGCGCAGCGCCTCGCTCTCCCCGCCGGCAACGATTCTTCCCTGGCAGCGGACAATCGTCACCCGCCCCACATCGCGCGTTTCGAGTGATAGTTTCATTTCGCCCCTAGCAGGCTGCGGAAAAATGGACTCCGCGACTTAGATCCTCTCCAGATCTCAGTGATTTT
>OMOD01000051.1 GCA_900290255.1 Candidatus Sulfotelmatobacter kueseliae
CAGCAAACGATGACGGAAACGCCGAGCACGGGTGCGAACAAGACGCGGACTTCTCTTCACCAGGAAGTCGATTTCAAAGCAACACCTCACCGGATTTACGAGATTCTTCTGGATTCCAAGCTGTTCAGCGCGTTTTCCGGTGAGGCGGCGACCATCAGCCCAGAAGGCGGCGGCGCTTTCGCATTGTTTAAAGGAATTATCGTGGGACGAAACATCGAACTCGCCCCCGACCAGCGAATCGTGCAGGCGTGGCGTCCTGCCTACTGGGAGCCAGGGGTATATTCACTGGTCAAGTTTGAACTCCAGCCGCAGGAATCGCAGACCCATGTGATTCTGGATCACACCGGCTTCCCGGAGGGCCATTTCGCGTCCCTCAGCTCGGGATGGAAAGAGCACTATTGGGAGCGCCTGACGAAATACATGGCCAAGGCCTAGCGAATCCACGCCGGGTCGAGTTACCAGCGTTCGTCCGGGTTCCGTCGCGTCAGGACGGACGTATTCCCGGAGTGCGGGAATCGGTCAAGCTGGCACGGATCACGTCCAGCAATTCCGTATTGTCGACCGGCTTCTGAAAGAAGGCGGCGGCGCCGCCCTTCAAAGCGCGCTCTTCGTTGTTTTGAGGGTCCCGCGCCGTCAATACCACCACCGGAACGCCAGCCAAGCTATCAATGTTTTGCAGGCGTTCCAGCACCACGAAGCCGTCACCGGCTGGCAGACCCAGATCAAGCAGGATGAGGTCGGGGTGTTCTTTCTGAGCCACAGCGATGGCGCTGTAGCCATCGGGTGCATGGACCGTGTCATAGTTGTTGGCTCGCAGGCGCAGCCGCAGGGCGCGCCGCAGATCGGGGTCATCGTCAACAATCAGGATTTTTGGTTTGGACATTTAGGAACTCTCCTTTGGAATGGATTGAACTTGCCGAATGGAATTTGAGGCCGCCTGGCCATTGCCGGGGCTGGCGGGCTGCCCGGTCATGCTGCACATGATCATTTCGGTGACGCGGTTGGCGACAGCCTGGACCTGCTCATCCAGTGAGGTGTCCGCTGGCGGTACGGCGAAATCAACGGGCACGGCGGAAATTACCAGCGTGGCACAGGCCTTCAATTCCTGGTTGCGCTCGAGCTGTCCGCGAATGCGTGCCATCATGATGCCAGCGTGCTGCAGGTCGGTGGAGGCGATGACGAAAAAAGTTTGGGCAGCGGCGGAGCCGCCGATCGGGGGCAGGACCAGGTCCTTGTCAAGATAGACACAGCGACGCAGGGTTTCGAGTGCCTGCTGCCAGACTTCCCGCCAATTGCCGCGTGCGGTTTTGGACGGCGGGGTTAGTTCCACTTTTACCAGTACGATGTTGTCCCGTAGCCGCTGCTCATGCACGATGGCCGGAGACAGAAGTTTCGCCAGCGAGTACACCGGCAGAGTAAAGGTGAAAGTGCTGCCCTGGCCGGGATCGCTGGCCAGCCAGATTTTTCCGCCATGCAGTCTTACCAGCTCCTTACAGATAAAGAGGCCAAGTCCAAGGCCGGAGCGGTTGTTATCGACTGAGTTGGGGTCCTGGTAGAGTCGTTCGAAGATCAGTGCCTTGGCGTCCGGACTGATGCCGCGGCCAGTATCGCTGACGGAGACATAAACGGCGTCCTCATCGGCTTCCACGATGCAAGCCCTCACGATCACCGAACCCTCGAGCGGCGTGAACTTGATGGCGTTGTCGATGAGGTTGATGAGCACTTCCAGAATGCGGTCGGGATCGGCGTACACCAGCGGGATGCGGTTGTCGAGGCCGATCTCGAGGCCAATCTGTCTTTCGCCGGCGATGGGCCGCATCATGGTGACCGCCTGCTGTACCAGTTCGCCGATGGAGATGCAGCGCGGCTCCACGCGGAGCTTGCCGCTCTCCGCCCGGGTTGCTTCCAGCAGGTCGCGGATCATGGCGTGCAACTGATTGACACTTTTGAGCACCGTCTTCAGGTGGTCGCTTTGTTCCGGGGCCAGAGGCCCGGCCAGGCCATCGAGCAGGATGGTGACGTACTGGTGAATGCAGGTCAGGGGCGTGCGCAGTTCGTGCGAAACGTGGGAAAGAAACTGGTTTTTGAATTCCAGTTGCTGTTTGCGGGTGATTTCGAGCGAGCGCAGCAACCCCTGCCGTTCGACCGCGTAGCGCATGGCCCGTTCCAGTTGCTTGCTGGTGATATCGCTCTTGACCAGGTAGTCCTGCACGCCCTGGTGGACGGCTTTAAGCGCCAGCGCCTCGTCGTCCTGCCCGGAGAGAATGACCACCGGCACGTCGGGCGAATGCGCCAGCACGGTGCGGAAGGTTTCCGCACCGTGGCTATCGGGAAGGTTCAAATCGAGCAGCACTACCGAGGGCGGGTGCAGACCGAGAGACGCGATGCCATCCGCCAGACGTTCCACGCAGTTCACTTCCACCGCAGAGTTGCCTTCGACCAGGCGAAGCCGTACCAGGTCGGCATCGCCCGGGTTGTCTTCAATCAGCAGCACGCGTGTGGCTTGATCGCTCATTGCTTCTCCCTAATGCGGCAGGCTGGTAAAGCCAAACCAAAATTCTTCGATGGACTGCACGGCGGAGAAAAAATCTCCCAAATTGCCGGGCTTGCTGATGTAACAGTTCGCGCCCAGTTCATAACTGTGCGTGATGTCTTTTTCTGCGTGCGAAGTGGTGAACACTACGATGGGAATGGTGCGCAACCCGGGGTCGGTTTTTACCTCGGCGAGCACGGCCTGGCCGCCTTTGCGGGGCATGTTCAGGTCCAGGACGACGAGGTCGGGGCGGATGGCTTCGGTGTACTTGCCGCGGCGGCGAAGAAAAGCAATCGCCTCTTCGCCGTCGGGGACGTTGTGGATGTTGCTGTGGTGCGTGCTCGCAGCCAGGACTTCGCGGGTCAATCCCACGTCAGCCGGGTTGTCGTCGACCAGCAGAATGTCAGGCGCGTCTTTCATCAGTGTGGTTTCCTTCTCCATCGGCAGGACAGGCCGGTAACGTGAATTTGAAACTGGCGCCCTCTCCGGCCTTTGATTCCACCCAGATACGGCCGCCATGCTGCTCCACGATCTTCTTGCAGATGGCCAGACCTACGCCGTTGCCTGGGTACTCCGCGCGGGTGTGCAGGCGCTGAAAAATGACAAAGACGGCCTCGAGGTGTTCGGCGGCGATGCCGATCCCGTTGTCGCTGACGGAGAAGGCCCATTCCGCGGCAAGTTTTTTGGCGCTGACGGTAATCACCGGGGCTTTTTCTCCGTGAAATTTGATGGCATTGCCGATCAGGTTCTGGAAGAGTTGGACCAATTGGGTGCGATCGCCGGTGACCACAGGCAGATTGTCATAGTGGACGACCGCGCCACTCTCCTGTAGCGCCGCCTGCAAGTTCTGCAATGCTTCCTGCACCACGGCGTCGCTGGCGAGGTGGGTGCGCTGGCGGTTGCGGCCGACGCGCGAAAACGTCAGCAGGTCCTGCACCAGTGTCTGCATACGCAGCGCGCCTTCCAGAGCGTAGTGGATATATTTGTTGGCGTTTTCATCGAGCCCATCGGCGTAGCGTTCTTTCAGGAGTTGGGTGTAAGCGGCGACCATGCGCAACGGTTCCTGGAGGTCGTGCGAGGCCACATAGGCGAACTGCTCCAGATCGCGATTGGAGCGCGCCAATTCCTCGACTTTTCTTGCCAGTTCGAGTTCTGCCTGCCGCCGTTCTTCCCGAGTTTGCTTTTCCCGCAAGGCCCTGCGGATGGAGACCGGCAGCCGCGCCAGCGCGTCTTTGAGTACATAATCGGTGGCGCCCTGTTTGATGCACTCGACGGCGGTCACATCGCCCACGGCGCCCGACACCAGGATCAGCGGAATGTCGCGGCCTTCGGTGCGCAATATTTCCAGCGCTTCCATGCCGCGCCATGACCCCAGGTTGTAATCGGCCAGGATCACGTCGGGGGTGGTGGTCTGGAGCTTGCGCCGGAAGTCGGCGGCGGTCTGGACCACTTCGCTCGAGACCTCGAAGCCGCCCCGCTGCAACTCCCGCAGCACCAGTTCGCTGTCCGCCAGGTTGTCTTCGACCAGCAGGGCCGACAACCGGGTCTTGGTCTCCTGGACGGTGGCTCGATCGATGGCGGCGGTCGTGCTCATGGCTTGGCCTGCTCTGCCGGCTTCTTGGTCACACCGTTCAACGCGGGCTGATTGATCAACAGCCAGTACATCCCGATGGTCTTCACCGTCTGGCGGAACTGCTCGAAATCCATCGGCTTCTGGATGTAACTGTTGACGCCCAGGTGATAGCTATTGGCCACGTCCCGCTCCTCTTTGGAGGAAGTCATGATCACCACCGGAAGCAGGTTGGTATGGGGGTTCGCGCGCAACTGGCGCAATACTTCCATGCCATCCACCTTGGGCAACTTCAAGTCGAGCAGGACCAGCCGGGGCATACGTTCGGAGTTGCGATCGGCATAGCGGCCGGAACAGAAAAGAAAGTCCAGAGCTTCCTCGCCATCGCGCACCACGAAAATGTGGTTGGCCAGCTTTTCCTGCCGCAGGGTGTGCAGCGTAAGGTCAATGTCGTTCTGGCTGTCTTCGACCAGCAGAATGTCAACCTCAATGTCGTTCATAAGTTTCTCCCATAGTAGATGGAGCAAGTCACGGGCCTTAGAAGCCCAAACTCAGCCGCGGATTTTCACGGAAGGTCACAGTTCAACCCTGGAGATTTATCCGTGCTGATGCGCGTAGATCCGTGGCGTTTTTTGTTTTTCGCCGTTGGTTTTGAGCTGGCCTGGGGCGGGGCCGAGCGTAAAGTAAAAAGTCGCTCCCTGGTCGAGTTCAGCCTCTCCCCAGGCGCGCCCGCCGTGCTTCTGGACGATGCGCTGCACCGTAGCCAGGCCGACGCCGGTGCCCTCGAATTCCTCGGCGCTATGCAGGCGCTGGAACACTCCAAAGAGTTTGTCGGCGTATTTCATGCTGAACCCCACTCCGTTGTCGCGGACGAAGATGGTGGGCTGTCCGTTTTCCTCCCGATGTCCGATTTCGATGACTGCCGAGGGGCGGGTCCGTGAGTATTTGAGGGCGTTTGAAATCAGGTTTTGGAAGACTTGGCGAACGAGCGTGGGATCGCAATGGATTTGCGGGAGATCTGCGATCTTCCATTCCACCTGCCGGTTTTCGGTGTCGGGTTTGAGCAGGGTGACCACATCGTCGACCAGGGTATTCAGCCGAGTGGGTTGCCAAGCAAGCGCCTGGCGGCCAACTCGCGCCAAAGCCAGCAACTCATCGACTAGTATTCCCATCCGGCGTGTGCCTTCCTGGATGCGCTGGAGGTGGCGTTTAGCTTCGGAGTCGAGATGGGGCGCGCAATCTTCCATGAGAATGCCGCAGAAGCCGGCAATATGGCGCAGCGGAGCGCGTAGATCGTGGGAGACCGAGTAGGTGAAGGCCTCCAGTTCGTCCTTGGCTGCTTGCAATTGCGCGGTGCGCTCGCTGACTCGCTGTTCCAGTTCATCGTTCAGGCGGCGGATTTCCCGTTCGGAGGCTTTCCTCTCGGTGATGTCACGGAATGCCACCACGCCGCCCCGCACGACGCCCTGTTTGTCTTTCAAGGGCCCACCGCTGGCTTCGATCCAAGTACCCTCTTCTATTTCCGGATTGCGCACAAACATCTCGGAGGTGCTCGCTTCCCCGCGAATGGCGCGCACCAAGGGAAGTTGATCAGTTGGGAAAGGTGTCACCATGTCGGCCCGGTAAAGCTCGTAATGCTCGGTCCACTGCCGGCTGGAAATGTCCGCTGCACCCCGGCCCAGGATCTTGTCGGCGGCTGGGTTCCAGATGACGAATTTTCCCTCCTCATCCGCTGCGACCAACCCCTCGGCCATACTGTCCAGCACCGATTGCAGCATGAGAGTCTGGGCCTCCAGCGCTTGCCGCGAGCGAATCAATTCACCGGTCTGACGGGACAGTTCCTCCGCTTGTCCTGCGAGCTCTTCTTCGGCTCGCTTGCGCGCGGTGATGTCGGCCCGGATGGCAACGTATTGCCGGGGCTTTCCATCGGCCCCTATGAACGGGACCAGGGTCGCGTCCACCCAATAGATGGAGCCGTCCCTGGCCCGGTTCTTAATCTCGCCGTGCCAAACCTGGCCACTGGCGATGGTGTGGTACATCTGCTGGAAGAATTGTTTCGAATGGTGGCCGGAATTGAGGATGCGGTGATTTTGACCGATCAGTTCATCCTTGGAATATTGGCTGATGGTGCAGAATTTATCGTTGACGTAAGTAATGGTGCCCTGGACGTCGGTCACGGCCACGATGGCATGTTGATCGAGGGCAAACTTTTGGTCAGCCAGTTCCTTGAGCGCGGACTCGCTGGTGGCCAGGCTTTCCTTCAGGGCTTGTTCCGCCTGCTTGCGTTCGGTGATGTCGGTGTTAGCTTCCAGGATGCGCGAGGGACGCCCTTTGGCGTCGCGATAAAGCGCCCACACGCTGGCGACTACCACCTTTTCGCCGTCTTTGCGGCGCTGCACCAGTTCGCCCTCCCAGCGGTTGTTTTGCCGCAACTCCCGCTCGATTTGCGCGAGCGGCTGGGGGAATTCAGTTTGCAGCAACTGATGCGACAATTCTTTTACCGCCTCCTCTTTGGAGTAGCCGTAGAGCTTCTCCGCGCCACGGTTCCACATCACGATGCGGCCATTCAGGTCGCGCACCAGTATCTGCGCCCAGTCGAGGATGCTGGCTTTTTCTCGCAGCTCTTCCTCCACCCGCTTTCTTTCGGTGATGTCGTGAGCGATGGTGGAGGCGCCGATCACTTTTCCCTGCCGGTCGCGTATGGGCGCAATCATGAGAGACACGTTGAGTAACGCGCCGTCCTTGCGCTTGCGGACCGTCTCCAAGCGGGAAACGCGCCATCCCTGCTCGATTTCCTTTAAGAAGCGCGTAACTTCACTCTTCCGTTCCGGAGTAGTGAGCATGCTCACGGGTTGGCCGACGATTTCTGCTTCGCTGTAGCCGTACAGGTATTCCGCGCCCCGGTTCCAACTGGTGATGATGCCGGACAGGTCTTTGCTGAAAATGGCGTCGTCGGAAGAATCCACGATGGCGGCGAGACGGGCGTTGCGCTCTTCGGCCTGCTGGCGTTCGGTGATGTCGCGGAGAATGACGGTAAGGAGTTTTTGTCCTCCCACTGCTACCTGCGAAATGGAGGCTTCGATGGGAAACTCTTCGCCATTGGCCCGAAGGCCCCAAAGCGCACCCAGCGTTCCCATGGCACGGTTAGTGACTCCGGTCTCGGCAAAGCGTCGGATATGGTCTGAGTGTGCGGCACGAAATCGTTGAGGAATGTAACGCTCGATGGATTGGCCGAGGGCCTCGGAGGCGGGGCAGCCGAACATCTTTTCGGCGGTGGCATTGAACAGCACGATGCGGTGTTCGCTGTTCCATGTGATGATGGCGTCCATGGCGGATTGCACAATGGCGCTAATCTGCGCCTGGCTATCGCGTAGCGCTTGCTCCGCCCTGCGCACATCGGCTACGGTGGATTTCTGCGTAGAAAGCTCGGCGTACGCCCGCTCTCGCTCGGCAATCTGGCTTTCCAGTTGCAGATTGAGGGATTGAACCTGTCGCGGCGAGGGCAGCGCGATGGCTTTGGGGATCAGGGGTACCAGAGCGAGCGCGGTGGCGACCGAGACGGCTGCGGTGATTGCCTTGATGACGCCGGAGGCCAGATAGGAAGCGTGCCAGACGGTCCAGATCTCCATGAGGTGAGTGGTTCCGCAGCCCAGAATGAACAGGCCGAACATCCAGAAAACCCAGTTGAAAGGCAGGTCGCGCCTTTTGCGGACCAGGTAAACCAGCGCCACCGGGATGCAATAGTAGGACAGGGTGATAAGGCCGTCAGAAATGACGTGCAGCCAGACGATCCGCGGATCCCAGAGATAGCAGTACCCGTGCGGCATGAAATCCGGCGAAAACAATTGACGAATGGGCTCCAAACTTCTCCTTCGGTCGCTCAGGCGGGGAACATGACTCATTGCAGCACAGGTGGAAGCAGAGTCAGCCTTTCCGGAGGTGCTAGCCCGAGGCGAGGTGGCCCACGGTGGGAGGGAGTTGCAGATCGGGAAACTCCGCTGCTCTGTGCTAGGCTGACGCCAATGAAGGCTTTTCGGGTTTTCTTCTTATGTTCTTTGGCGACGGCGGCTTGGGCGGGTTCGGCTGCCGGGAAGACTGGACCGCCCGATGTCTTTCTAGTGACCATCGATACCCTGCGCGCCGACCACATTCATTGTTATGGCGATGCCGACATTCAGACTCCG
>OMOD01000001.1:0-888 GCA_900290255.1 Candidatus Sulfotelmatobacter kueseliae
GCCAGTCGCAACCTCATAAGGATCAAGATACGACGATTATAGGCCGAGAGTCACAAGGGCCAACCTAACATACCAGCCACGGATGACTGTTGATAAATCGCCTTTACACTTGTTGACCCTTACCGCTGGAACTTACCGACCTTCTCTGTCGTATCCTCGCTTGCTAACGGATTTCCGTTGGCCTCGTCTATCTGCCATACGGGGTTAAGGCGATGAAAACGACACAAGCGTGGGGATGGCTGGCGGCGGGGGTGCTGGCCCTGGGGTTGAACGGATCTTATCTGGACGGGGGCGCGCAGTGGGCGCACCGGGTGGTCGAGCGAGTTACAGACCGGGCGTCGGCAGTGCTGGCGCAGGCCACCGGACGCGCAGACTGGCTTCGGACTGAAGTGCGGGTGCTGACGGCGCGGGATGAGGCAGCATCCCTTCGGCGCGTTTCGCTTGTTCAGGGTGGGGACTGCCCAGTGGGCGCGGCGATGGCGCGGGTGCAGGCTGGAGTGGCGCGGTCCGAGGCGGAATATGGCCGCGTCGAAGCCATGTCCGCGCGAGAGGAAGCCAGGTTGGCGCGCCGGGAGGCGAATCGGGCGCGAGTGGAAACCGCGCGCATGGAAACCCAGATCGCTGCCCAGGCTGCCCGTATCCGCGTGGCCAACTTTGCTTTCGACTCCGTGGTGTTCAATCCGGCGAAGGCTTCGGCTTGTGGGCGGGTGCGCGTGAACATTCCGCGGGTGCCGAAGGTCAAGATTGCCGCTCCGGCGATTCCCACGGTTCACATCGAAACGCCGGGCACCGGTCCGGTATAGCGGACTGGCTTAGCCGATAGGGAGAAGAAACAGCTTCGTGGGCAGAGCGGCCGAGCTTCGCTCGGCATGGCCGGATCAAAGATCT
>OMOD01000001.1:898-1568 GCA_900290255.1 Candidatus Sulfotelmatobacter kueseliae
ATGGCCGGATCAAAGATCCGGCCCCACACGAGCCGCACTGAACATCATCGACGCTTTGCCTCCTTAGGGCGCGGACAACCAACCGCGCCCCTTTTTTGGTCACAGCTGCCGCGGATTTACGCGGATACACACGGATAAACCAGGAAGAGAGAAGACGACAAGCGAATTATCCGNNCCTGACGACAACTGACCTGAAGTGATGGCGCGGAAGAGTCCCACCATCTTGCAGGAAGAGTTGCAACCGTCCAGCGCTGAACTGCCGCGCGAGGAACTGGACGACGCGCGCCTTATTGATCTGGACGTGGACGAACAATCTCCCTTCCTGCGCGCGCAAAAGCGAGTCTCCGCCCGGCGCAGCGCTCTCCCCAGAAAGGCCACGCATGGTCTGCTGTGGGCCATGACCGTGGCCGCGATTCTGTGCGTTGCCGCGCTCGCAGCCGGCGGCCTCTACCACTACGGCGAACACTCCTGGCGCTTTCGCGTGGAATCGAGCGACAACCTGGAGATCACGGGCACCGGAAATGTGACCAAGGCGCAAATCATGGAAGTGATGGGCGCCGACATCGGGCGCAACATCTTTTTCATTCCGCTGGCCCAGCAGCAAGCCCAGCTGGAGCAGATTCCGTGGGTGGAATCGGCCAGCGTGATGCGCTTCGTGCCCAACCGGCTG
>OMOD01000001.1:1578-54562 GCA_900290255.1 Candidatus Sulfotelmatobacter kueseliae
CAGCTGGAGCAGATTCCGTGGGTGGAATCGGCCAGCGTGATGCGCTTCGTGCCCAACCGGCTGCATGTGGAAATTCACGAACGCACGCCGGTGGCGTTTGCGCGGGTGGGAGCGCGCATTGCGCTGATTGACGCGGGCGGCACGCTCATGGAGTTGCCGCACAATCACAAATATTCCTTTCCTGTCATTCTGGGGATGAATCCGGGCGAGCCGCTTTCCACGCGGGCCCCGCGCATGAAGGCGTATGAGGATCTGGTCCGCGACCTGGATTCGGGCGGCGCACGCTATTCCCAGGATTTGAGTGAAGTGGATCTTTCCGATCTCGACGATTTGAAGGTGCGGGTGAATGATCCCGCGGGCGATGTTCTGCTGCACCTGGGATCGTCGAACTACCTGAAGCGCTACAAGACTTATGTGAGCCATGTGCAGG
This sequence comes from Candidatus Sulfotelmatobacter kueseliae, assembly GCA_900290255.1. Lineage (GTDB taxonomy): Bacteria > Acidobacteriota > Terriglobia > Terriglobales > Acidobacteriaceae > Sulfotelmatobacter > Sulfotelmatobacter kueseliae. The sequence goes on from OMOD01000001.1 coordinate 2,009, forward strand.
CATGGCGGCAGCAGTTTCAGAAGCTGGAATCGGTGAACCTGCGCTATGACAACCAAGTCATCGTGAATCCTGACATGCCAGCAGGGCCCAGGCCAGGATCGCCGAAGCCGGCCGCGTTGACCGCAGCGGCGGCGAAGACGGCAGCAGCCGCGGCAGTCAAGCCGGCGGCGCTGGTTTCACGCGTGGGACCGCATGAACCGGCGATTCCCAAGCCGGTTTTCGAACTGTCGCCGAAGAAGCTTGATCCCAAGGCTGCGGCTGTGAAGAAGCCGGCGGCGAAACCGAAGGCCAAGAAAACAGCGGCTAAGGCGCGCAAACCCACGGCTCCGAAGGCGGCTGCGTCCAAGACCGCGGTCTCGGCGCCGCAGACGAAGGTGGTGAAGACTCCAACTGGCGCGCAGCCGGAGGCTAAGAAGCTGGCGCAGTCGGCTCCGCCGGCGAGCGTGCCACCGGCGAAGGCGAGTGGCGCGAGTGCGAAGCCGAGCCCGGCGATTGCGAAACCGCCAGCGGGCACAGATCGAAATTGACTTGAGGTTAGAGCGTGTTTCAAAAGTACATTCTGCGGGCTAGCGGCCAGGTTCCCTCAGGGGCTAAAGCCCGCGATTCTGGGTCGCAAACGGCCCGGCTAAAGCCGGGCCCTTTCAAAGCGCCCTTTCAAAGCGCCATTCTTGAAACGCGCTGCAGGGAAATTTACAGGACGGAATCTAATTAAGACGAGATTATCAAAACGGAATTATCAAAACGGAATTCTTAAGACATGGGCAACCAGCAAGGAAACTTTCTAGCGGCAATTGATGTAGGCAGCGCCCGGACACGCGCGCTCGTGGCCGAGATCACCGACAACGGTGTGCGCTATCGCGGGCACGGCGTGGCCGAATCGCGCGGCTCGCGCAAGGGCGTGATCGTCGAACTCGACAAAGCGGTAGCGGCGGTCCAGAAGGCGGTCGAGGCCGCGGAAGACGTGGCGGGCGCGCCGGTCGAGCATGCCATTGTGGGCATTGGCGGGGCGCACGTGCGCGGCGTAAACAGTCATGGCGGCATCAGCCTGGGCACGCGCCCGCGAGAGATTGGGCGCGATGAGATCAAGCAGGCGGTGGATCGGGCCCGCGCTATCCCCCTGCCCGCCGATCGCGAGATTCTGCATCTGCTGCCGCAGGAATTCATCCTCGACGAGCAGCCCGGCGTGCACGATCCGCTGGGCATGATGGCGGCTCGGCTGGAAGTGCGGGTGCATCTGGTGACCGCGGCCGCCAGCGCCACGCAGAACGTCATTACCGCCGTGAACAAGGCCGGAGTGCATGTTGACGACACGGTCTTCGAGCCGCTGGCTGCGGCTGACTCGGTGTTGCGCGCCGACGAGCGGGAACTGGGCGTGTGCCTCGCCGATATCGGCGCTGGCTCGACCGAACTGATTGTGTTTCAGCAGGGAGCGGTGGCGTTCACCGGAGTGATTCCGCTAGGCGGCGACCATTTCACCAGCGACTTGTCGGTGGGACTGTGCACGCCGCTGGCGGAGGCGGAGACGATCAAGAAGACTTACGGCAACGCGATCGTCACGTTGATTCCCGAGGGAAACGAAGTGGAGGTTCCGTCGGTGGGCGACCGTCCGTCGCGTCTGCTGCCGCAGCGTCTGGTGGGGGAGATTCTGGAGCCGCGAGCGCGCGAATTGTTCGAGATGATGCGCGAAACCCTGCGGCAGGGCGGCATGTACGAGGTTTGCCTGGCGGGCGTGGTGCTGACCGGAGGAGCGTCGCGATTGCCGGGAATTTTCGATGTGGCCGAGTCGGTGCTGCGGCGGCCGGTACGGCTCTCGTGGCCCGCGCCGCTGGCCAAAATGCCGGCGACGCTGTCCGAACCCGAGTTCGCCACCCTGCTGGGCATGGTGAATTACGGACAGCGGGCGCGCATCGCCCGCGGCATTCAGGAAGATCGTTGGGGAACGAGATTGAAAGCGATGTTGTTGGGAAAAGGAGCGTGAAGGCAAGGTTTCAAAAGTTTCAATGTTTCAAGGTTTCAAAGACCTTGAAACTCTGAAACGCTGAAGCTTTGAAACGTTTTTCGAATAGGTGGACACCATGAAAACGGATTCGGGCATTCGCATCAGCTTCAACGAAGAGCCGCGCAACGATGCCAAGATCAAAGTGATCGGCGTGGGCGGCGGCGGCGGCAACGCCGTCAACCGCATGATTGATGCCGGGCTGGAGGGCATCGAGTTCATCGTCGCCAACACCGACCTGCAGGCGCTGCGCATGTCGCATGCGCCAGTCAAGCTGCAACTGGGCGTGAAGCTCACCAATGGCTTGGGTGCGGGAGCGAATCCGGAAATCGGGCGTAAGGCTGCGCTCGAGGACTCGGACAAGATCATTGAAGCGCTCGAAGGCGCCGACATGGTGTTCGTCACGACGGGCCTGGGGGGCGGCACGGGCACCGGCGCCGCTCCGATTATCGCGTCGCTGGCCAGCGAGATGGGAGCGCTCACGGTCGCGGTGGTGACCAAGCCGTTTACCTTCGAAGGCAAACGGCGCATGGCGCAGGCCGAGCGCGGCGTCGCCGAACTGATGGAGTCAGTGGACACCGTGATCGTCATCCCCAACGAAAGGCTGCTGGCCGTGGCCGAGGACGCGGGCTTCTTCGAATCGTTCCGCATCGCCGACGACATTCTGCGGCAGGGGGTGCAGGGGATTTCCGACATCATCACCATTCCCGGCATCATCAACCGCGACTTCGCCGACGTGAAGACGATCATGGCCGGCATGGGCTATGCCGTGATGGGCACGGCTTCAGCGACCGGGGCGAAGCGCACGATCGACGCCGCCCAGCGGGCCATTGCATCGCCGCTGCTGGAGGCGGGGGCGATCGACGGCGCGCGCGGCATCCTCATCAACATTACCGGCTCCGCATCGCTCAAGCTGGCCGAAGTGCAGCAGGCCTGCTCGATCATTCAGGGCGCAGCGCACGAAGACGCCAACATCATTTTCGGCGCGGTGATGGACGAGAAGATGAAAGACGCGGTGAAGATTACCGTGATCGCGACTGGATTCCGCGAGTTCAAGCGGGCGCACACAGAGACGCACACGTCTTCGTCATTTGCCGCTGCGCATGACGAGGCCATGGATTTTCCCGACGCTGTGGAACCGCGCGAGCCGATGCCGGAGCGGATTATGTCGGAAGCGACGATGACGAAGGACCGCGCTTACGCCGATGACGTTACTCCCGTGGCAGTGGCGCAGGCTGCCGAGCGCGTGAGCGCAGACGTCATCTCGCTCGAGAGCATGCGCAGCGCGATGGTGACGAACTTCGAGCCGGATGATCTCGACGTGCCCGCGTTTCTGCGCAAGCGCAACGACGTGATGTAGAGAGTCCAGTTGAGTTACTCCCGATTTTGCCGGCAGCCCTGTTGAAGCAGGCTGTCCCAAAGCTCAGGAGGGCTAGGCGTAGCGCTTGACTTTGGCGTCCCCCGGGGCGAGAATTCGCCTACCAGTTGGGGTTCCCGGATTCGCCATTCCACATCAAATTCCTCGGAGTGTCGGTCCCCGGCCAATTTTCTCGAGAGGAGAAAGTCCCATGAGCACAGCTGAGGCTCCCAAGCTCGACATGGACAAACTGAATGCTTTTATCGGTCGGTTCGTAACCGATCTCGGCGCCGCGGTTCATACGGGCATGGTGGTTATTGGAGAGAAGCTCGGGCTGTATAAAGCGCTCGCCGATGGCCCCATGAACTCCGCGGAACTTGCCGCCAAGACGCATACCGACGAGCGCTATTTGCGTGAGTGGCTGGCCTCACAGGCGGCGGGGGGTTACATCACCTACGACGCAAAGACGAACCAGTTCAGCCTGAGTCAAGAACAAGCTTTCGCCCTCGCGAAAGAAGACAGTCCGGCGTATCTGCCGGGAGCGTTCGAGCTGGCTTTGGGCTCGCTGGCCGCGGTTCCGAGGATCGCGGACTCCTTCCGCACGGGTGCCGGGATGGGATGGCATGAACATGCCGACGGCGTCTTTCACGGCTGCGAGAAGTTCTTTCGTCCAGGTTATGCCGCCAATCTCGTGAGCGCATGGATTCCTGCGCTGCAGGATGTGAAAGAGAAGCTCGAGGCGGGGGCGCGAGTGGCCGATGTGGGCTGCGGGAAAGGTGCTTCCACCTTGCTGATGGCAAAAGCGTTCCCCAAGTCGCGATTCTTCGGGTTCGACTACCATGACAAGTCGATCGAAGCGGCGCGCGAGTCTGCCGGGCGTGAAGGTATCAGTGACCGAGTCTCCTTCGACGTGTCCAAAGCCAAGGAATACCCTGGCAACGACTACGACTTCGTGGCTGTCTTCGACTGCCTGCATGACATGGGCGACCCGGCCGGGGCCGCGATGCATGTTCGGCAGTCCCTGGCTAAAGATGGCACCTGGATGATCGTCGAGCCATTTGCCAATGATCAGCTGAAGGACAACCTGAATCCGGTAGGGCGGGTTTACTACTCTTTTTCAACCCTGTTGTGTACGCCGTGCTCCCGATCCCAGGAGGTCGGACTCTGCTTAGGCGCGCAGGCGGGCGAGACACGCATTCGGGAGGTGGTAAGCTCAGCCGGGTTCAGCCGATTCCGCCGAGCCACCGAAACCCCGTTCAACATAGTTTACGAAGCCCGACCGTAATCGATTGCGTGCCACCAAGTCGCGCCGCTGTCGCTCCTCCGGGGAAATCGGCGCGACTGCAGCGAACGATTGTCCGTGAAAGGAAAAGCCTTTTCACGCGTGGAAATACCTTTCCGGTAATCGGGTAACCCGGTTACCGAAGGGGTTAACCCCAGGTAATCTCCGAGTATGTCCTTGTCCCAGAATGGGTTAGATCGAAATTGATGTTGGCGGGAAGCGAAACTTTACCGTTGCCAGAAACACGCTAAGTCTCGTACTATCGCAGAGTTGAGCGATTGACGGCAGGTTACCGCCGGCTGGCACTACGCGTGCATCGAAGTCAGTAGGTTCTGGGGAGCGAATCACGAAGATGTTTAGGGGACCGAGCCTTTCTCGTCTAATCCTGGCAGTTGCATTTCTCACCTGTGTGTTTTTCACGAGCGTGAGCTGGGCGGCGCACATTACCACGCATGCAACCAGCAAATCGAAGTCACAAAAGGTCAGCGAGAGCCAGCGCACGCGGCGCCGCCTGCACCATTTGGCGCGCAGCCGCAGCGCGAGTGTGACCCGGGTCTCAACCACCACGCACCGCCGCCGCTACTACGAGCGCTTTCACATGAGTTCGTTCGCTGAAGACGTCACTGCTGGTGACATTACTGCCGGCGAGGATCCCGTGGTGCGCCAGGCTGCGGTGGATGCGCTAGGCAACATGAACGGCACGGTGGTTGCGATCGAGCCGACCAGCGGGCGCGTGCTGGCCATGGTGAATCAGAAGCTGGCGCTTTCGAGCGGTGCGCAGCCCTGCTCGACGATCAAACTGGCTGTGGCGCTGGGGGCGCTGAACGAAGGCGTGGTGTCGCGGGATACGGAAGTTGCGCTTGGCCGCCGCAGCCGCATCAATATGACCGAGGCGCTGGCCCACTCGAACAACGCTTATTTCGAAGCGCTGGGACGCGAACTCGGCTTCGACAAGGTCGCCTACTACGCCCACGAATACGGTCTGGGCGAACTGGCGGGTTACGACATTCCCGGCGAGCAAGAGGGCAACTATCCCGACGAAGCGATTCCCGCGCAACTGGGCGGCGTGGGCAAGATGTGCTCCTACGGGGAAGGCATTTCCATGACGCCGCTGCAGTTGGGCGCGATGGTTGCGGCCATTGCCAACGGCGGAACGCTCTATTACCTGCAGCATCCGACCACCCCGGAAGAAGTCGCCAATTTCCAGCCGCGGGTGAAACGGCAGCTCGACATCGCGCCGCTGATCCCCGAAATCTCGGATGGCATGGCGGGCGCGGTCGAGTACGGCACCGCCCGCAGCCTGCGCCTGAACTTTAGCGAGGAAGAAATCCTGGGCAAGACCGGAACCTGCTCGCACGCGGGCACGCGATTCGGCTGGTTCGCCTCCTACGCCAATTCGAGCGTGGGACGGATCGTGGTCGTGGTGTTCCTGCAAGGCGGACGCCCGACGTTCGGGCCGAAAGCCGCCGAGATAGCCGGCCGCATGTACCGCGATATGTACGACCACAACTTCTTCGTTTCCGGCCCGGTCCTGCCGCCTGATTCCGCGGTGAAAACCGAGACGACAACCCAATAGCGGGTGTTTCGCCGCATCGCGACCCTGTTTCCCTTCTTGGCCTAGAAATTTCTAATACGGTCAATGCCTGCGCTGCCGATATTCACTCAGCGAGCCCCACAATCGTGGGCGCGCTTCCGTGTACGTGTCAGACGCAACCGTGATCAGCGGCGGGAATTGGCTGGCGGGGCTGTGCCTCGCTGGGGCCGGGTTGGCAGCCTATGCCTTGGTGAAGCTGGTGCGTTGGGTAGTCACGGCCCGGCGGGCGACGAGAGGCTCCGAGCGGGGCGGGGAGGCATACTTTCACAACCTGGCCGAGGCGATTCCGGAGATGGTCTGGACGACGAAGGCCGATGGGGCCTGCGATTTCCTGAACCAGCGTTGGTGCGATTACACGGGCCTAACCTCCGAACAAAGCAGCGTCTGGGGCTGGACGGCGGCCTTGCACCCCGACGATGTAATCGAGACCTCGGCGAGCTGGGAGCGCGCCGTCCGCACCGGGACTCCCTTTACCATCGAATATCGTTTCCGGCGCGCGTCGGATGGTGCTTACCGCTGGTTTCTGGGACGCGCCAACCCTATCCGGGATGGGCAGGGCCGCATCATCAAATGGTTTGGCACATGTACCGACATCGAGGACCAAAAGCATAACCAGCAAATCCTGGAAGATCAGATTCGGGAACGCACCGAGGAACTAGCCGACACCAACACCCGGCTGCAGGAGGAAATGTGGGAGAAGGACTCCGCCCGCCGGGCACTGGATCAGCAGAACGAAAAGATGATGCGCGAGCTGACGGAACGCTCGCAGCGGGCGACGTTGCTGGCCAAGATGGGCGAACTCATGCAGAGCTGCATCAGCAAGGAGGAAGTCTTCGCGGCGGCTCTGGGCTATGCTCCGAAAATATTTCCCACCAGCCGTGGAGCCTTGGCCCTGCTCAACGGACGCCGCGATCTGGCGGAAATCGCCGGGTCATGGCACCAATGCCAAGTGCCCGAGACCGTGTTTGAGCCGAACCGCTGCTGGGCTTTGCGCACCGGGCACCCGCATCTGGTGGTTGCCGGAGACCCGACGGCGCCCTGCGCGCACGCTGCCGGAGTGAAGAATACATATTTATGCATTCCGATCCTGGCGCAAGGCGAGGCGCTGGGAATTCTGCACTTTCAGGCCACCGACGACGCCCCGACTCTGGCTGATTCCGAGCTTTCTTTCAAGACGACCTTCGCGGGACAGGTGGGACTCTCGGTCGCGAACATCCGCTTGCGCGAAGCGCTCCGCACTCAATCCATCAAAGACCCGCTGACCGGGCTTTACAACCGGCGCTATCTGGAAGAAATGCTGGACCGCGAAATCCGGCGCGCGGTGCGGGCCGAGCAGGCGCTGGGCTTGCTCATGCTCGATCTCGACCACTTCAAGAAGTTCAACGATACTTACGGTCACGATGCGGGCGATACGGTGCTGCGGGAAAGCGGAACATTTCTGGCCAAGAGCATCCGGGCCGAGGACATTGTCTGTCGTTTCGGGGGCGAGGAGTTTGTCATCATCCTGCCCACGGCGAATCTGGGCGCCGCCTGCGCGCGGGCCGAACGCATCCGCTCCAAACTGCGCGAGCTGACGGTGCTGCACCAGGGGCAATCGCTGGGGATGGTCACGGTCTCGGTGGGAGTGGCGGCACTGCCCGAACACGGGACCTCGCCGAAGGAACTGCTCGAGGCCGCCGACGCTGCTCTCTACCGCGCGAAACGAGAGGGAAGAGACCGGGTGGCGGCCGCGGAGGCGCGGGTGACTGCGGCCGCGAAGTTGTCGGCGACGGGAGCGAGCGCGCGCTGAACTCTACTGCTCGCGCCCGCCGCCCTTGGTCTCGTCGCTGGCGATGACGCCGTCCTTGAGGTGGATCACGCGATGCGCGTATTCGGCGATGTCATGCTCGTGCGTGACCAGCACGATGTTATTGCCCTCGGCATGCAGGCGGTCGAACAACGCCATGATTTCGCGGCCAGTCTGCGAGTCCAGGTTGCCGGTGGGTTCGTCAGCCAGAATGATGGAAGGTTTGTTGACCAGCGCGCGCGCAATGGCGACACGCTGCCTCTGTCCGCCGGAAAGTTCGTTAGGCTTGTGGCTCATGCGCGACTCCATTCCCACTGACGCCAGCGCCGCCTTGGCGCGGTTCAAACGCTCTTCGGTAGGAATGCCGGCGTAGATCAGAGGCAGTTCCACGTTGTGCAGCGCCGTGGCACGCGCCAGCAGGTTGAAAGTCTGAAACACGAAGCCGATTTCCTTGTTGCGGATGCGCGCCAGTTCGTCGTCGTCGAGTTCGCTGACCAGTTGGCCGTCAAGCCAGTAACTTCCCTGGGTGGGAGTGTCGAGGCAGCCGATGAGGTTCATCAGGGTTGATTTGCCCGAGCCGGACGGGCCCATAATGGCGACATACTCATTGCGCTGAATGCGCACGTTGACCCCGCGCAGGGCGTGGACCTGCTGCTCGGAGCCCATGTCATAGGTCTTCCAGAGATCTTCGGCCGCAATCATGCACGAGTCCGGCGGGGCCTGGACAGCGTTGGTGGGCATGCTGATAACTTCCGCGGTTGCCATTTTCTTCTCCTGGTCTTGCCTCGCTTCGTCCGGTGCCACTGACCTCTCCGATCTTCGGTTTCGGTAACTTCGGGGTTCAGCCCATCCTGCTGCGGATTTTCCTCTCCGAGACCCGTCTTCTCTCGACCCAGCCTGGCTTTTGCTTTGGACGCGCCAACCCGGCCAACGTTATGACGATTCTTCCTCTTCTTTCTTGGGAACCGAATTGTCAATCTTGACGCTCGAACCGGGGCGCAACGAGCGCAAAACCTTGTAACTGCCCGTAATGACCTCGTCCCCTTCTTTCAGGCCGTCGAGTACTTCGATATCAGTGGTGCCGGTGATGCCGGTGGTCACCGGCACGAACATGGCTTTCTTGTTGCGGATGACGAAGACTCCCTGCGTTTCGTCATCTTTCTTGGGCTTGGATGCAACTTCCTTGGCCGCCGGTGCCGCAGCGTGCACCGATCCGGGAGGATTGTTCTGCTGTTCGACCTGCTCCTTGGTGCGCAAAGTCAGCGCCTGAATGGGAACCGACAGCGCGTTGCTTCGGGTAGCGGTCGTGATCTTGGCTGTGGTCGAAAGCCCGGGGCGCAGGTCTTTTGGTGGATCGGTCAGGGTTACCACCACTTTGAAATCTTTGGCTTCTTCGCTGGTTGTGGCCTGCTGCGAAGTGGAAACGCCGCTCGATCGGACGATGGCGTTGTCGCCGATTTCTGAAACCTTTCCATGGAAAGTCTTACCCGGGATGGCGTCAATGGTGACTTCGGCGGGCTGACCCAGATGCACGTTCACGATGTCGGTTTCATCCACCTTGACCTCGGCCGTAATCACCGACATGTCGGCAATCGTCATCAGCGTGCTGCCCAGAGCGTTCTGGATTCCGACGACCACCGATTCGCCCTCACGCACCGGCAGGTTGGTGACGACGCCGTCGTACGGTGCAGCGTAGGTGGCCTTTTGCAGCACGTCATTCACGCGCGTCAGATTGGCGCGTGCCTGGGCAAGGTGCTTGTAGGCGGAGTCGTTCTGCGCCTTGGCTTGAGCCACACGCGCCTGAGCTTGTACCAGCCCCGAATCGGCGGTGGCCCAGGCATTCTGGCGGCTGTCGAAGTCCGACTTCGAGATCAGGCCGCCTTGGAAGAGGTTTTGCGCGCGCTCCCAGTCCAGCTTGTTGCGGTCGTAGTCAGCCTGTGCACGCAGCAGGTCGGCTTGTGAAGTCTTGAGCGCGGCGTCGGCGGCAATGGCGTCGGTTTCCGCAGCCTGGACCGAGGCTTGGTTGGCGCTCACGTCCGCCGCCGACTGCACATTGTCGATTTGCGCGAGCAACTGTCCCCTCTTTACCTGATCCCCCTCCTTTACGTACAGGTGGGTGATCTTGCCGTAGGCGTTGGCGCCGATGTTGACGTAAGTCTTCGGTTTAATCTCTCCCGAAGCGCTGACGACAGTGGCCAGATCCTGGCGCTGCACCTTTCCGGTCTGTACCGTCACCACATTCTTGCTGCTCTGATGAACGGTGAAACCGACAATGATTGCGAGCAAAACCACGACGCCGGCGCCGATAGCAATTTTTTTCCAGGGCTTCATGATTCACGTCACTTAGTCCGGGGTTATGTCAATCTCCTGTAGAACTCTCCCCGCGCCGGCCTAGACTTGCAAAAAGGCCCCGGCCAGCTCATTCGAGTGACGACGCACACCTGTTGTTACGATCCTGGCGCCGGGAAAGTTCCCGATCAGGAATAACAAGAAGTGCCGAGCCCCGTTACGGTGGGGAGATGCGACTGCTACCCCCGGAACCCCTCATTATAGCCTGCCCAACCAGCCTGACAGGTAAAGGATTTAACGCCGGCGCAGGCAACCCCGGGTCACCGCGCCTCCTTCTAAACAGGAGAGTTGGAGTCCGTTTTAATTTGCTCTCGGGCCACGACTTAACCTTGCTTTCACGGAACTAAAGAGCCTAAAATATAGAGACGACGGTTGTCTGGCAGGAGTCCCTCTCATGTTCCCGGTAGCTTCATACCAAGCCTTTTTTCGAATTCTAATCGTATCTGCGGGTTTGATGGCCGCCGCCGCAGTTGCTCAGGACCAGCAAGACCAGAAAGCCTCCGACCAACCCGCCAATCCGCCTGCCGGCGCGGCGCAAACCCAGCCCGCCAAGGACGCAGCCAGCGCGGCAAAAGCGCAACCAGCCGACCAGCCCGTGGACCCACTGAAGCGCCCCGCTAATGAAAAACAAAAGAAGAAGAATGAAAAGGCGCTCAGGATCGAGTTAGGCAAGACCTACAGGAAGTGGCTGGACGAGGACGTCGTCTACATCATTACCGATGAAGAGCGTACAGCCTTCAGGCAGCTTTCCAACGACGAGGAGCGCGATAACTTCATCGAGGCTTTCTGGCAGCGTCGCGACCCCACTCCCGATACGGAAGAGAACGAATACAAGGAAGAGCACTACCAGCGCATCGCCTACGCCAACGAGCATTTCGCTGCCGGCGTGCCGGGGTGGAAGACGGACCGCGGCCGCATTTACATCATGTACGGCAAGCCGGATGAGATCGACTCTCATCCCTCCGGCGGCACCTACGAGCGCCCGATGGAAGAAGGTGGCGGCGAGACCTCGACGTTCCCCTTTGAGGACTGGCGCTATCGCTACATTGAGGGCATCGGGCAGGAGATCATCATTGAATTCGTCGATACCTGCATGTGCGGCGAATATCACATGACCATCGATCGCTCGGAGAAGGACGCGCTGCTCTATACCCCCAATGCCGGCCTGACCATGTGGGAACAGATGGGCATGGCGAACAAGTCGCAGCGATTCACCGGCAACGGCCTGGAACGGCTGGGGCAGGGTCCCGACAGCACCACGCTGCAGAGCAAAGAATTCGACCGTCTGGAGCAATACTCCAAGCTGATGGCGCCTCCTCCCGTCAAGTACAAGGATCTGGAGGAAGTGGTCAACTCCAAGATCATCCTGAACCCCATGCCGTTCGATGTGCACTGGGACTACGTAAAAGTCACGGGTGACACGGTGCTGGTGCCGATCACCATCCAGATGAAGAACCGCGACATCACCTTCGTCAACAAAGATGGTGTGCAGCGGGGAACGGTGGATATTTTTGCCCGGTTGTCCACCTTGACCGACAAGATTGTCCAGACCTTCGAAGATCCGGTCCAGGTCGATGTTCCTGCCGAACTGTTGCCCCGCACGGCGGAGAATTCGTCGGTGTACTGGAAGGCCGTCCCGCTGCGCCCCGGCCGCTACAAACTGGATGTTGCGGTCAAGGACGTGAACGGGGATCGAAAGGGCGTGTTCAGCCGCGGTATCGTGGTTCCCGACTACTCGGATGACAAGTTGTCGACTTCCAGCCTGATTGTCGCGGACGTGATGGAGCCGGTTCCGACCAAGGCGATCGGCACGGGCAATTTCGTCATCGGAACGATGAAAGTGCGGCCGCGCGTCGCGGCCGCCGACGGCAAGCCGGCGACGTTCAAGAGGGATCGCGACCAGAAGCTCAATTTCTGGATGCAGGTTTACAATCTCGGCGTGGACGAGAAGACACACAAGCCCTCCGCCACGTTCGAGTATGACATCATTAATGTCGCCACCAACAAGCCGGTGGTGCAGAAGGTCGAATCTACCGAGAGCATGGGCAATGTTGGGGAACAGGTGACGCTGCAGAAATCCATTGCGTCTGCGAACCTGCAACCCGGCCTTTACAAGATACAAATCAAGGTGAACGACAACATCTCCAAGCAGACAGTTGATCCGTCGGCGATGTTTGCAGTAGAGTAACTCCCTGCGATCCCCCCCAGGGGGTGGGGTGCGTTGAGACTGCGCGAACTTGGAACGTACGCAATCCTGTTGGGCTTGGCGCTTCCAGTTTGGGCTGGCGGGCAGCCCGGAGCTATCTCAGGATACGTGCGGAGCACCGCGGGCGAGCCCCAGATGGGCGCGGTGGTGCAGATTCTGGGTGCGGCGAATCGTAGCCTTACCGTGTTCACCGACGGCGCCGGTCATTACGTTGCGACTGGCCTGCTGCCCGGGTTCTATACCCTCCAGGTGACGGCGCCTTCGTTCCTGCCCGCATTGCGGGAGAAAATCGGCCTTCGCCCGGGGGCCAGCATCAACATCAACATCACCCTGAATACGCTGCTCAACGTGATGCAGCTGGGACCGGTCCGCGCCTTGCCTGACGACGACGACTGGAAGTGGACGCTGCGTTCGGTGGCAAACCGGCCGCTTCTGCGAGCCCTCGACGATCCGGCCACGAAGGCTGCTGCCTCTGCAAACGACGAGCGCGAGAAACATGATTTGCAGGGCACGCTGTCTTTTGTGGCGGGCTCGGAAGCCGGCGGCTATGGCACCGGATCGGATATGAGCACGGGCTTCACCCTGGAGCGTTCGCTGTTCGCGGACGGGCTTCTGGATTTCAGTGGCAATGTGGGCTACGGAGATGGCGTGCCCGCCGCAGTGCTGCATGCCGGCTATTCGCACCAACTCATGGATGGATCTGAGCCCACCATGGGGTTGACCGTACGCCGTTTCGCCCCTACCGACCCCAATTTGCACAGCACGGCTCTTCAGGCGCTGGCTCTTTCCGGTGCAGACGACATCACCTTGGGCGACGTGCTGGAATTGAAGTTTGGCAGTGAACTGCAGGCCATCCAATTTCTGGGTCACGTGGCCGCGTTTCGCCCTTACGGTTCGGCGACCTTTGCCCTTACGCCGGACACGATCCTGGAGTACGGCTACGCCACTTCGCGCCCTGACCGGCGCGCCGAGATGGGGTTCGATTCAGCCCCGGCGGACCTGAGCGAGACTAATCCTCGGATCAGCATGCTGGGTTATGCGCCTCAAGTGGAGAGTGCTCACCACCATGAGGTGAGCCTGTCGCACCGTTTCGGCAAGAACGCGTTTCAAGTCGCTGCGTTCTCCGATCGCATCAGCAATCCCGCACTCATCGGTGTGGGAGCAGTTACCTCGGTGGGCGGGTTCCTGCTGCCTGACTTGTCTTCAGGAACGTTCAGCTACACGGGCCAGGATCTGCACACCCAGGGTGTGCGGGTTCTGCTCGAGCGCAAATTCGCGGGGGACCTGAAGGCCACGCTGGACTACGCCTTCGGCGGCGTGCTCGATCTCACAACCCCCGATGTACAGCTTGGAAGCGCGCAACAATCGATTTCCACGCAGCGCCGCCACGCCGTGGCCGCCAAGTTCAGCGGAACGCTGCCCCGCACGCGCACGCGCTGGATTGCTTCATATCGCTGGGTGAGCGGGCAGGCCCTTACTCCGGTGGACATGTTCAACTCGACCCCCGGTCGAAGCGATCCCTTCCTGAATATCTTCATCCGCCAGCCCATCCCGACCATGGGATTCCTGCCCGCCCGTATGGAGGCGATCATTGATCTTCGCAATCTGCTGGCGCAGGGGTATGTTCCAGTCGTCGGCCAGGACGGGCAGACGGTCTACCTGGTGCAGTCCGCCCGCTCCATCCGCGCGGGCGTGGCGTTCACGTTCTAGCCGCGGTACCTACCCCCCGCCCCAGCCAAACCGATCGTCGCAAGAAAGCGCGACGTTAGGATGGGGCACCCAGCGCCATCGTCCTGCCTGATCTCCCTTTGCATTACACTGAAGCTAGATGGCGCTTCCGATCTATCGTCTGCGGCGCTTGCTGGCGGCGACTGCCGTTCTGCTTACGGTGGTGGTCGCGGGGATGTATTTCTATGCGCGTTCACGGGCCCGCAATGTGCTGAAGGAAGTTCCCAACAAGATCGGATACGACATCAAGCAGACGGCCAGTGGTTATCAGTACTCGAAATCAGACGGGAAGCGCACCCTGTTTACCGTACAGGCGACCAGCGTCAAAGAGTTCAAGCTCAACGGGCACGCCGAATTGCACAACGTCAGCATCGTGCTCTACGGGCGCGATTCGTCGCGCTTCGATCAAATCTACGGTGACGACTTTGCTTATGACGCGAAAACCGGCAACGTCACGGCCGAGGGCGATGTGCAGATCGACCTGGTGGCGAACCCCGCGGGGCTCGCCAGTCCAGATCAATCCACGCCCAAGGAACTCAAGAATCCGATTCATCTGAAAACGCGAGGGCTGGTCTTTAACAAAGAGAGCGGGAACGCATCCACCAACGAGCGGGTCGAGTTCCGCACACCGCAAGCCACCGGATGGGCCGTAGGCGTGAAATACGCTGGCAAGAGCAATACGCTGACGTTATCGTCGCAGATTCATATCGAGGTGAGTGGAGCGAATGCAGCCGTTATCGAAGCTGAACACGGGACGATTACGAACGAGCCACGCGACATCGTGCTGGATCATCCTCATCTTGATCGCAAAGGTGGAATGATGCTGGCGGACCGGGCGGTGTTTTACCTGGGAGCGGATAACAGCGTGCAGCGCGTCGTGGCCACGGGCAACGTCACGACCGAAACCCGACCGGTGAGGGCAAAGGGACCGGCGGAGGAGGTGTCCGAGACCCGGAGCCGGGCCGACCAGGCTGAGTTTCTGCTGGCGGAGAAGCAGAACTTGCTGCGCTTTGCGATTCTGACCGGCAATGTTCACGTGGATCAAACCGGACCGCAGCCGATCGAGGGTGATGCCGGGCGCGTGGTGGTGGACTTCGCAGGTCAGAACCAGATGCAAAAGGTACACGCGGTTGACGGGGCCCGACTCACTGAGAAAGCGGAGGGAACGAAGAAGCCGGGGTTGAGCTCCCCGTCGCAGGATTTCGAACTCACCGCGCCGGTCATCGATTTCACGGTGGCCAAGGGCCACATTCTGGATCGGGCCGAGACCTCGGGCGCGGCGCAAATCGTGATCTCGCCGGCGCGGGAAGCGAGTTCGGCGGATGCCGCCTCTTCGAGGGCTGGCTTGGTCCCAGGCGCTCCGGCGCAGCGAACCGTGGTGACGGCAGGCAAGTTTGAAGCGAAGTTTGCGACTGACCAGGCGGCGACCGGCACTCGGCGGACTCATTTGACGACGATTCACGGTGCACCTGACGCCCGCATCGTAAATTCGGCTGCGGGGCAACCGGATCGGGTCAGCACCAGCGAGTCGGTCGAAGCTACGTTTTTCCCGCAGGGGGGAATCGACGCCATCACCCAACAAGGGAACGTTGCCTATGACGACGGTCAGACGCCGGACAAGCGGATGCAGGCCTGGGCCAGCAGCGCCCGCTACACCCCTGCGGACCAGATGCTCGTGCTGACCGGCAATCCGCGCGTGATGAACGGCGCAATGGTCACGACGGCGAAGACCATCCGAATGAACCGTGCCACTGGCGACGCGTTGGCCGAAGGCGAGGTGAAGAGCACATACAGCGACCTGCAAGAGCAACCGGATGGGGGGCTGCTGGCGTCGGCGTCGCCGATTCACGTCACTGCCCAGCGCATGACGGCCCACAGCACTCCCGGCGTAGCGCTTTATTCCGGGAAGGCGCGCTTGTGGCAGGATGCCAACGTCATTGAGGCACCAAACATCGAGTTCGAGCGCGATCGGAAGTTCGTGACGGCCCACGGCACGGCCCGCGAACCGGTGCAGACGATTCTGGTGCAGGCAGAGAGGGTGGACAAGCCTCGGACAGACAAGGCGGAGACGGAAAATACAGCCTCAGGAAAAAGCCAGCCGAGGAACTTCGGCAAGACTGCCGCTCCTGGGACCAGCCCCGTTGCGATCACTGCAAGCCTGCTCACCTACGCCGATTCGGAGCGGAGAGCCCACTACGAGACCGGCGTGTTGGCCAAGGGCATCGACTTCTCCGCATCTGCCAAAACGATGGACGTTTATCTGTTGCCGCGCAGCCAGACTTCGAGTCAAACCCAGAGTCATCAATCACTTGCCGGGACGTTTGCGGGGCCGGGGCAGCTCGACCGGATGGTCGCCCTAGGCGATGTCATCATCCACCAGCCAAAGCGCCGAGCCGAAGGGCAGAAGTTGGTCTACACCGCCGCGGACGACAAGTTTGTGCTAACCGGCGGCCCGCCTAGCATTTTTGATGCCGAACAGGGCAAGATTACCGGGGTTTCGTTGACTTTCTTTAGGCGCGATGATAGGGTGCTCGTAGAAGGCGAAGCAAGTACTCCTGTGGTAACTCAAACGCGAGTGGCACGTTAAATGCGTACTCTGGCCACCGAAGAAATTGGCAAAACCTACCGTGGCCGCCGCGTTGTCAATGGGGTCAGCCTGCGGGTCGAACAGGGCGAAGTTGTTGGATTACTTGGACCTAACGGCGCAGGCAAGACCACCACGTTTTATGCCATCGTTGGCCTGATCCCTCCCGATACTGGCCGCGTGCTGTATGACGGTCAGGACATCACGGACGTGCCCATGTATTTGCGGGCACGGCAGTATGGGATCAGCTATCTCCCGCAAGAAGCTTCGGTCTTCCGCAAACTGACGGTAGAAGAGAACATCCTCGCGGTGCTGGAGGCGCAGCCGATGTCCTGGCACGAGCGGCGCGAGAAGATGGAAAAGTTCATTGACGAACTGGGACTGGAGCACATCCGGCAGAACCGCGGCTATGCGCTTTCCGGCGGGGAACGGCGGCGGGTAGAAATTGCCCGCTGCCTGTGCATCAGTCCGACGTTCATTTTGCTGGACGAGCCGTTTTCCGGCATTGACCCGATTGCCGTGCTCGATTTGCAGAAGATCATCAGCAGTCTCCGTGCCAGCGGCATCGGAGTGCTGATCACCGATCATAACGTGCGCGAAACGCTTTCGGTCACCGACCGGGCATACATCATTGACGACGGCAGAATCTTCCGTCAGGGACCGCCCAGCCAACTGGCCAGCGATCCGGACGTGAGAAGGGTGTATCTGGGAGAAAGCTTTTCTTTGGTGTGAGAGAAGCAGGTTTCAAAGTTTCAAGGTTTCAAGGTAACAGCCTGAGACCTCGGAGTCTTTGAAACCTTGAAACTTTGAAACATGGTCTTACTTCAGCACAAACTGAGCGTCAAGCTCTCGCAGCGCCAGATCCTCACCCCGGGCCTGGTGCAGATGGTCTCTGTCCTCGCGCTCAACAAGCTTGAGCTCAAGGACATGATCAATGCCGAGATGGTCGAGAACCCGGTTCTCGAAGAGCTGGAAGACTCGGTTCCGCTGCTCGACGAAGTGGGCAAAAAGGAAGAAGACCGGGACCGCGCCGCGGCTGCGACCCCGGAAGAAAACCCCATCACCGCGGTCGAAAAGAAGGATCCCTTCGAAGAAATTGACTTCGGCTCGTTCTTCCAGGACTATCTCGATCCCGGCTACCGCACCTATGGCGAGATGGAAGAAATTGAGCGGCCGTCGTTTGAGAACTTCCTCTCCAAGCCGAGCAACCTGACTGACCACCTGTCGTGGCAGTTGGGCGCATTGAGTCTGCGGCCGGAGGTGCGCGAGGCTGCCGATTTGATCGTGGGCAACCTGAACGAAGACGGCTACCTGATCGCCAGTGACGATGAGCTGCTGGGCGTGGCGCCACCGGCGCCGCCCGAGGCCGACGCCGTGACGGCGAAAAATATTGTGAGTGAGGCCCAGGCCCTGGGTCTGGCGGAGGTCGAAGCGGAATCGGAGCCGGGGGCCGAGGAGACTTCCGCCGTTGGCGGGATTCTGGATTCGGAGGATACTCGACTTGATTCTGCCGCGGCGTCAGATTTGAGTGAGACTGCAGAGTTTGCGTCCGCGGAGCGGCCAAGAGAAGCATCTTTTGCAGCTCAGTCGGCAGGTCCCGCCGCGGCAACTGCTCCGGCACCTGAGCCCGCGGCGCAAAGCGTTGCGCTGAACCGGCCGAGATTCACTGCCGCGGACTTGCAGGAGGCGTTGGAAGTCGTCCGGCAACTGGATCCCCCGGGCGTGGGCTGCCGCGATCTGCGCGAATGCCTGCTCTGCCAGCTGCGTTACCACCAGGCTCAACTGGCGCTGCACAAGAACGGCAACGGAACGGCGCAGGTTCTCGAGGATGCGGTTGCAGTTGTCGATCAGCACCTGCGCGACCTGCAAAACAAGCGGCACAAAGAGATTGCCAAAGCGATCGGCCGTCCGCTTGAGGCCGTCGAGCAGGCGCTCCACTACATCCGCACGCTCGATCCGCGGCCCGGACTGCGTTACAACAAAGTGCAGGCGCGGCTCATCGAGCCGGATGTCGCTTTCATCAAACACGGCGATGAGTGGCTGGTCATCATGAATGATGAAGACCTGCCCCAGCTTCGCCTGAATCCGGCCTATAAGAAGCTGCTGACCCGCGACACGAACGACAAAAACACGCGCGACTACGTGAAAGAGCGCTACAAGAGCGCCATCCAGCTCATCAAGAACATCGAGCAGCGCAAGCAGACCATCACCAAGGTCTGCTACTCGATCGTCGCCCGCCAGCAGGAGTTCCTCGAACGCGGCATTGATTTCTTGAAACCCATGATGATCAAGGAGGTGGCCGAAGAAATCGGCGTGCATCCTTCCACGGTAAGCCGTGCTGTGGCCAACAAGTACGCGCACACGCCACAGGGCGTATTCGAGCTGCGGTACTTCTTCAGCGAGAGCGTGCAGGGACCCGAGGGTGGCAACACGTCGCTGCTCATCCTCAAGCGCCGGGTCAAGAAGCTGATCGAGGAAGAAGACCCCAGCCGTCCATTGACCGACGAGCAGATCACCCGGATTCTGCAATCGCAGGGCATCCAGGTGACGCGCCGCACGGTGGCCAAATACCGGGAAGACATGCGCATCCCGAGCACGCACCAGAGAAGGGTAAAGAAGTAAGCCGAGTCGCGAGTCCCGAGTCGCGAGCTCTAAGTTTGCGAGCCTCAATGCGACGACTGAGTTATGACGGAGTGGCCAACGACTCAGGACTAGGGACTAGCAACTAAGGACTGGCTCCAGATGCAGTGCCCAATTTGACTCGATCGAACGAATTCTTTAGGAGGGGCGCTCATGAACGTGGAATACACGGGAAGACACTACGAAGTCACTTCCACCATCCGCAAAGAAGTAGAAACCGGCCTCGCAAAAATCCGCAAAATCCTGGGCGACCGATTTGAAACCAAGGTGATCCTCGCCGTCGAGAAGCATCGCCACAAAGCCGAAATTACTATCAGCCCGCGCAATGGCCCGTTGGTCGGCCTGGCCCAGGCCAAGGACATGAGCATCGCCGTCAACGAAGCGCTCGACCACCTGGAAAAGCAGGCGATCAAGTACAAAGCCCGCTGGCAGTCGAAGAAACGCTCGGCACGCAAGACCGAGGAAGCCAACAAGTGGAACGGCGACCAGTCCGGACCGCAAGAAGAAGTGCAGACCGCGGTCGGGTTAACCGAGAAAACAGCCGTGCCCGTGGTGGTGCACAAGTATCCGGCTGTGGCCAAGACTACGGAAGTGCACCTGGTTCGCTCCGACGAGGCTGTCGCCATGCGCCCCATGACGCTGGAAGAAGCGATTAAAGAAGCGCACTTCAAGGATCGCGATGTCTTCGTCTTCCGCGATCCCAAAGGGAAGGTAATGGTCCTGCACCGCGCTCGCGACGGCAAGATGGAGTTGATCGAAGTGCCGTAAGAGCAGCCGTCAGCTCTCAGTAGAACGATAATGGGGTGCCCCACTTCTCGCCGACTTTGCGAGAAGTGGGGATTTGCGACAGAAAATCGTGCACCCTCAGTTCTGGCGATACCCTTCAACCGAACTTAGCGGTGATGTTCACCCGCACCCGCTGGACACGCAACCGTAGATACGCAGCTTGCTAAGTCTTTCGCGGCGAGGATGCCTTCACGATGCCCCGTATCTCCCGATCAGCATGCCGGTGATGAACACCAGCACGCCGCCTAAGCCTACTTGCAGGGCGGCAGACACCCAGGGCGTGTCCATGTAGCGCTTGCGAACCCAGGTGATCGCTCCCAGTTCCACCAGCACCACAATTCCCGCCGCCCAAAGCGCCATCCTGAAGTCGCGCAGGAGAAATGGCAACGTGTGCCCAATGCCGCCCAAGGCCGTCATCGCGCCGCAAATCACGCCGCGCACCCACGGATGTCCGCGGCCAGTAAGGCTGCCGTCATCGGAAAGTGCCTCCGCAAACCCCATGCTGATGCCAGCGCCCGCCGACGCGGCCAATCCGACTAGAAACGCGTCCCAGCTTTTCTGCGTGGCAAAGGCCGCGGCGAACACCGGCGCCAGCGTTGAGACTGAGCCATCCATGAGCCCCGCCAGGCCGGGCTGCACAATCTGAAGCACGAATAAACGGCGCTGCGCCGCTTCTTCATCGGCCTTCACGCTGTCGGGCAGTTTTTGCTTGCCGAGTTCCAGTGCGCGCTCTTCGTGCGAGCGCTCTTCGTTGGCGAGATCGTCGAGTAGTTGCCGGATGCTTGCGTCCTGGGTGCGCGCCGCCGCTTTTTCGTAGAAGCGGCGGGTTTCGACTTCCATGGCGCTGGCTTCCTTGCGCACTTTCTCGATGCTCAGCGGGCGAACCAGCCACAGGGCCGGGCGCTCGACAAAGCCGCGCACGTCCTGGCGGCGGATCAGCGGAATGTGCTCGCCGAACTTCTGGCGGTAGAGTTCGAGCAGACGGCGCCGGTGTCCGGATTCTTCCTGGCGCATGCCTTCAAATACAGACGTAGTGCCGGGATAGTCTTGCCGCAAACCCTCGGCAAAATCGGAGTAGACACGTTCATCTTCCTCTTCGAGGGAAATGGCCAGGGCGAGTACTTCACGTTCGGTGAGATCTTCGAATTTTTTCATGACGCCATAGATTACTCGCCGCCGTGGGCGGGAGACAATTGGGATTTTCGATTTCAGACTGCAGATTTCAGACTGACGATCGCCGATTGGGCACCCGGCCTGCACGTATCTGAAATAACAATTTGCGAGCCGAGGCTGAATTCGCAGGCTTCGATGCTACTATCCATGTAATGACGTCTGGGAACGATTCTGGCCGCAGGCGGAGGCTGGCGCCGCGCGGAGCAGCCAAGTCCGCGCACGTTGCTAAGGACACTCCGGAGCTGGTCATCATTACCGGTATGAGC
Source organism: Candidatus Sulfotelmatobacter kueseliae (assembly GCA_900290255.1). GTDB lineage: Bacteria > Acidobacteriota > Terriglobia > Terriglobales > Acidobacteriaceae > Sulfotelmatobacter > Sulfotelmatobacter kueseliae. Next base: position 23,756 of record OMOD01000001.1, read on the forward strand.
GGTTCGGGGAAGGCCTCGGTGTTGAAGGCCTTCGAGGACCTGGGCTACTACTGCGTGGATAACCTGCCGGTCGAACTGATCCCCGAATTTGCCGAGTTGGCCATGCAGTCGCGTGAGATTCGCCGTACCGCGCTGGTGGTGGATGTGCGCGAAGGAGCGAAGCTGGAAAAGCTGCCGTCAATCCTGAAGTCGGTGCGACGCACGATTCCGACCAGGGTGGTTTTTCTTGAGGCGTCGGATGCGGTTCTGCTGCGGCGCTTCAGCGAAACTCGCCGTCCGCATCCTCTGGGCATGGATGCGCCGGTGAAAGCGTCGCTCAAAACGGAGCGGCGTCATCTCGGCGCCATCCGCCGGCTGGCCGATCTCGTCATTGACACGTCAAAATTCAATGTCCACGAACTGCGGGCACATATCAACGAGCGTTTTCACGAGGAGTCGCCAGGAAAGAGCATCCTGGTGTCGTGCGTGAGTTTCGGCTTCCGGCAGGGAGTGCCAGAGGATTCCGACCTGGTTTTCGATGTGCGCTTCCTGCCCAACCCGCACTTTGTGCCTGAGTTTCGCCCGCTGACCGGAAGGCATCCGCGGGTGGCTAAGTACATCCGGTCCTTTCCGCAGACCCAGGAGTTCATTTCACGCATTTCCGATCTGCTGGTCTACCTGCTGCCGCACTACATTCGCGAGGGCAAGAGTTACTTGACGATCGCATTCGGCTGCACCGGCGGTCAGCACCGTTCGGTGATGATCGCCGAAGACGTGGGCAAGCACTTGCGGCGGGCTGGATACCGGGTGAAAGTTGTGCACCGGGACAGCCCCAGGTAGGAACATCGGCCAGGAGTCAGTGGCCAGCAGCCAATTTTTGTAGAATAGAGCCTTGCATCTCATGTCTACTCGACCGGCAGCAAGCGATTGCGGCCCGGCCCCGCCTGGGAGCGCCACGCGGCAATTGACCCGACTCATCCGCTACGTGTTCCCCTTCCTGCCGCAACTGTTGCCAGGTGTGTTGCTGCTGGCTGCCGTAGGCTTTCTGGAAGCCTTCCGGTTGATGCTGCTGAAGCCGGTCCTGGACCGCGTGCTGAATCCCGCGTCGGGTTCGGAAAATATCATCCTGTTTACGATTCCCAGGATCGGAAGGCCCGTCTATCTCCAGTCTTTCGTCCCGACTCATTTTCACAACGCCTGGACGATTGTGGCGTACGCGCTGGTGGCCGCGACCGTGGTTAAAGGCATCTTCGACTACATCGGCACCTACCTGGTGAACCACGCCGGGTTTGGCATGATCACCAACCTGCGCAACGACCTCTACAATTCAGTTTTGCGGCGTTCGGCGGCGTTTTTCACTAAACACACCACAGGGACCCTGATCTCAACGATCATCAATGACATTGAGCGGGTGCAATATGCCATGTCGAGCGTCCTGGCCGATTCCCTGCAGCAGGTGTTCACGTTCGTGTTCACCGCTGTCGCTGTCGTGATCCTGGGCCGGGATCTGGCGTGGGTACTGCTGCTGTTTATTCCGGGCATCGTTGCTTCGGCGGTGCGAATCGGGCGTCGTGTCCGTTCGACCACGCGGCGGGGACAGGACCAACTGGCCGACGTGCAGAACATTCTGCACGAGACGATCACCGGCAACCGCATCGTGAAGGCGTTTGGCATGGAGTCGTGGGAAGTGGCGCGGTTCCGCAAAGCAGCACAGCGCTTGTTTCGCGCCAACCTGCGATCGGTGGCCGCCGCCGCCATCAGTTCGCCCTTGATGGACATCTTCGGAGCCGTGGCGGTCACGTTGTTGCTGCTGCTGGGGCGCAGCAGAATCGTTCACAACGAGATCGGGCCGGGTGACTTCGTTGCGTTTGTCGGTCTCGTCCTCAGCATGTATAACCCGGTGCGCAAGTTCGCGGTTTACAACAACAGCTTTCAGCAGGCGCTGGGGGCATCGTCGCAACTGTTTCAGTTCATGGATACGGAAGATGTGGTTGTCGAAAAACCCCGTGCCACGACGCTTTCCCGCTTCTCACAGGGCATTCGGTTCGATGGAGTCTGCTTTTCCTACGAGGGCAACGGCGAAGGCGCCCGTGAGATCCTGCGAGGCATAGATCTTGAGATTCGGCGCGGCGAAGTGCTGGCCGTCGTGGGCTCGAGCGGCGCGGGCAAAAGCACGCTGGTTCACCTGATTCCGCGCTTCTTCGATGTGACTGCCGGACGGCTGCTGATTGACGGCCACGACGTGCGCGATGTAACCCTGGCCTCGCTGCGCTCGCAGGTCGGCATCGTCACGCAGGAAACGGTTCTGTTCAACGACACGGTGCGCAACAACATCGCCTATGGCCAGCCTCACGTCGCCCAGAAGGAAGTTGAGGCAGCGGCGCGCGCGGCTTTGGCGCACGACTTCATTCTGGCCCTGCCCTCGGGTTACGATACGGTCATCGGCGAACGGGGCGTGCGGCTGTCCGGAGGCGAGCGGCAGCGGTTGGCGATCGCGCGGGCCCTGTTGAAGAACGCGCCGATCCTCATTCTGGACGAGGCCACATCGGCGCTTGATAGCGAGTCGGAAGCGCTGGTGCAGTCCGCCCTGCACAACCTGATGACCGGGCGCACCGTGTTCGTGATCGCGCACCGGCTTTCGACTGTGCGCCGTGCTGACCGCATCGTGGTGATCGAAAACGGCGCCATTGCCGACATCGGCGCTCACGAGGACCTGATGCGGAAGCTGGGTACGTACCGGCGCCTTTACGAGCTGCAATTTGCCAATGTGGAAGCGCCCAAGGCGGCAGCAGAAACTTGAGGACAGATGACGGCCATGCCCATACGTTCGATGACGGGTTTTGCCCAGGTCAGAGGTGAAGTACAGCGCCAGAACGGAAAAAGCACTGACGTTGCGGCGAGTGCGGGTCCGTCACATGGCCGGCTGGCCTTTGCGCTTTCTTTGAAGTCGGTGAATCACCGTTTCCTCGATCTACACTTCCGGCTCCCTTCGGGGACGGATTCGCTGGAGATGCAATTGCGGCGGTTGCTCAAAGAGAAAATGGCGCGCGGCCACGTGGAAGTTTCGCTGAGCCTGGAGCGCGCGGCCGGGGAAACCTTCGTCCTTAACCGCGAGTTTGTCGGTGGATACATTGCAGCATTCAAGGCGGCCGCGGCTGAGTTTTCTCTGCCGGTAGAGCCTGACCTCAATGCGGTTCTGAGAATTCCCGGCGCGCTCGATTCCGCTGCCGACGCTGCCGACGGAGAGATTGAGGCGGTCGTCATGGCCCGGGTAGGCGAGGCTCTGGAACGGCTGAATCAGATGCGGGAGGAAGAAGGCCGCGGCATCGTCCGCGAACTGCGGCAGCGCATGGCGCATCTGCTCGAGGCCGGCAGGAGCGTGCAGCAACATCGCCGCGCCGTGCTGCAGAATTACAGCGAAAGGCTGCAGGCGCGGCTGCAGGAGATGCTGGGGGCAAGCGTAGACAGGGAGCGGGTACTGCAGGAGGCCGCTCTGCTGGTGGACCGCAGTGACATTCAGGAAGAAATCGTTCGCCTGGAAACTCATGTGCAACATTTCCTGGGATTGCTCGACGAAGGCGGCGAGATCGGAAAGAAGCTGGACTTCCTGCTGCAGGAGATGAACCGTGAGGCGAACACTCTGCTTTCCAAGACCTCCGGCTTGGCCGGCGAGGCGCTGAAGATAACCGAGGCGGGCCTGGCCATGAAGGCAGAAATCGAAAAATCCCGCGAGCAGGTGCAAAACCTGGAATGATCCCGGCACGCAAGCCCATCCTCTACATCATCTCGGCCCCTTCCGGTTCGGGGAAATCAACTCTGGTGAACGAACTGTTGAAGCTGGTTCCCGCGCTCGATTTTTCCATCTCGTACACCACGCGCGCTCCGCGGGGCAGCGAACAGAACGGCAAGCAATATCATTTCGTGCCCCGCACAGAGTTCGAGCAGATGATTCGCGCCGACGAATTTCTGGAGCACGCCAACGTCTTCGGCAACTACTACGGCACGGCCCGGCGGTTCCTCAAAGAGGCGGAGCAGAAAGGCCACGACCTTCTGCTCGACATTGATGTGCAAGGAGCCGCGCAGATCAAGAAGAAGCTGCCGGAAGCGGTGAGTATCTTCGTGCTGCCGCCCGACCGCAAGACGCTGGAGTGGCGCCTGCGCAAGCGGAGCGAAGATGTGGAAGAAGTCATACAACGCCGGTTGGTCACGGCCAGTCGTGAGATTGAGAACTACGACAAGTACAACTATATTTTGATCAACGACGTGCTCGAGAAATCTGTCGAGAGCCTGCAGGACATCGTGCTGGCCGAGCGTTTCGGCCGTCCAGGGCGGCCGCTGACCGAGTCCGAGAAGCAGATTGTGGAACGCGCGGAGCGCTGCCGGCTGGCCAACGTCAAGGATCGGTTAGGGCCGATCCTGGAATCGTTTCGAAAGCCACCGCCTGCAGCGCAATAGCGGATTTCGCGGTATCATTTCTTAAGCGCTGGAACGAGCGCACGAGACAGGACTGGGGCGGGACAAACCTGAAGGATGGTCTGTTCTGCGGACATGGTTCGCACGGATCAGACTTCAATCACTGGTTTTCAAGGGAGAGTCCGCATGAAGTTGATGGAAGGCTTTGACAGCAACTACCGTTACATTCTGGTGGCGGCGCGGCGGGCGCGGCAACTGCAATCGGGTGCGCCACCGGTGGTGGATACCAATTCCCGCAAACCCTGCCGCATCGCGCAGGATGAAATCCGCGCCGGCAAGGTGAAGTGGGAAATCCCCGAAACGCGCACCGCCGCCGAGCAAGCCGCCGAGACGCTGGATAAAGCGCTCAGCCAGGAATAGGAAATTGCCGATTGCCGATCTGCGATTGCCGAGTTGGTAAACAGGCCAGGCTTTCAATCGGCAATCGGAAATTGAAAATCGAAAATTGGTTATGAAGATTGCCCTCGGCGTCACTGGCGGAATCGCAGCCTACAAGTCGGCGGAGATCGTCCGCCTGCTGCAGGACCGCGGCATCCGCGTGCAAGTCATCATGACGCGGGCGGCCCAGGAGTTTGTGCGGCCCCTCACGTTCGCAGCTCTCTCCGGAGAAAAAGTCATCACCAGCATGTTCGCGTCCGACGAAGAACATGCGCCCAACATTGACTCGGCCATCGAGCATATCGCGGTCGCGCAATCGATCGACGCGCTGGTGGTAGCTCCCGCCACGGCCGACATTCTGGCCCACTTCGCGCAGGGCATCGCCACTGACTTCCTGACTACGCTTTATCTGGCGACGACTGCGCCAGTCGTGGTCGCACCGGCGATGAACGTCAACATGTGGAATCACCCGGCCACCCAGGCCAATCTGGAGATCCTGCGCAAGCGCGGAGTCAAGATCGTCGAGCCGGACACGGGCTACCTGGCTTGCGGCATGACCGGGGCAGGCCGGTTGGCCGACAACAAGGCCATCGTGGCCGCGGTGTTGGAAACGCTGGGCGCGTCGCAGGATTTGAGTGGCGAGACCGTGCTGATCACCGCCGGCCCTACGCGAGAGAAGATTGATCCGGTCCGCTACCTGACCAATCGTTCCAGCGGACGCATGGGATACGCGCTGGCGGAAGCCACCCTGCGCCGCGGAGCACGTGTTCTGCTGGTGAGCGGGCCGACGGCGCTGACGCCGCCGGGCGCCGCGGAAGTCACGCCAGTCGAGTCTGCCGAGGAAATGCGCCGCGCCGTTTTGAAATTGCTCCCGCAGGCGAGCATTGTGATCAAAGCCGCCGCCGTCGCTGACTATCGGCCCAAGGCCACCGCCGAACAGAAGCTCAAGCGCAAAGGACCAATGACGCTGGAGCTTGAGGCCACGCCCGACATCCTGCAAGAGATCGCGCGCAAGAGGAGCGCACAGATCGTGGTCGGATTTGCCGCCGAAACCGAAAACGTGCTGGAAAATGCGCGCCAGAAATTACTTGCCAAGAATCTCGACGCCATCGTGGTCAACGATGTCTCGCGCGAAGGTGTGGGCTTTGATTCTGACCGCAATGCGGTAACTATCATCACCCGCGATGAAGTCGTGGAAATCCCCGAGACCACGAAGCAGGAAGTTGCCCAGCGTGTCCTCGACCAGGTAGTGAAACTGCGCCAGCAGCGCAAAGCGACGGTAAAGGTCTAAGACCTTTTTCACAATCCTCTGCATTACAATCGAGTGACCCATGGCCCACGTTCTTGATCCGGACCTGCGGCGCGCTTTTGCCGACCGCCTGCGCTACTACCACGAACTGGGCATCTATGACTTCTACCGGCGCGAGTCGCAGGTCGCTGAACGAGCCGCAGGCGCGCCGGATGCATTTGAAACTACTGAGTCCACCTTGCCCGCCTCATCCCAGCCAGAATTGCGAGAGAAAATGGCCGCCAGGAAGTCTGCTGTAGTCGCAACCGTCGCGGAAGAAAACATTTTTGACGTTCTGACTCCGAAACCGGAGTACGGGGTCGCTGATCATAAAGCCGCGCTTAAGCTGATCCGGGAGGACCTGGGCGACTGCACGCGCTGCAAGCTGCACCAGCAAGGGCGCAAGCAGATCGTCTTCGGTGTGGGCAATCCGCGGGCGGAGTTGATGTTCGTAGGCGAAGGCCCCGGCGCAGATGAAGATGCGCAGGGCGAGCCCTTCGTGGGCCGCGCCGGGCAATTGCTCAACAACATGATCAAGGCCATGGGCCTGCGGCGCGAGGAAGTCTACATCGCAAACGTGGTGAAATGCCGTCCGCCGGGCAATCGCACGCCGGAACGCGATGAGTGCGAGACTTGTTCTCCGTTTCTTATGCGGCAGATCGCGGTGATCAAGCCGAAAGTCGTGGTGGCGCTCGGGGCCGTGGCAGCGAAAAATCTGCTGGCCTTCAATGCGCCGATGGCCGAACTGCGCGGCCGGTTTTACGATTTCATGCCGGCGGGCGCGCGCAGCAGCGATCCATCGTGGCAGGGAGCACGTCTGGCGGTGACCTACCATCCGGCATTTCTTCTGCGCGATCCGCGACAGAAGGGCGAGGCATGGAAAGACTTGCAGATGGTGATGAAGTACCTGGGCTTGGAGCCGCCGACGAAGGTCGCAGAATAAGCGTTCCTCACCTTTCCTCAAGCGTCACTGCTATCCTCTGAGCTGCTTCTCCCTGAAACCGATGCCCGAATTCTGCGACGTCGCCCTGCCCGTGCCGCTGGACATGGCATTCACCTACCGTGTTCCGGCCGATGCCACGCCGGTGGTCGGCGGACGGGTGCTCGTGCCATTTCGCCAACAACGCATGACGGGCATTGTCGTGGAGTTACACGACCGCGGGCCATCCGTTGCAACGAAGAACATTATCAGCGTTCTCGATGCGGCCCCGGTGCTCGACGAGCAACTGTTGCGTCTTGGACGCTGGATCGCCGATTACTACCTGGCTCCGGTGGGTGAAGTTTTCCGCACCATGCTGCCGCTGGGGGCGGAATTCAAGCGGTCTATCGGGTACCGCATCACCGAAGACGGACAGATGGCGCTGCATCTGGCGGGAATGTCGGGATCGTCAGCGCGTTCGCGTCGCACTCCCGAGGAACAGGCGGCGGAATTCCGCGTGCTCGACTATCTGGCTGCGCATGACAACGAACTCGGCGGCGCGGGAATGACCCGGGAGGAGACTCTTCGCTCTGCAACCCGCGTCTCGCGGGCGATTCTGAATGGCATGGTTCGCAAGAAGTGGATCGCCCGCGAAGATGTCTCCGCCCCGCAAACTGCCGCGCGCACCGTGAAGTTCGCCGTGCTCAAGTCTTTGGAAGGCAAGCTGAATGAGAACCAGCGAAGCCTGGTGGATACACTGGCGGCTTCGGGCGGCAAGGTTACCGTCACCACGCTGCAGGCGCTCGAAGTTCCGCGCACGACCCTGAGCACTTTGATTCGCCGCGGGTTGGTCGAGATCGCCGAACAACCCGCCGAGTTCACCATTTCGCGCGCCAAGCCACGACCGTCGCCACTGGAGTTCGATTTGAACGCTGAGCAACGATCGGCGCTCGCCCGCCTGCGGGAGGGTGTGGAAGCCCACAAATTCTCCGGCATGTTGCTGCACGGTGTCACCGGCTCAGGGAAAACCGCAGTGTATCTGGCAGGAATGCGCGCGGTTCTTGAGGCCGGACGATCCGCGATCTTGCTGGTCCCTGAAATCGGATTGACGCCCGCCGTCGCGGCCGACCTGCATCAAATCTTCGGCGATGAAGTCGCCATCTTGCATTCCGCACTTTCTGACCGCGAACGCGCCGAGCAGTGGCACCGCATCAGGCGCGGCGGAGCGCGCATGGTGGTGGGAACACGGTCAGCAGTTTTTGCCCCAGTCAGCGATTTGGCGCTCATCATCGTGGACGAGGAGCACGACGCTTCCTACAAGCAGGAAGAGACACCGCGCTATCACGCCCGCGATGTTGCCGTCATGCGGGCCAAGATGGCGAATGCGGCCGTTGTGCTGGGCTCAGCGACGCCGTCGCTGGAATCCTATTTCAATGCGACCAAAAACAAATATGCGCTGGTCGAGTTGCCCGATCGCGTGGAGCAGCGGCCTCTGCCGGAAGTCGAAATCGTGGACATGCGCCAGGAGTTTCAGGAAACCGGCCGCGAGCAGGTCGTTTCGCGCCGGCTGGCAGCGGAGATCAGGGAGCGGCTCGAACGCAGAGAGCAAGTCATGGTGCTGCTCAACCGCCGCGGATATTCACCGGTCGTGCTCTGCCGCACTTGTGGGAAGAAACTGGAATGTGTGAACTGCGCCATTGCGCTCACCCACCACAAGCGCGAGCACAAGATGGTCTGCCATTATTGCGGCTACACCGCGCCTGTGCCGAAAGCGTGCGTGCACTGCGGAAGCGAGTATGTCTATTTTCTGGGCACCGGCTCGGAAAAGCTGGAAGAGTTGCTGCACGGCATGTTCCCCCAGGCGCGAATCGCCCGACTCGACCGCGATACCGTCCGCGGCCATGAAGATTTCGAGAGCACGCTGAACGCGCTGAACGAGGGCGAGCTTGATGTGGTCGTGGGCACGCAGATGATCGCCAAGGGCCACGACATTCATGGCGTGACGCTGGTGGGTGTGGTTGGAGCCGACGTCGCCCTCGGGCTGCCCGACTTCCGCGCTGCCGAGCGGACGTTTCAGTTGCTCACCCAGGTTGCCGGACGCGCCGGGCGCGGTCAGTCACCGGGCAAAGTGATTCTGCAGACTTACTTTCAGGATCACTACGCCGTGCAGTACGCGGCGCGTCACGATTTTGTTGGGTTCTACGAGAAGGAACTCCGCTTTCGCAGCTGGATGCACTACCCACCATATTCTGCCCTTGCGAACGTGCTGGTGCGCAGCGACAAGCTCGACGATGCCTTGCAGTGGTCAGGAATGCTGGGGAAATGGTTTGACAGAACACGGCACGAGGCGGTGCGCGTGCTGGGGCCGGCGGCCGCGCCGATCTTGAAATTGAAGCGTGATTACCGCTATCACTTCGTACTGAAATCGCCAAGCCGGGAAAAGCTCAATACTACCCTGCGCGCGATGCTGGCCTACGCCGCGCAGCAGAAGATTCCGCGCACGCAGGTAATTGTGGATGTGGATGCACTGTGGCTGATGTGAAGCAGCTACCAGCTTGGCTTCCCACCCTTCGAGCATCGCGAAGCGTGGGGCAGCCGATTTGGAGCTATTTTGAGATGACCGCGCCCCGGATCACCGTGACCGAGGCCGCGGGCAATTCATACAGCGTATCTTTTCCAGCGTTTTCCTTCGCGCGAACGATCGGGCCATCGGGATCGGCCCAGCCTTTCGTGTAAGCGACGACGGTGGGTTCGGCCGCCCGCTCCGCGTGCGCCATGAACCGCGTCGCCGACGGATGCCATTGATACTGGGTGCTGCCAAAGGTGGCGATTTCCACCGGCCCAGCAAAATTGCCGGCTGAGTCCGACTGTCCCTGAAATGCGATGCGCACTTTGTGAGCGTTCTGCTGGTCGCGATTGACCAGCATCAGCGACCACCGTCCATCCGGACGCTTCACCGCATAGGCGGTAACCAGTTCGTGGCCGGCGCCGTCCTCAACGTCACTCTTCGCGGCATACACCTGATGCACGCCGCCGTCAGGCTGCACCCACTCCAGATTGATCAACTGCGCCACGAAGAACTGCGCCAGGGGCTGCTGAATTTCATAGTTGTTGTTGATGGTGAACATGCCGAACGTGCCGGGAGAACCGTTGCAGCCGGGCTCCATCGGCAGCGGCAGGTAGTGGAAGAAGTACACACCCTTGCCGCCCGCATTCAGAAACGCTCCGACGTAGTCGGCGAGCCAGATTCCGGCAAAAATGTCCTGATACGATTCGCTGGCCGCCGACGACAGATTGCCTTCGGTGATGAACATTGGCACGTCGGCTGGAACGCCGTCGTCGCGCCACACCTGCATGATGTGGCTGACCAGTTCCGGTTCCTCGTAAAGCGCTCCCCAGGGGTTTCGGCAGGGATCGTACGGATAATGCTCGAAGGAGAAGAAGGCCAGATCGTTCAGCCGCCCATGCTGCTTCAGGTAGTTTACGAAGCGACCGGTCCACGACACATTTCCGTTGGCGTCAGGCCAGGCTTCAATGTCGCGGTTTTCGCCCGTGAAAGACGGCCCGCCCAGCTTCAGCGCGGGATCAACCTTGTGTAGCGCCGTTGCCCACTGCAAATACAGTGCGGCATAGTCCTCGGGCAGCATGAACTGGCCGTCAGCTTCCTCGCCCATCTCCACGTAAGAAATGGGATACTTTCGGTTCTCCAGATAGGCAATCTCGGCGGCGGCGTTTTCCGGCGTCTCGTAAATCACAGCCACGGGAATCATCGCCGGCAGGCCGCGGGTTACACCGCTGGTGAAGAAGAGATCGAACCCCACCTGCGCCTGCGTGGTCGGGCCCAGGTCTGACGTCTGATGCCACGAATCGACAGATGAACAATACGTCGCGGTCTGTTCCTGATCGGGTGTGTGTCTGATGACGTCGTGAAACGCCCCGTCGGCACTGGTCATGCCGAGGTAAATTTCGCGAATGGCGTAGCCCACACAATTGCGCGGGTCGGTCGGCCCATCGGCATCGCAGGTGTTCGATGACTCAGTCATCCAGATCCGCACGAACCGCACCGACATAGCGCCGCGGCTGAAACGCACCGTCTCGGTCCCGCCTTTTCCGCTGGTCACCGTTCCCATCGCAAAGGTTTGCCACAGACCGCGCGTGGGTGCGTGAAACGGATCTTCGCCAGTAAAGTACTGCACCACATAACGCCGGGCGTACGGCTCTCCCCAGGCGATGCGAATGGTGTTTACTTCCTGCATCTCGGCCAAATCAAGCACAACCCACTGCGGATGCAGCGCGTCGCTCTCGCCCGTGAAGCGTTCGCTGAGGTAGGGATTGCTCTTCCAGAAACTCGTGAGATCGCCGTCGGTGAGGCGAGAGAAGCCGGCAGCGTCGGTGCCGTCGTTGCGTGTGAAACCGCGGCGGGGCAGGCCGTAACCGTAGGAATAGCGAATCATTTCGCTGGCCGTGGCGGAGCCGACGAAGTAGCCTTTGCCGCTGGGGTCGCTCCACGTTCCTTGTGGATTCCAGTGCCAGGCCTCAATCGCGAGTTCCGTATTCTGACGATAGGTGACAGGCTGCCAGCCGGACGCCTGCGTCTGGCCGAGAGTGGGCTGGAGCAGGTCCTTGTCAATGGCCTCGACCGAAATGCGGTCCACACCCGCACCCAGAGTCTCTTTGGGCACAAAATGATTGGTGGCGTGGGTGGTATCAACCTCGACCGTCTGAGCAGCCAGCAGAGTAAAGGAAGGGAAACATAGAAGCAGGAGGGCGGAAACCAGGATTGTTCTCTTCACGGGAAAATGGCCTCAACTCTAATTAAAACGATTGAATAAAGGAGTATACGAGAGAATCTGCGCTGGTGCGAGTACATTTTGGCGTTTCCCTACCTGCCGCGCCACTGCTCCCGGACCTGTTGCACGAAATCCGGAGTGGACGCATGTGCAAACGGTGATGGGGTCAGGGTGAGTGCCAGCATCGCGACGGCAAATATCGCCAGCCAGACGCGCTTGCCAGAAACGCGGGGCCGTTCCGTCACCCGCGGATGCCGGAAACTGCTCAATTGCAGCAGAATTGCCCAGACCCACCAGCCCATCCAGAGGAAATACGCCATGGGCAGGAGAATCCCGATCGTTAGCAAAGAAATGAACTTGTGTGCCTCGGGGGAAATAGCGAAGGCGATGTGCCCGCCATCCAGTTGCCCCCCGGGCAGCAGATTCAATGAAGTGGCAAACATACCCACCCAAGCCGCGATGGCGGCTGGATGCAGAAGCACTCTCTCGAGGGGCAGCGCAGCAGCTCCGTGCACCGGGTTCGCCATGCTCGCTGCCCGGTGCATCAGATCAAAGATAAGCGGAAAGCCTAGCTCGTAGTCGGCGGGGCTCATCCCGGAGGGCATCGGCTTTGACCACCCCAGTGAGACCGCGAGCGCGGCCAGGGCGACTACGAAGCCCGCGATTGGCCCGGCGATCCCGATGTCGAACAACGCGGTGCGCGAGCGAATCCTAGTGCGAATCAGGATTACGGCTCCCATGGTCCCGATGGGTGTGGGCAAGGGAATGAAGAAAGGGAGCGTGGCTTGAATGCCGTAATAACGGCAGCACAGGTAATGCCCCATTTCGTGGGCCAGGAAAAAAAGCATCACGGTGGCCGCAAAAGGCCATCCTGCCAGCAGGCGGGCCGGTTGCGAGAACGCCCAGTTGTACGGGAAATAAGGCAGGGATTCATCGCTGACCGAGAGCGCGGGCAGGTTGTGCTCGAAGTTGTACTGCATCCGCGCGCCCATGACCAGCGTGGTAAAGCAGGTCGCCACCAGAAGCAACGCGTGCAGCCAATAGCGTTGCCGCAGCCGGGGCACTATGGGCCGCGGCAGGCCTTGGTAGTACTCGAGCGTGGAGAATGAAAGCGGAGGACTGGGTTCCGACATGCGATTCTTCGGGCCGCGAACTCGAATCCGGGCCTGTTGTTTGATGCTACTACGAGCGGAGAGAATGCGACGGGCTGAAGAATGTGCAGGCCGGCTTAGTCAATGGACTGCAATTCTTTCCCCGGTTTGAAGCGCACTGCCCGTCCTGGCGGGATGGAAACCTCGGCGCCGGTGCGCGGGTTTCGCCCGATGCCGGTTTTGCGCGGGCGCACGTTGAACACGCCAAATCCCCGCAGCTCAATGCGGCTGCCGCCGGCTAGCGCCTTCTTCATGCTCTCGAAGACGGTTTCCACCGCCAGTTCGGCCTTGGTCTTGGTGATGCCGGTCTTGGCCACTACTTCGTTGATGATGTCGAGCTTGATCACGAGCGGCTCCCGGGTGCAGGCGCACGATAATGCTTCAAGTTATTGATGCTAAGGGAGATAAGCGAGATTGTCAACGGGAGCATCTATCCCGTAAACTGACAGGCATCCAGCCAACAGAATTGAGTCATTGGGAAATCGGGTAATTGTGCAATTCCCGTTGCCGCTAGAGATTCGGCGGCGCCCGAGAGCTTTTCAATTACTCAATTACAAAATTACCTAATTACAAAATTTCCCAAGGAGTTCCATGCTGAAGAGTGACCGCTGGATTCGCAAGATGGCCCTGGAACACGACATGATCAACCCCTTCTCGGAGAAGCAGGTGCGCGAGGGAGTGATTTCGTTCGGGCTGTCGTCGTACGGCTATGACCTGCGCGTGGCCGACGAATTCAAGATTTTCACCAACGTCAACTCCACCATCGTTGACCCCAAGAATTTCGACGAAAAATCGTTTGTTACGGTGCAGACCGACATCTGCATCATTCCGCCCAATTCTTTCGCTCTGGCGCGCTCGGTCGAGTACTTCAAGATTCCGCGCAGCGTGCTGACTATTTGCGTGGGCAAGAGCACCTACGCGCGCTGCGGCATTATCGTCAATGTAACCCCGTTCGAGCCGGAGTGGGAGGGCTTCGTTACGCTGGAGATTTCCAACACGACGCCGCTGCCGGCACGCATCTACGCCAACGAAGGCCTGTGCCAGATCATCTTTTTCCAGTCCGACGAAATCTGCGAAACCAGCTACGCCGACCGTAAAGGGAAATATCAGGCGCAGAAAGGAATCGTGCTGCCGAAGCTGTGAGGCAGCTATCGGGTGTCAGCCACCAGCTTTTAGCAAGCGTCACTATGAATTTCTGCCTCACTGGCAGAAAATAGGCTACGCTAGAGATCAAGTGGTGACGTGGGCAGGCGACACGCCCACCCGCTATCATGCTTGAAAATGACCAAGCGTAAACCACCGCGCAGCACAAGGAGCCGGGACGTGCAATTCAACATCGAGACGGAGCGCGAGACGGACGGCCGCTGGATCGCCGAGATTCCCGAGATTCCCGGTGCTCTGGCCTATGGCAGGACAGAAAGACAAGCCAAGGCAAAGGCCTATGCGCTTGCTCTGAGGGCTATCGCTGACGATGTCGAAAAGTCGAAGCGCGTGCCGCAATCAATCAATATTGACTGTATATCGGCATGAGCCGATGGCCGAGTACGAGGGCCCGGATCGTCTTCAAAGCACTGCTGAAGATCGGTTGGTCGGTTGTTTCTCAGAGTGGTTCGCACATGAAACTGCGGCACCGCAATTCCACATTTCCTGATTACATTTGGGCTTTTCACGACCGAGAAGAAATCGGTCTGCGCATGCTTGCCCGCATCGCGAAACATACGGGCCTCAAACCTGATGACTTGTAGGGGGCGGTTCCTGGCCTCCTACGTCACTCGCAAGTACGTCGTATAGGGCTGATCCTCGATCGCGGTAAACGGCATCATCTTCATGACTGCGCCGGCGGTCTCCACGTGCCATATTTCCGGAGCCACCTTCTTCGCCGCAAGTAATTGTGCGCGCGTCACGGCCGATTGCGGCTCGCCAATCGCGAACAAGACCAGCGGGCCGACCAGCAGCGCCACCGTCTCCGGATGTTGTGCGTCAATCGCTTCCAGCCGCGTCATCAGCGGAAGGTCGACATCGATGCGATCGCCCGTCGTCCATTGCCGCTGAACCTGCGCGAAGGTTCCGGCCTGGGCCTCTTGCCGCTTGCCGTTCACCGCAATCGAAGCTTTTTCCGCCCAGGCGGGAATCCGCAGGTTCAGGGAGAACTCCACCGGTTGGGATGCCGTCACTTCAAGTTGCACATGCGCGTCGTAAGGATATTCGCCTTTCTGCTTCAGTTCGACTTGCGAACCACCTTGCGTCCAGCGCAGCGCGGAAGGAATGTAGAGATTCACATACACGCCTTGCGGGTCACGGAAGTAGGTGCAGATGCGATAATCGGCCGCCACTTGCGGCAGCGTTCCCGAGCAGCAGGGCCAACGCTGCCCGTGGTAAACCTTGCGCCCGTGGAAGTTGTAGTCGGAATAATAGAACGCCCGGCCATCGAACTGCAGCGGCAAGGATCCCAGAACCGTGTTGTACATCACCCGCTCCATGCTGTCGCCGTAGCGCGAGTCGCGAGTCACTCGCAGCAGGTAACGGGTCAGTTTGAAGTGCGCATATGAGCCGCAGGGCGTCTCAAAGCTGCTGTGGATCTTGGTGAGACTTTCGAACACGTCGGCGCTGCCAGTTGCGCGCAAGGTTTCGTCGGGCCCCCAGCCGCCGGTGGCGTAACTTTGCGCGGCAACGATATCGAAACCGTTTTTCGCGGCCCGCAGATGCTTCTCGCTTCCGAGGCTGAGGTAGGCCTGCATCGCGGAGCAAAGGCAATTCACGTGACTGTAGGCATGCCTTCCAGCGAGATCGTTCTGGCCCGCGGCCAGCCGGTCATAGAAAGTGTCATGCAGGTACTGAATACCCAGCGCGCGATAGCGGTCGCCGGCTCCGCGCTGGTAAGCCAGAAAAAGATTTTCCGGCATGGTGTAGGACTCGTCCCAGGTGTAAGAGACATCCGGGTTCGAGCGCCAATGTTCGCCATGCTCGACCGCTTTTTTCGGCAAGTGCGGCAGTGCCGCATCGGTGGTCTGGTCGAGGATGGCGAACGCCTGAGGATCGCCCACATACTTGTGCGAGTCGATCAGGCCGCAAACCAGTTTGTCGTAGCTATAGGCAGGAAAGCGGGTGTTCTCAAAAAGGCCGCCCCCGATGGTCTTGGCGTACAGACGATTCAGCCGGAGCACCTTCTCGCGCGTCTCCGGTGACCGGTCGATGGCATAGGAGCGCGCCAGCGCGGAAATCCACTGCCCGAACGTGCATCCGGGGGCAAACCCGATTTCAAAAAGATAATTCTCGTTGTGAGGATCGTACTGGTACCATCCGCCCAAACCCTCGCCCGGCGCCGGTTTTCCCACCATCTGACGAAAAGGCTTGAGCAGGCTGTCCTCGCTCAGGTTCATGAGCAGGACGTGCGTCTCGTGCAGTTGCTGCTCGTGAAGCCGGCTCTGCAGCGTTACATCACCGTAATCGAATTCTTCCAGCGGAATTGAGGCGGGCGACGCGGCAGCGGCCCAAACAGAATTACGAAAGCCGGGAATCAGACTGCCGGCTGAGGCCAGCGCAGCAGACTGCAGAAACCTCCGACGGGATGCTGTGTACCAGGGAAACATTGTTTTTTCCCCGATCTTCGGAGACTGATCTCGGAGAGCTTTTCTGCTCGACCCAGGCAAGCGATCGGTGCGCGCCAGTCCTAATGCTGATTCTCGCCTTCCTTGTACATGTACTTGATCGCCGGCTTGTAGATCATGAGATTTGGCTCGCCCGAGTCGCGGTTCACTTTGAGGCAGTTCTTGTCGTACCACTCAATGATGCCGTGTATTTCTTCCCCGTCGTGCAGCACGATGACCATGGGAGTCCGCGACTGCATCTGCTTCTGATAATAAAAATTCTCGGCGTTGGTCTGCTCCGGAGGCGCGGGCTTCTTGCCTGCGCCGCCCCCCATAGGACGATCGCCCCGGTCGCCGCGATCATGCCGGTCGTTGCGCTCGCGTCGTTCCTGTGTCGGTACGGGGGCCGGATTGTGGGTGCCCGGGCTCTCTCGCTGCAAAATTGGCCGGATCAGCTTTCGGTTGCCGAAATTCTCTTTCTCGGTAAATTCACCGGCGGTTACAGAGTCTATAGTTTCCTTCATTATGGCGCTACCTCGGATGCACGCATTCGGACAAACACCTTGCCGGGGGAACCATGGAATCTTATCAACGAAGGCGTGAGATTTCCCTTACCGTAACACAGGAACCTCTCCCTGACAATCCTGTTGTTCGGAGTGGGTTGCCGGGTGTGACCAATCTTGCACACTCCTACAATATCGTTTCAGTTGCGCCCTATAGCTGTTCTCCGACCTTCTTGGCGAGAGTACTGCGCGGGAACCGCGTCAAAGCCCGGCCCGCAGCGGGGTCTAGCTTGTCTTCGAGAGGTCGGCGCCTCGCCGTTCTCTGCCGCTCCAGGTAACCACTGCCACAAGAGTGGCGATAATCGCAACCGTCCAAACCAGCACCGGGGCATACAGGCCGGCATAGCGCTGCTCGACGAGTCGGGCCTGGACGCGTATGTTCCAGGAAGAAAGAAAGTTGCCCAGTTGGTAGGCGAATCCGGGGAAAGTCCCGCGCACGGCAGGAGGAGACAGTTCATTTAAGTGCGCGGGAATGACTCCCCACGCTCCCTGCACCATGAACTGCATCAGGAAGCCCCCCAGGGCTAGCATCGGGACCGTGTGCGAGTATGCCCACAGTGGGATCACCGGAATCGCCAGCAGCGCGGCGAGCACAATCGCGCGACGACGTCCGATCTTTTCTGACCATGTCCCGAATACGATTCCTCCTAACAGTGCTCCGATATTGGCGACGACAGCGATCAAACCTACGGTCTGCGGTGTGAACTTGTGGTCCTTCTGCAGGAACGTGGGGTACAAGTCCTGTGTCCCGTGGCTGAACGAATTGAAGCTGAACATCAGCAGTACCAGGAAAATGAATGTGCCCACATAGGCCAGGATGTCTTTGCTGATGTGTCTCTCGCCGTGCATCGAGACCTTACCTTGCGTCCACGCCGGGGATTCATGCACTTTGGTCCGAATGTAGATCACCAGAAACGCCGGCAAAGCGCCGATGACAAACATCCCACGCCAGCCCACGTAGCGAAACACAGTTCCGTAAACCAGTGCGGCTATCAAATAGCCGACCGCGTAACCTTCCTGCAAAAGCCCGGAGAAAAACCCACGCCCTTCCACAGGCAGCGTTTCGAAAGCCAGCGCCGCACCCACGCCCCATTCGCCGCCCATGGCGATGCCAAACAGCGCTCGCATGATGAGCAGAGTTTTCAGCGAAGGCGCGAAGGCAGAGGCCAGTTCGAAGACTGAATAGGCGATGATGTCGACCATCAGCGCGGGCCGGCGTCCGAACCGGTCGGCCATCAGTCCGAACAGAAACGCTCCTACCGGACGCATCGCCAGCGTCAAGGA
This sequence comes from Candidatus Sulfotelmatobacter kueseliae, assembly GCA_900290255.1. Taxonomy (GTDB): domain Bacteria; phylum Acidobacteriota; class Terriglobia; order Terriglobales; family Acidobacteriaceae; genus Sulfotelmatobacter; species Sulfotelmatobacter kueseliae. Next base: position 42,168 of record OMOD01000001.1, read on the forward strand.
GACGGCTGCCACCACGGCGGAGATTTTGGCTTGGAACTGCGTCGCGATAGCGCTGACACAGAAGGTCAGGATGAAGAAATCAAATGCGTCCAGCGACCACCCCAGAAAGCATGCGACGAATGTATTCCGCTGTACCGGAGTGAGCCTGCGAAAGTGGCCGACGAATTCCATACTGATTGATCTGCGGGTCTCGGAGATGGTCTTGGGAAGGGCACGGCTTCAGCCGCGCCGTGAGCGGTCGCAGAGAATCCGGGCTTTAGACCCTGAGGGTCGCCGGCTCAGTCCCCTATGTGGCCTCCGTGCCTCTGTGGTTCGCTCTTTTCTTCCTGCCTCCGTCGTCCAACGGATGCTAGCATATGCTTTCAATCGGCAATCGCAAATCGGCAATCGCAAATCTCAAACATGCCCGAACTCGAACTCCCCGAACGCCAGGCGACCGATACTCAGATGCTCACCGGCTTCTGGTATCGCGCCCTGCCCGCCGATCGCGTCCATCGCAATCGGTTGCACAAGGCGACGTTGCTGGAAATTCCGCTGGTGATCGGCCGCGACCGGCTGGGGCAGCCCTTCGCCTTGCGCGACGCCTGCCCGCATCGCGGTATGCCGCTGAATACCGGCCAGTTCGACGGAGAAAACCTGGAGTGCCCTTATCACGGCTGGCAGTTCGACGTGCACAACGGGCAATGCCAGCTGATTCCTTCGCTTACTTCGGATCAGACTCTGAAAGTCGACCGCATATACGCCGGCAGTTATCCCTGCGAAGAACAGGACACCTTCATCTGGGTCTATATTCCCGATCCCGGGCCGCAGGGAGCAGGTTTCACGAAACCATCGGAAGCGCCGGACGGCGCACCAAGAATCGAAAAATTCAGTGCCAAGTGCAAGCTGGCATATCTGCAAGCAGAAATGCCGGTCAGTATCGATCACGGCATCATCGGCCTGATGGATCCCGCGCACGGACCGTTCGTTCATCAGGCGTGGTGGTGGCGCTCGCGGCACAGCATTCACGAAAAGAAAAAGAACTTCGAGCCCATCCCCAACGGCTTCCGTATGAGCGCGCACACGCCCAGCTCGAACTCCGCACCCTACAAGCTTTTGCGTTTATGCGCCGATGCCGACGCCATCACTACGACAATCGATTTCGTCCTACCCAATGTGCGCACCGAAACCATCCGCGCGGGCAAATACTGGTTCTCCAGCCTGACCACGGTCACGCCCATCACGCGCTCCCATTGCCGCATTGACGTGGTCGCGGCGTGGAACCTTTTTCGCTGGCTGCCCTTCGGGCCCGAGTTGCTGAAATTCGTCTTTGCGAAATTTGTCGAGCAGGACCGCCGCACCATGGAAATGCAAGCGGAAGGCCTGAAGCACAACCCACACCTGTTGCTGATTGACGACGCCGACCGCCCGGCCAAGTGGTACTTCCAGCTCAAGGCGGCGCATCTTGAAGCCAAGCGCACCGGTGCCGAGATGAAGCATCCTATGTCTGGTCCGGTTACGCTGAAGTGGAGAAGTTGAGGCGTGAGCGTGATGTCAATCGCGTGAGGATCTATGAAGATCACGATGATCGGCCACAGCACGGTGCTGATCGAAGCGGCCGGCAAGCGCGTTCTCACCGACCCGTACTTTGGGTTGCGCGGCAATCCCGCGTATGCGCGGGTTCGGCCTCCGGCGCGTTCGCGGGAAGAGCTTACCGACGTTGATCTCGTCCTCATCTCGCACAATCACTGGGATCATACCGATCGCAAGTTCCTGCGCATGTTGCCGCCGTCGGCACCGGTTTTCGCTCCGGCTGCCTCCGCCTGGATGACCCGCCTGAAGGGCGGCCGCAACGTTACCGGCCTCAAGCCCTGGCAGCGAAGGGAGTTTGATGGCTTCTCCGTCACCGCCGTGCCGGCCTGGCATATCACTTTCACGATTGGTTACGTCCTCGAGGCGGAGAGCCAACGCATTTATTTTGCCGGCGACACCTACGTTGCCGGCTTTATGCAAAGGATCGCCCGGGAACTGCGGCCCGACGTCGCCCTGATTCCGGTGACTACTTTTCGCATTCCCATGACCATGGGCGAATCGCAGGCGGTTGAGGCCGTGAGGAGGCTGGCGCCGCAGTTCGTGATTCCGATTCATTTGGGAATCAGTCCACGATCACCGCTCTTGCGCACCAGTCAAACAGCGGAAAGCTTTCGGGAACGTGTGCGCCAGGCCGGGTTGAACGCGCAAGTCGCGATTCTGAGAGAGGGAGAAAGCTGGTCGTCTACGCCTAAGACCTGAGACCCGAGATCTATTCCGCCGCCAGCCAGTCCATGGCTTCTTCCCGCGTCTTGAAGGTGGGGAAGTCGCGCTGGGAGAAGCTCTTGAAGTTCTCGTAGAACACGTGTGGCAGACCCTCGGTGCCGACCCAGGCCGAGCGCTTCACATAAGGACGATCCAGCGTCAGCACCTGCTTGATCTTGGTGGCCACGGCCTTGTCAACGTGCGCGCCTGTAAAATCGGCCAGCGTCAGCACCGAGCCGGGCGCGTGCCGCGCCACATCGGCGCGGACCAGATCGAGCAGCAGCAGCATTTCCTTCGCCGTGCAATGGCTGAAGTCAATGAGATAGACGGCGTGTCCCTTGTGCTTGATGAAGTGCAACCGGTCGTCGAGAGATTTGCCGGAAGAAGACCCGCCTGCCGTCATGCCAGTAGTCCCTCCACCACGCTGTAAGCCCCGTCCAGAGCGGCATCCAGCGCGGAGGCGTCCTTGCCTCCGGCTTCGGCCAGATCAGGACGGCCTCCGCCTTTGCCGCCAACTTTCTCCGCAACCTTCCCGACCACTTTACCGGCTTGCAGGCGGCTGGTCAGATCTTTGGTGACGCCCACAATCAGGGCCACGTTGCCATTCGAGGCCGAACCGAGGATCACAACTCCCGAGCCGAGTTTGTCGCGCAATTGATCCACCAGCGTGCGCATCTGCGCCCGCTCCAGATTGTCCACGCGATGCGCCAGAACTTTGATGCCTTTGACTTCCTTCACCTTGTCGCCAATGTTGGCTGTACTCGACGACGCCGACTTCATGCGCGCCTGGTCGAGTTCCCGCGTCAGCCGCTTGATCTCGGCGTCTTTCTTTTCGAGTTCGGCCTTCAAGGCATCGGCCGGAGACCATTCGGTTCCTGCGCGCGCTATCTCGTCAGTGGGTGCCCCATCCTTGCGCGTTTTCTGCGCAAGGGTGGGAACAGCGAAACTCGACACGACGCTTTCCAGTTCGTGATCTCTGCGGAAGTGCGCGAGCGATCCTTCCCCGGTAATCGCCTCCACCCTCCGCACGCCCGATGACACGCTACCTTCCTTCAGAATCTTGATCAGTCCGATCTCGCCGGTCTGCGCGGTGTGCGTGCCGCCGCAAAGCTCGGTCGAAAAATCGCCGATGCGGATCACGCGCACCTTGTCGCCGTACTTCTCCCCGAACAGCGCCATCGCGTGGTACTCGTTGATGGCCACGTCGATGGGCACATTCTCGATGACTTCAATCTTCGTGTTGCGCAGGACTTCCTTGTTGATGATGTCCTCGATGTCCTGCAGCTCCTCGTCTTCGACCGCGGTAAAGTGCGAGAAATCAAAGCGCAGATGATTCGGCGCCACCAGCGACCCGGCCTGCTTCACATGCTTGCCCAGCACCTCGCGCAGCCCCGCATGCAACAGGTGCGTGGCCGTGTGATTGCGCATGGTGGCCTCGCGGATGTCGGTGTTGGCAACAGCGTCGACCTTGTCCCCAACGCGAGTCGGAGACTTCACGACAACCTGATGCGCGCGCACTCCCTGAATCGGGTAATAGCATCCCTTGACTTCGGCGACGACGGTGTTGTGATCGTCCGAGTAAAACCATCCCTTGTCGCCAACCTGCCCGCCGGATTCGGCATAAAACGGCGTGTGATCGAGAATGACCTCACCTTCCTCGCCCGGCTTGAGTTCCCGCGCTCCCAGCCCATTGCGAATGATCGCCAGCACCTCGCACCCGTCGGACCGCGTCTGCCGGTATCCTTCAAACTCAGATTTAGGAAGCTGCTGGTACGCGGGATTCGCCGTCTGCTTCGCCGCACCTTTCCAGGAGGCGCGAGCACGCTCGCGTTGCTCGGCCATGGCGCGATCGAAACCGGCCTGATCAAACGCGATGCCCTGATCGCGAGCCGCATCCTGCATGAAATCGAGCGGCATACCGAAAGTATCGTAGAGCTTGAACGCTGCGTCGCCAGCAAGCACTTTATCCGCCAACGTATAGCCGACTGTGTTCGCCAAGTGGATTGCTTCTTCGAGTTTCTGCAAGCCCTGGTCAAGCGTGTGCGCAAATCGCTGCTCTTCCGCCCTCACGGCTTTCGATACAGACTCCGTCGTTTCCTCCAATTCCGGATACGCATCCCGCATCAAATCCCGCACGGCAAACACCATCTCGTGCAGGAACGGTTTCGTCTGCCCGAGCAACCGTCCGTGCGTAATGGCACGCCGAATGATCTTGCGCAGCACGTAACCACGGCCCTCGTTCGACGGCAATACTCCATCGGAAATCAGAAATGTCGCCGCGCGCGAGTGGTCGGCAATGACCCTGAGCGAGGCTGCGGATTTGTGGCCAGCAGAGCCAGCCGGGCTTTGCCCGGCCAGACGGCCGGGGGCGGCCGTCTCTACATGGCCGGTGCCGCTTCCGCCAGCCGAGGCTTGCTCGGCCTGGACGGGCGAGGCGCCCGTCCCTCCAGCCTGGACGGGCGAGGCGCCCGTCCCTCCATGGCTCGTGGAGCGGCGGACGCCCTCGTCCGCCCCCGTCAACTCCGCCGCCCGTTTGATCAGCGGCGTAAACAAATCTGTCTCATAATTCGAGATCACGCCCTGCAGAACTGCCGTCACGCGCTCCAGACCCATGCCAGTATCAATTGAAGGCTTGGGCAGCAGCTTCGTGAATCCAGGCTGCCGATCGTACTGCATGAAAACCAGATTCCAGATCTCAACATATCGCCCGCAATCGCACCCGAACGCGCAGTCTGTGTGCCCCTGATCTGACGCGGTGGGGCCCATGTCGTAATGAATCTCACTGCAGGGGCCACATGGCCCCGTATCGCCCATTTGCCAGAAGTTATCCTTCATCCCGAAGGCAAAGATGCGTTCCTTCGGAACGCCAACACCAAGCCATAGTTGTTCGGCCTCATCATCTCGCGGGACATCGAACCCCGCTTCCATAGGCCCAGCGCCTTCGAAGATGGTCACGTACAGCTTGGCTTTGTCGATCCCAAACCATTCTTTCGAAGTAATTAGCTCCCACGCGTAAGCGATGGCATCTTTCTTGAAATAATCGCCGAAGGAAAAATTTCCCAGCATCTCGAAAAACGTATGATGGCGGTTGGTGAAGCCGACGTTTTCAAGATCGTTGTGCTTGCCCCCGGCGCGCACGCACTTCTGCGACGTGGTGGCGCGGGAATAGTCGCGCTTCTCCAGGCCGAGGAATACGTCCTTGAACTGGTTCATCCCGGCGTTGGTGAACAGCAGCGTGGGGTCATTGGCCGGGACGAGCGACGACGAGTGCACTTCCTTGTGCCCCTTTTGCACAAAGAAATCCAGGAATTTGCGGCGAGTTTCCGAGCCGGTCAGCATGAAGGTCTAATTCTAAATGAGAACCCAAATGACAACACAGAGGACACGGAGGACGCAAAGGAAAACGGGGCATCTGAGAACCCTCTTTTCCTCTGCGTACTTTGCGGCCTCTGCGTTGTGATTTGGGTTGTGACTACTTCGGGGCATCGGCGGGCTTTTGGTCGGCCGGTTTCGTGTCGGCCGGTTTGGTGTCGCTTTTCTTCACTTTGTGTTCGATGCCCTTCACGCCTTTCTTGACTTCGCTGCCGGTTTTCTCGGCGGCTTTTTCGGTGTCTTTGGCCGCTACTTTGGCGCCTTTTTCTGTATCCTTGGCAGCAACCTTCGCACCCTTTTCGGTATCCTTGGTCGCGGTCTTGGCGCCCTTCTCGGTATCTTTCTCGGTAGTCTTGGCGGCCTTCTTCACGTCCGAGCTCGCCGTGGATTTGCCTTTATCCGCGCCGGCGGTGTCCTGGGCGCAGACCAGAGGCACCCAGCTCAATGTCGCGGCCACGAGAATTGCTGCCCACTTCGTCTTCATAGCTCACTCCTCCCGAATTTGTCACCGATGGGGTATTCGGCCAGCTCCCCGCAGATGCCCGCTTTCTCTGGTTGAGATGCAAAATCCCGGCGGCAGGATTCTTCAGCGGAGCCTGGCTGGGAATACCGGCCGCAAAACAAATTTCTCCCTCAGGCAACCCTTTACCCTGCAGCCTCGCTTTCCAGCGCGCTCAAAGTTTCGTCGTCCACTTCCCACTTCTTCAGAATCGTGAAAATGGTCTTGGTGCCAAAGCCGGCGCGCGCCAACTGGCGAAAGATGCGTGCCGCCTGCTTCTGATCCTTCGGCTTTTCCAGGCGTTTGCGGCGGAGATACTCACGCGCCTGTTTCTCCTCGCTGATGCCGTCAAACGCAGCGTCCACGGCCTTCTCGATCACGGCGCCATGCACGCCCTTGGCCTTGAGGTCGGTAATGATGCGCCTCCTTCCGAATTTCTGGTTGTCACGCCGCAGCGAGGAATACGTCGTCGCGTAGGCGGAATCGTTCAGATATCCGTGATCCTTCAGCCGCCGGATCACCAGTTCGATCAGCGTCTGTCCATATTCCGACTCGGCGTCCTCCAGGCGAGCCCGCATCATGCGTTTCAACTCAGCCACGGTGCGCATGCGCCGTGCCAGCGCTTCTAAGGCGTATTCATAGAGCTCGTCTTCGGAATAGGACTTTTTCTTGGGCCTGGCGAACGCCATAGAAGTAACGATAGCGCAGTGAGTCGCGAGTCGCCAGCCCCGAGTCGCGAGGTAGCGGATTAACTTAACGAAGAGCAGATTCAACCGCGAAGACCGCGACGGATCGCAAAGGACAAAAGAAAAAGGGCGCGATCGCTCGCGCCCCGAAACCTTGAAACTCTGAAACGTTGAAACCTGAAACCTTATCTTCCTCCAAACCCCGCCGACTGCATGGACTGCCGCGAAATGTCGGAGGTCGACGCGATGCCCTGCATGCGCAGCTTGAAGTCGTCGGCGTTGGAAGCGTTCTCCAGAGCGGTTTCGTAATTGACCAGCCCGGCCTGGAACAGATCCCATAGCGACTGGTCGAAAGTCTGCATGCCGTATTGCGACGTGCCGGCCGCGATCGCGTCGCGGATAGCGCGCGTTTTCTCCGGCACCAGCACGCACTCGCGAATGTAGGCGGTGTTAATCATGACTTCCACCGCGGGCACGCGGCCATCGGCGTCGCAGCGGCGCACCAGGCGTTGGCTGATGATGGCCCGCATCACGGCCGCCAGCTGCAAACGAATCTGCTTCTGCTCGGGCGGCGGGAAGATGGAGATGACGCGGTTGATGGTTTCCACCGCATCGAGCGTGTGCAGGGTTGAGAACACCATGTGGCCGGTTTCGGCCGCGTGCAGCGCGGTCGAGATGGTTTCCAGGTCGCGCATTTCGCCCACCAGGATCACGTCCGGGTCCTGACGCAGAGAAGCGCGCAGCGCCGCGCCGAAGGAAGGCGTGTCCACGCCGACCTCGCGCTGGTTCACGTAGCCCTTCTTGTCGCGGTGCAGAAATTCGATGGGGTCTTCAATGGTGATGATGTGTTCGGCGCGCGAGGAGTTCACGCGGTCTACCATGGCGGCCAGCGTGGTCGACTTACCGGAACCGGTGACGCCGGTCACCAGCACCAGGCCGCGGGGCATGTCGCAAATCTGCTCCACCACCTTGGGCAGGAACAGTTCGTCGAGGGCGCGAATCTTGGTGGGAATGACGCGGAGGACCAGTCCCACGTTGCCGCGCTGCTGGAAGATGTTCACACGAAAGCGTCCCAGGCCGGCGACGCCGTAGGCCATATCAATTTCCGTAGTCTCTTTGAACTTCTGCTTTTGCCGCGCCGACATCATGCTGAAAGCCATATTCAGCATGTCCTCGGCGCTGATGCGGGGTTGGTCGGTCAAGGGCACCAGTTCGCCGTCGATGCGCAAGTGAGGGTAGTTCCCCACCTTCAAGTGCAAGTCCGAGGCTCGGCGTTCCGTCGCAATCCGCAGCAGGTCATCAATATTCATCGCAGAGTTTTTTCCGATGGAAGCCCTTGACGCGGGCTTCCCTACATGATGCTCTCAATCATGATCGCCCGAATCGTCACCTTTCCCAAGATGACCTAGGTAATAGCCGCCGGGCGGCAACGGGACACAGTCTTAAGTTCATGCGCTGCAAGCGTGTAGCGTTGCTGGTGTGGGAGGTTCCTGGCGCCGATCACTGTGGCGCGATCAGTGCCTCACCGCAAGGAATTCGCGCAAAGGCTGGTGCAGTGGTTTCGCGCTCACTCGCTGGCCAGTAGGTCTTTAGGTGTTAGGTCTTGGGTTTTAAGAAATCGGTCTGCGGCGCACTTGATGAGGTCTTTTGATTCGCAGACTTGCAGGGTGGCGTTGTTGCCACCGCGCGCCAGACCTAGGACCTGAGACCTAAGGCCTGTTTGCGAGAGCCGGCAACTGACAACTGGTAACTGTCTTTCTGCATTTCCTGTGCACGCGTTGTGGAGAATCCGGCTACCGGTTGCATCAGGTTTTGTTCGCACGGCACGGCCGGTGTGGGAAATGCCGTCTTGTTGCGGAGGGGGCGTGAGCGCCGGTGCCGCAGCATGACCAGCATGATTGAGAAAAAATCGGCGGCGTGTTTTTCCTCAACTGCACCAAAAATATTGAATTGACCCACGCCCCTTTTCGCTCGTAGAGTCTCTCTTCGATCTTCATAGGAAACCGACGACTCGTCCCAGCTGCGAGACGGCGCAGAGCGGCAGAAGATGGTCCACGCAGGCAAATTGCTTACTCGGGTCAGCGCGCCATGAAATCAGAAGAATGGAAGACTTACCGCACACGCTTTCTGGTCAAAGCCAAACAGCTTGGTTCCAGTCTCAGCTTTGTAGACAGCCTGGGCCGCCAGCATTCCGGCCGCAAGGGAGATTACCTGGTGGAGTCTTCTGAAGGCTTGATCAGCATTGCGCCTAAGCAAATCTTCGAGGACATATACGTAGCCATGGGCATGGGGGCGGAAGATGCTGTCGTGCGCGCCGCTGAAGTGAGGCGCGAAGGACGCAAATTGCCCCAGCCCTGGCGCGACCGGCGGGCGTGCAGCCCGCGGATGAGCCTGATGTAAGTGTGTCGGCGAACTGCGCTGAGGGGCTGGTCAGAGGGCTGAGGATGGGGTAGACTAGGGCTTCTTTTTGAGCTTTCGTTAGAACCCTGCTTTTCATCTTCATACTGAGGACGCCCCCATGACCAGCCGTGTGAGCTACTCTCCGCAGGATTTCCAGAAGATGTGCGAACAGGCCGAAAGAGACTATGAGTCGAAGAAACTGATTGCACTTCTGGAACGAGTGAAGAAACAGATTGCAGCCCGCGAGAATCCAGCCTCGAAAGTGGAGTCTCCCAAGCCGCCCGTAGCCGTGCTGAGCATCAACTCCGTCTCCTCCCGGCCACCCAGCCGCTCTGCTTTGTTTGAAAGATAACGGGACCAGCATCTGATTTTTGGATTTCAGCCAGGGAAAACTTTTCACATTCCGAGACCTGGTTTTGCGCTACAATGAGCGAGCTTTCCGGCGGATCGCCCCTTGGCCAGGCGAACCTCCGGTTGCCTTCCCCCAGGAGGTAGTAGATGTATCGGCCCTATTCGAGTTCCCCAGCGGGCTCTCGTCCGTTCCGGGATGTGGAGTCTCTACTGCGCGATCTCACCCAGGATTTCGCAACCTCATTCAATACCGGTAATTATGACCAGGCGGCCGCCTTCTTCGCCAGCGACGGCGTGCTGATGGCACCGCGCCAGGAAGCGGCCTACGGGCAGAAGGCCGTGGAACACCTGCTGCGTCGGCTGGGAGACGCCGGCTACAGCGACCTGCGCCTGGAAACGACGCGCGTGGAACACTCCGGCGACATGGCTATGGAACTGGGCCGTTTCACGGTTGCCGCGCGGCAGCCCGATGGGACAATTGTTCCGGAACGCGGGAAATATGTGAAGGTATGGCGCCGGATCGGGGCATGGCTGATCATTGCCGACTCCTGGAGCGGAGTGGTACAGGCTATGAGCGATCGGGCGGCGTAAGGCACGCCCCGGGGCAACAACTACTTGTCCAGGAATCGAACTCCGTGCTTGCCGCAGGCAAACGGCATAAGTATTCTCCTCGAAACATGAAGGAACTACAGGCGGCGCAGACAGCGAGCGAGCAGGGACATGGGGCGGGAGCGAAAGAGGCTGATCCGGGGCAATACTGTCCGAACTGCTCTGCGAAACTGCGCGAGAGCCGTTGCCAATTGAAGTGCCCCCAGTGCGGGTTCTATTTGAGCTGCTCGGATTTCTACTGAGGCCGAATCATTGTTGATTGCTGATTTTTGATTGTTGAACGGCAAGCGAGCCGGGCACTCCATTCGCAAGTCAGGATCCTCGATCATCTACCAACGCCCTTTGATTCAACTATCAACAATTCCAGCCAGCCTGACGAGCGGGTGCCACTCCGTCTACAATGGGTGGACATTCGGTGAAATCATAACCAGGAGAAGAGCATGCAACGCAAGGCGAGCGCGGTTTGGAAGGGCGGGCTAAAGGATGGCAAGGGAACGATTTCGGCGCCGGGGGGAGTGCTGAACAACACGCCGTATTCGTTCACCACGCGGTTTGAAAATGCTCCCGGGACGAATCCCGAGGAATTGATTGCAGCGGCACACGCCGGCTGCTTTTCCATGGCGCTTTCGGCCCAACTGGGCGGGGCAAACCTGACTCCGGAGAGCATTTCGACGAGCGTCACGCTGACGATGGAAAAACTGGATTCGGGATGGACGATTACGTCGAGTCACATTGACGTCGTGGGGAAAGTGCCCGGCGCGGACGCGGCCACGTTCCAGAAGTATGCCGAAGCGGCGGAGAAGGGGTGCCCGGTGTCGAAGGTGCTGAACGCCAAGATCACGATGAACGCGAAGCTGGGGTAACAAGGAAGCGGCCAAATCGCGGGGATTCTTGCGTCGGCAAAGAACGCGACGCTTCGCGGCTCGCTCAGATCCCTTCGGCAAGCTCAGGGCAGGCTCTTCGGCGGGTAAAAAGCGCCCACCTCAGGATGACAAGCAGCGGTGGTTTGACACGCAGCGTTGTGTCTGTAGAATAAACGTGTAGGTCTTCCTGATACGGCGATCAAGGTGGTCGCCGCTGCAATCGAAGTCCACTTGCCATCGTGGCGGAATTGGCAGACGCGCATGGTTCAGGTCCATGTACCGGCAACGGTGTGGGGGTTCGAGTCCCTTCGATGGCACCAATCTTTGGATCGTTGAGGTCCCTCGCTGCGCTCAGGATTTCGCCAGCGGGCTCCCGCTGCGCTTACGCCCGCTAAACGGCTCAAGTTCGAGTCCCTTCGATGGCACCAACTGTCCTGAGAGTCTTGCAGCTGAGGTCCCTCGGAGCGCCCCACCCAGCCGGCCACGAACTGCTAATCCCTCGCTCTCCTAGCCCCTGTTTCTGCGCACCGCCAGTTTGTCTATGCAGAAACGGGGAAATCAGGCACAATTTAAGGTTTCGGGAGGCTGGCTAACTTGAAGATCTCGCAGAAGGGCCTGTATGCGCTGGAGGCGATGATGACGCTGGCGCGAAGACACAACCAGGGAGCGATTAAGATCCGCGACATTGCGGCCGACAGTGATCTGCCGGAAAAATTTCTGGAACTGATTCTGCTGGAACTGAAGAATGCGCGCATGGTGGAGAGCGTGCGGGGCGCGCGCGGCGGCTACCGGCTGCGGCGCGATCCGTCGGCGATTCCGCTCAGCGACATCATCCGGCTGATCGATGGGCCGCTGGCGCCGCTGGGAGACGCCGAGCAACTGCGGGGACTGATCGCGAAGGATGCGCATCACCGGGCGCTCTACGAAGTATTTCTGGAGGTGCGTGACGCAGCGGCAAAGATCCTCGAGAACACCACGATCGGAGACATCGTCAGGGCACGCACGGGAGCTGAGAAGCTGAGGAAAGCGCGCGCCGGAAAGACCGCGGCAGCACTGAAAAAAAACTCTACCGTGTAACTGGCCGCGGTCGAATTCCTTGCCAAACCGCTTATCTGGCGCGGCAATTCACAGATTTTCACACGCGGGAAGCGAATTTCTCGGCCGCCATCACATTGATTCCCGTCGATACAGCAGGCCAAAAGCCGAATCCGGCGCGGCGGTGAGCGGAAAGTGCGGGATAAGCCTGCACCAAATCCGGTCATCGGCCTGTGGATGGCGTGCACTCGATTGAAAATACGAGTAGTTACGGGCTGCGATTTTCCATTGACGGGAGAAATAGAA
>OMOD01000053.1:0-189 GCA_900290255.1 Candidatus Sulfotelmatobacter kueseliae
GCTCAAAATCGACATGCACTTTACTTCCTGGGTATTTCCGCGCGGACACCGCATCCGTCTGGCTGTCTCCAACGCTCTCTGGCCCATGATCTGGCCTACACCGTACACCATGACTACCTCCCTGCGGCTTGGCGGACAACAGCCGTCGCGACTGGTATTGCCCGGTGTGCCGGTGAAGAGCCAACTGCC
>OMOD01000053.1:199-12808 GCA_900290255.1 Candidatus Sulfotelmatobacter kueseliae
CGCTTCGTTTCACGGGGAAGGGGAAACCGAAGTGAATCTCCCGGGCAGGAAACTGCTCTGGACGGACACGCTCGATTTTCGCAGCGATAAGGCTAATTTCTATTACCAATTTCGGCGCCAATTGCTGAAGAACGGTCAGGTCGTTCGCGAAAAGAACTGGCAGGAAACAATTCCGCGCGACCACCAGTAGGGAATATGCGAACTTTACTCCGACAAACAGTCTGGATCTGGCTTCTGCTGGGTGCGATGCCAAGTTTGGCGATTGAGCCACCGTCGCCTCCCAAGTACGGCGTTCGCATGGAGCAGGCATGGATCCCCATGAAAGACGGTGTGCGCCTGTCCGCAACTCTTTACATGCCGGGCGGCGCCCAACCGGACGAGAAGTTCCCCGCGCTGCTCGAATACCTGCCTTACCGCAAGGATGACGGCACCGCAGCCGGCGACTACCCCAGGCATGCCTACTTCGCGCGACGAGGCTACGCCAGCGTGCGCGTGGACATTCGCGGAACTGGCACGAGCGAGGGTCGCCCGCCGGATCGAGAGTACTCCGAGCAGGAGCAGATTGACGGCGAACAAGTGATTGCCTGGCTCGCGCACCAGCCCTGGTCCAACGGCAATGTTGGCATGTTCGGCATTTCCTGGGGTGGGTTTAACTCGATGCAGATGGCGATGCGAAATCCGCCCGGTCTCAAAGCCATCATCGCTGTGGCCGCCACGGATGAGCTCTTCCACGACGACGTTCATTACATCGACGGCATCATGCACATCGACGAGTTTGAGTTGAACATGGACATGGCGCCCGGAATTACCGGCGCGCCCGACTACACGCTCGATGAAAGAATCCTGGGGCCGCGGTTCGACACGCCACCCTGGTCATTGCTTTATATGAAGCATCAGCACGATGGACCATTCTGGCGCAGTCCGGTCCGGCCGCAGAGCGAGATCAGAGTTCCTTGTTTCCTGATCGGCGGTTTCGCCGACGGCTATCGCGACAGTATCCCGAACATGCTGAAAAATGTGACCAAGGTTCCTGTCAAGGCTGTGATTGGTCCCTGGAACCATTCCTTCCCCAACGATGCCGACTTCGGACCGCGCGTTGAGTGGCGCGATCAGGCCGTGCGCTGGTGGGATTACTGGCTGAAAGGCCGCGACACGGGTGTGCTCAATGACCCGAAGCTGGTCGTTTTTATGCGCGAGTCGCATCCGCCCGATCCGAACCTGGAGACCGTTCCCGGCGAATGGCGTGCTGAGTCCGGTTGGCCGCCCCCTGAGTCGAAGGACTCGACTCTTTACTTGCAGCCAAACCACACACTGGCGGATTCACCCGCGGCGCAGGATGTCCACCAGTTAAAGTACGTCCCTTCCATCGGTGTGGAAGCCGGATTCTGGTGGGGCGAACTCTTGGCCGATCAGCGTCCCGTGGACGCCTTCAGCCTGGTTTACGACTCGGCTCCGCTCGAAGCGAACGTCGCGATCCTCGGCTGGCCCCGCACCCGGCTGCAGGTATCGGCGCCAGTTCCGCTGGCGGACTGGTTCGTGCGCCTTTCCGACGTCGCGCCGGACGGAAGCGTCACACAAATCACTGGCGCCGGGCTGGACGGTGCCCAGCGTGATTCGATGGCTGATCCCCACGACCTCGAACCGGGCAAGACTTATTCGTTGAACATAGAGCTGCACCTGACTTCATGGATCTTTCCCAAAGACCATCGCATTCGGGTTGCCGTTTCGAACGCTCTTTGGCCCATGATGTGGCCGACGCCTCATCCCATGACTACTTCACTGATGCTGGGAGGAGAAGCCGGTTCGAGGCTGATCCTGCCAACATTGCCAGAGAAGGGCGCTGCTCAGGTTGCTCTTTCTCCGCCACAACCTTCTGACCAGCGGGCCGACATCCAATCTGCCGGGTACCCGTGGCCCGGCGAATGGACTTTGCAACGTGATGAAGGGCGTCAGAAAGCAACGGTTGTATGGAAAGGGAAGTCGGAAATCAGCTACCCATGGGGCAAGGAAAAGGACTTTGAACAGTTGACCTACGACGCTGACGATGCACACCCAGCGGTGAGCTCAGTGCGCGGCGAAGCGGAGTCGATTTATGAATTGAAAGGACGCGTGCTTACTTGGCGGGGGCACCTGTCCGTTACCAGCGATGAAAGAAATTTCTATTACAAGTACACGCGCGAACTGCTCAGGGATGGACAAATGCTGAAGCAGAAGACATGGGAAGAAACCATACCGAGGGACCACCAATGATTCGGTGCCGGTAGCGAAGATGGCAGCTTCCAGTCGCCCACCGACATTCCGACACCAGACTGGGACGAAGGGAGTCCTTATGAAAAGCCTGAATTCACTCGCCATTCTGCTTGCGGTTTTGATGGTGACAAGCATGGCCTTTGCCGACACGACTGGCAGCATTCGGGGGACCGTAGCCGATTCCAGTGGGGCATTGATTTCCAAAGCGCACGTCATCGTTACGAACGAAGAAACGAATGAGACACGAAGCGCAAACACAGACGTAAGCGGAGCTTTTCAGTTCCTTCTGCTTCCGACCGGGACCTACGCCTTACGCGTGGAACAGCCGGGCTTTCGAAGTTATATCGTGCGCAGCATCCATCTCACCGTGAACCAGGTGGCCACTTTTAATGTCAGTTTGCAGGTTGGTCAGGCACTAGCCAAGGTAGAGGTGGTAGCGAACGCTGCGCAGGTTGACACTGCAACGACCCAGGTAGGCACCGTAATCGACACCAAGCCCATCATGGATCTTCCCCTCAACGGCCGCGATCTTTACCAGCTCATTGGCTTGCTGCCCGGCATTACTGTTCCCGGCAATGCCGACGCCAACAATCCGGTTTATGGGGTTACCACCGGTTCGAACCCAGCCATGGTTTTTTCCAGCGGTGGCGGCCGCCTGGTGATGAACAACTTCATGGTGGACGGCACCGACAGCAACGGCACCTTTTCCAATCAGCCGGTAATCAACCTCATCCCGGACGCGACCGAGGAATTTCGCGTGATTACCAACACATTTAATGCGGAATATGGCAGGAACGCTGGATCGGTGGTCAACATCATTACCAAGTCGGGCACCAATCAATGGCATGGAAATGTTTTCGAGTTTCTACGGAATAATGCTCTGAATGCCAGGAACTACTTTGAGCTGACGAAGGCATCTTACAAACTCAATCAGTTCGGCGGTACTCTAGGCGGCCCCATCCGGAAGGACAGGACTTTCATCTTTGGCAGCTTTCAGGATTCGCGTGAGCGAAAAGGCGCTGATACCACGCGTGACAGGGTCTTTAGCGCTGCTGAGCGAGGTGGTGATTTCAGCGACCGGGAGTCGGACTTCACCGGCGCGCTGACCACTTCGCTCTGCTTCCCGCGGGACAGCACCGGAGGACAGTGCTATGCGGGAACATCTGCTAACCCTATCCCGTACAGCACGGTCTTTCCAGGGGCGGTCATTCCAACCTCGTCATTTGATCCCGTCTCCCAAAGCATCCTTGCGAATCTTATTCCTCAGCCAAACGTAGGAGGCCTTTATTTCTCTTCAAGCCCGGTGCAGCCGAATGATTCTTATCAATGGACGCTCAAGGTAGACCATCAGCTAAGCCCGAAACACAAACTGTCAGGCTTTTATTTCTTCGATGACAACACAACCACTAACTTCGGTGTGTACCCCCTGCAAGATCTTCCCGGGTTCCCGGCCACAAGCAAAACCCGGTCCCAGCAGATCAACTTGGCGGAGACCTGGATCAAGAGCCCCACTACTTTGAATGAATTCCGCGTTGCCTACGTCCGAGTGGCCATGGGGCAGGAGTCGCAGCCACTGCGCACCGGTTCCCCTGCTTCTTTTGGCTTCACCGGCATTACTCCCGGCCCTCCGGCAAATCTACAGAGCTTGCCAGTCATTGACATCGTGGGCGGACCATATTTTCAAAGCCAGGGAAGTGGATCCGGGGGAGGAGAGGATTTTCAGAATGTCTATCAGGCTGAGGACAACTTCTCCAGGATCTTGGGACGCCACGCGTTAAAATTCGGGGCCGATGTGCGCTGGATTCAGTACAAGCAACAACTGGCCTACGTGTTCGATGGCGATTTCTACTTCGCAGGAGGCGGACCGAACAGTACGGGGGATCCGTTTGCCGACTTCCTCCTGGGGTTGCCGGACTATTACTCGCAGGGAAGCGACCACACGCAGTACTTGCGCTCCAAGCAGGTCGGGATATATGGACAGGATACCTGGCAGATTCACCCTAACCTGACATTGAATTACGGCCTGCGTTGGGAGTTGAACACGCCATACGTCGACCAGAATAACCAGCTCAACGTGTATCGATTCCCGGCGGGTCCCGGAGAACCGCCAGAATCCCAGGTCTTTCCTACCGCGCCCCCTGGCTTCTTGTTCCCCGGCGATCCCGGCGTGCCGCGCGGACTGACCCAGACCTACTACAAGTCGTTCGCGCCGCGGATTGGATTGAACTACAGTCCGGATTGGCTCGGTGCGAATAAGCTGGTCATCCGGTCAGCCTATGGCATTTTCTACAATCCCGTAGAACAGTATGTGCTCCTGGAGTTCAACGGTGAACCGCCGTTCGGCGGGAGTACGCTACTTACTGGTTCCGGATTTTCCACCCCCTTCGTTGGACAAGACGGTAAGGTGTACACGAACCCCTATCCCTTTGTTCCTGCTTACCCGGGCGAATCGGTCGAGTTCAGCAATTACTACCCCATCTTGCTATATGGTAACTATCGACCCGATCAGCGGAGCCAGTACATGGAGCAGTACAACCTGAGCGCGGAGTACCAACTTAGCGCTTCCATGGTTCTGGGCGCTGGCTATGTGGGCAGCCAAGGGCATCGCTTATTGGCTACGTATGACGAAAATCCGGGCAATCCCACGTTGTGCCAATCACAACTGCTTACTTCTCAGGGCTGTGGTCCCTACGGCGAGGACAGTACCTATATGTCCGCTGCGGGGGGAACAATCTACGGCACGAGGCCGGCGGGCGGGCTCTCCAACAATGGCCTTTCTGCCGCCAAGCGTGGCTTGGAGGCCTTCAGCAGCATGTTTACTATCGACTCGATCGCCAGTTCAAGCTATAACTCCGCGCAGATTCATCTCGAGCGTCGGGCCAGCGACTTCCAATTCTTGGCCTCATACACATTCTCCAAATCACTGGACAATTCCTCCGGATTCCAGAACCTCCTGAATCCATTCTGCTTCAAGTGCGATAGGAACTTGTCCGCCTTTGACGCCCGGCACCGATTTGTCTTCAGTTATACCTACGAGTTGCCCCTGAAGCGCTTCGTCTCTGGTGGCGGTATCCGGCAGAAACTCGTTGACGGCTGGGAAATCGGTGGCATCTACTCGTATCAGACTGGGGTCCCGGTCCACCTGACCGACACTTCTTCTGACTACTCATTGACCGGGGGATACGATTTCGAACCGGCAGATCGCCCTGAGATCGTCGGTCCGATTCAGACCCAGGACCCGCACAAATCTGGGTGTACATATGGAACTGGACCCGGGACTAGCTCGCCCTGCGCACCGGTTGCCAACCAGTTTTTTGTCAACTCAAACGTATTCCAAACCGAGCCTCCGGGCCAGTTTGGGAACGCCAGACACAATATGTTCGGCGGTCCTCCAGTTAACAACTGGGATTTCACAATCATTAAGCGAATTGCGTTCAAAGAGCGCTACAGCTTTGAATTCCGGTCGGAGTTCTTCAACCTCCTGAATCACACGCAGTTCTATAACCCGGATGGTGACATCGGCGCGGGGCCTCAGTTTGGCGTGATCAGTCAGGCCCGAGATCCACGGTTCGTCCAGTTCGGAGCCAAGCTTGCTTTTTAGAACAAGCTAGAGCAAGGAGAGCCGCGAGTGGCCAGGACTCTCTCTGTGGGACACTCGAGGGCTGCGTTCAGCGTCATTCGGATAATGCCGAATTAGTTGCTGGCAGGGAAGGGCAGGTATGCATAGTGAATAAAGTTCTGAGCCTTGGGCGCTAAGGATTCGATTGGGAGCGCCTGGCGAAAGCAGTCTCGGAGCTTGGCGAGCTGCTGGACGTAGTCATCATGCTTTCAAAATCATGAGGTGATCATGCTAGCCTATCTATTCCTGTTGGTTGCGGTCGCTATTCGCTTCCTGCCCCACCCTCTAGCTTTTACGCCGGTAGCAGCGTCCCTGTTGTTCTTCGGCGCACGTGGCGCAAGGCGGCAGGTATGGGTCCCACTTGCGTTATTAGCCGCATCCGATGTCGCACTGACCACTGTGGTCTATGCATATCGGTTTTCCTTCGACCACCTTGTGACTTGGGCCTGGTACGGAGCAGTTCTGTGGCTGGGGGCACGTCTCCGCCAAAACGTTCGTCCTTTGCGCCTGATCTTCGCTGCGCTGGCCAGTTCGGTTTCGTTTTTTCTAGTCAGCAACTTCGCTGTTTGGGCAGCCTGGAATATGTACCCGAAGAACTTGGCTGGGTTGATGATGTCGTACGCCGCAGCTCTGCCGTTCTTCCACCGCGCTGTACAGGGCGACCTGTTCTTCACCAGTGTCATGTTCGCCACGCCAGTTTTGCTGCACCATCTTTCGAGCGCCGGAGATCGGATCATTAGCAGCCACTGCAAAGAAACGGCATAAGCCTTCTGGCGGCTTCAAGGCCACTCGTGGTGGCTGCCGCTGAGGTATGAAGAAGCGCAATGTGACATTCTGCCGCCTCGGCTTTCGCGCAGGATGGGGCTAACCGCCAGTTGATCCAAGTTGTACTATCAAGTAACACGAACCTCGCAAACCAGTGCGAGATTATTTGCTGCTGTGTGCGAGGCGCTAACTAGCGTGCACGATCCAATGCAAGTAACGCTTCAAGAGTCATCCTCGATCCTGAAGGATTGGCGCAACGGACTGGATGTTGACTCGGTCTTGCGCGGCCAGGGCGCGGATCCAGCCGTAATCCGCTCGCGCAGGCCTGCGGTAGCAGGATTAGCTGAACGTGCCTTGGCAGAAGGCATGCCGCTGCTCGATCCCATCGTGATTTACCGCAGACTGCCGGTTGAATCGGTGCGGCACGAGCGGATCGCGCTGCGGGGTGGGCGACTCCTAACCGGCAAACTGGTGGCTCAACACCTGGCTGCTGCTCAAGAAATAGTGGCCCTGGCCGCTACCATCGGCAGCAGAGTGGAAGACTTCATCTCGCAAGTGCTCAAGCATGACACTGTGTTCGCCCTTGCCCTGGATGGGTTTGGCAATGCCGCCATTAACACGCTTGCGACTGCTACCTGCCACTATTTTTCTGAGGCAGCGGCTACGGGAGGAATGGACACCACGATTCCGCTGTCTCCAGGAATGATGGGCTGGCCGCTAGAAGTGGGACAGAAAGAGATCTTTGCTGTACTGGACACTGATGGAATTGGGCTGAAGCTTACTCCCCATGGCGTGATGATCCCGCGCAAATCTCTTTCCATGGTTGTAGGCTTGGGGCCCGAGGTGCTGAAAGGTGCCAAGTCGTGTGATTATTGCTCCATGCAGGCAGCCTGCCGTTATCAGGACCACTACGGAACAGCCTAAGTCCTGAAACCAGAAAACGCGCTCCGCACACCATGGCCGATGAAACAATCTTCAAGGTAGATTTGCAGCCGGTGGGCCGCCGGGCTCAGGTCGCGGCCGGAACAACGCTGCTGGCCGCAGCTCGCTCGGTGGGAGTGGAGTTGCAATCCATCTGCGGCGGTGCCGGTACCTGTAACAGTTGCCGGGTGCGCCTTGCAAAGGGTGTGATTTCGCCCCCGACCACGGCCGAAAAAGACGAACTGAGCGCCGAAGAGCTCGCGGCCGGTTATCGCCTCGCCTGCCAAGCCGTTGCCCTCAGTGATGTGTGCCTGGACATACCGGCCGAATCGTTGACCGCCCCGCAGCGGGTGCAAGTAGAAGGGGAAGATCGCAAAATCGTGCTTCAGCCCCTGGTGTCCGCAGTGGACGTGCACATCGCTCCGCCCAGCCTGACTGATTTGAGATCGGATCTTACGCGCTTGCGAAGTGTGCTTCCTTCGGATAACGGCGGAGTGGAGCTTCCCCTGCCTGTTCTAGCCTCTCTGGCTGAGAAGTTGCGTCGTCAAGAGTGGTCGACCCGGCTGGTCGTGCGCCATACGGCTGGTCGCCGCCAGATTGCTGGTGTGCTGCCGCCGCACAGCCGGATGTTTGGCCTGGCTGTGGACATCGGTACCACCAAGCTGGCTGCATATCTTATCGATCTGGAAAGCGGCGAGACCGTCGGCAGGGCGGGAGCGCCAAATCCACAGATCGCATACGGCGAGGACGTGATCAGCCGCATCTGCTTTGCCAATCAGACCCCGGAAGGGCTGTCCCTCCTGCAGAACAAGGTCGTGCAGACGATGAATCATCTCGTGGCCGAGCTTTGCGCCGGGGTTGGATCGCCAGAACAGATCGTGGACGCTGTCGTGGTCGGCAACACGGTCATGCACCACATTTTCGCTGGGCTGCCGGTGGACCAATTGGGCACTGCACCCTTTGCGTCCGTCGTCTCAGAGAAGCTCGAAATTCCCGCCGCGCACGTCGGACTCTCACTGTCATCCGGCGCGACGGTCTATCTGCCGCCGAACATTGCCGGCTATGTTGGCGCCGATCATGTAGCGATGCTGTTGGGTATTGGCATCGACCAGAACCAACGGACGGTTCTCGCGATTGACATTGGAACGAACACCGAGATCAGCCTGATCCATCACGGGCGCATCCTGAGTTGTTCCTGTGCGTCGGGTCCAGCCTTTGAAGGTGCCCACATTAGGCACGGGATGCGGGCTGCGCAAGGTGCGATTGAACGGGTGCGCATTATCGACGGCAAAGTCCATACCCACACGATTGGCGGTGTGCCCCCGGTAGGGATTTGTGGATCTGGCATCCTCGATGCCGTGGCTGAAATGCTCGCAGCCAACGGGTTGGACAAGCGGGGAAACTTCCGCAAGGATAGTCCGTTCATTTGTCAGTCCGGGAGTGAGTCCGGGTTTGTTCTGGCGCCGGCTGTAACTACAGGACACGGGAGCGACATTGTGATTACGCGCCAGGATGTGAACGAGATCCAGTTAGCCAAGGCGGCGATTCGCGCCGGCATCGAGGTACTGTTACAAGAGGCCGGGCTGGAGCATCGCTGCCTCGACGAGATCGTGATCGCCGGCGCATTCGGTTCCTACCTTGATGTCAGAAGTGCTATTCGGGTGGGCATGGTCCCCCCTCTTCCGCGCGACCGGTTCCGGCAGGTAGGAAACGCCGCAGGCACCGGAGCCAGGCAGATGCTGCTTTCAGGCGAGCGGCGGCGGATGGCCGAAGAGATCGCTCAAAGGGTAGAGTATGTCGAGTTGGCCAGCCATCGTGCGTTTTCCGACTGGTTTGCCAGCGAACTGCATTTCTGACCAGAGTAACTCATGAGTCCAGCTGAGTTCGATCGCTTCGCCACCAGTTACGATCAGGAACTGGCAAAGTCTCTCGCCATCACGGGTGAGGACAGAAGTTTCTACGCCCAGGGAAGAATCGATTGGACGGCACAATGCGTCGCGCAGCTTCGAAGTCAAGTGCGACGAGTCTTGGATTACGGCTGCGGCGACGGTGCGAACGCACCGCTGCTGGCAGCCAAGTTCAAGGCTGACCACGTGCTGGGAGTGGATGTCTCGAGCGCCTCGATCACCGTGGCCCGCCAGTCGAATCAGGGCGCTGGGGTGTATTTCCTTTGCAGCGACGAGTGGACGCCCGACGGCACGATGGATCTTGCCTTTACCAATGGCGTTTTCCACCACATAACGCCGGGCGAGCGCAGAGAGTGTCTGGCTGCCATTCGTCGCGCTCTTCGTCCCGGGGGCCTGTTTGCTTTTTGGGAGAACAACCCTTGGAATCCGGGCACGCGATATGTGATGTCGCAGTGCGCTTTTGATGAGGATGCGGTTACGATCAGCCCGCGTGAGGCGCACAAGATTCTGTCGGAAGCCGGTTTCAAGCTTCTGCGCACCGATTCGCTGTTCTACTTCCCAAGGCAACTGCGCTGGCTGCGCCTTGCCGAACGCTGGTTGCGTGGGCTTCCTTTTGGTGGCCAGTACCAGGTATTTTGCCAGAATCCTCCTGGATGACAGCGGGAACTACAGCCGCAACGGGATCGGGTCCGTGTTAAGGGCGGGGAGGAGCTGCATCCTGAAGGCAGCTATTTTATCGAGTGGTGGGACCGGGCATCCTAGCGCAAAGTTTTTCTGACCATTTTGGGGAGATCGCGTTTTTCAACAGCCACGCCTGCTTACAACAATTGATTACAACAATTGACTAGCGCCGTCGGCGCGGGGAAGCTCAGCTCCGGCAATTCTCAGAGGTGCTATTGCAGCTTGGCCCACACCACTTTAGCTTGCCTGTTCCTCAACGACCGTCTCCCGGTGAATATTCGGATTCGTAAATACATCGGATTCATCATGGCTGGGACTGGAGAACTCCGAGACCACCGCGCCCTCCGGGCCGGCCTGGAACCAATGCAGCGTATTCGGGGGAATAGTGTATTGTTCGCCCGGCCGCAACACGATCTCGTGAGACACGGTGTAGTAGGGCCGGCTCTCGCTCGGTATTCTGGCTTGAATATGCGGAGTAGCCGGCCCGTCCACGTATAACCAGACCAGACCACGGCGGCAGCGGAAGGTCTCTTGCTTGCCGCTTTGTCCATGGATGGACGGATGTCGGTGTTCGGGGCATGTCTGTCCCGGAAAGAGAACCAGTTCCTTAGCACAGTAGCGGTCGGTATTGACGTAAGTCACCAACTCCAGCCCTTCTGACGCGAGACGATTGAGCCCAAAATCGGCTACCTCGATGTTGGTGGCTTCTGCGTTGGTCAGGGCAAATCCTGCCGCAGCTAGGATCTGCCGCACCCTCTCCTGTGCCGCAATCACTTCACTTTGCTTCATCACATTCCTCCCGCCGCACGGTTCCAGACTCCCAAGTGCTGGTCATAAGTCCATCCGTCGCCCGGCACGCAGGTCCCGATTCTCTCCCAACCCGACGAGATGCGCGCCCGTAACTCGGCCACGGACCGCACGCCGCTGGAGGCATCCGCAGCTTCCACACTGGAAGCACCCGCCGCAACGGCCATAGTCAACGCCTCCTCCGGCCCGCCGCCAGCGGCCCCACCGCCTTTTTCCATATCGGGTCCGAGCCTGCGCCGGGCTATCGAGTACTTTCCGCAACACAACACGTCCGAAGTGCTGTGCATGCTGCAACACAGCCATCGTTATAACATCGAGGGACCAATGGAATCCGGTAATTAGACCCGAAGTGAACTTCGTGATCTGGTGACCCGACGAGCTATCGAGCGATTGCATCCAGAGATTTGCCGGTCCCTTTTCTTTGTTCATACGGAATCGTCAGATCTGTTCTTCTGACCAGTCTGACGCGCGGCTTGACTATCCCATTGATCTGCGAGAAGCTATCGCCATTCGGGGGCGCTGTCACGGGGTGGCCCGCAGCCCGGGAGGCGGACGTGGGATCGGCAATCTCTTCGCTGATTGTCGCAGCGGAACGAGGAGACAGGCCCGCCGCGGAAGCATTGTTTGCTGCTCTTTATTCCGAGTTGCATCGGCTCGCCAAGCGTGAACTCGCACGAAGCGGCTTACCGGTGACCCTGAGCGCCACAACCCTCCTCCACGAAGCGTACCTGGACATGGCTGCGCGCGACGGCCCGTCGTTTCCCGACCGGGCACGATTCATGGGGTATGCGGCTCGGGTGATGCGAGGACTGATCATCGACCATGCCCGAGAACGGCACGCCCAGAAGCACGGCGGCCTGTTCGAGATTACCTCGCTGGACACCACAGCGATGGCGAACGCGGTGGATCACCGAGAGCTTGTCGGAATCAGCGAAACGTTAGACGAGCTTGGCAAAGTGGAGCCTGCCCTCGCCGAGATCGTCGACTTGAAGTTCTTTTGCGGCTTCTCGTTCGCGGAAATCGCCGCCATGCGGGACGTGTCAGAACGTACGGTGCAGCGGAACTGGGAGAAAGCGCGCATTTATCTCCATCGAAAAATTCGCGCGGATTTGTCGCTCTGAGGAATCAAGTTGTCCACACTCAGCCCCGATCAGTGGCAGGCTCTAAGTCCATATTTGGATCAGGCGCTCGCTATGACCGACGATGCGCGTGCCGCGTGGCTGTCCTCGCTCGGCGAGCAAGATCCCGCCCTGGCTGCACAGTTGGGAGCACTTCTCGATGAACACCGGGTGCTGGCGCAGGAAGGTTTTCTGGAGAATGGGCGATTCGCGTTGCCGAACTCCACAGGACTCGCGGGCCAGACACTTGGTCCGTACACTCTGATCTCGCAGATTGGCCGGGGCGGAATGGGAAGCGTCTGGCTCGCCCGTCGCAGTGACGGCAGGTTCGAGCGGCAAGCTGCGGTGAAGTTCGTGAGCATCGCGCTCGCCGGGCGCGCGACTGAAGAACGATTCAAACGCGAAGGTAGCATCCTTGGCCGGCTCACTCATCCGCACATTGCCGACCTCCTCGATGCCGGCATTTCCTCCGATGGCCAGCCGTATCTCATCCTCGAATACGTTGACGGCACGACGATCGATCAGTATTGCGACCAGCACA
>OMOD01000041.1 GCA_900290255.1 Candidatus Sulfotelmatobacter kueseliae
TCCTCGCTCATGCCCGCAAACACTATATCTTGGGCCTGGTGGCGTCAAGTAAATATCCCTAAGATCTGTTGACATGCCGCAAAACGTCACCTCTCCATCAACAACACTTTCTCCGCATCGTCGATCTCGGTCAACTTGACTTCGATCACTTCCCTGTCGGTGGTCTGCACAATTCGGCCGATGAAGGTGGCCTCGACGGGCAATTCGCGATGGCCGCGATCAATCAGTACCAGCAACTGCACCAGGCTGGGGCGGCCATGCGAAAAAAGGGCGTCGAGGGCGGCGCGTGTGGTGCGCCCCGTATACAGCACGTCGTCCACGAGCACGACCTTCTTGCCCTCGATGGAAAAGCCAATTTCCGCTTGCTGCACCACGGGCTTGGGCCCCAGGGTTGAAAGGTCGTCGCGATAGAAGGTGATATCGAGCGCGCCCACGGGAATCTTCTTCTTTTCCACCCGTTGAATCATTTTGCCCAGGCGCTCGGCGATGGGCACTCCGC
Source organism: Candidatus Sulfotelmatobacter kueseliae (assembly GCA_900290255.1). Taxonomy (GTDB): domain Bacteria; phylum Acidobacteriota; class Terriglobia; order Terriglobales; family Acidobacteriaceae; genus Sulfotelmatobacter; species Sulfotelmatobacter kueseliae. The sequence goes on from OMOD01000041.1 coordinate 500, forward strand.
GACGGCGGATTCCGACCAGTCCCAGGCCGTCAACGCCATCGTTTCTTTCGAGGATTTCGTGAGCGAGACGCACCAGCGTCCGTTCAATCTCTGAACCCGACATTAACTGCGTTTTTTGCCTGAGTGTCGTTTTGGGGACTGCATTCTTCGTCGTCATCATGGCACGAGTACCTTATCAAACTCAGCTTGAGTTCGGGAACTCCTGGGAACTTCGCAGGGCTCGTCGGGTGGCGAACCGGTGGACCGCGGGAGTGATGATCAGCGAAAGAATCATCGACAGCAGGATGCCGCCGATCACCTTCCGTTTGGCGTGTCAGCTACGAGCGCGGGCTAGACCGGGGATTTCGATCCGGTCAGGTACTGGCGCGGCACCTGGAAAGGCGCTCACCGCGTCGCTCTTCTGCTTCTTCGATTGCTTCTTGGAGTCGGGCAACTCCAGGTTGGCGATATCGGCGAGGGTTGTGCTCTCCAGAATCCGAGACGCGGAGTTGCGCACGGCGAGGAACACTTTGTACAGGGCGCGGTGGCTGGCATCGCGGCTAATCAGCTCGCGCAAATGTTCCGCATCGCCAAACGGCGCGAGCGGGCCGTCAATCACGCGAATCACCTCGCTGAGATGGATGTCGGAAGGGAGCCGTCGCAGCCGGTAGCCGCCCCGGGCGCCGCGCGTGCTCTCCACCAGGCGCGCGTTCTTGAGCTCAATTAAGATGATTTCAAGAAATTTCTCCGGCAGAACCTCTTCCACGGCGATTTCGCGGATCTTGATCGGGCCCTCCTGGTGGTGCCGGGCAAGCATCATCATGGCTTGCAGTGCGTAAAGCCCTTTTTGTGAAATTTTCACGATTGCACCCGCGACCTTTCCTATTCCGCGTCAGACAGTTGTTCTGGCGTGGTGACCGCCGGCTCATGCTGGTTTGCAGTGCGCCGGCGCCTGACGGAAGTTTCCCTTGTCTACTGTCTCTATCGGGATGGGTGGAAGCAGTGTCCCCGGTCACACCTGCGTGTGATATTGGGCACCTGGCAGAGCGAATCCGGGGCGCCGCAGCACAGCCAGTTGCCAAGCGGCGCTCCATCTGGACAGCCGGGGCGGCTGTCCCCACGCGAGCGGGGTTCAGAGGGCTGAATCCGATCTAGATAGGGCTTCGTTGTGCGGTCTCCTCGGGGCGGAAGCCATAGTTGCCTCTGAGGAACTGCAGCACATACCATTTCATCGCCGCTTCGCTGGTCATGTACATATCCAATTGGCTGGTCGAGACCATCAGCCGGCCCAGAATATCGAGACTGGCTTCGGTTCGTTCCGCGGGCGCCTTCTTGAACCAGGCATTGACTAAATCGCCACGGCGGTCGGTCAGAAAGCCGTAATGAGCCAGGCAAGCCTCTATGAAACATGCTCGCAGGTTGCGTCTTTCTCGCGCCGCTCCTCCTCCGGAGAAGCGGAAGGCGATGTAGTTATTGCCCGGGACCGCGGAGACGCAGGCGTCCACTAACGTAAAATGGTAGGCCAGGCGCGAGTTGAGGTTCATGTATTCGTCGGCCACCAGCAGGTAGCTTTGTTCGCCGAGTGCGCGCATCGCGCCCGAGTACGCGGTGAGCGAGGTCGCCATCACCGATGCTAAATCACTCAGGCTGGCAGGCATTTCGCGGGTCCAGGTAACATCGGGATGAGTGACGCCGCGCCAGAACGCCTGAAAAGGACGGGAAACAATCTCCTCCGGTTTCACTTCCGCGGCCAGCGGATCTTGCAAAGCCAATCCGCCGCCCAGGTCCAGAACCTGCAGGTTGACCGGAGTCGAACTCAGCAGTTTGCGCGAGGTGTGCGGTCCGCGCTCCAACTCGCTGTCGCCCACCTCGAACATTGCCTCGATCGCCTTCTCGTGGCAGAAGCGGAGTACGTCGTGTGCGGACTTGCAGCCGGCGGGCCGAAAGTTCGCGCCCGACGGGTCGAGCAAGTGGAGCACCAGTAAGCGCTCGGCGATGGGGTCGCTGGAACCCTTCCGGTACCGCCTATTCTCGGCCGGTTCGACCATGCGCGTCTCCCAAAGCGTTCCCGCGTACACGCGCGGTTGCACCGCGTCCAGGCTGACCGGGTCGCCGTTGTGAATCTGTTCGAACGCGCCTTCCAATTGGAACACGGAGGGAATCTTGGACTCGCGGAGAAGGGAGGCCGCATGTCCCGCGAGGTTGCCCCACTCCGCCACCAGGCCGGCGATGCGGGGAAAGACGGCGACGATTTCCGGCGACGCCTTGCGCAAGAACAAGATCGAGCCGTCCGGCGTTTTGCCGAGGTCACGAGGATCGGAAACCAGGTACGCCGTCCCGGAAACGCGGCCGGGATAAACACTGCGTCCGCCGCTGAGGAGCGGCTCTTGTTTCACCCGCGATTTGCTCTTGGCGGCCTCCGCATCGCCCAACGCGAGCGCACGCGACTGCACGATCCAAAGCTGGCCCGCTTCGTCGAGGGCCCACTCGACATCTTGCGGTGCCTTGAAGTGTTCTTCGATTTGGAGACCCCAGATGGCCAGGGTCTCGAGTTCGCGGGCGGTGAGGCTCGGCGCCGCTGCTTGCTCCGGTGACAACGGGCGGCGAGTGAGCCCGCCGCCGTCCTGGGGGATGATCTCAACTTCTTTGTGGACGATGTTTCGCTCCACCACAAAACGAGGGCGCTGACGGGACATGACGAACAAGTCGGCCGCTCCATGCCCGCTGGCGATGTCCAGAGCCAGACCGCGAGTCGCCGTGATCCACAAGGCATCGCTCTCGGGATTGCCCGGGTCTCGGGTGTACATGATGCCCGAGGCGCGGGCCCGAATCACGCGCAGACAGAGCACAGGGATGGGCGTGTCGATTTCCGACAGGCCCGCCGAGAGGCGATAGAACAATGCGCGTTCACTGAAGCGCGCGGCCACGACCCGCCGGTAGGCATCGACTACCTGCTCCTGAGGAACATTGATGAGGCTGAGAAATTGTCCCGCGAAGGTGCGCTCGCCACCTTCTCCGACGGCACTGGAGCGCACCGCCAGACCCGCCGTGGGCCCGCGCGAAAACAGCGTATGCGCGCGCTCGGCAAGGGCAACTTCGATGGCCCGCGGAACTGGCAATGCCATCACCATCTCCGCCAGTCTCTTGGAGACTTCCTGGAGGGCGCTTAGATCGTTTAGGTCGAGGTTGCGGGTCGCATCCCGGATCTTCTCCCAGAGCGGAATGCCACAGAACTGGCGGTAGGCTTCGGCGGTGATCACGTAGCCGTCGGGAACCGGCAGACCAATCCGGTTCTTGACTTCCGCCAGCGCCGCAGCCTTGCCGCCGACTTCCGCTGCCGAAGCTCCATCGATCTCCCCCAGCGAGGCGGAAAAATTTGGAGCCACGAGTTCCTGCCGCACCGCGATATAGCGCTCGACTTCATCCTGTTGAGCGTGGATCGCTTCGTGAAGTTGTGGGAAGTTAATCCCGGTCAGGCGCTCCAGCGCCGCCACGGTGGCTTCGGCCTTGGAGTAGACGCCGGAGATCCTGGGACCGACGATGTCGCGCCGCGGCAGGACGAACTGCAGATCCTCCTGGATCGCAGCCATTAGCTCCAAACATTCGTTGTTCAGGGAAAGCAGGTCGCGAAAGCTCTGGTAGCGGCGCCGGATCCGGTCCTCGACCGCCTTGGCTGGCTCCGCGGGCTTCTTTTTCGACCACCAGGACATCGGGTTGGGGCCACTATAGCACGACGAACCTGTCGCGCCGGCGCGAGCTTACTTGCCGGCTTTGGTCAGATCCGTCTTGCTCACATTCATCAAACGAAGGGCTTGGCCAGGCTGCTTGTAGTAGTAGCGAATCTCGTCGCCCGACTTCCAGGTATCGCCGGGCAGCGCGAGATACTCGCCGGGCACGGAGAAGGTCAGAAGGATCTTCTTCCGCCGCGAATAGATGGTCACGGTTTTGTTCTGGCGATCGACGGCGGGAAATTTCGTCTTCGCCACTCGGGGGTCGTTTCGCGAGACGTCGTCTTGCTCATTAACCGGCAGGTAGGAAACTGTTTTCAGGGTCCCGGATGCTGGATCGAAGAAGACGACCGTCCGCTGCTTGGTGTCAAACGACAGCAGTTTCCCAGCCTCTGGAGCCGGACCGGTTTCGTTCGGGTCCACGGGGAGCTTCACCGCTACCGGCGGCAGAACATCGTACCTGGGCTGGTCGGACTTTGGGGCGGAATCCAGAATCAATGTGACCACGCCGTTTTGCCTGTCAAAAGCGATCGCTCGCCCCTGGTCCACCTTGCCAGCTACACTGCCAGAATTGGCGCATCCTGCGGCGAACCATAGAGCTGCCACGGTTGCGAGCGTGACCAGCGACTTTCTAGCAGGCTGCGGAATAACCAGCCGAAGCCGCAAAGAGTTCGCCTCAGGCGCTGAAGCGCAGTACATTTTCAACGACCTAACGGCACGACTGAAGTCGTGCCCTTCCCAAAACCTGCTCGAATAAGCGTCCGTCCGCAGACTGCTTGTGAGTGCCATTGCAAATGCTCCCTGATTACACGTGAACTAAGGGTTGTTTCCGTTGCGCGCGTTCTTCGCGAACGCCAAGGACGAACTTGGTCAGGATGTACAGCGACAAGGCGGAAACCAACCCTAGAATCAGCACCGCTGCACAGTTGTCCAGAATGTGCCGCAGGCTGGGAAGGGCCGCGGCCGCGATCTTCAGCAGGATTGACACCCCACAACCAACCACGGCAAAGCCGAAGAAAATGCGGATGCCATATCCCTTAACATATTTGGTGGCGATGGATCCGATCTGCGCTCCGATGGAGGCTCCGACCAGCATGATGAGGGCGGCCAAGAGCTCGGTTCGGCCCTTGTAGCTATAGGACGCCGTGCCATACAAACCGGAAATAACGATTTCAAACAGATCCGTTCCCACCGCAATGTGAGTGGGGCAGCCGATCAAGTAGATCAGCGCTGGCATGCGGACCAGGCCGCCACCGATGCCCAGCACTCCGGCCAGCCATCCGGTAAAGAAGCTCACGGCAATGGGAAGCCAGATCGAGCAGCGGACGCCGGCTCGCTTGAAGTGCACCACGGGAGGGATCTTGATTTTGTGCAGAGTCTTGTGCCACTCGATGCCGGTGGCGAGCGCATCCAGTTTTCTGCCGGAGGCTAGAGCTGCTCGCTCCTTCTTTCTCCTCTTGGAGATGTCGGCGAACACCAGCCAGGCAATCAGAGTCAGCAGCACCAGGTAAGCGGAGCGGACATACAAGTCGATTTGTCCGATCCTCTCCAGCCACATGATCATGCGGGCGCCCACCTCCAATCCGCCCACCGTTCCGATCACCATGGTGAGGCCGAGCTTGTAGTCCACGTTGCCGAACTTGCCGTGGCGCAAGGTGGAAACCAGAGAGGGCCCGGACATCTGGGCAATATCGGTGCCGATAGCAAACGCCATGGGAAAGCCGAGGATGTTCAGGCCGGGGGTCACCATCCACCCACCGCCCATGCCAAAGAACCCGCCGATCATGCCTACGCCGAATCCCAGGACGACTAATCCCGGCCAAAATATCAGCGCTCCCGAGACGGGCATCAGCACATGCAGCCAATCCATTTAGTACCTCCGTTGTCAGTTCGCCAACAGACCAGTTCGCCAAAGATCATTTCGCTAAAGATCAGTTCGCCAAGAATCAGTGTTCCGCCAATTCGCGAGATCTGAGATTGATGCCAAGCCGCGCCATGAACCAACCGGTCAATCGGCCCAGGATCAGGGCAGTTACCGGGAGGATGATGACGGTGATCAGCGCAAACCAGAAGTGACTTTCGTTGTAAAGGTTGGCCCATCGTGCCTGCCAGCCGGTAAACTTGCGGCTGTCGGCCACGATCACGGCCGCATCCGACGACTCCGCCGCGAGAACCTGGGCCGTCAGGAGTACCATCGCAAACCAGCTCATCAGTCTCAGCCGTAGTTTCAGCGCTTGTGTGCGCATGTCAACGTCCTCCTCGTCTAACAGCCTGTTGCAAGACTCCCGCCCAAAACCAGCGCCTAAAGGCGCATTCGTAACCCGGCACTTACGGTATGCCTGAAGGCATACCCTGATACAAACCGCCCTTGCACTAGTAACTGCCGGCCAAGGCGGCCGCATCACACCCGCACCGGTGGCATCAGCTCGTCAAGGTTGAGAGAGATCACTCCGGGTGTGGCCGAAGCCACCTGTTTGACTTCGTTGATCTGGCTCAGGGTCGAAACCTTACCCTTGATGGAAACCACACCGCTGTGGGCCAGTACTTCGAGTTCGAGGTCCGCCGTCGGGGATGCGATGGCCAAGTCGGCGCGGACGCGGCTGCCCAGGGCCAGATCGTCCATTCTCTGCTGGCATTCGGGAGTGAACTCAAACGACCTCTCAATGACCATGGAGGAGATGATGTGACAAGCTTCCTCAAGGTTGATGTACTCAAGATTGAGTACGATGTCGTAGAGCGTAGGATCTCCCCAGTCCACGCCATAGAGGAACTCGGTCCACTTGCGCCGGCCCTCGTCGACCTTTTCGATGTAAGCAATCGCGTCGTGGCGGCTGTACTTCAGCCGCTCCTGAATCATCTGAATGCGGTACTCCATGGGGGCGATGATGCGGGTGCGGAGGATGGGATGGCCGCCCTTGAGAAGCAGATGTCCGGCCAGGCCGTGATAGATCGCCTTCCCGGTGCGGACCTCTTCCGCCAGGGCCGCCTGAAACAAAGCCAGATAAAGGTACTTCTTGTGTTGGAAGCGATCCAGGAAGCTGGGCGGTTTTTCCAGGGCAGCCCGGAGTGCCTCCTGGGACACGCCATAGGCAGCGGCGCGCTCGACGATCACGTCGCGGTCGATGCATCGATAGCCAAGTCTTCGGGCTAAACATTCCGCCAGCGCCTTGCCGCCGCTGAACGAGCCACGGGAAATCGTAATCACCGACANNCCCAGCGCCTTGCCGCCGCTGAACGAGCCACGGGAAATCGTAATCACCGACATGAGAAATCCTCCGTCCCTATAAGCGCGCGGCCCGCGCCAGGCACACTGGTACGGGCCGCTTCCGACTTTCAATTCGTCGCTCGGTTCACGCCGAATCAAGTCCCTGGCCATACACAACCGTGGCTTGGTTACAGCAACAACTAAATTGTTAACGACTGCCTGGAAGGTATCTCATCACGAAGGGAAGGAGGTAACCGCCGGCTCCCTCAGGGGCTAAAGCCCACATCGTAGTTGGCTCTGAGCGGCACGGCTTAACAGCTTGCGGAAAAATGAACCAAGGTAGTAATTTCGGGGCTTTTTGAGCCGAAAATGCCCT
>OMOD01000070.1 GCA_900290255.1 Candidatus Sulfotelmatobacter kueseliae
ACCGTTGTACGGGCTAACACCTGTACCGAGGGTTCGAATCCCTCCCTCTCCGCCATGTTTTCAAGCACTTGCAGTGCATCAAATCACTTCACAAATCAGTTAAGCCCGTGCCAGCGCCAGTCGCACGATTTTTGCGTGCGCCTGCCGCATGTCCGCCGTGGCTGCTGTGCCGTACACGTTCATCGTAGTTCGGATGTCCGTGTGGCGCATGAGCCGTTGCTGCACACCGATCGGAGTGCCGACGGCATCCAGCCAGGAACGGTGTGTGTGCCGAAACGTGTGCGAACTAAGGTGACCGATCTCTGCTTTCACCGCTGCTCGCCGGAGTGCCCGCCATACTCCCGGATAGGAGAATGGCAGCCGTCCGATCTGCACCGGTGAAGCGAACATCCAATCGCCCGAGCTGGAGAACTGACTTCTCTGCTTCCAGGCTTTGAGCACTTCCAGCATGTCGCCGTCAATGCACATTGAACGCTGTGACTCAGGAGTTTTCACGTCATCCACCACCTGATGCACAATGCCGCGTTCAACCGAAAGCATACCGTTCAGCCAATCCACGTCCGACCACTTCAGGGCTAAACACTCACTGATCCGAAGGCCAAAGCAAACGCAAACCAGAGCCATCGTGCGGAAAGGCTCTTCCAAGTGCTCAATGAGCCGCTGGAATTCTTCCACCGTCAGGCTGCGAGTTCTCCTTACAAGTTTAGTTGCGCCTTTGATCGTGACCAGTTCCATCGGATTTCGTTGTGTGGGCACGTCACCGCGCCACATCGCGAACTCCCATAGAGCACGAACAAGCCCACGAATATGAACCTTGCTCTTTGGTGCCAGGGCGAGCGACTGCAACCACAGGTCCACAGGACGAGGTTGCATATCCTGCAAAGTGCAGTTGCCCCACTTTGGCAGAATGTAGTTGTTCAACCAAGTGTTATATCCCTGCTTGGTCATCGCTCTCCGGGGCATTCGTTCCGCTCGGTACCGTTCGATTAGAGTCCGAACGGTCAGCGCGGGTTCATCACTTTGCACCGTCTCGTCTAACTGTCTTCGTAGTGGTTCTGCTGCTCGCCATGCGGTTGCTTTTGTCGGGAATTGCTGCGTTGTGCCGATCACCTTCGAACGTCTGCGACCGTTTTCGCACCACAGAAAATTCCACGTACCAAAGCGCTTGTTAAACACGACACTACCTAGATTTACCCGTGCTGCTCTTTTCAAGACATCCTCCTTTCAGAGCGCACGGACAGCGGAATGGATGGTAGCACGGGAGATTCCAAAAGGGCAGCGTCCAAGTCTTGCTTGCGGAAACGCCAGACGTGACGTTTGACGCCTGAGAGAGCAAAAGCTTGCAGCTTGCCCTGTCGTACCCAGAGCAGAAGAGTGCGTACCTTCACCCTTAAATACTGGGCAGCCTCACTGGCGCTGAGCCATTCACTAGCTGGGGTTGATAGGTTGCTCATCGGTTTTCCCTATTCCATTCGTGCCCTGTCCGACGGTGAAAACGATAAGACCAAGCAGCAAGAAGCCAGCGATTACGATCAGGACTCCCATGACGGTGATTTTCATTTTGCCCCCTCTCCCCACAAAGCAACTCCGTCGCAGCCTCGCTCCGGGCAGCGGAAACCCTTCACTGTGCCATCGAATATGCTCGTCTTAATCAGCTTGGGCGTGATCCAGAATTTGTGTCCGCAGTCTGGGCACGTCAGCCGATAGCGCTGCTCCATCTGAGTCAGCCTTGCTAACAATGACTCTTCGCTTGTGCTCTGGAGCAGCCGGGCGAATTCCTTGATCCCGGTAGGCCCGCGCACGAAGACTTGGACTCCGCACGGATCGCACGTGAGATATGGTTTGTCCTTTTTTGTCATTAGCACTTCTCTTGGTCCCGTACATACGGGACAAGGAAACATCTGCTTCCCGCTCATATCAGTACCCCCGGTCTCCACTGAGTCCATCAATGGAAATGGCCGTCTGGCACGTAGTCTAAGGCCGGTTTTCAGAAAGTCGCTGTTTGGCCGCATCGAGGGAAAGCAAAGGGCGGGGCGATTTTCCGCTGAATTCAGCAGCATTTCTTGGGAACTTTCCGTAAAATCTGAACCGCGCTATGGAGAGAACTTCCGCAGAAGTCGTTAAGCAGAAACAGGCACGAAAAACAGCCAAGATTTTACTTGACAATGTTTCGGAAAAACGGCGTAGGGGCCGCACCCCGAAGATTCCAGCGTCATGGGTGCGCGGGCGAGCGGACAACTACAGATGGATACTCGCACAGATTTGGGACCACGTCTGGCCCGGACTTTCCAAAGCGGGAACAAGACAAGATGTCGTGAACTCGTTCAGTGGCACCGAGGTGGGCGGATATTCCTTAGAGTTTGTTACGCTGGCTGACCTAATTCTCAGAGTAGTTAAAGACCCGAAATTCCCAAAACACAAACAAGAGGCTCAAATCAATTTTCTCGCGGACTCAATTGCTGGCTACGGGATGTTTACACCGAGATCTTCCCGTGACATTTGTGAAAGGGAACGTGCGCGGATTAAGCAGGTGCATTGCATCCTTTATTATGAGTTCTATATTGAATGTTCTTGCGGCTATCAAGGCCATTCTAAGAATCATGCTTGTCCGATGTGTGAAGCCGAAATTCGCTTCAAGACCGATTCGCCGTTTGATTGACGGTTCCTCGCCCAATTCTTGATCGGCTGCGTAACGTACGTGCGTAACGTTGCATTCGTCGAGCTTGAAAATGTTTATCCCGGTGCACATCTGCACCGTCCGGTGCCGCAAGAGTTGCCGCACATCTCCCGAGCATTTGGCCGGATGGCACCACCAAAGCTCACTTGGGCGTGGAAGCCGACATTGTCATGGAATCAATAGCGCAAATTGACCGGCGGTCAACTTCTGCTATCGCGACGTAGCGTCAACCGTGTCCCGCCCATGTGCAAATTCATCCACATCGGCTGTCCGTGGTCATTTTTCTTCGCCTTTCTTCGCCGCCGCGGGCCTTCGCGCCAAAACCCGCGCCGGAAGCTGATTTTGATCACATCGGGGTGTGACCGAGCGCACAGACAAAACCGCTGACCGGTAGTCTGCTGTTGGGCGCATATCAGAGTTCGCACGAGCGACAGACGGGTCTTGCGGACCTGGAGACAGCCGATAGCAGTTCTCTGCTGCTTCAAGACCCGTCGCTTTCCACTTTCCTCAAAATCGACGCCAGTCACCTGGCTTCCCTGTGGAGGTCGTCATGTCCCTTTCCTATTCTCCTACTTGGAGTGGTGGTCTCGTATCTCGCCTGCACCTGGCTGCTTCGCAAAACGCCGGCACCGCCCGCGTCTGGGTGGTAGCGCCGGTTCTCGCTTGCCTGCTGGGCAGCCTTGCTCCGCGCCAAGTTCTGGCACAGAACATCACTTTGCTTCCTGTGATCACTACAGTGGCGGGCACCGGAACGGCGGGTTACACGGGCGACGGCGGCCCGGCTATCAAGGCGGAACTCGATACCCCGGGCGCGCTTTTGGACCAGTGGGGAAACCTCTACATCAGCAACGGTCCCGACAACGTCATCCGCGAGGTAGACAGCAGCGGGAACATCACCACGATCGTGGGGGGCGGCACCGGCTGCGGCAACGGAAACGCCATCGGTGACGGCTGCCCGGCTACCAGCGCAATCCTGAATTCTCCCCATGGTCTGGCCTTCGACGGTGCGGGCGACATATACATCTCGGATGGCGGCAACAACCGAATCCGCGTGGTGAACAGGCAGTCGGTCTCGATTACGGTGCTGGGGGTACCCATAGCAGCGGGGACCATCGCCACAATCGTGGGGACTGGCGCAGCCTGCAGCGTCAGCCCGTGCGGAGATGGTGGTTCTGCCCTGACGGCACAATTGAACTCTCCTTACAGTCTGGCCTTTGACGGCAATTTTCTCTACATCGCAGATACCTTTAACCACCGGATTCGCATCGTGAACATGACCACGCTCCCGGGCATAGTGGTGGGAATGACGGTCCAGCCGGGAAACATAGCCACCCTAGCGGGCGATGGCACAGCAGCCTATTCCGGCGATGGGGGTTCCCCACTCAGCGCAGAACTGAACACCCCCTATGCCATATTCCTGAGCAGTTCAAACGGCGCTTACTACAACCTGTACATTGCGGATACCAACAACAACCGCATCCGGGTGATCAACATGGAGACGTGGTCGACCACGGTGGCAGGTGTGACCATCTTAGGCCGGCAGATAAACACCGTGGCAGGTACCGGCACGCCAGGCTACCTTGGCGACGGCGGTCCTGCCACTGCAGCCGAGCTGGACACTCCTCACGGTATGGCCGTGGATAACGACACCAACCTCTACTTCGCGGATGCGACTAATAACGTCGTCCGCGAGGTAAACACTGGCGGCACCATCTCTACATTTGCCGGCAATTACGCGTTGGGGGGCGGCTACAACGGCGACGGTGGCGCAGCCGTCAGTGCGCAACTAAATTTCCCCGTTACCGTGGCACTCGACCATGTGGGCAACCTCTACATTGGCGACTACCACAACAATCGTGTCCGCAAGGTGATCAGCGGCCCGGTGAATTTCGGGCAGGTGACGGTCGGCGCAAACAGCAAGCAGAATGCCTATCTGTCCGTCAACACCCCGCTAAGTGTCCAGGGGGCCCAGGCCAGCGGGGACTATTCTGTGGTTGAGGGCTCGTGCCCTGCAGCTCCAACCGTGATCTCCGCTGGTACTGTGTGCTCCTGGGAAGTGCAGTTCACGCCCACCAAGCCTGGACTGCGCTGGTCCCCACTCGTGGTGACTGACGGCAACGGGAAGAAGTACAGCTTCGGTCTCGAAGGCTCGGGAGTAGGCTCGGCCATGGCAATTACGCCCGGCATCATTACCACCGTAGCTGGGAGCGGCACTGCAGGCTATAGCGGGGACGGAGGCTCTGCCACCGGAGCGCAAATCAGCTATCCCCAGGGCGTGACGATGGACAACGTGGGCAACCTCTACATCTCGGACAGTAACAGCCATACTGTCCGCAAGGTGGACACCAGCGGCAAGATCTCCACGGTCGCCGGCAATTACGCTTTGGGCCCCGGCAATACCGGGAACGGTGGTCAGGCCACCGGTGCGCAGCTCTATACTCCCGCGGGCCTGGCGGTGGACAGCGCGGGCAATCTCTACATCGCCGACGCCACAAGTTTAGTCATCCGGAAAGTGGACGTGAACGGCATCATCACCACGGTGGCCGGGGGCGGCACGGGCGCGGGGTCATGCCCCATGGCAACGGACACGTTTGGCGACGGATGCCCGGCAACAGTAGTGAACCTCAGCGGTCCGTTCGGCGTGGCGCTGGACGGCCTCGGCAACTTGTATTTCTCGGATGAGAACTTGCAGCAAATTCGCAAGGTGGATATCAACGGCATTATCAGCCTCGTGGCCGGTGACGGGAACTGCAGCTACAGCGGCGATAACTTCTGGGCCATCGACGCGGAGGTGTGCTATCCGGGTGGAATAGCGGTCGACGCAATGGGCAACGTTTACATTGCGGACTCCTCCAACGCTCGCGTTCGCGTGGTGAATACACAACTGGCGCCGATTACCGTGGCAGGGGTGACCATTTGGCCTGGGGGGATCAATACCGTGGCAGGAAATGGTACACCAGGATACGGCGGCGACGGCAATCAAGCCACCAGCGCCAGCGCGGAACTCTACAATCCCTTTGGCGTGACAGTGGACGCCGCGGGGAACATATACATTGCGGACTATAGCAACTTCGTCCTGCGCAAGGTGGATACGAATGGAATCATCACCACGATAGTGGGCAACCAAAACCAGGGTTACAACGGGGATAACGGCTCGGCCACCAATGCGGAACTTAACAGCCCGATCGCGATCGCGACGGACAGCGCAGACAACCTCTACATCGCGGACTATGGCAGCAGCGTCATCCGCAAGGTCAACGTGGGTACAAGCACCCTGGCGTTCGGCAGCTTGAATCTTGGGCAGACCAGCAGCGCACAGAGCGTCGCCGTTTCGGATGTGGGCAACGCCAACCTGAACTTCACGGCGATCACTCCCGGCACAGACTTTGAACATCAATCTGTAGACAATGGCTGTGCCGTTGGAACTCCGGTCGGGATTGGCCAGACTTGCGAACTGGGGGTCGCATTTGCGCCTTTGACTGCTGGAAACAAGAGCGAGACCATCGCGCTCACTGATGATGCATTCAACAGCCCGCAAGTCGTCAATCTATCAGGGAGCGGCATTGCGACGCCGGCTTTCAGCAATCTGACTCCATCGCAATCGGTGCCCTACGGGACCAGTTCGATCACTCTTTCGGGCACGATTTCCGCTCCGGGTCCGGTGTATCCACCAAGCGGCGAGACGGTTTCCATCGGGATCGGCGCCCTCGTACAGAACGCCACGATTGGGGTTAATGGATCCTTCTCGACGGTATTCAACATATTCAACGTCGGCCCCTTATCACTGACGCCCGCAGGATACGCGATCGCGTACAGATACCCGGGAGACAGCAGCTTCAACAGCGCCAGCGACTTCAGTAAGAGTTTAATAGTCACCGAGTCAGTGGTGTACGTTCCGCTGACTTTGACGGAACTGGGGACCGGCAGTGGCACCGTGACGGACAACCAGTCGTCTCAGCAGATTAATTGCAGCGAAGTGAACGGCCAGTACGTGACTGGAACCACCTGCACAGGCACCTATACATACGGGACAGCGGTCACTTTGACGGCGACCGTGAGTCCAGGGACGACATTCGCGGGCTGGGGTGGTGCTTGCGCGTCGTCGGGAACAGTACCAACTTGCAGCCTGACCGCAACCGAAAGCTACGGGCTGTCCGCATCTGCGGATTTTATTCCGACTCCCACTCCCGTCCTTTTATCGGCCTTCAGTTCGCCCGGGACGAATGTGTCGGGGACAGCCACATACTGCCCGAACGGCAGCTCTCCTTGCAACGACCCGAACGGGTACTCGTTGCAGGTGATGATCCCGCAGGTGACTTCGGGGTTCCCCCTCTATGTCACTGCAACGGAATTTCAGGCTACCGGGCTTTGCACGTACCCGCCACCTAATACTTCGCAACAGGTCCAGGATGATCCTGATTGCCGCTTCGCCAGCTTCTTCAACTATGGAACCGACCCGAATGGCAACACCATCGTGCCGCTGTGCTACCCCTACGCCAACGGGAACTGCGTCCACTATGACGTGTTCTCCGGAACGTCGGGGAATGAGCCACCTACCAGTTCGTATAGCGGTGGCGTTTTCTGGAAAATTGGACTGAACAACTCCTCATTCTTGCCAGCATCCTATTGGCTGAATAGCCTGCCGCGGATACTCGACGATCCGGACGCCGATGAGTTCACTCCTCCTGGCGTTTTGCCCTACGGCACCAATTGCAACGATGCCATGGTGGTGGGGCCTCTGCCCGGCCAGCCTTACTCGTCCACGATTTACTGCCAGTTCGTCGCGGATATCACGTTGTTCTACAACCCTTCGTCGGGCCTCGACAAGACGGTCGGCGGAAAGACCCAGCAAGCCAATGACGTGGTGGTAGCGTTCCTGCCGACCTCGGCGCCAGTCCCCCCTCCTCCGACGACTGCTCCCGCCATCACCGGCGTTTGCGTCAATGGATGCTCGGTCAGCGGCACCACGCTTACGTTCAGCGAGGGCACGGGAGGAACATTCCAGGTCTCGGTCACGGCAGGTTACCCGTCACCAACTCTGACCGAAGTCGGTACGCTGCCGGCCGGACTGGCGTTCAACACGGCAACCGGATTGATCAGCGGTACGCCCGCAGACGGCACGTACGGTAATTACCTCATCAGCTTCACTGCCGCCAACGGTGTGTTGCCCAATGCCACGCTGAGCTACACTCTGGCGGTGAACCCGGCGGGGACGCTGACCATCACCGCCAGCAGTCCCTCGATGATTTATGGGGGGACCGTTCCGACGATCACGCCGAGCTACACGGGGTTTGTGAATGGGGACACGGCCGCGAGCTTGACCACCCAGCCAAAGTGCTCAACCACAGCGACCAGCAGCAGCCCGGTAATCGGGAGTCCGTATTATCCGAGCACCTGCTCGGGAGCGGCGGATCCAAACTACAGCATGATCACGAATGTGCCCGGCACGGTGACGGTGAACCCGGCGCCGCTGAGCATCACCGCCAGCAATGGCACGATGACCTATGGCGAGGCCCCTCCTACCATCACCCCCATCTTCGCGGGGCTGGTGAATAATGACAACGCCACGACCCTGGGCGTAACCTGCACGCCCGGAGCAACCAGCACGAGCGCGCCGGGTAGCTACTTAAGCTCGTGCACGGCCTCGAAGGGTGGGAATTACGCGATCACCCCCGCGTCCGGCACGGTGACCGTGAGCGCAGCACCGGTAGTCGTCACCGCTGGCAGTGCTACGATGACCTATGGCGGACCCGTGCCGAACATCACGCCCAGCTACGCCTACCCAGTCGGGACTGTGAGTAGCCACGCTCCAACGACCCCGCCAATGTGCTCGACCACAGCGACCGTCACGAGCCTACCGGGCACCTACCCAAGCACTTGCGTGAACGCGGCGGATCCGGACTACACGTTCACCTATGTGCCCGGCACGGTGACGGTGGTCGGGTTAGAAGTTTCGCCACTGAGCGTGAACTTTGGCACATTGTACCTAAACGGAGTCGGCGCTCAGTTGATCACTCTAACTAACAAGGGGACTACTCCGATCACGATTTCGAGCGTCAAGATCGCGGGGGGCACCGCACCCGGCGATTATGGCGACCTAACCTTCTGTCCTCCCATGATTTTGTCCCTACCGGCCAGATTACCTGCGGGAAAGAGCTGTCCGATTGGTGTGGGCATCGCCGCCACGGCGAAGGTCTTCAGCACAACCGCCTCGACCGCCACTCTCACCATTACCGACAGCGCGGCAAGCCAAACGGTGCTGCTGACGGCCCAGGTGATCAATCCGCAAGCAAGCTTCAGCTCAACCTACTTGAGCTCGGGCAAGCTCACCTTCCAAACAACAACAGTGGGGAAGAGTAACCCGCAGACGGTCACGGTGACGAACCCGGGAAATACGCCGCTGACTCTCGGGAATCCGGCGATCAGCATCAGGAGCAGCAGCGGCGATTTCGCGCTGACCAGCACGACTTGCAATGGTGCAACCGTCTACACCGCAGCCGAGGGCGGGACGACGAGCTGCGTGATCAGTCTCACGTTTACTCCAAAGATGACGGGGACTTTCACTGGCACCTTGACAATTAAGGACAATGCGCAGAACAGTCCGCAAACCATCACACTGTCGGGCACCACATAGCACTGATGGGGATTGAGGCGCAGGCAACTGCGCCCAGTTCTCTCACACAGAAGCGGTCACGGGCTCCTGTTGATGTGCGGACCTCAGGAGCTTGTGGCCGGCCGAATGAAAAGGAACCTTTCGGGAGAACTAGCTGGCGGGGTGAGTGTAGATAGGGCTGAGATCGCTTCGCTTCACAATGCTATCGGTCTTCGCTTCGCTCTTGATCTCATCCAGAATTTGGCGGGCCTGTTGATAGTGTTCGGGGGCGTCAGCCGCTTTGCCGGAGAGTTCCAGATCACGCGCCAGCAGGTAATGGGTTTGTGCGAGCAGAACCCGCAGGCCGAGTTTCTGGCTTCGGATGAGAGCGCTCTCCAGTTCTTTTCTCGCCGGCTCGTAGTTCTTGAGATTCATCAGAGCTTCGGCGTGATAAATCGAACACTCGGCGGATACATACTTCGATCCCATGCTGTCCGCTTCCTCGGACAACTTGCCGAGCACACTTGCGGCTAACTGAAAGCGACCAAGTCCGACCGCAGCCTTTGCGACATTGAATTTGGAGACGAGGATCAGACCCAAATCGCTGGTGTGGGACGCCGTTCTGAGCGCCTCATCGTAAAGGGAAGCCGCAGATTTGTATTCTGCGCGGTAGAAGGCGTTGTCGCCCTGGTAGCCCAGGATTTCAGCGGTTGTGGCATCATTTTTCAACCCGCGGGCTACATTCAATGCTTCCTCGAGACTTTTCTGCGCATCATCGTTGCGCCCGATCTGTGCAAGAGCGTGGCCGTAATAGCCGAGGACTTCTGCCAGCCACGTCGGGTCCTGCACTTCCCGGAAAGTCTTGACCGCGTCCTCTTCCGAGCTCAGTGACGCGCCATAGCGGCCCTGATAACCGAACAAAATGCCGATGCTGGAGGACTCAATGGCAGCGCTGCGCTTGTCTCCGGTGCTGCGCCGCAAATCCAGCGCGCGCAGATATTGCTCGATCGCCAGATCGTACTGACCCATCTCGGTGGAAGTGTCAGCCAGGTTGTGAAGAGTGTCGGCAATCTTACTGGGGACCTTGAGCGTTTCGCGCAGCTGCAGGGCCTGCTCGAAATAGGTGCGCGCATTCTGGTAGTCGCCCTTCATGAAGTAGGCGTTGCCGATGTTGTTCAAAACCAATCCCTGATTGTTCTGATTCCCTACGTCGATTTCCGCCTGCAGAGACTCCTTAAACAATTTCAATCCCTGGTCATACTGGCCGTGATCGACATAAAACTGAGCCAGGTCACTGAGTACATCACCGGTCCCGGCTTTATCGCCCAGCTCGCGCCATAAAGCGAGCGCCTCTTTGTAATCTTTGAGTGCCTGCTCCGGCTTGCCTAGCACATCTTCAGACGATGCCATCGCGTCCAGACTCATGGCGACACCCTTCTTGAGCCCCAGCCTGCGTTTGATTTCCAGCGAGTCCCGCAGATTGCGAAGGGCGTCCTGGTGTTTGTTCAGATCGGCGTAGGCCACGCCCGTCGCCTGAAGAATGTCGGCTCTTTCTTCGTCGTTGCCGAACTCGACTGTCAGCGCTTGAGCACGCGTCAGGTATTCGAGCGCTTTTTCCGGGTTGCCGTCATAGATTTCGACGCGTCCCATCGCGAACAGAGCGTCCACGCGCTTGGGATCGAGCGCCAGCACCTGGGTGTAGGCGTCGCGCGCTTTCTCGTAAGCGCTGGAATTCTCATATAGGCCGCCGAGTTCGAGGAGCACGTCGGCATTGCCGGGCGCAGCCTTGGCGAGATTGTCGTAGGCTTCGATGGCCTTGGGATAATCTTTCTGGATGCTGTCGAAGCTGGCCTGAATCAGATACTTTTCCTGCGAAGGAAGCTGGTCGCTCAATTCGACTGCCTTCTGAGCAGCCTTTTCCGCTTCGTTGTCTTGGCCAAGGCTGGCATAAGCTCTGGCCAGTTCGGAGTAAGCCAGCGCAAACCTGGGATCCTCTTTGGTGGAAGCTTCGAATCGGCGGGCCGCATCAAGGAAACTTCCACTGCGTTCGAATTGCAG
The DNA here is from genome assembly GCA_900290255.1 of Candidatus Sulfotelmatobacter kueseliae. Taxonomy (GTDB): domain Bacteria; phylum Acidobacteriota; class Terriglobia; order Terriglobales; family Acidobacteriaceae; genus Sulfotelmatobacter; species Sulfotelmatobacter kueseliae. The sequence continues at coordinate 11,328 of OMOD01000070.1, forward strand.
CCCATCGTTGTAATCGCGCATGGCCGGAAGCGAGTTGGTCGACGGTTTGAAGGACTGCTCCTGAAGTTGTTTGACGATGCTTCGCGAGAGGGCCAGGTTCGAACGAATACCGGTGGCAAGACGGTCGACGGCGGCAAGCACATCGTTCTCAGTCGCGGACTCCGACAGAGTGGTGGTTTGTCCGCGCTTCATATCCTGGAGAGTCGCGTCAATGCGAATCTGGTGGCCGAATCTGGCGTACTGGCCCCATACCACACGATCGGCGCTGGTAAACTCCGCGATGCGGCCGATGGTCGGGGGATCAAGGATGGTCGCAGGCGAAATCTTCAGATCGCTGAAGATCTGGTGCAGACGGTTGGGGCTGACCATGCGCAGTTGCGCGGACTGCCCGACGTCGGTGCTCAGAATCTCTGCCAGGCTGGAACCCAGCCAATCAAGCGACGCATCACCCGACGCATTATGGAAAGGCACGATGGCGAGCGAAAGCTGCGCCGCAGCGGGAACGGAAGGCTGTGCGGAGGGCGTTCCCAGAGTTTTCCAAACTGCCAGGCCGGCGGCCAGCACGGCGAGCACTGCCGCCGCAGCTAGCCATACCTTTCTTGGCCGCCTTCCCGCGAATGTGGTCGTCGCTGCCGCGACCCAACTGCGATGTGCGTGTTGTGGTGCGTGGCCCGCGTCCAAATCCGCGAGAATCTCACCTGCGCTCTGATAACGCAGGCTCACATCCCGCTCCAGGCATTTCTGGATGATCCGGGCCAGATACTCGGGCAGATCGGGATTGAGCCGCGTCGGATCCTTTGGCGGTTCGTGTACCCGCTGGTACAACATCTGCATCGTCGAGTGGGTATGCTCGAACGGCAGATTGCCGGTCAGCATCTCGCACAAGATCAACCCGAACGCGTATAGATCGCTGCGATGGTCGACCGGCCTGATTTCCGCTTGCTCGGGAGACATGTAGCGGGGCGTGCCTAGAAATTGACCCGTCTGCGTCATTCCCAGGTCAGACTCCAGCGATTTCGCCAGGCCAAAGTCGGAAACATAAATGTGATCATGCTGATCGATCAGGATGTTCTGCGGCTTCAGGTCGCGATGGACCACTCCTTCAGCGTGGGCGGCATCGAGCGCGGCGGCGAGCTGGCGCGCAATGTTCAGTGCGCGATCGAGCGGCAACTTCCCCTCTTTGCGCAACGGGTAGCTGAGGTCATGACCTTCGACGTAGGCCATGGAGATGAACTTCGTGTCTCCGGGGCCGTCGCCCAGATCGTGAATGCGCAGAACGTTGCGATGAGAAATCTTGCTGGCGAGCAGTAGTTCCTGTTTGAAGCGTTGCGAAATGTTGGGATCGCGAGTGAGATCACGGCGGACCAACTTCAGCGCCACCGTGCGCTCCAGTTCTTTGTCCCATGCCTTGTAGACCGTCCCCATGCCCCCTTCGCCCAGGATATGTTCCACGCGGTAGCGCGGCCCGAAATCGGGAATTCGGCTGGATGATTCGGATGGCTGCGCCTGGGGTTGAACCGGATGCGGCTGGACGGGGAATGAGCTGTCGACGGTCACCGCCGAAGATGGAGAAGCTATGGTGGCAGCCGCTGACGTTGCGGCAGTGGCCGGGGCGGTGGAGGAGACGGCAGTTCCGGCGTCGGAATGATCCAGTCCAGTGCCACACTGGCTGCATGTCAGAGCAGGGCCGGGGTTATGGACTCCACATTTTGGGCAGAGGTTCGCAGCTTCAGCTTCTGGCGCCGGAGGTTTGGCACGCGCTGGCACGGGATGAATCCACAGGCTACCGAAGAAAGGATGCCGCCGAAAGATAGGTCATCCTCCCCTAACTAAGACAAGCACGCGGAGAAACACTTGTCTGTGATGCCACGCACAATTTGACCAGGTTCTAGGTGGCCGCCAGTTCAAGACTCAGTAAACCAGAATCGGGCGGCTTCGTGGGCTGCGCGTCTAACTGCTGGTTGGTGTTTGCGGCGAGGCCGCGCGGGTGCCAGGTACATGCCGCAGCGAACAAACAGGATGCGGTTGAAGGCCAGGCAAGGCTAGGAGCGGGCAACGAACTGATCGCCATAGCGTATGCGTAAACACGCACGGGCCGGCGACCTGAGGATCCCGTCCCATTGCTAAAGGGGCGTATGGGTTTGGCCGCATTGGCCGGCCGCAGACCCTGCAAAAAATCACCTGCAAATCAGATCGCTGGTTTTTCATGCACTTACGTGTACCAAGTTTGCTGTCCGTGCGCGGTTAAGTGTGCCACGTCAGCGGAAATGGGACAGTTTGAGACCGGAAGTTAAGCTACACATCTGAGA
>OMOD01000072.1 GCA_900290255.1 Candidatus Sulfotelmatobacter kueseliae
TCGAGGAGCTCGAGACCTCAACCACAACCGATTGGGGGTTGCTGAAGCAACCGGATAATCAGATGATCGCTAGACATTCGGGGAGGGGAGGTGTAGGAATTTTCCACCCCCATATAGCTATCCCCGTCAACGCTGAGGCTCCGTTTTTGCTCGACAAATTTCGCAGCCGCGATGAAGAGGGTGCCCCACTCCCCGTTGATTACGCGTTCGACGGGAAAGTGATGCCCCAGAAATTCGTTGCGCCGCCATCGTGCTCGACGAACTCGATGGCGTAGGTGGAAGCCCCGTTGGACGCGGCCAGCAGAGCGACGATGCGCGCGGACGCCTGTCCACCGTTCTTGTTCCGCACCTGCACGACCGAGCCGACCATCAGGTCGCGAGTGATCTGCACAGCCGCCCCGTGCTTATTCAGATTGGTGGCGCGGGCGGGCATGGTGAAGGAACACTTCTGGCGGTCTTCGCCTGACAGGTCGACGGAGGCGCGGAGGCCCATGCGTTTGCTGCGGCGCTGGTTACGGACGATACCTGCCGCGGCCAGCGGGGCTGCATGATGCGATTTGGGCTGACGGTGTGGGGACTGGAGGCTCATTGACTAACAGCCTAGACCCGGGTGGTTGCCGCCGCAACGCACTGTCGTCGGTAGTGGCCTGTCAAATTAGGACACCACCCTCTTGTCACCCGCGTTGGTTACCCGAAGAAGTGGTTGATTCTATTGAGGGAACAACACTGCAAGTAGTGACCTGGCTGTTGTCAACGGGGCGATTACCCTCGCAGCCGCCAGCAAAACGCCCCGGACGCGGCCGGGGCGTTTCAAACGTAACAACCCTCAGGGGCTGAAGCTCCAAATCCAATGCTGCTTCAGCCGGCACGGCTAAAGCCGTGCCCCTCCCAAGTCTGCCGCGACAATTCTTTACAACATAGCGAGCTCTAGAACAAATTCCACAAGAACTGGTTGTAGACCTCGTGGTGGAATTGCACCTCGGAGGCCTTGACCACCGATCCCAGCAGACGCGGGCAGCGGTCGGCCGAAGCCTGTTTCAAGTCGGCGTAGCGGGACTTCACATCTTCGCCCAGCAGTTTTGTCGTCCACTCGGCTTTGCGGAAGTCTGCTATCGCCGTGTAGATGTTGTCGGGCAGGTAGCGCTCCTTGCCCTGGCGCAAATCCTTGATCTTGGCCGTCGAGCCTTCGAGTCCGGTCTTGAAGATCGAGTACATGACCAGGTAGGGGTTGGCATCGGGCGCGACGGCGCGCACTTCAATTCGCATGCTGCGCTCATTGCCGATGGGGATGCGGATCATGGCGCCGCGGTCCACCGCCGAGGCTTTGAGCTGATTGGGCGCCTCGAAGTGCGGATCGAGGCGGCGATAGGCGTTCACACTGGAATTAAACACCAGGCAAAGATCGTTGCCGTGAGTGAGCAGGCGGTCGAGGAATTCGTAGCCCAGCTTGCTGAGTTTCTCTTCGCCCTTGGGATCCCAGAACAGGTTCTTGCCGTCTGCGCTGACCGAAACGTTGGTGTGCATCCCGCTGCCATTCACACCCACAACGGGCTTTGGCAGGAACGACGCGGTGAGGCCCATATTGCGTGCCACCTGGCGGCAGATCAGCTTGTAGAGCTGAATTTGGTCCGCCGCCGCCACGACCTCCCCATAGCTATAGTTGATTTCAAACTGCGAAGGCGCGACTTCGGGGTGATCTTTTTCATTCTGGAAACCCATGGCGCGCTGCACTTCGGCGGTGGTGTCAATGAAACTACGGAGAGGATCGCCGGGCAGGGAATGATAATAGCCGCCGGTGTTTACGTATTCGAACTTTCCGGTTTCGTGATAGCGCCGCTCCGCGTCCGGGCCCTGGAACAGAAAGCCCTCGATTTCGTTGGCGGCGTTGAATGTGTAACCGTGCTTCTTGTGCTGCTCCGCCGCGAACAGTTTCAGCATGCTGCGAATGTCGGCGCTGTACGGTTCACCGTTCTTGTCAATCACTTCGCCGAACACCAGCACTTTGCCGGGACCAAAAACATCCGCCGGGCCCCAATAGAAGGCGGCCCAGTCGATGCCCAGGCGCAGGTCGCTCTCGCGCTGGGCGGTGAAGCCGCGGATCGAGGATCCGTCAAACGTCAGATTCTCGTAGTTCTTGAGCAGAAATTTCTTGTCGTAGTCGAGCATGTGCAACCGGCCCTCGAGATCGCTGAAGAGCACGGTCAAGGCCTTGATGCGTTTCTCGTCGGCAAGGTACTTCAGCCGTTCCTCCTGGATCTTGCCTGGAGCCACACGGTCCAGGCGCTGCTTCTTCGCCTTGAGGTTTACTTCTTCCAGTTCGTCGTATGGAATTGCCAGGAAATTGCGCAGTTCAGTGGACATGGGTGTCGTTCAGTCTCCTTCGCTGTAAACCGAAATTTTGGGCAAAACAACCTCACGAAAATAGGGGAGTTGAAATGGCTGGTTTCAACGCGTTGTTTGGAACAGCAAGAATAGCGCGAGAAGCGGGGCCCGGCCAATCGAAAAAGGTAATGCTGGGGATAAAAGGGATTTATTCGCGGGCGTTCTGGCGTTACTGCCGGTGCGCGGATGCTCCCGCGGCCAGTTCGCGCAAAGTGGTGAGGAAGCCGGAGGCGCTGTCGGGATCGGCCAGCGCGTCGAGCGCGACGGTGGCCGAGAACTGCGGAGACCCGGGGCAAAAGCGCACCTGGAGAACATTGCGTTCGCGCACCACCATGAGGGCGTTGATTTCGGGCGTGTGATCCTGTTGCCAATGGGTGCGGGTGGTGAGGATCACCGGGCCGGGCTGGAAAATGTCCCATTCGCGCGGATCACGTCGAGCCGTGACGCCGCGGCTGTGCGCGCTCCAGCGATGGCGCACCACCTCGAGATGAAAGCTGGGAGAACCGCCGAGATCGGCTTCGAAAGTGAGCGTCTCTTTCTGATTGCGCCACCAGCTGAGCAGCCATTGCACGGGCAACGCGCGCGGGCGGAGTTTCACCGTAACGCGGACATTTTCAAAGCTGCGCGCGGGTAATTGCAGGCGGGCGTGGAGCCGCGAACTGCTCAGCCAATGCGAGTCAACGATGCGTCCCCGGCCGCCGCACGCCGACTGTACCCAACGCAGGGTCTGGGAGCCTTTGCGGCGGTTGTAGGCGGCAAACAGCAGATACCACAGCCCTAGCACCGCAATCGCGCCGGCGACGGCCATGAGCAGAAGGAGCCCCACGTGCTTCCCCTCAGCCGATGGTACGACCGAAGCGGCGGCTGGGGCAAGTGGACAAAAGGCCCCAGTTGAGGTTTTTCTCCGGATGGCGGTACGTAAGCTGTGGAAAACAAGGTCTGTCCGCCCTGGGGATGTCTCCCCTTGGCATTCTGACGACCTGAGCCACCGAAATTCGCTCGACCCAGATCCTAGGGCGCTGTTCCGGCATGGTCCCTTCGCGCCCGCTACAATGTCAGTGTGCCCTTCGTGGTCCGCGATTTCCGGTTAGAAGACTTCGAGACGCTCTGGCGGATCGACCAGGAGTGCTTTCCGCCAGGCATCGCGTACTCGCGCCAGGAACTGAAGGTTTACGTCCGCCGAAGGGGAGCGTTCACGCTGGTGGCCACGAACCCCGACAAAGACGAAATCGCCGGATTTGTCGTCGCGCACGGCGGCCTTACTGGGCACATCATCACCATCGACGTGATCACGGCAGCGCGACGGTCGGGCGTGGGATCGCAGCTCCTCGAGGCCGCCGAGAATCGGCTGCGTGAGGAAGGGTCGAAAGCGGTGGGCCTTGAGACCGCGGTCGACAATGCGGCAGCTCTCGCTTTTTACAAGCGCCACGGCTACCACGTTGTGAATACCTGGCCGCGGTATTATTCGAACGGCGTCGACGCGCTGCTGCTGAGTAAGAACCTGAGCCTGACCAAGGCGGGATAAATTTGCCTTTCCCCGCCGCTCCAGTTACCTTGCCTTATCCAGGAAACATGCTATGAAGGTCGCTATCCAGGGGGAACTCGGCTCGTTCAGTCACGAAGCGGCTGAGCGTATGCTGCCGCGCTGCACGGTAGTGCCTTGCGCCCGGTCGGCGGAAGTTTTCGATCGCGTCGAGCGAGGATCGGTTGCCGCCGCAGTGATTCCGATCGAGAACACTTTGGCGGGAACGGTGGCCGAGCACGCTGATCTGCTGGTCGCGCGCGACGTGTTCATTCAAGGCGAATATTTGTTGCGCATCGTGCACAACCTGATCGCGGCGCCGGGAGCGAAGCTGAAGTCATTGCGCCGCGTGCTGTCGCATCCGGTGGCGCTCGATCAGTGCCGCGATTTCTTCCGCCATCATCGTCACCTTGAGGCAGTACCCTTCTACGACACGGCCGGAAGCGTGAAGCACGTCATCGCCGAGAGGCTGAAAGACGCGGCCGGGATTGCCGGACGGCAAGCGGCTCATGAATATGCCGGCAAGATTCTCCAGGCCGGCATCGAGGACGACAAGCGCAACTTCACGCGCTTCTTCTTGATTCGGAAGCGTGAGGCACGGAAAAATCCCCACTTCTCCCAAAACCGGGGAGAAGTGGGGCACCCCATAGTCGATGACCGCTACCGGCGCCTGATTCCCCGCGGGGCGAACAAGACTTCCATCGCCTTCCAGGTGAAAAACCTGCCCGGGGCACTCTTCAAATCGCTGAGCGTCTTCGCGCTGCGCGATATCAGCCTGAGCAAGATCGAGTCGCGGCCCATGCGCGGTCGCCCGTGGGAATACGTTTTTTATGTGGATTTCCTGCGCGGTGACGACGAACCGGCGCGCAACGCGCTGCGCCACCTGGGCGAAGTCGCGGAGTTCGTCAAGGTGCTGGGGATTTACCGGGCAGCGTGAATTGTGAAACCTTTTCCGTCTCCGCCCATGAGACGATGCGCTGGGTGACGATTTCGAAAAGAAGGAAGATGAACTGTTCGGCGAGGACGGATTCTTCAAGGTAGTGGATACGGTCGCGGAACTGGAAAAGAAACTGGGCATCTACGAACTGGCTCAATTTACGCCAAAGTAACACCAGAATTAGTGCAGTCCTACCGTCACACCCATTTGTGACCGGGCACACATTCGCTGGGAACGCTCCCTTCTAAACTGATCCTAGGTGGGCCCGAGTATGCAGGTCAGGCGGGCAACACCGAATCATTAGAGAGGAGCTTATATGCGTTTCTTGAAGGTATTAGGTGTGCTCGTATGTGCGCTTGCACTGGTTTCTATCCTCGTGTCAACGGCCGCGGCGGAAGATGAGAATTTGGGCATCCGCGACGTGAGCCGCGTCACATTTGCGGCGCCCATGCGGGTCGGAACGGTCCTGCTGCCGGCGGGCGATTACCTGGTACGTCATACTATGGAAGGGCAGGAGCACGTCATGGTGTTCCAGGCTGTCCGGGGCAAGGCCCCTGAGGCGAAAGTGAAGTGCACGCTGGTTCCGCTCGCGCAGAAAGCGGAGCATAACCAAACGATTTACCAGCTCAATGCTGCCAACGAGAGAGTGCTGCAGGAATTAGTGTTTCGCGGCGACACAGCCAAACACGTATTCGAAACCCAGAACTAAGTTGCGGGAGCCGCAGGGGGAGCGAACCGAAGACCTGAGAAGGGCCTTGCTGTTCCTGCGGCTCTAGCGACATCATGAGGCATCCGTTGCTCCACCCATGTGGCCGACATTTTTCGTCGGGCTGTTCGCCATTCCCAGTTTAGTACTTGCATGAGGCAGTTCCCGCTTTAGCCTCTGCACCTTAGAAACGGTGCCGCGAGCACCTAAAAGGAATAGAATTCAATACCCTATAAGGGATTCTCGGGCCAAGGTGCTGAAACCTTTCCCCGAGGCATATCATCTAAACTTGAGCGAGTTACACTCAAGGAGAATTATGAGCCAGAATTCGACGCCGGATCGTACTCCTAAGCATAAGGAAATAAACGACCAAAGAGCCCTTCCAGTGCTTCCGGTGAGGGACACGGTTCTGTTTCCCCATGCGGTGCTGCCTCTGACGGTAGGCCGGGAGAGTTCGGTTCAGCTCATCAACTCTCTGGGCGAAGACAAGACCATTATCGTTGTCGCGCAGCGCGAGGCGCGCGTGGATAACCCTCAGCCCAGTGATCTCTATACGGTTGGCACATCGGCTGTCGTCCATAAAGTCGTCAAGATGCCCAACCAGAGCCTGTTTGTGTTTGCCGAGGGCCTGGAGCGGGTGCACTTGGGCGAGTTCACGCAGTTGTCGCCTTTCATGCGCGCCCACTACGTTGGGGTGCCGGAGGCGCCCGCGCCCAGCATGACTTCGGAGATCGAAGCGCTGCAGCGCAACGTGCTGACTCTGTTCCAACAGATCGTCGCCGGTTCGCCCACGCTCTCCGACGAACTCTCAACCGTGGCCATGAACATTGACGAGCCGGGCCGCCTGGTGGACTTCATCGCGTCGTCGCTGCCCTCGCTCTCCACCCCCGACAAGCAGGACACGCTGGAAACCACCGACATCCTCGTCCGCCTGCAGAAGATCAACCAGCACCTGGCCAAGGAACTCGAGGTCCAGCAACTGCGCAACAAGATTCAGAGCGAAGTGCAGGACCGGGTGCAGCAGACGCAGCGGGAATACTACCTGCGGGAGCAGATGAAGGCCATCCAGAAGGAACTGGGCGAGCAGGACGAAGGCCAGCGTGACGTCGAGGACCTGAAGAAAAAAATCGAAGAAGCGGGCATGCCCGACGACGTAAAGAAAGAAGCCCTGAAGGAATTGGGACGCCTGTCGCGCATGTCACCCATGGCCGCCGATTATTCGCTGACGCGGAATTACATCGAGTGGCTGGCGGTACTGCCGTGGGCGAAAACTTCCGGAGTCGAAATTGAGATTCCCAAGGCCAAGGAAATTCTCGACACCGATCACTACGATCTGGAAAAGGTGAAAGACCGCATTTTGGACTATCTCTCCGTTCGCCGCCTGAAGCCGAACATGAAAGGCCCGATCCTGTGCTTCGTCGGACCTCCGGGCGTGGGCAAGACTTCGCTGGGCAAGTCCATCGCTCGCGCTCTGGGCCGCAAGTTCACGCGGCTCTCGCTGGGCGGCGTGCATGATGAAGCCGAAATTCGCGGGCATCGCCGCACCTACATCGGCGCGCTGCCCGGACAGATCATCCAGGGCATTCGCCGCGCGGAGACCAAAGATCCGGTGTTCATGCTCGACGAAATTGACAAGGTCGGCCGCGACTTCCGGGGCGATCCGGCCTCGGCGCTGCTGGAAGCGCTCGATCCCGAGCAGAACTCATCGTTCCGCGATAACTATCTCGACGTAACGTTTGACCTGTCGAAGGTGCTGTTCATCACCACCGCCAACATGCTCGATCCCATTGCCGAGCCGCTGCGCGACCGCATGGAGATCATTGAACTGCAGGGCTACACGGAAGAAGAAAAAGTTCACATCGCGTTCCAGTACCTGATCCCGCGGCAGATTGACGAGAACGGCATCACCAGGGAACAGATTGAATTTCCCGAGGAAGCGGTGCGCCACGTGATCCGCCATTACACGCGGGAAGCGGGCGTGCGCAGCCTGGAGCGCACCATCGGTACCATCTGCCGCAAGCAGGCGCGCCGGCTGGCCGAAGGCAAGACGGAGAAGCTGACCGTCACGCAGGACGTGATTCAGGAATTTCTGGGCGGCATCAAAATTCGCAGCGAGGGCGAAATCGCCGAGCGCACCAAGCGCGCCGGCGTGGCCGTGGGCCTGGCGTGGACTCCCTCCGGCGGCGACGTGCTTTTCGTCGAAGCCAACGTCATGAAAGGCAAAGGCGGATTCACCATGACCGGGCAGATCGGCCAGGTCATGCAGGAATCCAT
>OMOD01000047.1 GCA_900290255.1 Candidatus Sulfotelmatobacter kueseliae
ATTGAGACCCCTCGCCTGAACGTTACCCGGGGCCCCCACGCTCCTCCCCGGAGGCGTGGGGGCAGATTCCACCATTCGCCCATGCGCATGCTTCTCGACATCGTCCGGCAATCGCTGGCCACCCTTTGGGCGCACAAGCTGCGTTCGTTCCTCACCATGTTCGGAATTGCCTGGGGAGTCGGCTCGCTGCTTCTGTTGGTCGGCCTGGGAGAAGGCTTCCGCAGCGGCCAGGAGAAGCAACTGGCCAACCTCGGACAAAACATCATGTTCATGTTTCCCGGGCGCATCCCGGCCGTCGAGGGCAGCACGCAGTCCGGGCAGACCTACTACTTCACCTATAAAGATTACGTAGCGATACGCAACGAGGCCCAGTTTGTGGGCGCCATATCCCCGGTGCTGAACCGTGAAGACATCCGCGCCGTCAGCGACTACGGTTCGACCAATGGCCAGGTCTTCGGGGTTGCCTCGGACTACAACCAGATTCGCAATGTACCCGTGGAGCCGGGCCGCTGGTTCAATGACCAGGACAACTCAGAGCGCCGCCGCGTGGCCGTAGTGGGATGGGAACTGCTCAAGAACATGTTTCCGGGGCGGCCTGCCGTCGGCTCGACCATTCTGCTGAATGGAATCAATTTCGACGTGGTTGGCATAGTCGCCAAAGTCGGACGCGACGGCAACAACGGTACCAATGCTCGCATTTTCATTCCCGTCGAAACCATGCGCGATCTTTTCCCGCTGACGCAGGCCAACTCCGAGGGCGCAATCTCGTTCCTTAACTACCAGCCCATCACCAAGGATCTGCACGCCGAAGCCAAGGACGAGATTCACCGCATCATTGCCCGTCGCCACGGCTTCGATCCCAAGCTGCAGGATGCGTTCGAAGACTGGGACACGATTGAAAACATGAAGCGCGTGGGCAAAATCTTCGATGCCATGGACTGGTTCCTGGGCGTGGTTGGCGTCGTGACCCTGGGCCTCGGGGCGATCGGCATCGTCAACATCATGCTGGTCTCGGTGACGGAACGGACGAAAGAGATCGGTCTGCGCAAGGCGCTGGGCGCGACTTACCGCGCCATCCTGACGCAGTTTTTTATCGAGGGAGCATTTCTGACTGCCTTCAGCGGCGGTATCGGATTGGCGGTTGCCATCGGCTTCGTGACGTTGCTTGCCATGCTCCCTTCGCCGGAGGGCTTTGACACGCCCCGAATTATTCCGGCTTCAGCCTTGGCCGCAATCGGTTCGCTGGCGATTGCAGGCATTGCCGCCGGTCTGTATCCGGCGCGGAAAGCGGCGCTGCTGCCTCCAGTGGAGGCGCTGCGGCAGGAGTGAGACAATTTTCGATTTTCGAGTTCCGATTTTCGATTGGAGATTCCAGATTGAAGATTTCAGATTGAAGATTGGCCATCGAAGAGGGATCGATCCAGGTTTGAATCTTCAATCTGAAATCTAAAATCTGCAATCGTTATCTGGAATAGGAAGCTATCAGCTCTCATGATTCTCGATCTCGCAACTCAGGCCTATAACGCGCTGCGCCACAACCGGCGGCGCAGTCTGCTCACCATGCTGGGCATGGCCTGGGGCATCGCGACGGTCGTGCTTTTGCTCGCTTACGGCACCGGCTTTGAACGGGGAATATGGTCCGCCTTTCGCTCCTTCGGCACGAATCTGGTTTTCATTTTTCCCGGCCGCACGGAACTGCAGGCGGGAGGAACTAAAGCTGGAGCCGAAATCCGCCTCACGGTCAATGACCTCGATTACATCCGCGCCGAAGTCCCGCTGCTGAAGCGCGTTTCCCCCGAAACTTCCAAGAATTGCGTGGTGGCTTACGGAACTCGCAGCGCGACCTATGGCGTCAGCGGTGTTTATGCCGGGTACGGCCACATGCGCAAGATGGACGTGGCCGAGGGCAGCTTCTTCAGCGAGGCCGACGACTTCACCCACACCCGCGTTGCCGTGATCGGCTCCGAAGCCAAGAAGAAATTGTTCTCCGGTCAGAACGCACTGGGCGAGAACATCCGGCTCGATGGAATCTCCTACCAGATTGTCGGCATCATCAAGCATCAGATTCAGAATGGCGATGACAACATCAACGAACACGTCTACGTTCCTTACAGCGCGATGAGCGATCTAACCAACACGTACTACCTGAACGCGATCGTCATGGAGTACGAAGGGGATCACGCCAAAATTGTCGAAGCGGTGCGCGAGTCCATGGCCTTCCATCACAACTTCGATCCCAAGGATCAGCGCGCCATCTTTGTCTTCGACGTATTCGCTGACTTGCTGGATCTGCAGGTGATCACAACCGGTATCAGAATTCTTCTCGGTTTCATTGGGCTGCTCACGCTGGGCATCGGCGGCGTCGGCCTGATGAACATCATGCTGGTATCGGTGACGCAGCGCACACGCGAAATTGGCGTGGAGAAAGCCCTGGGCGCGCGCCGCTGGCACATCCTGTTCCAGTTCCTCGCCGAAGCGTTGGTCATCACTGCGCTAGGCGGGCTGTTGGGTGTGATGCTCGCCTATTTGATTTCATGGTCTGTAGGATCGCTGACGCTGTGGAGCGCGTTTGAAGAAAACGCCAGCGAGGGTGATATTCATCTCTATATTGATTCCGCCACGCTGCTCTGGTCCACGGCGATCCTGAGCTTCGTCGGGATCGTCAGCGGCATGTTGCCCGCGATCAAAGCCGCGCGGCTCGATCCCATTGAAGCTCTTCGGTACGAATAGCGTTCGCGTTGCTAAAACGCGCTTACAAACATAATCGCACTCAGAAATCGCGATACTTCGCTCATATCGCGGCCTGTGAAGGCAATCGTGTCGCCTGTGAGACGCTCCACTCCCGGCAGATACGAAACTACCTCTGCGTTTACCGTCTGTTTGAATGTGACCTCCAACTTTACGGGATGGGTGAGGCGGAAAGGCTTTATCTCGCCGCGGCGCTGTAGAGCGCGCTTCACGCCTTCGCGAATCTCGTGCTGCGCGGCCTCCGGATGCATCATCGTGGCTGCGTAGAACCCGATCGCTTGTTTCACAGTCACCGTCTCGATGGGCCCGAGCAGGCGCTTCATCTCTTCTCCGAACGTTTGATCACCCGAAACCAACACCACCGGGACTCCAAAGTCGCCGGCGATGGCGGCGGCTAATCCTGCGTCGGGCATCGAGTTCCCGTTGAATTTGACGGCCATAAGTCGCTGGCTGTTGAGGTTGTGGGCGAGGATGGCGGGAAACTGGCCTTGGCTGGCATAGTAGCCGATCAGCACGGCTGCTCCAAATGTGCTGTCGATGCCCTGCATCATCAGCAGAGGACGCGGCCAGGCACGCACCAGGCGCGCACGCTTGTCGAGCGCCTCCACATCAATGTTCTGGGCGTCGCCATGAGAGTCACTTACCAAAACCTCGGAAGCGCCTGCATCAAACGCGCCCGCCACCGCAGCGTTCACTTCCTGGGTCATCAACTGGCGAAACTTCTCGTACTCCCGGCCTCTCGCGTCGGCCTGAACCTCCCACGTACTGACGCCCCCGATCCCCTCCATGTCGGCGGCAATGTAGACCTTCAACTTGTTTTCCTGCGCCGCCGCCACCGCAGCCAGCAAGAGAACTGCGCTGAAACGAATAAAATAACGCATAAGAATGACCTCCGTTCCGGATGTTAGGAGCCGTCGGAGGAATAAGTCAATCAACGAAAGCGCTAGCGACTGAGCAACTCGCGAGCCCGGATGCGATGTTCTACAATCCTTCGGTGCCGGATTCCAACCACGCTCGCCTCGACCGGGTTCTCTCTCAGTTGCGCCTCTATGAGCATCCGCTGCTGAATTTTTCCGCCCGCCTCAAGGGCGAGGATGTGGAGGTGATTATCCAGTTCAAGGACGCGACGATTCCTGTGCACACTTACTACTTCGACCTGCATCCCCGCGATCTGGACGACCCGCAATTCGAGTGGAGTTTCCAGCGCCAGCTCTACGACGCCCTGCACGACTATTTTGTCGAAATGTTCATTCGCACGCCGCAGGATCAGGCCGACCGTCGCCGGAAGGAACTGTGAACTCGCTGCGGCAAACGATCGAGCAGGAAATCCGCGAGTGCGGCCCGATTCCCTTTTCACGCTACATGGAGCTGTGTCTTTACCATCCCGAACTCGGCTACTACTCGCGCCACGCTGCGCAGTTCGGCAAAGCTGGAGACTTTTACACGTCGAGCGATGTCCACGCCGTTTTCGGCCGCCTGATGGCGCGCCAGTTTGCAGAGATGTGGCATGTCCTAGCCCGTCCCGAGAGAATTACGGTGCAGGAACTCGGGCCCGGGCGTGGTCTTTTCGCGCAGGATGTGCTCGACTGGTCCGAGAAGAAGTTCCCGGATTTCTTTCGCGCACTACGGTATGTTCTGGTCGAAAGCTCGCCCGCGTTGCGCGACCGGATGGAGAGCACGTTGGACCGCCATCTCGCTTCAGGAAAGGCCGAGGTCGGCTCGTCAGCTTTTCGCGATGCCAGTGCAGCGGACTCTCCATCGCCAGCCGCAGAGCGGCGGAAGAATGCAGCCCACGGCGCAAGCCGTGGGTTGAAAGCCCACAATGAACAAGCCCCGAGGGGGCGAAAGATCCTGCCTTCGCTCGACGCGCGAACGCCCGAAGCACCCACGATCCTCTTCGCCAACGAGTTTTTCGATGCCTTGCCGGTCGAAATTGTCAGTTCTCAGGGATCGCTTCGCGTTGGCTTGAAAGATGACCGCTTTGTCGAAACCTGGGTTTCCGCTTCCGCGGTGGAACTCGAATTTCTCGACCGCTATTCGATTCATCCAGAACCTGGAGAACGTGTGGAAGTCGCTTTGGCGGCACAGCAATATGGAAGACAGGCCTCACGCGAGATCCAGCAAGGGTTTTTCATCGTGATTGACTACGGCTACACGCGAGCGGAGCAGCTTGCTGGACGCCATCGCGGAACGCTGAAGGCCATTCGACAGCATTCGGTGAGCATGAACCCGTACGAGGCCCCGGGCGAACAGGACATCACCGCCGATGTGAATTTCACTGCGCCCGCCGCGGCTGCGCAGGAGCAAGGCATGCACGTTCACAAGCTCATCACGCAGTCGCAATTCCTGATGGGCATCGGCGAGGCCAATCAGTTTGCCGATGCCTTTGAAGATTGCCGCCTGCCGCAAGAGCGAGCGAAAGTCGCGCTGCAACTCAAACATCTGGTCACGCCCGCGGGCATGGGCGAGAGTTTTCACGTGCTGGTCGCGAGCAAGGGAGTTTCCCCGGAGAGAGTTGCGACGCTAGCAGGATTGAATTTCGGCCGGAGGTAGGTCCTTGTTAAGCCCCGGGCGCTACGGCTTGGGGAACTGGTCCAGGTACTCGTATACCCCAAGTCCTGATTTTCGCCCCAGCCGTCCTGCTTTCACGTACTGCACCAGCAGCGGCGCGGGGCGATACTTTTCTCCCAGCGACCTGTGCAGATATTCCAGGACGCTCAGACGCGTGTCGAGCCCCACCAGGTCCACCAACTCGAACGGCCCCATGGGATGATTCAGGCCCAGCTTGAGAGCCTTGTCAATGTCGGCCGCGGACGCGATTCCTTCCTGCAGCATGTAGAAGGCCTCGTTGCCGATCAGGGCGTTGATGCGGCTGGTGATGAAGCCGGGTGATTCCTTGATGACCACAACTTCTTTGCCCATGCGTTTGCCGACTTCGGCTGCGGTCGCCAGAGTGTCGTCGTCAGTTTCGAGCGCGCGCACGACTTCGAGCAGCTTCATCTTGTGCACGGGATTGAAGAAATGCATGCCGACGCACTTCTTCGCGCGGTAAGTCACGCTGGCAATTTCGGTCACGCTGAGGGACGAGGTGTTGGACGCCAGAATGGTGGCGGGCCGGCAGATTTTGTCGAGGAGGGTGAAGATTTCGATTTTTGACTCGAGTTCCTCAGGAACGGCTTCGATGACAAGATCGGCCTCGCGCGCGGCTTCCTCGACGGAGCCGGCGTACCGCAAGCGCTGCAGTGCAGAATCGGCATCGGGCGCAGTCACTTTGCCCAGTTCCACAGCCTTGTCGAGGTTGGAGCGAATTTCGGTCTCGGCTTTGCGCAGAGCCGCCGGCAGGAGATCTTCAAGGATAGTGCGATAGCCGCCCAGCGCCGCGGCATGCGCGATGCCGCGCCCCATGATGCCCGCGCCGATGACGGCAATCGTCTCGACAGGCACCACTTACTGGCCCGCCTTTTTCAGGTCCGCGATCGCCGCGTTGAGTGCCTCACCAGCAGGACTCAGGTATTCGGCCAACCGCTTCCGTTCCTCCGCGTTCATGCTGGGAATATAAATGCAAATCCGGCGCAGGGTCGCCGTAATGTCATCCACGTAATTCATCGCTCGGATCAGTTCGCCAGTCGCTACCATGAAGGCTCCTTAGTTATGTCGGGTGAAAACGCTATTTCTGAGAGATGCAAGCCGAAACTTCTATTTTGGACGCGGACACCAATTTAGTAAAGACAACCTGCGTGTAATTGTTTATTTACGGCAAGTTAATCGCGACGGCATATAATTCGCATCGATTCTTTTCATAGCGCGCTGGACGCCAACACGAATCGAATAGCCATATGGCAGACAAACTCTTGCGACGTTACATTTTCGCCAGCGACTTTGACCAGACGCTCACGTTCAACGATTCCGGCTACGTGCTGGCGGAGCTGGTCGGCATTCCTACCGAGGAGTTCGAACGGAAAGCCAAGGGCATGGCCAAGATCAACCTCGTGCAGCAGGGGGCAGAGCTGGCTTATTTGCTGCTGCACGATCCTGAGTTCCAGGCCAAGGTTCGCAAAGAACACCTTCATGAAGTGGGAAAACGCATCCGGCTGAAGGGCGAGATCAAGCTTCTCTACCAGATTCTCAAGAATGGCATCAACGGGTATGAATTCGATTTTTGCGTGCTGTCAGCGGCGCCGGTAGAGGTCATTCAGTCGGCGCTTGAGGACATTGTTCCGCCCGATCACATCTATGGCACAGAGTTTCGTTACAAGCCCTCGGGCGAGATTGAAAGAATTGTGCGCGCCACGGCGGGCTACGGGAAAGTCGCGGTGCTGGACCACCTGCTGGAGCAGCAGGTTTCCGGGCCCGATCACGTCATTTACACGGGCGATGGCAGTTCCGACATTCACGTCATGCTGCACATCAATGCGCGCGACGGACTGACGATTGCGGTATCGGAATCGCCGAATGTTTCGCAGATCGCGAAGCGCACGGTGCTGAGTAGCAGCGCGCTGGCCGTTCTGGCACCGATTCTCGAAGAAGTCGCCGGATGGGAACGCTACCGCATCCGCAGTTTCTTCGAAGCGAACGGTATGCTCATTCAGGAATGGGAACGCGTGCGCACCGACTGGCTCACGCTGCGGCCGGCCGGCGCCGAACCGGCGGAAACGAAGGGAGCAGCCTGACCGCACGCGACGAGAACAGATTGCCGGGAGTCAACCCATGTTGCGCGACAAGAACCTGATTCCCCTTTCTCGCCAGCATCAGCACGCTCTTGCCCTGTGCGTTCGTATTGAACGCGCATCGCCGGTTTGCGAGGCCGATCTCGCTGCATGGCAAAAGGAAGTCGCGGAGCACTTCCGCGGTGAAATCAGAATTCATTTCTCCTCCGAAGAGCGAGTGGTGTTTCCTGCTGCGCGCAGGTTCGACGCGCTGGTCTCGCTGGTCGAGGAATTGCAGGCCGAGCACGACTGGCTGCGCGATCGCTTCGCGGAGGCGGAGATTCACAGACTGTCGGCAAATGATTTGTCCGCGTTTGCCCAGGGTCTCTCTGGCCACATTCGTAAGGAGGAGCGCCGGCTTTTCGAACGCTTGCAGGAATTGATGACGCCGGAAGAACTCGCGGCTCTGGGCAAGAATCTGGCGGCTGCGCTCAAAGACGCAGCGCAAACATGCGTGCTGCCTACTGAGACAGCCAGACTGCGGCCCGGAAGATGAGTGCGGAATCGGCCTAGCGAGCTACTGCGTGCAACTCGCGGAACCGCGTGGCTGCCTCCCGCCCCATGTAACGCTCCAGCACGGCAGGGTCGGTCTGCCGCAGATCGACGACCATCAGGCCGTCGAGCACGTTCGAAAACTTGCGGTCCACGTTGAATCCGACGAGTTTCCCGCCAACCTTGGCATATTGCCGCAAAAGAATCGGCAGGCCCTTGCCGTCGGCTTCCACGTCGGTAATGGGTTGCGCAAGTTCGTCGAGGTCGCGCAGAGCCTGGCACATGCTGCGATAGTCCCAGCGCCGCAAAAGAGGTGGACGGAACGGGCTGCGGGGCTCGACTAATCCCGCCAGTTCGTCCTGCATTCGAGCTTCGAAGAAGCGGTAGATGATTTCGCGCGAGGTCTTGTTGTAGTCGTTGCTGATGCTGACTGCACCAAACAGGACGGGAATCTCGGGCCGCATCGCAATCAAGCGGGCAATTCCCTTCCACAACAGCAGCAAGGGCGCGTACTGCCGCTGATATTCCGGCCGCACGAACGACCGCCCCAACTCCAGCGCCGGGCCAAGTTTCCGGAAGATGCGTTCGTCGTAGCGGAAAAGCGTGCTGGTGTACAACCCGCTGATTCCGTGTTTCGCCAGAATCTCTGCGGTATTTCCGGCGCGATACGCACCCAGGACCTTGCACTCGGACTTATGCCAGAGCACCAGATGCCAGTAATAATCGTCGAAGTGGTCGAGGTCGAGGCTCTTGCCGGTTCCTTCCCCAGTCTTGCGAAACGTCGCTTCGCGCAACCGCCCGACTTCCCGCAATAGCTGTGGTATCTCGCTTGCCGTTCCCAGGTAGACGGCTTCTGATTATCCGGTTGCTTCAGCAACCCCCAATCGGTTGTGGTTGAGGTCTCGAGCTC
>OMOD01000055.1 GCA_900290255.1 Candidatus Sulfotelmatobacter kueseliae
AGTCGGGACACGTGGATTACGAAATCCTGGTGCCCGCCGATGCCAGCGTCTCCCTGCATTCGATGACGGGTCCGCTCCGTGCAGAGCGGCTGCACGGAGATATGACGCTTGAAGGATCGGCAGCCATCGTCGATGTCCGCGACATCACTGACGCCCATGTCCACGTGAAGACGCTGAACGGCCCCGTGACTCTCACCAATGTGATCGAGGGACATGTCGAAGTAGACTCCTTAAGCGGTGCCATCACTCTCAACCGGGTCACCGGACCGCTAGTGCAGGTGATTTCCACCAGTGGTGGCATCAACTACATCGGCGACTTTGGCGGCGGCGGCGATTACCGTCTCACCAGCCATAGCGGTGACATTGAAGCCACCGTTCCGGAATACACCTCCGCCGACGTCAGTGCGCGCTCGGTGAAAGGCGAAGTTCACGATGACATTCCTCTCCAGCCCAAGCAACACACGTCGTTCATCGTGAAGGAGGGAAGTGCCTTCGTGGGTACCATGGGTCGAGCCGCTGTGTCTTCCACCGTGGTGCTGCGCAGCTTCAGTGGTAAAATCCACCTCAGAAAACGCTCTACAAAATAACGATTAGTCCAGCTTCTAGCTCCTGGCTTCTAGCCAAACAACTGGGTGGCTGGGAGCTCGCAGTTGGAAGCTAACTTTTGAAGAAGCGTTCTGTCCAGCACCTGGGCGCTCGGAAACGCATTCGTGTGCGGCGCAAGCGGCCCTCCAAGACGGCGGCGCGTGTTCCGCCGAACGCGGTTTTTCTGGTTGGCTTCATGGGAGCCGGAAAGACCAGCGTGGGGCGCGCCCTCGGGCAGCGCCTGAATTCGGTCTTTGAGGATCTCGACGACCGGATTGAACGCCGTGAAGGACGGACGATCGCTGAGATTTTCCGGGACTCGGGAGAAGCCGAGTTCCGGCTGGCCGAGCGGGCGGCGCTACAACAGGTGCTCGAAGAGTTAAGCGGCGGGGTTGCCAGGATCGTAGGGCTTGGTGGCGGAACGTTCGCGCAGGAGCAAAATCACAGGGCGATCCAGGCCAGTGGCATC
Source organism: Candidatus Sulfotelmatobacter kueseliae (assembly GCA_900290255.1). Taxonomy (GTDB): domain Bacteria; phylum Acidobacteriota; class Terriglobia; order Terriglobales; family Acidobacteriaceae; genus Sulfotelmatobacter; species Sulfotelmatobacter kueseliae. The sequence goes on from OMOD01000055.1 coordinate 1,055, forward strand.
CGAACCGTTTTTTTGGATGCGCCGCTGCCGGAGCTTTGGCAGCGCTGCCAGCAGTCGGACCCGGACACCAAGCGACCGCTGCAGACCAGCGCGAACAAGTTCCGTGAGCTGCACAAGAACCGGCTCCCGTTCTATAAGACTGCATTTTTGCAAGTCGATACTGAGGGGAAACAGGTGGACGCGATCGCAGCGGAGATTGCGGAAAAGCTCCACCTGAAGGAAATCGTGATGCGCAGCGAACAAGGAGAATCCGAGTGAAGCAGCAATCAGGAACGCGCTGGCTGGTGTTGGCGATGGTGAGTTTTTCCCTCGTGGCCTGGGCCGGTGACAAGAAGAACAAGCCCGCATCCAGTCCGGTGGTCGACTCCGGCTCGTTCGGCGTGTACGTCAAGGGCCAGCGCGTCATCACCGAATCCTTCCGCATTGAGCAGGAAAACGGCATCAGCACCGTCAAAGCGCAGCTCAAAGAAGCCGCCAGTTCCGGTACGGTCCAGAAATGCGAGTTGGAAATGACTTCGGACGGCGAGTTGATCCATTACGACTGGAGCCAGGAAGGGGGTGGATCCGTTACCGTTCTGCCCAGCAACGACTTTCTGATTGAAAAGATCACGGCTAGCGCCACCGGCAAGCCGTCGGAACAGCCGTTCCTCATGCCCACCACAACCATGATTTTCGACAACAATTTCTTCGTGCTGCGCGAAGTGATGGTCTGGCGATATCTGGCCACCGACTGCAAGCCCGAGGGGTGTCAGCAGAATCCGATCGAATTCGGCGTGCTTGTGCCCCAGGACCACATTTCCATGCGCGTGCGCGTGGAACTGGTGGGCAAAGAGAAGGTTTCGATTCACGGCGCCGAGCGCGAACTGCTGCGGGTAAATCTGACCGGGGAGAGTTTCGAGTGGGCCCTTTGGGTCGACGCTCAGGATCGGTTCAAACTCATGCGGGTGACGATTCCTGCCGATAAGATCGAGGTGGTCCGGGATTAGCCTTGCCTCGGGCGGCAGAATCGAGAACACCCTGGAAAACTTATTGCTGCTGGCTGACTCACGTACGGCACGGGTTCTGGTCACGGTGCTGCTGTTCGCGCTGGCGCTGGGGTTCCTCTATGTAACGCGCGCCACACTGATTGCGTTTCTTTTCGCCATCTTCTTCGCCTACCTGATGAGCCCCCTGGTGAGCAAGCTGGAAAAGCTCCTGCGGGGACGCGGCCGGGCAATCGCGGTGATCTACGTTCTGCTGCTCGCCATGGTCGTCGTGTTTTTCGTAGCCGTGGGTCCGAGGGTAACGCGGGAAGGCGCCCGCCTGGGCCATGCGCTGCCCGATCTGCTGACTCAGCTCAGTTCCGGCGAGCTCGCCCTGGAACTCGGCCAGGAACACGGGTGGAGCGAAAAGAGCACGCAACTGGTGCAGTCATTCCTGGCCAACCACCGCGAGGACATCGAGCAACTCGCCCAGCGCATCGGGCTGCGGGTTGCCGACGTCGCCAAGCAAGCCTGGCTGTTGTTTGTTGTCCCCCTGTTGTCGATCTTTTTCCTGAAAGACGGCCGCGCTTTCAACGATGTCCTGCTCTCCACCATCCAGTCGCGACCGCAGCGCGAGTTTCTGGAAAACGTGCTGAACGATCTCAACCGCATGCTGGCACATTTCATTCGCGCCCAACTCACTCTGGCAGGGCTGAGCCTGGTGGTTTATTCCGTCGTTCTCTGGCTGATGGGGGTTAACTACTTCCTGGTGCTGGGCCCGATGGCCGGATTGCTTGAATTCATTCCGGTGGTCGGCCCACTGGCCGCGGGACTTATCATCGTGTGCGTGGCACTGCTGACCAATTACCACTACTGGGTGGGACTGGTCATCTTCCTCATCGTCTGGCGCATGATTCAGGATTATGTCTCTTCGCCCCGCATCATGGGGGAGAGCATGGAACTGCATCCTCTGGCTGCCATTTTTGGCGTGATGGCTGGAGCCGAAGTCGCAGGCATTCTGGGTGTCTATCTCTCTATCCCCGTGATGGCCAGCCTGCGCATCGTCTTCCGGCGCTGGCGCCTGTACGCCGAAAAAAAGAAGTTTGGACCTCTTACTGAATACGCCTTGAACCAACCTCACAGGAAGTAGGGATCGAGCCTCGCGGAATCCCCAGCGCGCATCGAAAACGTGGGTGCCAGTATCTAATAATGGAGCAATAGGGGGTCCCATGGCCACGTTAGAGATTGCTTTTCTGCACAATCAACTGGAGGAGCGCAAGCGGCGTCTAGAAACCGCGATCGCGATCGCGCCGGACAAAGCGGGCTTGGCCGGCCTGCTGCGCGAAGTGGATTCGGCGCTCGAACGCATGGCCAAAGGCACTTACGGTCTGTGCCAGGAGTGCCATGAAACCATTGAACAGGGTCGCCTGCTGGCGGACCCGCTGGTGTGCTACTGCCTCGATCATTTGACCGAGCCGCAACGAGTGGCGTTGCAACGGGACCTTGATCTGGCTTCCGCAGTGCAGCGCAAGCTATTGCCGCAGGCGGGCCTGCAGGCCGGCGGCTGGGACACCAGCTATCACTACGCGCCCGCGGGTCCCGTCAGCGGGGACTACTGCGACTTGATTCCGTCTGACGGACAGCTTTTCTTTGCCGTTGGCGACGTTTCCGGCAAGGGTGTCGCCGCGTCTATGCTGATGACGCAACTCCACGCCTTGTTCCGTAGTCTGGCCGGCATGGGGCTTCCGCTCGGCCAGATTGTGGCCCGCGCCAACCGAGTCTTCTGCGAAAGCGCTCTGGCCGGGCAGTACGCCACTCTGGTGTGCGGGCTGGCGAAGCCGAACGGCGACGTCGAAATCCATAACGCCGGCCACTGGCCAGCAATTGTCGTTGGCCGCGGTGGCGTACTGCGGATAGAATCCACGGGCTTGCCCCTGGGAATGTTCTGCGAAGCTGAGTTCTGCGCCACCCGCTTGCAAACCGAAGTCGGAGATACGCTGTTTCTTTACACCGATGGCCTCTCCGAGGCGAACAGCGCCGACAGTGAGTACGGCGTGGACCGCGTTACGCGCTTGGCGCGGCAGAGCGCTGCGCAGCTGCCTGCCACGCTAATCGCTTCGTTTCTTGAGGACCTGCGCGGGTTCGTCAACGGCAGCCCACCGCAGGACGATCTGACTCTACTGGCCATCCGCCGTGTCGGATGAGAAACCGGTGAAATGTTCCACACGCAGGCTGACTGACGCCGGACCTGGAGCAAGCCAAATACCGCCGGTCAATCTGAGATCAAGCCCCGGCCGCGACTGCCTTCTCGACCGACACTTTCCTCAGGAACTCCGCCGCGGCTTCCGGCAGGACGGTGTTGATGAACATTCCCGACCCTAGCTCAAATCCGGCCACGCGCGTCAGCCGCGGGATCACGCTGACATACCAGTGAAAGTGCCGGGCGCCGGCATATTCGGCCGGGGCGCTGCGCACCGTGAAGTTCAGGTCGGGATTCCCCAGCCCGACATAGATCTTCGCCAGCAGAGTGCGCAAAACGCGGGCCAGATCAGCAATTTCGATATCGGAAATGTCGCCAAAGCTGGCCATGTGACGTAACGGAAAAATGTGCGTGGCAAACGGTGTGGCTGAGGCGAACTCCTCCAATGCGACGAAGTACTCGCCCTTCAGCGCCACCCGCGTCTGGTCTTCGACCTCGCGCTCCACCATGTGGCAGAACATGCATTCGCCTACGTCGTCGTAGTGCCGCAGGGCTTCGAACAGGCGGTGCCGGACCTGGCTGGGGATCACCGGAGTCGCGATGAGTTGCGAATGCGGATGTTGCAGGCTCGCGCCCGCGTCCGCCCCGTGGTTCTTGAAGATCGTAATGTGATTCAGGCGCCGGTCCAGACTGAGCGCGTTGTAGCGCTCTCGGTAGACGCTCAGGATGCTGGCCACATGCGCATCGGGCAAGAGCGCCATGCAACAGGAGTGGTCCGGACTGTCAATGATGACCTCGTGAAAACCGAAGCCATCAATGCGCCGCCGCAAATGTTGCAGGCTGCGCGAGGGCTGGACCTCGCTCGACAATGCGGCAAACTTGTTGGGAATCACCCGCACCGCCCAGGGCTCACCCGGCTTGGCCGGAAACCGCATCACCTCCGGCGGCGTTTTGCTTTCGTTCCCCGGGCAAAACGGGCAGGTTTCCACAAAAGCCGGCGCTGGCTCGACCGCACGATGCGTGGCCAATTCCTCGGGGCGTTTGGCCCGCTCGGTGGCGATGATGACCCATTCCTTGGTGAAGAAATTCTGGCGAAGCTCAGGCATGAGAGTCCCTCCAACTTCTTACTATCGGCAAACGCAGGCACTCCCTGAGTGACTCTAGTTCGCGGGCCTTCGCTTGGCTTGTTATAGAATTCCAACTACTCTTATGGACCGCAAAATTCCTATTGGAATCCTGGGCGCGACTGGCGTCGTGGGACAAAGATTCATCCAGATGCTGGAGCGGCATCCCTGGTTCGAAGTGGCCTGGCTGGCCGCTTCCGATCGTTCTGAAGGCAAGATTTACGCTGAGGCTGCACGCTGGCGTCTGAAAACGCCCATACCCGCACCCGTGGCGAAGATGCCGGTTTCTCCGGCCACACCGGAGGGGGCTCCCAAAGTGATTTTCGCCGCGCTCGACGCCTCCATCGCCGCCGAACTCGAGCCGCGCTTCGCCGACGCCGGCTGCGCCGTGGTTTCAAACTCCAGCGCGCTGCGCATGAAAGAAGACGTGCCCCTGGTGATTCCCGAGGTCAACGCCGGGCATATCAGGATGATCGACGCCCAGGCCTCGCGCAAGAAGTCCGGCGGCTTCGTGGTAACCAATCCCAACTGTTCCGCCATCGGCCTGGTGCTTGCCCTCGCCCCGCTGCACCAGCGTTTTGGCCTCGAAACCGTCATGGCCGTCACCATGCAGGCGGTCAGCGGAGCGGGATATCCCGGGGTGGCCTCGCTCGATATTCTGGGCAACGTCATTCCTTACATCCGCAATGAAGAAGAAAAAATGGAGGAGGAAACCCGCAAGCTGCTGGGACAACTGAACGGCGCAAAGGTCATTCCCGGCACCTTCGCCATGAGCGCGCAGTGCAACCGCGTAGCCGTTGAAGACGGGCACACCGAATCGGTTTCTGTCCGTCTGCGGACCAAGGCGAAGCCGGAGGAAATCATCGCCGCCTGGAACGGTTATCGCAGCGAGCCGCAGGAACTGAAGCTGCCCAGCGCTCCTGAGTGTCCCGTTGTCTACGTCGAGGCCAACGACCGCCCGCAGCCTCGTTTCGACGTGGACATGGGCGCCGGCATGACCGCTGTGGTCGGGCGCTTGCGCCCCTGCGGCGTGCTCGACTGGAAGTTCACCGTGCTCTCGCACAACACGATTCGCGGGGCCGCGGGCGCAGCTCTGCTCAACGCCGAACTGCTCAAAGCCAAGGGATACCTGGGATGACACCGCACCTCGACCGCCCCACTCTCGCCCTAAGGAAGCCACGCCGATGATCGTCATGAAATTCGGCGGGACGTCGGTGGAAGATGCCAAGGCCATCGACCGCGTAGCTTCCGTTGTGCAGGGGCGCTTGGCGCAAAAGCCGGTGGTTGTGGTCAGCGCCATGGCCAAGGTCACGGACACGCTGCTCACCATGGCCAAGGCTGCCGGGGCCGGCGAACGCAAGACCGCGCTCAAGCTTTGCCGCTCGCTGCAGGAGCGTCACTACAACACGGCCAGCGAACTGTTGGGCACCGCGCTGTTCACGGAGTTCCACTCTGAGATCGGCGCTGACTTCGAATCCCTCGACGAGTTGCTGCGCGGCATCTCGGCGGTCGGCGAAATCACGCCCCGCACCACCGACCATGTCGCCGCCTTCGGCGAGATGCTGTCAGCTAAGATCGTCGCCGCTGCCCTCACGGCTCGCGGCCTGGATGGCGCCCATGTGGACTCGCGCGAAGTCCTGGTTACGGACAGCAATTACATGCAGGCGGTTCCGCAGTTCGAGGAAACCAACGCTCGCCTTCAGGAGAGAGTTCAACCTCTGCTGCGTGCCGGCAAGGTTCCGGTCATGGGTGGATTCATCGGCGCCAGCCGCGCGGGCATCACCACCACGATCGGTCGCGGCGGTTCCGATTTTTCCGCCGCGATCTTCGGCGCCGGCCTTAGCGCCGAACGCATCGAAATCTGGACCGACGTGGACGGCATTCTCACCACCGATCCCAGAATCTGTCCCGACGCCCGCCGCATCAAAGTGATCAGCTTCGACGAGGCTGCCGAGCTTGCGTATTTCGGGGCAAAAGTGCTGCATCCGGCGACGGTGCTGCCCGCCATCCAGAAAAATATTCCTGTCTATGTTCTGAACTCGCGCAATCCGTCCTGCGAAGGCACGCGCATCACCACCCGCGCGCCACAGTGCAAGAACATCTTCAAAGCCATCGCCGTCAAGAAGCGCATCACCATTGTGGATGTCGCTGCGCCCCGCATGCTGCTGGCCCACGGATTTCTGCGCTCGATCTTCGAAGCCTTCGACCGTCACAAGGTCGCCGTCGACGTGGTCTCGACGTCCGAAGTGAGCGTTTCGCTGACCGTCGACTCGAATCAGGCCATTCCCGCGCTGGCCGCCGATCTCGCCAAACTCGCCGACGTGAAGTACGAGGGCCGCAAGGCTATCGTGTGCCTGGTGGGTGAAAACCTGCGCGACAAGCCAGGAGTCGCGGCGCTGGTCTTCCGTGAACTTGCCGACAAGAAGATTCGCATGATCTCGCAGGGCGCGTCGGAAATCAATTTGACGTTCGTAATCGAAGAGGACGAAGTGCCCGAGGTGATCCAGCGCCTGCATAAAACTTTCTTTGCCGAACTGGATCCGGAAGTATTCGCGTAAAGGCCAAGAGACTTTAACCGCAAAGAGCGCTAAGATGACGCGAAGACCGCGAAGGATTTTCTTAGCGTCCTTTGCGGCCCTCTTCGCGACCTCTGCGGTTAAACGCTTTTCGGCACTATGAAACTCCTGATTCTCGGCCGAGGCAAAACCGGATCGCTCGTCGCCGAAGTCGCCGCCGAGCGCCAGCATGGCGTCCGGACTTTCGGTGCCAAAGAGAACGCCTCCTGCGCCGCGCTCGCTGCCGAGAAGCTTCGCGACATCGACGTCGTGATTGACTTCACCACACCCCACTCGGCCATCGCCAACATCGAAGCCTGTGTGCAAGCCGGCAAGAACATGGTTGTGGGCACAACTGGCTGGTATGGAAAAGAGCACGGCGAAATCGACCGCATTCGCCGCCTGGTCGAGCAGCACGGCACCGGATTCGTTTACGCGGCGAATTTCTCGGTCGGTGTGAACCTCTTCTTCGATGTGGCCCGCGCCGCTGCTGCGGCTCTACGCCACGGCTATTCCGGCCAGATTTTCGAGCGCCATCACGTTCACAAAAAAGATGCTCCTTCCGGCACTGCGATCGCGATCCAGCGAGTCATGCGCGAGGCCAGCGGCCAGGCCGAAGGCTTGGAGATCACCTCTTTCCGCGAAGGCGAAGTCGTCGGGTTGCATGAGGCCGTTCTCGAATCAGCGAATGATCGCATCTACCTCTGCCACGATGCCAAATCGCGCCGCGGCTTTGCCGAAGGAGCGGTGCTCGCCGCCGAGTGGATCGAGGGCAAGAAGGGCTTCTACGATTTCAAGGATGTCTGGAGGGAGTTGTGAGCACTATGCAGAAAACAATTCTCGCGTTCGTCATCCCACTTCTCGCGCTTCAGTTGTCCCCTGGACAAAGCAACAACAGGAACGGCGCGGACACTCAACAGGCTGCTCGGAAGGAAGCCTGGGAGGAGTATTCAGCTCATCTCCGAGTGTTTAAGGAAAGCGCCAAAAAAGCCTTCGCCGACGAACAAGTCCGCGCCAAAACCGGTGACTGCCCCAAGGAACGAACCACTCTCGACATATCTATGTGCCTCAAAAAGGAGGTCGAGAAAACGACGGCAAACTACCGCGTATATTCCAGTGGTTTGCGCTCGCTTGAGGGACTAACTGCTCCGGATGAGCCGTCTTCAAGCGAGTCGAGCAAGTATTCAACTTCGCAGGAACTCGTCAAACAATTCGACGATGCCGAGACCGCATGGCAGGCTTACAAACAGGCGCAGTGTTCCGCGGCGTACGGGGCCTACAAGGGAGGTACCATCGCCCCGATCATCCAACTGACGTGTGAACTAACGCTCTTCCGTGACCGCATGCGCGAACTCGACGGCATTTGTGGGGTGACCGAAGGGAGCGAGTGATTCCCCGAGCCTTTTCCGGCCTAACATTTTCCCCTCCGCCCCCATTCGCGCTATCTTATAGCCATGCAACTCCATGGATGCGGTACGGCACTCGTAACTCCGTTCCATCAAGACGGTTCTATCGACGACGCCACTCTGCGCAATCTGGTCTCATGGCAAGTCGAATCGGGCATTGATTTTCTGGTTCCCTGCGGCACGACCGGCGAAACTCCTACTCTCACTCACGATGAATGGCTGCAGGTCATTGACACGACCATCGAAGTCGCGGCCGGGCGTGTACCCATCATTGCCGGTGCAACTTCCAACTCCACTCACGAAGCAGTGGAGAAAGCCAAGGAAGTTGCCGCGCGCGCGGGAGTCAATGCCATCCTCACTGCCTCGCCCTACTACAACAAGCCCACGCAGGAGGGCCAGTATCGCCATTTCAAGGCGATCGCCGAGGCCATCGGTGACAAGCCCGTCATTCTCTATAATGTGCCCGGCCGCACCGGAGCGAACCTTGAGCCCAGCACCCTGGCGCGCCTGGCTGAGGTTCCCAACATTGTGGGCGTGAAAGAAGCCAGCGGCAACATGGCCCAGATCGCCGAGGCCATCAATGCTGTGCCCGAGACTTTTCTCGTTTTCTCAGGGGACGACACTTACACGCTGCCGATGATTGCGCTCGGCGGTGTCGGTGTCATCAGCGTCGCTGCTAACCAAATTCCGCACGAAATGACAGCGATGACCCGCGCCGCGCTCGCCAACGACTGGGCGGCGGCGCGCAGTTTGCATCGCAAATATTTGCCGCTCATGCAGGCAAACTTCATCGAGTCGAGCCCACTGCCGGTTAAGGCTGTGCTGGCCATGATGGGCAAGATCGAGGAAGTCTATCGCCTGCCGCTTCTGCCCATGCGCCGCGACACTCGTGCGCGGCTGCAGAAGGTCGTCGCCGAAGTTGGACTGATCTCGAAGCCCGCCGGCCCCGCGCCTGAAGTTTCGGATTTCTTCATTTATGAGAACTGGGCCGCCGGACCGCACAAAATTGTTTTGCATCGCGGCTCCTGCGGCCAGTGCAGCCATGGCAAAGGACGGCCCGCCGGCCACGACGCCAATCACGCCCGCTGGCACGGCCCTTACGCGACCCTGGCTGAAGGCCGCGCCGCCGCCCACGCCATGACCGGCGTGCTGATTCGCAGCGAGTGCAAGTGCGTTTAGGGAATTTCCGATTGCCGATTGCCGATTTGCGATTGATCCAGAAGCTGCTGTTCAATCGGCAATCGAAAATCGACAATCGAAAATCTCGTATACTTTCCCCGCATGCCTTCCCTTCAATCCTCCATCGAGCGCCTTTCCGCCCTGGCCCAACCGGAGCGTGACCCCGAAGCACAGCGGACGTTTCTCGAATTCCGCGACCAGCTCACTCAGGGCAGGATTCGCGCCGCTGGAAAGATCGTTGTTCCAGGAAATCCGGGCCGCTGGGTTGTGAACGCGTGGGTCAAGCAAGGCATCCTGCTCGGCTTTCGCCTTGGCGCACTGACCGAAATCAACGCCGGCCTCTCCTTCGTGGACAAAGACACATTCCCGGCCCGCCAGTTCACCATTGCCGATCGCGTGCGCATAGTTCCCGGCGGGTCGTCGGTGCGAATGGGAGCCTACGTCGCGCCCTCGGTCATCTGTATGCCGCCCATGTTCATCAACGTTGGGGCTTATGTGGACGAAGGCACTATGATCGATTCACACGCGCTGGTCGGCTCCTGCGCGCAGATCGGCAAACGCGTGCACCTGAGCGCCGCTGCGCAGGTTGGAGGCGTGCTCGAACCGGTGAACGCCGCGCCTGTCATCATTGAAGACGACGTGCTGGTGGGAGGCAACTGCGGCATCTTCGAAGGCACGCTGGTGCGCGCCCGCGCCGTCCTAGGCGCAGGCACAATCCTTACGCGATCCACCCCCCTCTATGACCTGGTGCGCGGCGAGGTCTACCGCGCGACCGCCGACGCACCGCTCGAGGTTCCGGAAAATGCCGTGGTCGTGCCGGGGTCTCGGGCAGTAAGCTCGCGCGCGGTAAAGAAAGGCGCCGCCGCAGAATGGAATCTCTCCCTTTACACCCCGGTCATCGTGAAGTACCGCGACGAAAAGACCGACCGCAGTATCGAACTGGAAGACTGGCTACGGTGAGAAGGAAGCTTACTCCCATTTCTTCATAAGCCAATAAAGACGGTTAGGAGGTTGATCGTTGGTGCAAAGTTTGAAGATGGCAAGCGGTAGCATCCGTGATTTGGAGTTCGCTATCTCCACGAACACTTTGCTCGACAACACCTAAGTTGCTTTACCTTGTGCTATAATGTAAAGCATGCCAGAAGCCACCATGTCGTCCAAGAACCAGATCGTGATCCCGCGCGAGGCCCGCGAAGCGCTGGGCCTCAAGCCAGGCGACAGGATTTTGGTGCTGGTGCGGGGAGAAAAAGTCATTATCCTCGAAAAGCCGAAGTCCTATCACACGGCTATCGCCGGTCGTGGCCGTGGCGTTTACCCCAAGGGTTATCTTCAAAAGGAACGTGCGAGTTGGAAATAGCGCGTCTTGGCTCCTTTCTTCGCGCCCACCGCCGCGTTGCCCTCGACACCTGCATCTTCATCTATCAGTGGGAGGCTAGCCCTCGTTACTTTCCGCTGACGAACTACATTTTCTCCTGGATCGAGCGGACAGGATCAACGGCCGTCACATCCACCATCACGATGACAGAGTTGCTGGTCCAGCCCTACCGCAACTTGGACGAACATCGTGTGGACGAATTCTATGGTCTGTTGTCCACATATCCCAACCTGGAATGGGTCGCCCCCAGCCTCGATATCGCTGATCTCGCGGCCCAGATTCGCGCCCTGCATCGCCTGCGAACACCTGACGCCTTACAAGCGGCCACAGCTGTGCAGGCTCAAGCCACGGCTTTCCTTACCAACGATCCAGTCTTTGAGCGGATCAGGGACTTTGACACGCTGATTCTCGACCGGCTCGTCTGAGCCTCAACCGAGAGGTCACGACGGCAAGACCGATGAAGGTGCACCCGGAATTCGCACTTCTTGGGCCGCAGCGCGTTTCCGCACCAGTAGATGCCGTTGGCGAAAATGTGTACGGGCGCGCTCGCCCCAGGCACGGACAAACCAATAATTCAGTCCCGCGCCGATGGCCGCGCTGGCCAGTGGAATCACGCGTCCCGCCCATTTTTCTACTACTTCCCCGCTGGCCTGGGCCGCAATTCGCTGAATCACCCGCGGAACAAACTTGTTGACCACCTCTTTTTCCAGCAGCTCGCGGCTGATGTCCACTCCGGCCGCGCTGGCCGCGGCAATCCACAGTTCCGCGATTTCGTCGTCGGTGTTGAATTCAAAGCCGTAGACGAGGCTCAGCTTCTGGATGGTTCGCATGGTGATCGCCGACAAAATCCCGAGATCGGGGACGATCGTCATCAGCCCGCCCAGCCCCAATCCCGCGCCTTCCACGGCGGCCAGTTTCATTCCGCTGCGAATGATCGAATCCGCCACGACATCGAGTTCTCCGATCTCGAGCGAAAACACACCGTGATATCCGCTGATGGGTACGCGGTACGCCGCCCGCAATTGCAGCAGAAATCTCGCCGGATCAACTCGTACCGTCGAGTACGCGCGCGTCAGCCCTCGCACCATCGCAGTCTCCACCCGCCGTCGAAGCCACGATTTGCGCTGCTCCGCCATCGCTTCCACCTTACCGCACGGCAGGGGCTAGGGACCAGGGGTCAGGGATCAGGGCCAGTCAAAAACACGCTCAGAGAAGGACCGAGGCGCCGCTGGGCCCTGCCCGCTGGCGCCTGATCTCTAACCCCTGGCCTCTGCTGTGCTAGCATTCTCCTTACCTCATGGCAACTGGAAAACTGCAGGTTGTCCCGCTCGGCGGCCTGGGCGAGTTCGGTATGAACTGTATGGCCGTCCGCTGGGGCGACGACATCATCGTCATCGACGCCGGCCTCATGTTCCCCGAAGCTGAGCTGCTGGGCGTTGACATCGTCGTCCCCGACATTTCGTATCTCACCGAGAACCGCCAGCGCATCCGCGGTATTATCCTCACCCACGGCCACGAGGATCACATCGGCGCGCTGCCCTGGATGCTCTCCGAACTCAACGTCCCGGTCTGGGGAACCGAGTTCACGCTCGCCTATGTCGAAGACAAGCTCGACGAGCACGGCCTGCTCGACGACGCCGATCTGCGCGAGATGCGCCCCAACGAACGCTTCAAGGTTGGAGCTTTTACCATTCATCCCATTCAGGTCACGCACAGCCTGGTGGACTGCGTAGCCTTAGCCATTCATACGCCACTCGGGGTGGTCATTCACACCGGCGATTTCAAAGTTGACCCCACACCCACCGACAACCGCCTCTTCGACTTGCATTCTTTTGCCGAATACGGCAAGAACGGCGTGCTGGCGCTGTTTCAGGACTCGACCAACGTCGAGCGCAAGGGATACACGCCCAGCGAGCGCGCCGTGCGGCGCAAGTTCGACGAAGTCTTCACCCGCACCCAGCGCCGCCTCTTCATCTCCTGCTTTTCTTCTTCCATTCACCGCATCAAGCTGGCCGTGGAACTCGCCCGCGAACACGGCCGCAAAGTCGCCTTCATCGGCCGTTCCATGAACAACTCAGCCGAGATCGCCGAAGACCTCGGCTACATCGAAATCCCCGAGGGCCTGGTCATCAGCCCCGGCGAGATGAAAAACATCCCGCCGGAGAAAGTTTGCGTTCTGATCAGCGGGACGCAGGGCGAGCCCATGTCGGCGCTGTCGCGCGCCGCCGTCGACAATCATAAGCACGCCAAAATCGAGAAAGGCGACACGGTGGTGCTCTCCTCGCGCATCATCCCGGGCAACGAGAAGACGATTTACCGCATGATTGACCACCTTTTCCGCCGCGAGGCGCACGTCATCTACGAAGACGGAACTTCGCCGCCGGTTCACGTCAGCGGACACGCCAGCCAGGAAGAACTCAAGCTCATCATCAACCTGGTCAAGCCGCGTTATTTCATTCCCATCCACGGCGAGTACCGGCAGTTGAAGCTGCACGCCGAAATGGCAGCCGCCATGCACGGTTCGGTCGGCAAGGTCATGCTGATCGAAAGCGGAGACCTCCTCGAATTCGATGAACTGGGTGCGCGCAAGGCCGGCCGCGCCAAGGTGGGCCGCGTCTGCATTGACTCCGGCAATCGCACCGACGTGGTCGAGGACCTCATCATCAAGGACCGCCTGCATCTCAGCGAAGACGGCATCGTGCTTCCCATCATCGCCATCAACAAGCTGTCGGGAGAGGCGGAGTCGGCTCCGGAAATCGTGACTCGCGGCTTCAACCCCGGCGACGACGGCCTGCTGGACGGCGCCAAGCGCATCGTCGAAGACACGCTGGCTCAATCCAGTGACGAAGAGAAGGGCGACTACGGCGTGATCAAGGAAAAAATCCGCGCCGACCTCAAGCGCTATATCTCCAAGCAAACCCAAAAGCGCCCGCTGATTATGCCGGTGATTTTGGAGATCTGATCAACTTATGTGGGGACAGCCGCCCTCGGCTGTCCAGCCGAGCACAGCCCGGCTCTCCGGGAGACTTGACAGGTTCGCATAATGCGAATTATCATATTCGCAGAATGCGAAGCATGGACGTCCCATGCACGTGATCAGCCGGAAGAAGCTGAAAGAGGGTGCGGTGCGCCATCCTGACGTTGAAGCTGCCCTGGACGCCTGGTTTCGCATCGCAAAGCACGCCCTGTGGCAAGACCTCACAGATGTGAGAACGACATTCGCTACAGCCGATGCGGTGGAGAGCTGGACCGTGTTCAACATCAAGGGAAACAAATACCGGCTGATCACGGAAATCAACTACAGGCTTCGGCGGGTCTACATTCGACACGTGCTGACCCATGCGCAATACGACCGGGAGAAATGGAAACGATGAGCATTGCTGCCGCCCAGCTTGAATACGCCTCACTTCTGCGTCGGACCTTGCCCGCGGTCATTCACAGCGACAGGGAAAACGAGCGTTGCATCTCCCTGCTTGAAGCTCTGGACGGGAAGGAGGAGAGGCTCACGGCCGCTGAGCGGCGTCTGGCCGAGCTGCTCGCAGTTCTCATCGAGGACTTCGAGGAGAAGAACTACGCGCTCAAGCCGGCGCGTCCGGTCGAAGTCCTGCGCGAACTGATACAGGCGAACGGACTCAGGCAGAAAGATCTGCTCGATATCTTCGGCACGCCCAGCATCGTCTCCGAGGTTCTGCGCGAAAAACGCGGCCTCACCGTCGAGCACATCCGCCGACTCAGCCGCCGCTTCCACGTTTCTCCGGAAGTGTTCTTCTGAGTCCTAACAACAGATCAAATGATCACCCTCTCCGACCTCCGTTCCGCCCAATCGCTCATCCAAGGCATCATCGTCCACACCCGCCTGATCGAATTCAATGTGGGGGTGCCCCATGTCTCGCCGCCTTTGCGAGACGTGGGGACTTTCACGTCTAACGATGCCCGCCAACTCTTGCTCAAGCCCGAGAACCAGCAACCCATCGGCGCGTTCAAGCTGCGCGGAGCCTACAACAAGATCGCCTCCCTTTTTCAGGATGAGCGCCGCCGCGGTGTGATCTCCTACTCCAGCGGCAATCACGCGCAGGGCGTGGCCTACGCCGCCCGCTCGCTCGGCGTAAAGGCCGTCATTGTCATGCCGAATAACGCGCCTGCCATCAAGCGTGAGGCCACCTCCAAGCTGGGCGCGGAAATCGTCCTCGTCGGCCCCGGCAGCGACGAGCGCAAAGCCAAAGCCGAAGAACTCGCCGCCCAGCACGGATACGTCATCGTGCCTCCCTACAACGACGAGAAAATCATCGCCGGCCAAGGCACAATCGGACTCGAAATCCTCGAAGATCTTCCTGAGGTCGAGGCCGTTTTCTCGCCGGTCGGCGGCGGAGGCCTCATCAGCGGCGTCGCCGCAGCCATCAAGCTCACGAATCCCAAAGTTAAAGTCATCGGCGTCGAACCGGAACTCGCCGCCGACGCCCAAGCCAGCCTGCGCTCGGGAAGAATCGTCCAATTCCCTGCCGAGCAAGTCTCCCGCACCATCGCCGACGGGCTGCGCACGCAAAGCATCGGGACTATTAATTTCGAGCATATCCAGAAGTACGTCGACGACATCGTCACCGTGACCGAAGACGAGATTCGCCACGCGATGAAACTGCTGTCCTCGAATCCCGCCACCGTGGCTGAACCCAGCGGCGCGGTCGCCACTGCGGGCTTTCTCTTCCGGCGCGATCAGTTGCCTAAAACGAACCTGAACGTCGCCATCATCAGCGGCGGCAACATTGAGCCAGCCATGCTAAGTGAGTTGCGGCTATGATGGGTGCCCCATCCTAACGCCGCGTTCGTTGCGGCGTTAGGGTGGGGATTTTGACTTCGGATGGATGAGTCCGCGCTTCTGGGAACCCCGAGGGCCGGGACGTTGCGCGCAATGCCTCCGCGGGCCAATAATCTAGATATGAAACTGCGATTGACCGTTATCGCCGCCACGCTCCTTTTGTCGGCAGCGTTCGCCTCCGCCCAGGCCCCGCGCGGCACGCTGGTGAATGAAGAAGCCATACGCGTCTCTCCCGCCACCGATGCGGCGAAACTCGGCGAGGCCGGCCGCGGCCACGAACTCGTCATTCTCGACACCAGCCGCGACTGGGCCCATGTGGAAGCGATCATCCGGGAGCCCAAGAAAAACGCCGATGAAGATGATCCGGAGTCGGAGGGCAAGACCATCACTGGCTGGGTCCAGGGCAAAGCGCTGGTGACCAACACGACGCCCAACGGCGACCAGATCGTTTTCGGCGAGGCCGCCGATTCCGAGGACCAGGCCAGCCGCCGCCGCGGACGCCGCGACGCTGCCCAGGACGCCATGCGCCTTTACTATCGCGTCTACGATCTTTTCCCCACGTCGCCGCTGGCCAGCGAGGGGCTCTACCGCGCCGCTGATATCCGGTGGCAGATCGAGCGCTCCGACGTGATGACGCGGCCTTCAGCCCGAGAGCGCGACGCCTACATGCGCGGCCAGATTGACGAAGAGTGGATGAAGCTGGTGATCAAGAAATTTCCCGGCACCAAATGGGCCGATCTTGCCGCCTTCCATCTCATCGAAAACAAACTCTGCGGCGATTGGCAGGGCGCGTCGAAGTGTCCGGAAAAAGAAGCCGACATTTATGAGAAGTATGTCAAGGAGCACGAGCAGTCGCCCGCCGCAGCCGAAGCACTGTACGATGCAGCGTGGCGCTACTCCGCGTTGATCGAAATCTACAAAACCGAAGCCAACCAGAAAAAATCAGAAGAGTCAAAGAACCACGCCTTGACGCTCGCGCAAAAGGTCGTCGCCCAATACGGCCAAAGTGACTGGGCCTTGCGCGCTCAGAGGTTGATCTTTTACATTCAACAGGGCGTACCAACCTACGGAAACGCAGCGGAGTGACCTTTGCCAATCTATCAAGCGATTGTCCTTGCCATCGTTCAAGGACTGGGGGAATTCATCCCTATTTCCAGTTCCGGACATCTGATCATCGTGCGGCGGTTGCTGGGCTGGAACGAACTTTCCCCCTCCGGCGAGCTCACCTTCGATGTTGCCCTGCATTTTGGAACCCTGCTTTCGGTGCTTTTCTATTTCCGGCGCACCTGGTTTCAGATTATCCGGGCGGCGCTGGGAGGAAAGGTGGTTCGTTTTTCAGAGTCAGGCTCCGCTGACACGAACCTGGCCCCCGAGGAACAGAAGGAAGAACGTTTGCTTCTATGGTTTCTGGCCATCGCCACGATTCCAGGAGCGATTGCGGGTAAACTGCTGGAGCATTCTGCTGAAGATTACTTCCGCGAACACGTCGTCCTCATCGCAGCCGCGTTGATCGTCGTGGCACTATTGATGTGGCTGGGAGAAAAAACCGGCTCGCTCAGCAAGCCCCTGACCCGTATCTCGCTCGCAGATTCACTGATCATCGGCGTGGCCCAGGCATTTGCCCTCATCCCGGGAGTCTCACGCTCCGGCTCGACCATCACCGCCGGCCTGTTCCGCGGGATGACACGCGAAGCCGCGGTCCGCTTCAGTTTCCTGCTTTCGACCCCCATCATTGCCGGCGCTGCCCTGCTGAAGGCGCATGAACTGCACAAAGAGGGTCTCCCCGCCGGCATGCACGCTCCCTTCCTTGTGGGCATCCTCGTTTCCGCCCTGGTCGGCTACGCAGCCATTGCCTGGTTGATCCGGTATCTGCAATCGAACAGTCTGCGGGCCTTCATCATTTACCGCATTGTTGCGGGCGTAGTGGTGATTGGGCTCGCCTATGTCTGGCACTTGCAGTAAGAGGAAAGGGCTTTCCCGGCTGCGGCTTGGCGCCAAGGCGCTTTCCCCATCCCGGCAGGAAGCCAGCTTTACACTACCGCCCGTTTCCCCGGTTGTGAGAAGCCACGCTTCTTGTCATAATGTAAGAGCTCTGGCCGATTGCGGAACCGGAACGGCCTGTCGTCTCCGGTGTGTAAATCCGGCCAAATGGACTATCTGGCGATTATTTTTGCGCCCACGGGTAACCGTCGGCTCAACGAGCTGATGGGGTTCCTGCTGTGTGTCTCCGCGCTCCTCCTTTTCCTCGCGCTGGCGTCCTATTCCCCGCTTGATCCCTCGTGGAACAGCGCTTCGGCGCTGACCGGTTCGCACGCTGCGCGCAACTGGATCGGCATGGTCGGCGCCTACCTAGCCGACGCCATGTTGCAGTTCTTTGGCGTTGCTGCTTTTCTGCTGGTGATCTTTCCCGCCATGCTCGGCCTGCGCTGGTTTCGCTCCAGCAAGGTGCAATCGCCCGTGGCCAAGAGTCTGGGCGGAGTCTGGCTGATGATGTTCGTTCCCGCGCTGCTGGCCCTTCTGCCCGGGCAGTTGCGCTGGCTGCACGTGATCCCCATCGAAGGCCTGCTGGGACGCGTGGTGGGTGACTTCCTCATTCACTACCTGAATCTTGTGGGCGCCTACATCGTTTGCGGCAGCATTCTGGCGGTCGCGCTATATCTCTCGACGGCGTTTTCGTTCTCGTCCATTCAACTTTGGGCTCCGGTCAGGTTCGCTTTCGTAACGGCATTGTGGAACCGTTACAAGGATTGGCAGGAGGAGCGCGCCAAGAAGCGGCAACAGAAAGAACTGGAACAGCGGCGAAGCTCCAAGCCGGTAGTGAAGACGCAATTGATTCCATCGCGCCCACCGCAGCCCGGCGCACAGCTCGCTGCCGACTCCGAATCGCGACGCACCGGCATCGAGCGCATGGTGGCCGAGGAAGAGGCATCGACAGCGGCGAAGCCCCCGACTGGAGGAATTCTGCCCGAGTCGCTCCCCGCTGTTTCCTCTACGGAACCAGCCGGCGATCCCGCAGTCGCCGATCCTGAAGTCAATGCCCGCGCCGACAGTGGCCATCGAGCCAAGACCACCATGCCCCGCATTGCGGGTGGATACAAACTGCCCTCGAGCAGCCTGCTGCAGCGTCCCGATGAACAACAAGCTGTGGATGCCGACGAACTCAAGTTATTGGCGCAGGTGCTGACAGAAAAGTACGCCGAGTTCGAGGTTCACGGGCAAGTTACGCAGATCAACCCGGGCCCGGTGGTCACTACCTTCGAATTCAAACCCGAAGCCGGCATCAAGTACACGCGCATCACCAATCTTGTGGACGACCTGTGCCTCGCGCTCAAGGCCGAGAGCATCCTGATCGAGCGCATGGCGGGCAAGAGCACGGTAGGCATCCAGGTGCCGAACCGCCAGCGCGAAATCATCTGGCTGCGGGAAAACATCGAATCGCAGGAATTCATGGGATCGAAGTCCAAGCTCACGGTGGCGATGGGCAAGGACATCAACGGTCGCATCGTCACCGCCGACCTGGCCGGCATGCCCCATCTTCTGATCGCGGGTTCGACGGGCACGGGCAAAAGCGTGGCCATCAACGCCATGATCATGTCGATCCTGTACAAGGCGACGCCCGACCAGGTCCGCCTGATTCTGGTGGACCCGAAGCGGCTGGAGCTGGGCAACTACGAGGGCGTTCCTCATCTTTACACCTCGATCATTACCGAACCGAAAGTCGCGGCCAACGCGCTGCGCAACGCGGTGCGCGAGATGGAGCGGCGGTTGAAACTGCTGGCTTCGCGAGGCGTGCGCAATATTGACCAGTACAACCGCCTGTTCGATCGGGCCGATACGCCCAGCCTGTTCGCGGAAGAATCCGATGATCAGCCTATTCCTTACATCGTCATCATCATCGACGAGTTAGCCGATCTGATGATGCTCGATTCCCACAACGTCGAGGAATCCATCACCCGCCTGGCCCAGATGGCGCGGGCCGTGGGCATTCACCTCGTGCTCGCGACCCAGCGGCCTTCGGTGGACGTGATTACCGGATTGATCAAAGCGAACTTCCCTGCCCGCGTATCCTTCCGGGTCGCAACCAAGGTCGACTCGCGCACCATTCTCGATTCCAACGGAGCCGAAGCCCTACTGGGCAAAGGCGACTTGCTTTATCTGCCCGCAGGCTCGGCGCGTGTGCACCGGTTGCACGCTCCGTTCGTCACGGAAAAAGAAATCGCCGCAGTGGTCGAGTTCTGGAAGGCGCAAGCGGTCGCGGAATATCAGCAGCACTTCCTAGAGGCACCGCAAGAAGAGCGCGATGCCGTCACCGGCACGATCGCAGGCGAACCGGGCGAAAACGGGGAGACCGAAAACGATCCCATGTACGGCGATGCGGTGAAGTTGGTGGTCGAGTTCGGCAAGGCATCCACTTCCCTGCTGCAGCGGCGGCTGCGCATCGGCTACGGCCGCGCCGCGCACTTGATTGACCTGATGGAGCAGGATGGCATCGTGGGCGCCGCTGACGGCCCCAAGCCGCGCGAGGTACTCAAGCGCCCGGATTGGATTTCAGAAATCGAAGAATCGATGCGGTAGCCTGCCCGACGTGGGACCCATTTACAGCCCAAGCCAATTCCAGAAGCGATCTTTCATGCGCCGGAACCACTCGGGCAACCAGCTCTTGTAGCGCAGAAGCGCGGATGCGTGAACGTTTTTCGCCGTTTTCGGAGCGAACCTATTGCTGAAAATGAGATAGTAAATTCCCTCGCCGGCGGGCAGATCGGTGCGAATTGCGCCTTCGGCAACTCGGCCACTCTCGTAGAGCGCAGTGGTGGCGTATCCGTTCTGCCAGATGGTGAAGGCGCCTTCCGTGAGCACATAGACCTCGATGCTGTTGTCGAGATCTCTGTCCTTGTCGTTTTCTTTCCGGTTGTCGCTGACCGTCGCAAATTGGCCGACCACGGCCACATTCACCGACCCTGCCGGCAGAGCGAATTTGTAATAGCGGAAGGTATGCGGACCAATGGAAAACGAGGCGTCCAGGATCGTCTGATCATGTTTCCATCCCACTGTCTCCTGCACCGCCTGCGCCACTGGGTTGTCGCTCGACATGACCCAGACAATTACGACAATCACGGCCCCAAGAAGAATCCAATGGAAGATTCGCCGTTTCTGTCGCGGCCTCGGCAACTCTGCCGGGGGTGTATCCACAACTTTGGGGCGGTCAGCCGGAGCACTTTTCGCCGGGGAACTTACCGGCTTGCCGCATTTCAGGCAAAACTGCGCCCCCTCCGGCAGGCTGGTTCCGCACTTGCTGCAGGCTAAGATGGCGGTCGCGGCTGGCGGCGCGATCTCGGTCGCCGGCGTGCTCACCGGCTGCCCGCACTTCAGGCAGAACTGGGATCCCTCAGGAAGGTTCACGGCGCACTTGCTGCACAACACGGCTGGCTCTTTCTGCTCTTTAGGAAACCGCTTCGGAAATGACAGCAGATATTAGCACAGGTTTCTCTGGGGATGAGCGGAAGCAACCTACTTGCTAATGACGTCATCCCGAAGTCCCGCGCTTTCACCAGCGGGACGAGGGATCCCCCGCGCAACGGTCTTGTGCAAGGGAGATCCTTCGCTCCGCCTGAAAGAGGGCTACGCTCAGGATGACGCCCTTTAAGAGGGTATTCGGCCTCAAACTGAAGTAGTGGTCATTGAGCTTTCGCAGCGCTCCCATCCAGCCCCAACTCCTTCGCGATCGGCTTCATGGCTTCGATGCAGAAGGCGATGTGCTCGTCCAGTTCCACGCCCAGCTCGGCGGCGCCGTGGATGATGTCGTCGCGGTTCACCTTGCGGGCGAAAGCCTTGTCTTTCATCCTTTTTCGCACCGACTTGGCATCCACTTCGGCCAGCGACTTCCCTGGCTTGATCAAGGCGACAGCCGTGATAAATCCGGCCAGCTCGTCGCAGGCGAAAAGCGCCTTTTCCATGCGAGTGTCACGCGTGACCCCGGTATACTCCGCATGCGACATAACGGCGCGGCGGATTTCGTCGGAATAGCCGCGCTCCTTCAGAATCTCGTTGCCCTTGTAAGGATGCTCCTCGGCAGTAGGCCAGCGTTCGTAATCGAAGTCGTGGATCAGACCGACGATGCCCCACAGATTCTCGTCCTCTGGCGCGCCATTGCCCCACTTGCGGGCACATGCACGCATACAGGCTTCGACCGCCAGCGCATGCTTGCGCAGGCTTTCCGACTGGGTGAACTCAGTTAGTAATTCCCATGATACCGCTCTGTTGTTAATTCCATTCATACTTACAGATACTCCTTGTTTTTTGTGCTAATTCTGTGCTACCGTGGGGTACATGAAACGCAAGTCGTATTCTGACCGGCTGATAGCCGAATGGGGCATACATAAACACTCACTGAGGCTCCGGGCTTGTATGCGCCGGGTGTTGGGGGAGCTAAGCCCCGAAAGCTGTCTAATCTTAAAAGCACAAGAATTGCAAGTGATCGTTCGCCCGGCGGATGGTTTTAGCGTTTGGGCCTATTTTCCCATCAATAGACGCCGGATGGTCGTTAGGCAGCTTGCGGCGGACGGCATTCTGCTACGGCCCACAACCCGTGTACTGCTACTGATTAGCGAGAAACACATCTTACAACAATCCACGCAGTTAACCGATGCCAACTTGAGGGATCACTTGGGCCACGTGCTTCTGTACCTGAGGCATCCGCGTGCGAGCAACGGCTGCGGGGATGCGTTGCGTGAGTGGGAGGCGTCATGCCGGTAATCACAATCTTTGTGCGCCACTCGGCAGGCTGCAAGTACGCCGGGGACGAATTTTGCAAGCGGTGCAACTGCCGGAAGCATTTTCGCTGGACACAAAACGGCAAGCAGTTCCGCCGCAAGGCGGGCACTCGCACATGGGCGGAGGCCGAAGACCTGAAGCGGAGACTTGAGGACCAATTAGCGGGCCGCGTGCCGCAACAGCCAACCGAAGGCCTGTTACTCAGGCAGGCTATAGAGACCTTTGATGCAAACAAGGCCGCGCAAGGCATCAAACCGCGAGTCTGCGCTATGTATGCCCGCGAACTGAAGCGGCTCCGCAATTTTTCTGAGTCCCGTGGATTGATGACGGTCACGCAAGCACTCACGATTGACAATCTGATAGCCCTCCGTACCACCTGGACGCCGATTTACAAATCTTCCTACAGCCGGGCCGTTGTGCAGAAGCACCTAAACCACTTCCTCCGCTTCTCCTACAACGCGGGATGGATTGACCGCATACCCAAGCTGTCACCCATCAAAATTGATGAGCCGGAGACGGAGCCGTTGACAGATGAAGAATACGGGAAAATTCTCAAGGTCGCCACAGGCAGGACTCGCACGCTGATTAAGCTCATGCGGTGGAGCGGGCTTGCGATTCGAGACGCGAGCACGATCAAGCGTACGGATCTTCACTTTGACAAAGAGAAGCGGCTTTACAAGGTCATACGCGAGCGAGCTAAGACCGGCGAGCCGCTGTATATTCCGATTCCGAAGGACGTAGCCAAAGAATTGCTTGCTCTGCCTAACAGCAATCCAGGCCCTTACATCTTCTGGAACCGCCAGAAGGACAGCTCTTCCGAATACCGGCACGCGGGTTACATGGGTGAGCAGATCGCGGAGGCGTTCAAGGCCGCCAAGGTCTGGAGTGAAGGGCACATGATTAGTCACCGGCTCCGTGCAACCTTCGCCGTGGATATGTTGCAGCGTGGCGTACCACTAGAGCACGTCTCCAAATTACTCGGCCACCGAAACGTACAGACGACTGAGAGGCACTATGCGCGGTGGATCAAGGGCCGTCAGAATCTTCTGGATGACGTGGTAAGCGCCGCGTGGAAGGCCAAAAAGCGTTAGCACCGCAAAATACCGCCACCCGGATAGACCATCCCCGGCCTAAAGTCCCGCCACTATGCGCGATGGGTAGACGATGCTACCAAGAACATGCTCGATGCCGCGCGGATCGGACGCCAAATAGTGAACGGTCCTGAAGCTCAGGTAAAACGCGCGAATACTCAACGTAAGAACGCTCTGGCACAGCATTTATGGAAGCCGTCAGACCAACCCGCATGGCTGACTGAAAAGTTCTATTCCGAGAAAGTGCAGCCGCTTCTCGCGGCGATGTCAGCATCCGCTATCGCCCGACAGATCTCCGTTTCTCGCTGGTACGCTGGCCGCATCCGCGAGGGCTACCGTCCGCATCCGAGGCACTGGCGGGCGCTGGCCCAACTGGTCGGTCTTCCGCCTGGCAGTGCTCATTGACCCCATGGTGAGTGTAAAGGGGATATAACGCCAGTTGACCTTTAAGCGAGAGAACGTAGAAGTACGCCATTCGGCTCCGTTCGGCTCCTTGACTATCCGGTTATGGATATCGGCTTTCGATATTGATAGCCGTCACTATACTGTGTGCGCCGAATCACAGAACCCAGCTTGTCATCCAAAGTATCGTGGCAGGGTTATCCTTCCAAAACGCCGTCTGAACGAGCGGGTTTGTTAGCCAGAACCCTGCAAAACGCTTGATTTCGCCGAAGAAATCAGTGGCGAGGGTAAGGAATGCGGCATTACTCCAAAGTCCTCACTCCCATAGTCCTTGCTTCAGTCGTGGCGCTCTGTCTTCCATCCATAGCCGCCAAGAAATCCGACTATGCGATCTCCTCGTTTGCGAAGTATGTGCAGATTCCGGGAGCTACCCCGATGGGAGCCGACACGTGCACTACGTGTCATGCCGACATCGCTAAGGATTTCCGGCATGCGTTTCATGCCCAGCAAGGCGTGGAATGCGAACAGTGCCACGGTCCTGGCAGCTTGCACGTGCAGGGTGGCGGGGACATTTCAAAGATCATCTCCTTTCGCCAGCGTTCCGCCACGGACGCCAACGGTGTGTGTTTGAGCTGTCACGCGAGGGATGAGAAAATTCGCAACTGGATGGCAGGGCCGCATGCTTCCAACAAAGTTCGCTGCATAGATTGCCATCAGACTCACAGCTATAAGGCAAAGGGAGATTCCAAAACCGAAGGTAATCTCTTAGTGACCACGGATGTGACGACTCCGGGCCGCGTGAGCAACGTGGAGAACTTGGTTCCGGAGGCCAAAGCGATGATGCAACCTCGTTGGCAGGCAAATGATGCTTGCCTGAGGTGCCACCAGACCGAACGCGGCCAGATGAGCCTGCCCTACCATCATCCCCTTCGCGAAGGGAAGATGAGTTGCGCGGACTGCCATGACCCGCATGGGGGAGCTGGCGGCAACAATCTCCGCACAGCGAATACGAATCAGCTCTGTCTGAGCTGCCACGCGCAGTATCGAGGACCGTTTGCCTACCAGCATCCTCCGGTGACGGAAAACTGCATGAACTGCCACACCGCCCACGGCTCGCCGAATACGAATCTGCTGACGATCAGCGAACCGGCGTTGTGCTTACAGTGCCACTGGCGCCAGCCTGCCGATTTCCGACCGGTGCACCAACTGTCACGGATCGATTCATGGGACCGATACTCCTACTCCCAGCGGCGGGAGCCGATTCATAGACAAGGGGCCTTCGGAACCGCAGCTGCGTGCGGGCCTCGCCGCAAGGGCGTCAACCGCTCCTCATGCTCAGATGACGAGCGCATCCGCGGTTGGCCTGCTGCCATCCCATTCGCCAAGTTTTGGGATTGGCGCCGCTGGCGGCGCGCTGGGCATGTTGTCTCGACTCGCTCCCATGTCGGGTGGAATGTCTGGCGCGATGTCCGGGGGTAATGGAAGTTCACCAGAGCCTGGTGCGATCCAGACCGATGCGGCTTACTCCATTGTTCCCGGCTCTTACCGCTTCGTGGATATTACCGGTTTCGGCGGCCGTGTCGGTGAATACGACACGCTCGAACAGTCGGCAGGAGCCGATGTCGCCACCGCGTATGTGTCGTCGCTGAATCACATGACCGTCGTCACAAGGGGCAATGTGCTGAACAGCCAGGATTACCAGGCTGCCTCACAGCTCACGGCTGGTGAGTGGGCGCGCGTGAGCTTCGACATGCGCAGCTTCGTGCAACAACAGGATCATTATCCCTTCGCCGCCTTCCCGCTGCTGGACGTATCCAGCGGTTGCGGTGGTCCCTGCGATACCACCACCGATCTCATTCCTTCTCACGTTCCCTTCTATGTAGTGAGACGGTTGGGCAAGGCGCAAGGCCAGGTTAAGCTGCCGAGGTTGCCCGTCCATCTGTTCATGAAGGGCGACTGGCAGGCGCGGTCGGGCGCAACCCAGTTTGCCTATCTGGATGAGAACTCTTACGTTCCCAGTTTGGGGTCCAACGGTCAGTTCTGCGGTGCCCAATGTCACTACCAATCGCAGTTTCAGCCAGTGAATTACACGACTCGCAACATTGGCGGCGGAGCGCACGTTGACCTCGGTCCGATGCGGGTCACGTACGAGCACAAGTACAGCAGCTTCAACGACCGGCTCGTGTTCCCTACCGGAACGTTTACGGGTGGGTTTAACGTCGGCCCATCCACCTGCGAAGCCTTCCCCTTTGGATTTGCGGGCGCTCAATGTGCTCCGTCTTCGTATAATCTCCCTCCGGCAGGTCCCGCACCGGGTCCAACTCCTGCTTTGTCCACCGGGACTGGGTATGCTACCGACATACCCTCGCCGAGCCAGGCTTCATCAGATCGCGTGAACTTGAACTGGACAGCCTCTCCCAAGCTGACTTTCAACGGGAACGTAGACTACACGCGCCTGACTGATACCTACACCAATTATCCGCAGAATGCGTTTGGTACCGACGAGATCCTGAACTGGCGTCCGCTGGACCGGCTGCGGCTCACGGCCGATTATCACCAGCAGAATCTGCTCAACAAGTTTACGCCTTACTACAGCCTGTACGGCAACGTTTCCTATCACAACCATTGGGAAGGAGTAAAGCTGGAATACGAGTTGGGCCACGATTTCGATGTAGAAGCTCATTACAAGCGCACCGGAATCACGCGGTCCAATGCCGCCTTGTGGAACGACACCAGGTATAACCTGTTCGGGTCGCAGATTTATTCTGTCGACAACACCGATTTGCTGAAGGTTGTGCCGTCGTCCTCTAGCAACACTGCCGGCCTGGCATTGCGTTATCACGATCGCGGGCTGTGGAGCGCGCGTACGGGATACGAGTGGACGGGCACACAGGATCCTGGCTACCTGACCGTTCCGCGGAGCGATAATCGCATTTTCGCGGACGTGACATTAACGCCTTCCTCGTTGCTGGTATTTGCCAACGACATCAATGTGATCGTGCAGAACGCCTTTCCGGCCGTACCATTGCCGAACACCCCCGGCGTGACGCCTCTTTCGGCGCCAGGCGCGACGGGGTCGTTCGGACTGAACATCGCCGGCCTGCCTCCCACTTTCCAGCGAAGCAACCGCTTCTACATTGATACGGCTAGCGCCACGTTACGGGTTTTGCCGGCCTGGAACCTGGGATTGGGGTATTCCTACCAGCAGAACAATCTGAAGACATACATGGCGTTTCAAAACGATAACGCCACGGGATACATACTGGACGAGCCGCTTGTTCCTTACAAACAGATCGTCCAGGCCTACTGGGGAGACTCCAGCTACACCTATAGGCAACGCTTGGGGCTGAACCTTAGAGTCACCTATAACTCGGCGCGCAGCGGCTTCCGGCCGGACGTTAATCCGGCCGACGCTGCCCAACTCGGCAACCAGTACTTGATCCAGCAAGGCACATTCGATCCTATGGGTCTATTCCCGTCGGCCCTGGGCAACGTGAACGCTATTTCGACCCAAATCTCAGAGGTGATCGTTCCGCAGTGGATTGGGCAATCGAAGGCTTACTACGTCTTTCCCCACAGGTTTGAGGGAGGGCTGCTTTTCTATTACGGCAGCTATCGGGATTACTGGAATCCAAACTTGAACGGAACCCTGCGAACGTTCAACGTCTATGTCGGACGTTCGTGGTGATCAGTGTGGAGGTGTACCACCAATTCGTCTCCCGGTCGGCGTGTCAGTCATCCTCTAGACCTCCTGGGCTGGCACGCCGCCCCAAGAGAAGCGAACCTGAGTTGATGGTGATTTTCTGACCGGAAAGACTAAAGAGCTCGATGGAGTGCATTATGCGCGCTCTCACCAAAGCGCAGCGAGCTGCCATTTTGGAACGCCTGCAACACAATCATAGGTACTCGGCCGTCGTTGCATATCAAGGGAAGCACATCGAGAAAGAAGCTCTGGAATTCGCTTCCGTACTGGAGGAGGCTGGATGGATCGTTTCCGGCCCATATGTGAATGAGAACATTTGTGCGGAAGGCATAGAAATCGGTATCGGAGACCCAATTTCGGCCTGCCCGAGTGCCCACCTCCTGCTGGAGGTACTTATTTCAGCAGGGTTAAGTGCGAAGGTTGTGAAGACGGCGGAACCACTTCCTTCCGCGTTTCCCGGTAGCTGTTCTCTTCAGCTCGGTCGCCTGCGATCGGGCAATTAATGAGACGGCCATTAACTAAGCCGCACGATCCTTAAGATTATAGGATATCGGGGCCGATGCCGAACCAAAACAAGCCTCACCAAGATCTCTACTCGGGCCTCATCCGATTGCATATTCTGCACCACGCGTGCGAGGGTGACATCTTTGGGCTCGCGATGATTGAGGAACTTGGGCGACATGGATACAGGCTCAGTCCCGGCACGATGTACCCGATACTCCATTCTCTGGAAGAACGCGGGCTCCTGGTATCCAAAGAGAAGCAGGAAGGTAGACTATACAGAAAGTTCTATCGGGCGACACCTGCCGGACGAAGGGCCTTGATAGCGGCCAAAGAGAAGGTGCGCGAACTCTTTGGCGAGCTTTTTGAACACCAGCCTCACAGGGTCACTCGAAAAGGGGCAACGTCCCGGCGGCGCTAACGAGCCCAAGACTTAAGCCCTGGATCCTGCGGGCACATGCGCTCAACTGTTATCGAGTTGCGACAACGACCTGTGCCACGTCAGCGGAAATGGGACAGTTTGAGACCGGAAGTTAAGCTACACATCTGAGATT
>OMOD01000058.1 GCA_900290255.1 Candidatus Sulfotelmatobacter kueseliae
ACCAGGATCTCGCCGAATAGACGATCCTGGCGCAACTGGATCGCCTGCAATCGTACCAGTTCCAGCAGCGCCAGGAACATACATACCAGCGTCTGGCGGGATTCGATGTTGCGCAGCAGCAGTTTTAGCCGGATGGGCCGGTCTTCCAGCGCCAGGCGGCGGCGCAAGTATTCAATCATCTGGCTGACCGTGACCGTCTCCTCGTCCACCTGGATCATGGGACGGTGACGGGCGCGGTCGAGGATCAACTGGAAGGTTTTGACCAGATCAATGACGTCGGCGGCGATCTCGGGTTCTGTCCCTTCGGTGTCCATGAACTCTTTGATCGCCGGGTTCGACCAGACTGCGTCTTCGATCTGCTGCTTCTGCA
This sequence comes from Candidatus Sulfotelmatobacter kueseliae, assembly GCA_900290255.1. Classification (GTDB taxonomy): domain Bacteria; phylum Acidobacteriota; class Terriglobia; order Terriglobales; family Acidobacteriaceae; genus Sulfotelmatobacter; species Sulfotelmatobacter kueseliae. The sequence continues at coordinate 371 of OMOD01000058.1, forward strand.
TCAGCATCTGAGCGGCAGACTTGAACTTTTCGTGTTCGATCAAGCGGTTGACCAACTCGCCTCGCGGATCCTCTTGCTGTTCAGAACCAACCGCCGGATCCCGAGGCAACAGCATCTTGGATTTGATGTGGATCAGTACTGCCGCCATGTAGATGAAGTCGGCGGCGATGTTCACATCCAGCTCGCGGAGCTTTTCCACGTAAGCCAGATATTGCGCGGTGATCTTGGCGATAGGGATGTCGTAGATGTCAATGTCCTGCTTGCGAATCAGGTCAAGGAGCAGGTCGAGGGGGCCTTCGTAGACATCGGCAACGGCGACCGAAAAAGGCGAGTCACTTTCTTTCCTCTGGCCGGCGGAGGAATCTGGCAACGTGGTTTGCGCCAGCGCGTTTGCTCCTGTGGTTTGGAAAGTCTCTGACATCGCGTTCGCTAACGGCCCTCGTAGTCCAACGACATGTGCAACGAGTCTCGCACTTCCGCCATGGTGGCCGCTGCCACCTTGCCGGCCTTGGCGGACCCTGCTTCAAGAATATCCCACGCCAGCCGCGGATTGTCTTCGTATTTTTTGCGGCGCTCCTGCATGGGATTAAGAATGTTAACCAGGGCGTCCGCGGCCCAGCCCTTGCACTCGATGCATCCGATGCCCGCCGAACGGCAACCGGCGTTCACCTTGGCCATGGTAGCGGAATCGCTGAAAATCTTGTGCAGGTCGCCCACCGGGCACACGTCGGGGTTGCCGGGGTCGGTGCGGCGGATGCGGGCCGGGTCGGTCACCATGGTCTTGAGCTTCTGCCGCACTACTGGCTCGGGATCGGTGAGCAGGACGGTGTTACCGTAGGATTTCGACATCTTGCGGCCGTCGGTTCCGGGGAGTTTGGGGGTGCGCGTCAGCAACGGCTGAGGCTCGGGGAAAACCGCTTTTCCGTTGAGTTGGTAGAACTGGTTGAAGCGGCGCGCGATCTCGCGGGTCAGTTCGACGTGCGGCACCTGGTCTTCGCCGACGGGGACAAAGTCGCCTTTGTAGATAAGAATGTCTGCGGCCTGGAGCACGGGATAGCCGAGAAAACCGTAAGTGCCCAGGTCTTTCTCCGTGATATTTTCCCGCTGTTCTTTGTATGTGGGGACGCGCTCCAGCCAGCCCAGAGGCGTGATCATCGAGAACAGCAGATGAAGCTCGGCGTGCTGCGGCACATGCGATTGAATGAACATGGTGCAGCGTTCGGGAACGAGCCCGGCGGCGAGCCAGTCCAACAAAACCTCTATCGAGTTCTCTTTCACTCGCGAGGTGTCGGCATAATCTGTGGTGAGCGCATGCCAATCGGCCACAAAGAAGAAACATTCGTACTGGTCCTGCATGGCGACCCAGTTCTGCAAGGCGCCGACGTAGTTTCCCAGGTGCAGCTTGCCAGTGGAGCGCATGCCGCTGAGGACGCGTTTGCGGGTGTGGGATGAAGAGGGCATCAGATGCTCATCAAGATGGAAGTGTAAACCCGCAGCACCGGGCGGATGAGTCCCATCAGCAAATTACCGCCGAAAAAGACCAGTGCCATCAGGGCGAAAATTCCCATCATGTCGTATGCCTGCCGGACACGCTCCGAGAGGAAGTGACGCAATACGTGGCTGCCGTCGAGTGGGGGGACGGGAATCAGATTAAAGACAGCGAGCAACACATTGATCAGAAGAAATTGATAAAGAAGCAGGGCCGCAGGCACGAATGCGGAATTGCCAAACACAAAACCGCCGAGGGCGCCCTGAACGATCATTCGCCCATTGGGCGCAGCCACAGAAATCAGAGCTAACAAGATTGTGGCCACGGTGGCGACGATGAAGTTGCTTACCGGGCCGGCGACCGAGGTCAGAATGTCGTCGAGGACCGGGTTCTTAAAATTGCGCGGGTCGACGGGCGTGGGCTTGGCCCATCCGATCACCGGAAGATGAGTCAACATGGCGATCAGCGGCAGCAGAACCGTTCCCACTGGGTCGATGTGCTTAATAGGATTGAGGGAAATCCGTCCTAACATGCGTGCGGTGGGGTCGCCGCGGCGGTTGGCCATCCAGGCGTGCGCCGACTCGTGAATGCTGATCGCGAACAGAAACGCGATCAACTGGAACAGGATGTCAACATGTTGCAGGGTCATGCGGGGCTGGAGTTGATACTAACATGGGGATGGAAACCAAGGCTTGAGGCGCGTACCACGGCTGTCGCCGAGGGGCCCTATGGCTTCTCGAGTCCCTTCTGCAACAACTCTTCCGGTGCAATCGATTTCACCTTGATGGGCTTGGCGGGAATGCCGCCGACGATGTGGAACGGCGCGACGTCCTTGGAGGCCACGCCCATTGATCCCACCATGCCGTGTTCGCCGACTCTGACGCCGCTCAATACGGTGGCATGGTAAGTGACGCGGGCTTTGGGGCCGATCTCGGTTTTTTGATTGCTGACGATCATGCCGTCGTTGAGATCGTGGGCGTGAGAGTAAACGTTGGCATAGTCGGAGATGGAGGAACCTTCGTGAATGATGATTTCGCCGCGGTCATCCAACAGTACGTATTTGTGAATGGTGCAGTTGTCCTCCACCGTGAGGTTATAACCGTAGGAGATCTCGACCCCGTGGAAAATCTTCACATTCTTACCGCAATGTTTGAAGACATGGCGGGCCAACATAGCGCGAACGCGGTGTCCAAGCCAGTGGTTCAGACCAGCCGGTGAACGGTCATACATCATCCAGATTCAGACCAGCCGGTGAACGGTCATACATCATCCAGAACCAGATGAGAGGCTTGCGTTCGTTGTACTTGGTGACGTCAACGTCGCCGTAGGACTCCGGTTCCAGCGTGGCATTGCGCGGATCGAAGGAGTGAATCAAGATCTGCTCGGCCAACGGCGTGCTAGGGTGCGGCGCGCCGTAAGGACGGCCGAGATAAAGCTCATGCAGCGCGTTTCGGACCACATGGCTACGATGTTCAGGATCACGGTTGATGAACTCCTGGTCGAGTTTGTCGATCCAGGTTAGGAATGCCTTCTCGGCTGCGGGCGTCGGGCCGATGGCGCGATATTCGTATCGGGGCATAAGTGCCTCTAGTCGAGATTCACGAACTTAAAACATAGCACAGCGAGCAGCTTCAACGATTCTCTCGATGTCCCTGCTTTATAATTCGCGCCTTATCCCGTGACGACTCTTGCCCGCAAGCTGCGCGTGGTCGACTACTTCGCCCTGGGGTGGGGAAGCATGGTCGGCGTGGGGTGGTTGGTGGTGATGGACGACTGGCTGCTGCGCGGCGGCACGCTGGGCGCCATCTTGGGCTTCGCCATTGGCGGGGCGCTGTTGTTGCCCATTGGCTTCGTCTACGGCCGGTTGGTGGCGGCGATTCCTGACGCTTCCGCAGAAGTCGCCTACACCGCTAAAGTGTTTCCGCAGCCGGTAAGCTTTGCCACCGGCTGGATGATGGTTCTGGCTTACTTCATTGTGTGCCCGTGGGAGGCGGTCGCGATTGGCAGGATCGCAGGCTACATCTTCCCAGCGCTCGACTCAATGGAGGTGTATCGCATTGCCGGCCGGCCCGTGTACTTGCCGCACTTGATCATCGGCCTGGGGCTGACGGCGTTTCTTACGGTGCTGAACTATCGTGGTATCCGGCTGAGCGCCACCTTCCAGAACTGGACGGTTTTCGGGACGCTGGCGTTGTTCTTGGTGTTCGTCGGTTGTGGCGTGAGCAAAGGGTCGCCCCGCAACTTTCCGCCGCTGTTTACCCATGGCGGATTTGTTTCGGTGCTGTTGGTGATGCAGATCGTGCCCTATTTCATGACCGGATTTGAATCCGTCGTCAAAGGAGCGGAAGAAGCGCGCCCAGAGTTTCGCTCTCGTCAGTTTTTCACTGCGATTTGGATGGCGATTGTGGTCGGGGTCCTGTTTTATACCGTGATCATCGCGGCCGTCGGATACGTCGCGCCGTGGCACGAACTCACCGGTGAGAAATTCATGACGGCAGTTGCGTTTGAACATGCGATAGGTTCGCGCTGGATTGTGAGCCTGATTCTGGCGGCGGCGCTGCTCTCGCTGCTCAAGGTGTTCAATGGCAATCTGGTGGCCGCCAGCCGGGTATTGTTTGCCATGGGGCGCCGGCGCCTGGTGGATCCGCAGGTGGGTGAGGTGCATTCCCGGAATCAAACGCCGGCGGTGGCGGTGTTGTGCATTGGAATTGCGACCGCGGTGTGCATGTTCGCAGGGGATGCAATTCTCGTCCCGATTACAGAAGTGGGCTCGGTGGCGTCGGCGCTGGGCTGGCTGGGGACCTGTGCGGCTTACTACTGGATGCGGCCTGCCCCGCTGGAGCGCGTGATGGCGATGACAGGTGTGCTGGTCAGCCTGCTCATGATACTTATGAAGGTTGTACCCGCCGTTCCCGGCCTGCTCATGATACTTATGAAGGTTGTGCCCGCCGTTCCCGGACACTTCAGTGGCTACGAATGGCTGGCGTTGGGAGTGTGGAGCTTGGTGGGAGTGACGTTGACTTGGAGAGCACGAAATTCAAACGGAGGTCGTACATGAAGAATCTGATTCGCCTGAGAGGCTGGGCAACGCAGATCGCGGTTCTGGCAATACTTTCGTCGGTCCCAATCTGTCGGGCCCAGATTTCGACCTCAAGCACAACGTTCGACCTTGTCATCACTAACGGCCACATTATCGATGGCACCGGCTCGCCGTGGTATTCGGGGGATATCGGAATTCGTGGAGGCAGGATCGCCGCCATCGGCAATCTGAGCGAAGCAGCCAGGACGCGCACCATTGACGCCCAGGGCAAAGTGGTGGCTCCGGGGTTCATTGACATGCTGGGGCAATCCGATCTGACCATCCAAGTTGAACCGCGTGTGCCTTCGAAAATCTACCAGGGCATCACCACCGAAATCACCGGGGAAGGAAATTCAGCTGGGCCGCTCAACGACGCCATCATTGCGGCCGACCGCGCGACCTACGATCATTACCATCTCAACCCGGATTGGCGGACCTTAGGTGAGTATTTCGCCAAGTTGGAGAGGCAGGGGATTGGCATCAATTTGGCCAGCTACGTCGGCGCCACACAGGTTCGCCGCATGGTCCTGGGAGACGATGATAAGCAGCCCTCGGCAGCGCAGCTCGAACAGATGAAAGACCTGGTGCGACAGGCCATGCGAGAAGGAGCGGTGGGAGTCTCGACTGCACTGGAGTATGCGCCTGCGCCTTATGCCAAGACCGAAGAGTTGATTGCCCTGGCGAGCGAGGCTTCGAAATTCGGCGGTATTTACGCGACCCACATGCGCAACGAGAGCGACGCGGTGCTGGCCGCGATCGATGAAGCGCTGCGCATCGGCCGGGAAGCTCATATTCCCGTGGAGATTTGGCACATCAAGGTTGCAGGAAAGGAGAATTGGGGGCGCATGCCGGAGGTGGTGGCCAAGATCAATGCGGCGCGGGCCCAGGGAATTGACGTCAGTGCCAATACTTATGCTTACCCCGCCTGGTTCAATGATCTTTCGGCGTTCGTTCCGCAGTGGGCGCACGATGGCGGCGCTGCCAAGCTGGTGGAGCGATTGAAAGACCCAGCGGCGCGGGCTCGCATGCGCAAAGACATGGAGACTCCGTCGACGGAGTGGGACAACGAATGGCAGGAAATTCCCGGCCCGGAGTCGGTTTTGATTGGAGTGGTGCAGAACCCGAAGCTGCTGCCCTTGCAGGGAAAGACGCTGGCCGAAATCGCCAAGCTCTGGAACAAGGATCCAATGGATGCACTATTTGATTTGCTGATTGAGGACAATGCATTCACTTATGTTGCGGTGTTCGGAATGTCTGAGCCCGACGTTGCTTTGGCGCTGCAACAGCCCTGGGTGTCGATCGACAACGATTCCTCAGGGACATCGCCTGAGGGGATTCTGGGGTTGGAGCATCCTCATCCACGGGCCTACGGGACGTTTCCGCGCATCCTACGAAAATACGTGCGCGAAGAAAAAAAGCTGACGTTGGAGGATGCAATTCGGAAGTTCTCGGCGTTGCCGGCACAACGCATGCGCTTGACCGACCGTGGAGTGCTGAAAGCTGGCATGTGGGCGGATGTTGTGATCTTCGATCCCGCGACGGTGCGCGACCTCGCGACTTTCGCCGATCCCAATCAGTTGGCGCAGGGCATGGACTACGTGCTGGTGAACGGAACTGCCGTGATTGATCAGGGGAAGATGACCGGAGCCAGGCCGGGGAAAGTGCTGCGGGGGCCGGGGTACGCGCCGGCGAGGTGAAGAGTCACGGGAGTTCCAAGGCTGTCTTGAT
>OMOD01000179.1 GCA_900290255.1 Candidatus Sulfotelmatobacter kueseliae
TGGTCGGGCCACCCTTATACGCTACCCATTGGGGCTTGCTGAAGCAACCGGATAATCAGAAGATCACTAGGTCAAATGATAAGAGCAGTATGTGGACCGGGCGGTGCTCTAACCTTCGAGGCCTCGGTTGGTGGCATCGCAATTTACTTGGATAACTTTGCTATTAAAACGCTGGCGAAGGGCGACCCCTCGCTTCGTCGACGATTTGTTGCTGCGCTTAACCACGGGGCGGACTTGCTGTTCTCGTTCGCGAACGCTGCCGAGATTAGCGGGCCACAGGGCTCTTCCTCGACGGCCATTAAAGGGTTTCTGGACGAATTAGGGGCTCACTGGTATCCGGTCGAATTAGTCCTAGACACTGTGATTGAGCGCGAAGCCGCGGGACAGCCCCCCGGGGAAATGCTGTTTCGCAGAGGAACTGCTTCGCGCATATCTTGCTAACCGCACCTGCGAGGATTCGCCGGGCTCGGGCAGAGTGATTGACTTGTCAGAGCGTTTTTTCCGCCTTGGCTCGTTTGTCGACTGGCTAGCCCCTCAACGGGACTGGTTCCTCAACAGGGGTAGGGAGTTTGATACCGAAGTAAAGAGGTTAATCGGCCTCCTTCGTGCCAAGTTTAAGCGCACTCCTGGATGGCTTGATGGCGCAATGCCCCAACCGCAATTCGATCCGTTAAGGGCCGCCACCTTCGTGCGTGCCTGCCTTATGCGCGACCTGATCTGCGACAGCGGCTATCAAATACGCGACGGCGATGGGATTGATTTCCACCATGCGGTAATAGCGAGCGCCTTCGCCAATTTCTCGGCGCTGGATAAACAGTGGAAGCGACGGGTAGAGAAGCTACCCAAGCCGAACACACTATCGCGCGTCTACTACGAGCACGAACTCGAAGCGATGGTTACCGACATCGAGCTCGGGCTGGTCCAACTTAAAGCGCTATGGCGGAGCATGTAGCCCACCAAGTCCTCGGGCGGCCTTACTTCGACTCTTCCGGCACGACCTTCAACTCCAGCTTCTCGGTCCAGCGCAGCACAGTAAGCGAACAGCTTACGCCCATGCGAACCTCCGTCAGCAGGCGCTGCAGATCATCTACTCCGGCGACGGGCTGGCCTTCCAATGCGACGATGACATCCCCTTCACGCAGCCCTGCTCGCTTCGCCGGACTTCCGTCCTCGACCGACAACACCAGCGCACCCGTTTCCTTTGCCAGATCGTAGAACCGCACCACGCGCCGGTGCACGGGCACAGTCTGAGCCGAGACGCCAATAAAGCTGCGCCGGATGCGGCCGTCGCGCAGCAGGCGGCTGGCCACAAATTTCGCCGTGTTGATGCCGATGGCAAAGCAGATTCCCTGCGCCGGCAGAATAGTCGCTGTGTTCACTCCCACGACGCGGCCGGCGGAATCGACCAGCGGCCCGCCCGAGTTGCCCGGATTGAGCGAGGCGTCGGTCTGAATGACATCGTCAATCAGCCGCCCGGAATACGAACGGAGCGACCGGCCCAGGGCGCTCACCACGCCCGCCGTTACCGTGGATTGAAAGCCATACGGCGCGCCAATCGCGATCACGATCTGGCCCACGCGCAGGCGCTGCGAGTCGCCCAGAGCGGCCGCAGTCAGGCCGGGCTGATCGAAGCCAGGCTCGTCGACACGGATGACCGCCAGGTCGCTCGCCGGATCGTCGCCGATGAGCGAAGCCGGCATGCGCCGCCCGTCGGCCAGCGTCACCCCGATACGCGCGGCGTTGTGAACCACGTGGCTGTTGGTCAGGATCAGGCCATCGGGAGCGAACACGAAACCAGAGCCTCCGCCTTGCCGCTCGCGCGGCTGGCCGGAGCGCGTTCGGCCCGCGCTCTGGTGGACTTCAATATTTACCACCGACGGGCTCACCCGCTCGACCGCGCTGGTGACGGCTAGGGAATACGCGTCGAGCAGGGAAGCGTCGGTAGCGCTCGCGAGACCGTGCTCATGAACCGGATGCATTGAGTCTTCAGGCCGGCTCAGGGGCACAGCATTACCGAGAGCAGCTGGCATTGCATCTTCAACTCTTTCCAGATTCATGCTCGATAGATGAGGGCCGATGTAGGTTGGATTCAGGCTGAACGGGACGTCGTTTTGGGCTAACGTGGAAGAGCGGCCCTTTAGGGCCGCGTTAAGAGAGCATCGCGAGGCCCTTTAGGGCTGGTGGTCGCCAGTTGATAGCAGCGAGAAAGCTCCTCCACCGGGGCTAAAGCCCACACTGCTCTGGGAGGACCCCGACGCGGCGCTGAAGCGCCGCTCTTCCACCTCAAGGCGAGTCTTTGGGGAGGGAGCCGACAGAGCGGACGCGAGAGCAGGGATCCTTCGACTGCGCCGCCGCTTGCGTGTGCGAGCGGCGACTTCGCTCAGGATGACAAGGCAACAAAAAAAGCCGGGACTAGAAACAGTCCCGGCTCTAGTGTTGGCTGGTTGCCCGGATAAAAGCAAGGTTTCAAAGTGACAAGGTTTCAGAGTTTCAAGGTAAAGGCATTCCAAGTCGAAGCTCCGAAACTTTGAAACTCTGAAACTTTGAAACTTGGTCCTACGCGCTCCTCCTGGGCCGCACCGTCAGATCCCGCACCTGGGTCAGGATGCTCGACATCTGCATCCCGTTCAGCTGCGAAACGAAGGGCAGCAACTCCGCGATAAACTGGTCTTTCACCAATTCGCTGATTTCTTCCTGGCGGCTGCGTTCTCCGCCGCTGAGCAGTTCGGGCACGGTCACCTCCAGTGCGCGCGCCAGCCGTTCCAGGGAAGACAGCGTGGGCGTGGCTTTTTCGTTTTCGATCTTGGAAACGTAGGTGCGCGGGACCGCCATGCGTCCGGCCAGTTGCCGCTGGCTGAGCCCGTTGCGCAGGCGCAGCGAGCGGATCGACGTAGCCAGATTCAGATGTCCGCGACCGTTGCCGGGCGGCGGCATCATGACCGGAACCGCTACCGGAATGGGCTCCGGCTCAGGCTCCTCGTCCAGGGATGCATGGCAGCGTCGGCAATTGTTGTTGGAAGTTCTGAATTGAACCAGCAGGCAGTGATCGCAACGAACGACTTCCCGTGAATCGACCGGGGCAAGAGTCGTGGCCATTCGGGTTGTGGGAGAGCCAGAGCGGGGGCTACTCCTGGAACCGTTTACTGGAAAGGTTCCTACGACAAGGGCCAATCTGCGGCATCCGCCCTGTGGATGTCAACAAAAAAATGCACTAGAAATGCGACAATGGCAGGGTGGAAACCAGAAATAAAGGCAGGAATGCCGGAAAAAGCGGGTGAAGAGCATGATGGATCGTGAATCGGCGTGGTGTTTACTAACTGTATTCGTGGCAATATTGCAAACAGAGGGTTTCCCAATGTTTTCAACGCCAAACAATGACACGAATGGACAGGAATTGCAGGGCGTAAGCACAAATTAGCACAAAGTTTTCAGGGTCCAACGCGGGTTCTGAGTGTAATGGCCTGGTTTCGTAAACCATCGGAGATTTCGTAAACCATCGGAGAACAGCGAGCGACAAGGCCGGAATCTTTCCTGCTACTGCAGCTTGGCGTACTCCGCCTTGGCTTGCTTCAGGATGGGAATGTCGGGGTCGGCGTCTTTCCAGAGGGTGAGGAAATCCTTGTAGGCGGCGAGCGCCCGAGTGCGGGCGGCATCGGCATCCGCTCCCTGCGAGGTCTTCGCTTGCAGAGCGTTCCCACGAGCCACTGCCAGATGCGCCAATGCTCCCGTCCAGCAGTTCCAGACGATGCCGCTGTGGTCGAGAATCTTCTGAAACTCGGAGGCGGCAGCACTGCCCTGTCCGGCTGCCAAGTATGCCTGTCCGCGCACATACACCGGATAGAGGCAGGCCGTGAGACTCATGCCCGACTCGACGGGCGAAGCGGCCTGCACGGCATTCAGGGCGGAAGCCGGGTTCTTTCTGTGCAGCGCCAATTGTGCCTGAATCACAGGCAGCCAAAGCGACTGCACCTGCGTGTCCAGCGGAAAGCGCTTCCCTAAGTCCTGCGCCAAGGACTCGGCTCTTGCCGTATCGCCCGCCATGGCAAACGCAAGCGCGGCTTGGCCCTCGACGCTCCGACTCGTCGGAGCAAGCTTCAAAGCCTCTGCCGCTGACTGTCGCGCTTCCGCAGCATTGCCGTAAGCGGCCTGTTCGAGAGCAGCATTTGCCTGCCATAGTGCCCCGTTTTCTTTGCTATCCGCTCGGACGGCGGAGTCCACAGCACGCTTGGTCAGTTCCCGCGCCTTGCCTAGATGACCGCCATACGCCTCGCTGTTGGATGCGAGCGCCAGTCCAAAGTTCTCATACTCGTGCGTATCCAAAAACCACTGTTGCTGTTCCGCCATTGCCCCGGAGTCCGCTCCGAGGAAGGCAAGAGCATAGAGAATTTCGTGGAAGTAAAGAGAATTTATCTTTCGCGCCTGCGCTTCGTGGATGATCTGCCTCGCCTCGTCGGAACGCTGCAAGGCAAGGGCATAGTAGGCGAGATCGCTGGACCACCATACAGAATCCGGTGCAAGGCGCACGGCTTGCCTCCCGACCTCCGCGGCTTTTTCATACTGCCCCTGTGCGGCGTACACTAAGCCCAGCATGCCGTACCCTTCGCTTTCCCGCGGGTAGCTCTCAATTTCCTCCTGATACGTCCGGGCTACTTTATCCAGTTCCCCAGTCACATTCCAATAGTAGAGACCGGTGATCTCCAGTTTTTCCCGTTCGCTGGCACGTTCCCGCAACTGGAATGCCTTGGCGAAATACTCGCTGGCCCGCACAAACTCGCCGAGAACGTAGTAGTCGATGGCCACTGCCCAGTAGCCTATGGCAAAATTTGGATCAAGCTCGATGGCACGCTGATGGTAGGGGAGGGCTGCGGCGGAGCCTTTCTCAGAAGCCTTCCAGCCAAGGCTGTATGCTTTCAGGGCTTCAAACGAAGACGTGGTCGCCTGTTCGAGCGGAATATCAAGCTTCTGCACCGTCGCCAGCGTTTCGCCCAGTTCGCCGCGCAGCTTGGATGCCGCATCGCCCAGCGCGTCCAGCACCTTCTCCTTGGACGCCGCCGTCACCTGCTCCTCGGCCAGCGTGTCTCCGCTCTGGCAATTCACCGCCTTCAGCCCCAGCACATATTCGCTGCCCAGACCGCCAATCGTTCCCGCAATGTAAGCCTTGCTGCCCGCCCGCTGGCAAAGCTCGCGGGTCACTGCGGGAGTCAGTCTCGTGTCTGCGGGGCGGGTCATCAATTTCAAGGTCTCCGCGACTTGCTGATCGGAGAGCGCGCTCAGGAAAGGCGATTGCCGCAGGGAGACGTTGAGCGCCGTCTTGAGCGTGTCGTCGAAGATCGCATCGCCCGTCTTGTTGTCGAAATCGGAGAGGACGATGGTGTCCTTATCGGTCAGGCGCATGCGTTGCTGATGCGAGCGGTAGTAAAGACCTCCCGCGATCAACAAAGCGACAAGCAGGACGGGAATGGCAATTTTCCAGAGCTTCGCAACCCGAGCCGTAGGAGTTTCTGCCGCCGCACTCCGTCCGCTCTCCGTGTCCCGTTTCAGCCTTTGCAGGTCGGTGCGCATCTCTGAAGCGTGCTGGTAGCGCAGATTGCGGTCCTTCTCCAGCGCCGACATTGGCGAGCACAGGTGTCACTTTCGCCAGCCCAAAGTCGAGAATCTTGGCGTGTCCGCGGTCGGTGACAAAAATGTTGGCAGGCTTGATGTCGCGATGCACGATGCCCTTTGAGTGGGCGGCGTCGAGCGCGTCGGCAATTTCAATTGCAAGCGACAACAGCATTTCAATTTCCAGCGGACGCCCGGCGATACGGTGCTTCAAAGTTGCACCATCCAGAAACTCCATCGCGATAAATGCCTGGCCGTCCTGCTCGCCAATGTCGTGAATCGTGCAAATGTTGGGGTGGTTCAGTGCGGATGCGGCTTGTGCCTCGCGTTGAAAACGGGCAAGCACCTGCGAGTCACGGGCAACATTTTCTGGCAGGAATTTGAGGGCAACGAAGCGATGTAATCGCATGTCCTCGGCTTTATAGACAACACCCATACCGCCGCCGCCCAGTTTCTCGACGATGTGGTAGTGCGATATGGTTTGGCCGATCATGCAAGTGTTACTTAAGTACCTGTGTTTTCAATGTTTCGTTCTCTGTTTTCCTTGACTTGTATCTTGGTTCTTGGAGTACTGGCCTCATTGAGGGGAGGGGCAAATGGTCATCATCGAAGCGAATGGCGGATACCACTTGAAGGGATACTC
>OMOD01000061.1 GCA_900290255.1 Candidatus Sulfotelmatobacter kueseliae
GATCGGGGCGGGGCTGAGGAGTTCGATCAGGATTAATCTGCCGAGCTTGCAGAGGGGGCACTCGTGCCCCTGCGGATCGTCGGGCTGGGCATGGATGGTGAGGGGATCGGCGGTGGGGTCGGGCTGTGCGGTAGAAAGCAGAGCGCGACACTGCTCCAGCTTGTGTTTGCGCACGCGATTGGCCAGGAAGCCGAACTGGCGGATGCGCACCAGGCCGAGGGGCAGCACGTGGAGCAGAAACCGACGCATGAACTCGACCGCATCCAAGGTCATGATCTTGCGCCGGCTGTGGTGCGCATAGTCTTTCCACTCAAAACTGACGCGGCCGTCTTGGAGGGCGCGGAGTCGATGGTTGGAGACGGCCACGCGGTGGGTGTAGCGAGCCAGATACTTAAGCACGCGCCGGGGTCCGCCGAAGGGGGGCTTGATGTGAACCACCCATTCGATGTTGGCGGCTTTCTCACACAGGGCTTCGAATGCCGCGGGAGAAGCCAGGGATCGGAGTTCACCGGTGAAGCGCAGGACGCCGTGGCGGAAGGCTTGGCGCAGTTGTGACAGGAACTTCTTGCGGAAGCGGTGACTGAGGAGGCGGTAAGGAAGAAAGAAGGAGTCCTTGCGGCAGGCAATCCAGCGCGACCCGTCCGGCGAGATTCCTCCACCGGGCACTACGCAGTGTAAATGGGGATGGAGGTGCAGGTTCTGCCCCCAGGTGTGGAGCACCGCCAAGAAGCCGATGGAAGCGCCCAGCAGTCTGGGATCAGCAGCCGTTTCCAGCAGCGTCTGAGCAGCGGCGCGGAACAGGATGTTATAGATCGGTCTCGCATTCTGAAGCGCCAGGTGTCCAATCTGCTGAGGCAGTGTAAAGACCACATGGAAATAGGGGACGGGAAGAAGCTCGGTCTCTCGCTGAGCGAGCCAGGTGGCGCGCGCAGTGGCCTGGCACTTGGGACAATGCCGGTTGCGGCAGGAGTTATATAAGATGACGCGATGCCCGCACCGGTCACACTCATGGAGGTGACCGCCTAGGACCGCGGTCCGGCAGTCGCGAATGTCTCGCAACGCCCGCCTTTGTTGGCGGGACAACACCGGGTTCCAGCGAGCCAGGAAATCATCTTGATGAGTGCGAAAGACATCGGCCAGTTCCAGCCGATGTGGTTTCATCCGTGGGGCGGAATCAAATCCAGATCGAGCGAATCCAGCGGACTGGCCGTGGAACGAACGGCCACGTCGGCGACGTGCAAATAGCGCGCGGTGGTTTCCAGGTTGGCGTGACCCAACAGGATCTGAATGGTGCGGAGGTTGACGCCGGCTTCGAGCAGGTGCGTGGCGAAAGCGTGACGCAGCGAGTGGGGGTGAATGGGTTTGGAGATGCCCGCTCTCTGCGCGGCCTTCCGGCAAGTCAGGTACACAGCCTTGGGAGAAATGGGCCGGGTGGAATCCGTGCTGGGGAACAACCAATCGGCAGGCCGCTGGTTTCGCCAGTAGCATCGCAGCAGCTCCAGCAGTTTGTGGGGAAGAAGAGTCTGCCGCTCCTTACGCCCTTTCCCATGGCGAACTCGCAGCACCTTGCGGGCGCTGTCGATGTCACTCACCTTGAGCTCCGTGAGTTCCGATACTCTGAGACCACAACCGTATAGGATCGCCAGCAGAGTACGATGCCGAAGATCGCTAGGCGCCTCCAACAGCGCTTTCACTTCCTCGCGGCTCAGGATCAGCGGCAGCTTCCTTTCGCGCCGGGGAAAGGGAATGCGTTCCAGCGAGATTTTGCGGTTCAAGGTCTGGCTATAGAAGAAACGCAGTGCGCACACCATCTGGATGAAGGTGGAGCGCGACACCTTCTTCTCTTTGATCAGGAATAACTGGTACTGGCGGATGTGCTCGGCGCCCAGCCGGTCGGGCGCTTTGCCGAAGTGCTGGGCGAACTCGGCGATCGCACGCAGGTAAATCCGAATGGTAGTGGGAGAGTACCGGCGGATCTGGAGATCCTCCAGCATTCGTTGTCGAAGTGGGGTCACGACGAAACTCCTTTCGTTGTGACCACACCACAAAACGCTCTCTGCTGAAACCCCGCCTCTAAAGCATCGGGCCAACCTGCCGGAGGCTTAGTTCAATGCCCGATATCGGTCCACTTCCGAGAAGCCGGCTTCCCATTACTAATCCGGCCGACTTCCTCGCCCGTTGGCCTTAATCGAGCCATGGCTGTGGCTCATAAAGTCCGCGCACGCCTCCATTAGTATTTTTTATGGAAGGGTGGCCGACCATTCCTTAGTTGGGCGAATCATCCCAGAATAGGCCTTTTGTCGGAAATTTCCGGCGCTATCGGAACTCCGACGTCCGCCGAGCGATGGTGTCGTCCGGTAGGATGGCCATCCAATTCAAGTATTCAGCGTGTTCGCGCTACCTTCTTCAACAGCGCGGGCCAGTTCACGATCACGGTCAGAGGATGAACCGGGTCCACAGGTGTGCGAACCAGGAAACGCTGGCCGTCGGGCGCGGCGTCGAAAGGGCTCGATCCGGCCTGAACTTCCGCGGGCGCCAGCGCGAACAGCTCCCGCGGTGGGGAAGGCTCCACCATCCCTTCTTGAAGCTTTAACTCCGCAGCCATCAGTTTGCCGTCCGCGGACACATAGAACAGCTCGCTTCGAAAACCGGTGATCGGCCCCCACTGAGGATAGCTCCCTCCGGCGGTAGAGACCCGCACAGCTCCACGGCGTTCGGGGAAGGAGTCGATGTAGACCTCATTCTTTCCGGACTCATCGGATTGGTAAGCGGCCCACCGAGGGTTCGGTTCAGGTGAAAACCGAGCCCAAGTTTCCTGGTCCGGTGTAGACAAATACAGCCGCGGTTTTGCACCGTCTTTCACCTTGCCGTCCGCCGTCACTGCCAGCGTGGCTAGATCGCTTTTCGTAGCTGGGAACGCCTCGTAATAGAAGATAGTGGAGCCATCCCGCGACCAATCGGTAACGATCCGGAGGTTGGTTCCGGACGAGACTAGCGCTTGTCCGCCTGTCCCAGTGACAGCCATGCGGAAAATGTTTCGCGTATCGCTGAAAACCACAGTGCGGCCATCTGGCGACCAGATGGGGTAGTTATCCAGCCTGGCATCGGATGTCAAGCGGCGGGGAAGGCCGCGTTCGGCATCGATGATCCACAGGTCCGTGCCACCGCCAGGTTCGAACTTCTGGGCCACCACGGAGTGGCCGTCGGAAGAGATGCGGGGCGGGCCATAAAAGCCCGGCTCGCCGATGGGCTGCAACCGCTGGCCTCGCCGGTCCGTCCAGATGAGCTGATTCTTGGCGCCTGTGGTGTCGTAAACCAGGATCCCGTTGG
>OMOD01000176.1 GCA_900290255.1 Candidatus Sulfotelmatobacter kueseliae
GCCGAGGTGGGTGCAAACGAGACGCTGAAGGTCGTGCTCTGTCCCGCCGTCAGGGTGAGCGGAGCGGTGATCCCGCTCAGGCTGAATCCGGTGCCGCTGATGCCCACCTGCGAGATGGTGACACTCGATCCGCCTGTGTTGGTCACGGTCTCGGACAGGGACTGGTTGCTGCCCACGGTCACGCTGCCAAAGCTGAGAGTGGTCGCACTTGGTGACAGGTCGCCAGGCGAAATCCCTGTACCAGATAACGCCATCGTCAGAGTGGAATTGGAAGCATTTGAACTGATGGTTACCGTTCCGCTTACGCTGCCGGGCGTCTGAGGTGCGAAGGCGACTGTGAAGGTGGTGCTCTGGGAAGCGTTAAGTGTCAGGGGAGTGGTGATCCCGCTGAGTTGAAATCCGGTGCCGCTGATAGAAGCCTGCGAGACACTGACACTCGATCCGCCGGTATTGGTCAGGGTCACCACTTGCGTTTGCTGGGTTCCCACGATCAAGCTACCGAAGGCCTCACTGCTCGGATTGAGCGTAAGCTGCCCAGGGGCTGCTCCAGTTCCAGTTCCGGTTCCCGCGAGGTTGAGGTTGGTTGCAGTATTCGATGCGTTGCTTGTAATGGCAACCGTAGCGGTGAAGGTTCCTGCCGCGCTAGGTGCGAACTTGATGCTGATCGGGGTGCTCTGTCCGGCGGCGACAGCAAGAGGAAGGCTGGGCGCAGTCAGAGAAAAACACTGGCTCGAGATCGCGATGCTGCTGATGGTAACTGGTGCAGCCCCAGAGTTCGTCACGGAGGCTGAAAGAGTCTCGCCGCTGCCCGCCGCGACGTTGCCAAAATCTAGAGTTGCAGTAGCCCAGGTCAGCGTGCCGAATTGTTGCTGGGCCGAAGAGCCAGCAATGCTCAAACCCTGGCAACCGACCAGAAAAGTGAGGCCGGCTAGGAGAAGTAGCGGACCTGCTATCCTCCCAAGATGCTTGAAGGAGATCGCTCTCGCCGCAGTCTTTTGCATTGTCAGCCGTAGACCCGTACCCCGAGGGCCCACGACTGTCTGCACCCCGGGGGAAGGGCTCACGGTGAGTCTGGCGCCACGGACGGAACAGCGGTAGATATCCGAGGTCCATCACGTCAACCGTCAGAAGGCCAGCGAAGAGATGGGCAGGTTCTGCTTATGTGGAAGAACTAGTTCATGGTGAAACGTTGTCCTAAGAGCACCTAACAAAACCTTCACGCCGGCAGCTTGAGCGCATTCATTGCAGCTTCGCTTACTTCGCCTTGGCCTCTCGCGTGGGCAAGCGGGAGGAGATGAACTTTGCGGATGAGGCTAGGACTTGGTCAGGGATACTGGATCAGCAAGAAGCTGTCCAAGTAATAGGACTTGGTAGGGATACTGGATCAGCAAGAAGCTGTCCAAGTAAGGAGATTACATACTGGCCTAGAAAGACCCAAGCGGTAGCCCACTGGAGCCCGGAATGTGAGAAATTGTCGGGAATACAATTTGAGGCCCTTAGCACGATGCCATGGTCGGCGTCAGTGACTGGCCTCAGTTGTAATAGCCACGACTTGACCTCGCACGCCAAGCTGTCCGATGGGATGCCGCCCCATGGGAAGTCGTTTATGGCGAGAAAACAAAAAGCCGGAGAGGATGATACACTCATGTTCGCAAAATCCGCCTGATCTGGAGGGAAAAATGAAAAGAAAGGTCACAGCGATTCTGAGCGTATTACTGTTTTGCGTAGTTATCATGGCCCAAGAGCCGGTAGTGGACATTGACAAGAATAGACATCCCAATTTGGCAGAGGCGCAGCGTCTTGTCGTTGAAGCCAACCACTACATTGCAGAAGCCCAAAAGGACAACAGATACGACATGAAAGATCATGCCGAAAGGGCAAGGCAGCTCCTGGTGCAGGTTAACCAAGAACTGAAGGCCGCCGCCGAAGCCGCTAATGCTGCCATGAAGAAATAGGCTCTGAGCGCTGGTTTCGCGGTCATCGATTTCGTGGATAGTGCAGATGCTCGGATGGGTTGCATGCGCCACGATCACTTCGTGCCCCAACTCGCTCAGCACTCGGCTCACCCACGGCGAATGCATTCCCGTCTCCAGCGCGATCCGGCTGCGCGGCATCCCGCCGAACACTTCTCGCATGGCCTTCGGAGTTGTGCCCAGCCTCTGCTCCAGCAGCACTTCGCCTCGTTCGTCCAATACGCAATACCAGCTCGATCGATCCCCCAGGTCCAAGCCGATCGTCAGCTTCTGATTCGAAAAATTCCTGCTCTGCTCGGCCGCTGCAGTGCTAACCTTCTTCATTGCCGGTCTCCTTTATCTCTTGCGCTTCGAGCGCGTCGACAACTTGGGAGCGTACAGCATCCCGTCGGAGACCGGCCTTCTCATCCCATCTGATAGCGTCAACCATGCCGCGTTCGGCCCCACGCCGTGCTGCTCATTTCTGGCAGGGACTCTCTAGGTTCAACGAGCGCAGCCTCCTACTGAGCAGGCGTGACGACGATCACAGACGGATCGGCACTACAGGACTAATAAAGGCAGAGTATGGTGGCTCCTTCGTAATTTCCTTTCTCCCTCGGAGGACAGACATGCGACCCACGGCGCATGACCCTGCAAGAGCAACGTTGCTTCCGCAACTTTCTTTTCTTCCTGCTGAGAAGGGTCATCCCTGCAACGATTTCATCTTTGGTCGCAGATTAAGGAGGGTAATCAGATGCAGCGAACAAAGCGTTGGGCAATCTTCATTCCAATCTTCGCAATCATGACAGTTGCTTTGCTCTTGGCGAGCAGCGCTGCCGCAAGCTCCTACAAAATTCTCCATGTATTCGACTGGGCGCAGCACCCTACGGGAAACCTAGTTCGTGATGCCGCCGGCAACCTCTACGGCACGACCGCATACGGTGCCGGGTCAGGGTGCAACGAGGGAGGCTGTGGGATCGTCTGGAAGCTGGCGCCCAATCCGAAGGGAGCATGGACGTATAGCATACTTCATGTCTTTACAGGCGCGGACGGGGCCAATCCTTGTGGCGGGCTGGTCTTGGACGCGGCTGGCAATCTCTATGACACAACCGAATTGGGCGGTGCCAATGGCATGGGCACCGTCTTCAAGCTGGCGCATAACCCCAACGGGACCTGGACGGAGAGCGTCCTCTATAGTTTTACAGGTGACGCCTACAATCCTGTTGCGGGGGTGATCTTGGACGCGGCTGGCAATCTCTACGGCACAACTCTCTCCGGCGGCATGAGTTGGGGCGCGGTGTTCAAGCTGGCGCATAACCCCGACGGCACTTGGACGGAGAGCGGGCTTCACAGCTTTGCCGGTGGCGGGGACGGCGACGGTGCCTATCCGGAGTCGGGGCTGGTTTTTGACGGGGCCGGGAATCTCTACGGCACAACCGTGTTCGGCGGTACGACGTGCGGTTGGGGCTACGACAACTTCGGCTGTGGGACCTTGTTCAAGCTGAAGCCCAACCTTGACGGGAGTTGGACGTACAGCGTGGCTTACAGTTTTCTGGGACTTCTGAGCAGTTTGTTCGGAAATTATCCGATGTCCGGCCTGATCTTCGACTGCGCCGGAAATCTTTACGGCATCTCGTCGGGCGGAGAGGAACACTATGGTGTCGTCTTTAGGCTGGCGCCCAACTCGGACGAGACCTGGACGGAGACCGACCTCTACAGCTTTACACGCAAGGACGGATTCGTGGGAGGCGAGCCCAGTGTCGGTCCGCCCGTTGCCGGGCTGACATTCCACGGTGGCAGTCTCTACGGCGCCACCGAGTACGGCGGCGACCTCAACGCGTGTCCTCCCTACGGCTGTGGCGTCGTATTCAAGCTGACATCCGGCGCCGGAGGCTGGAGCGAAACAGTGCTTCACGCTTTCTTGGGCTACGGGATGTACCCTCAGGGTGGAGTGACCTTCGACCCGGTAGGCAATCTCTATGGCACTGTAGCTAACGGCGGCAGTAGCCACAACTACGGCTTGGTGTTTGAGATCACGCCGTAATCGGAGCAGGGGGAATCTACTCGATTTGTTGACGTAACATCCCGATAGATGGGATGAGAATGTCGATCCCCGATCACGGGTGGCGTTAAGCTACCGGTGATCAACGCACTCTAAGGTGCAATCAAAACGGATAAGGAGATCGACCTTGAAGAAGCATAGCAATTCTCCCAAGAAGAGTGAACCGACATCGAAGCTGGCGAAGTCGCGGGGCCCGGTGCAGCGGGATCCGAAGGAAGTGCTGGCGGAGTTGTTGGGGAAACTGAGGGAAAAGCTGGATTCGAAAGTGGTTGCAGCAAGCGCAGGAGAAGAGGATCAACGAGGGGAGGTTCGTCCCAACTTTGACCGTCTGACGGTGGGCGTGGATCTTGGGGATCAGTGCAGCCATTACTGCATTTTGGGTCTGGAGGGAGAAACGCTGGCGGAAGGACAGTTGCGGACGACACCGCAGGATGTTGCAGAATTCTTTGCAGGGTTGAGCGCGGCGCGTGTGGTGATGCCCGGGTGTGCAGCGTTGTAGAGTCGGGTCCCTCGGAATCGCCCCGTCTAGGTTGTCACCGCCACCGAATATGTAATCGTACCGCCTTGCGCAGTCTTCGTTCGGGTCTGCGCGCTTACGGTCATCTCTTGGACGGTTGGCGGCAAGGGAAATTGGGTTTCTTGATTTTACTAAATGCGGTCCGTTCATGAGCTTGTTCTTAGTTGGCGTAACAGTGCGCCGTGAAAAGGCGCTGGACTTCAGCGGGTGCAACTCTCGCCCGGGAACTGGTTCGCTCCACCCGGTAGATAGGATGAGAAGGTGTGCCACGTCAGCGGAAATGGGACAGTTTGAGACCGGAAGTTAAGCTACACATCTGAG
>OMOD01000057.1:0-10593 GCA_900290255.1 Candidatus Sulfotelmatobacter kueseliae
CTCGCCGAGAGGAGCGGAGAAGTGTTTGTTCTTGACATCCTCTCTCATAGGATGAGTGTAATGGGGATTTATCATCAACCGCTAATTAGGTCGGTGCAATTTCTCTTCGAGACGGAACTCGGCAGCAGCGGGGCCACTAGCGATTTGTCTTCGCCATATGTGCTTCATTCGCATCCAACATCGCTTCAACGATGCCTACCAACGCGGAAGTTCGTGCGCTAGGGTCCCTAAGGTGTTCAGCCCAGATCACGGCCTCGTCAGCTTCTCCCTGCTGCGCCTGCTCATAAGCAACCGCATTACAGGCTTGCTCATTCGGGTTGTCCATTTCGCTGATGTACGAATGCGCCTGATCGAAATGGCCAAAGGCGGCATACCCGACAGCTAGATCGTATAGGAAGTCATATTGGTCGAGATGCGAAACAGCGGACTCTTTTAGGGCACGTAGCGTCTGCAGAGCTAGTTCTCCTTTGTCCCTAGCACCCATCCGTAAGTAAGTAACGGCGATTAACCGCAAACGGTATGCCAGCCATTGATTCGCTCCCGACAGATGCGGAACGATTCCTAGCGCTTGGTCAAGAGCACGCATGGCTTCGTTCTTGTTCCCGGCCTCGGCTTGCTTCGCTCCAATATCTGCGAGCAGGCCGACTTGGTCTACGGGATCGGCAGCACCCATCGCATTCGCGATGGCTTTCGCCGGTTGAGACTGCATCGTTTCTTGTTCTGCAATCTCGTTCTCAACAGACTTGCGATCTGGTTCATCCCTGATGCACCTGACCGAGCTTCGCGCACCGTCAAATAGACCCAGCTCCGCTTGAGTGCGAGCAGAGTCTCCACAGAGGAAACTGCGAAACGGTTCGTCAGCCTCTTCTGCCATGCTACGCAGATGAGCGAACATTGCGACTGCTCCGGGTCCGTCTCCAGCTTCGTACCGGCGTTTGGCGATGTTGTCCAACTGCCTCGCCTCACCTTGCAGTGGATTCACCATGAAGCTATCCTTCATTTTTAAGGCCGTATTCGTGGCAGCCTCGAATGACGTGCCTGCGGCATCCACTTGTCCTTGCTTCCAACGAAATACAGCGATATCCGTGTAGGTTTGGGAGCGAATGTACGCACCAGGGATTGAGGAGACAGACTGCTCAGCGTCATCAACAAAGCCATCCGCAAGCTCTTGGGACACTATCCTCTGTAGTCCCGTATCGCGGTCGTACTCGCTGTCGAACTGTTCTGCTATGTGCCGAAGCCGCTGGTAATCTCCGGGGTTGGCGTGCGGAGGCGCATAAAGCACGTCGACCTTGTGAGCTTTGTTTACACGCTTCTGCAACACGACAGCGTCCTGCCAGTCGTCAATGGCCCGGAACCCGGTCATCAAGGTCTGCAACCGGTCCGGCAACCATCCCCCAAGCATCCCCCCTTCTACACGTTGCTGCTGAAGGGCCGCATCCCGCGCGAGGAGTAATACTCTGCGGATTTCGCTCCCCGCAAAGGGGAGATTCGCATGGGGCTCGACAGGACTTTGTGCAGAGAGGAATGGAGTGAGAACTACTAATGCAAGCAATGTTCTCATAGCGGATCAGCGAAGGCCATTTCCAGAGTAGCTTGCAAACCCCGCAAGATTAAGTGACGAAAGTTACGTGGCCGCCAGTACTTTGCTGTAAGAAGACGATTTCGCTCATTGAGGGGGGTTTGAGCGTAATCGGGATGTTACGCCAACCAAAGGGGGATCGGGGTCTACATGTCTACACTGGACACGGATGAGGGTTCAGCGTAAACTTGAAAGTGAGTGAGTAGTTCCTCTCCTCTTTCAGGTCCTCTGAACTAAGGCAGTTCATCTGAAGTATGCCTCTCTTAGTGCACCGCTCTCAGGAGGCGCCACTATGTTCGATCCCAAGTCCGTTAAGCAAGCGAAGTCAAATGTTGCTATCCCACCGAAAAGTTCTCCTGCCAAGCTGGCGATGATGCCAGACACTGTCCCGGCACAAGACAGGATAAGGGAGCGGGCCTATGAGCTGTATGAAAGCCGTGGTGGTGAACCCGGCCGAGACGAACAGGACTGGCTCCGCGCCGAGCAGGAGATCCTAAAACCGCAGCGATAAAGACATGCGTCCGGCCGACCCTGCGCGTTTGGGGGAAAGTCTGAAGGGATCGCTATGGCTTGCGTGATCTGCAACGACCTGGAACGAGTTTTTGAACTGAGGCGCAGCAAACACCTCGAGGCCCTATCTGCTGCCTACTATCGGGTCAGCGTTCAGGTTGCCGCCCATAAGGATGTCGAGATGGAGCGCGCCAAGAACGACTTGGAGGAGCACAGGCTGGCATGCGTCGACGCTGCTGCCACATCTGCTCCTTCTCTCGCAAACGAGAAGCCAAGAAGTTCCCGCGAGCAGGCGGTGAAGCTGGGGGTTACCATGAAAACCGATAAGCCCGAGTCATCTCGCTCTTACGAGCATGCCAACAGAATTTTGGGGTACGGGTCGGCGTCATTCCTCCAATCTCTGACGACGGCGTTGGTCGTAGGGATAGCGGCGGCGCTCGTTGGAGCGGCTGTGGGAGCTACTTTGCACTATGACCACTTCGCCTGGTACGTAAGCGCAACAGCCGGACCAGTGGTGGACACGCTAATCGTGATATGCCTGGTGACGATTGCGCTCGAACAAGCCCGGAAGCGATCGATTCGGAGGACTCTGGAAATCGCCTTTCTTAACCATCATGTTCACAATGCCGTGACTCAGATGATTATGGCTTCCAACCTGACTGAGTCGGAAAAGCAGGACCGCTATATCCGGGAGGCGGTCAGCCGTATTTCAGAAGCTTTGTTCCGAGTCGCGAATAATGCGGATCCAACCGGACTCTCGCTTGACGTGGATCTCGGTGGTACAGAACTGACCCGTGAGCGAGAAGAGCGTGAAAAGCAATGGGGCGCGAAAACAGCGTAATCCAAAGGTTCGGCCCTCACACGTGTCGAGTTCGACACTCCTTCAGAGTTCGTTCGGATCTGCGAAGAGACACACCATGGGAGAGGCGATTATGACCCCAGTGATATGTTGCCCCTATTGCATTGTTGCTGGCTACGGCTTCATGTCCATGATAAGGAACACGCGCAACGAACATATATGTCCGAGGTGCGGCCACGTAGCCTGCCCTGAAACGCCGGGGTTTCGCTGTAGTTGCCGCCGCTGCCTGAGCATAAAAGACGTGAGCAAGGCCCGTGCCGGATAGCGCCGGAGCAATGCCCCGGCAAATAATGGATGTTGTAACCAGGCAATAGCTCATTGACCACGGGCGAGCGCGTCCAGTCTATCCGGTGCGCCTGGTCGGCAATGCGGATCGCCTCGCCTGCGCTACGGAACGAAATGCAGCGCCCGGGGTGGCACTTCGCCGCCGACTTATTTTTGCGATTTTTCAGGATTTCGTTTCTAATGCACGCCATATGCGAATCCTGAAGACGTGGTTCTTCCTGTGCATCTTCAGTTTCCTCTGTCTTGCCGCGACTCCTGCCGCCGACACGAACGCCGAAAATCAAGTCATTCAGGCCGCCCTTCAGCCTTCTGCCCTGGAGACCAATCTCCAGCATCTGACCGACGAGATCGGCGGCCGGGTTCCCGGCACGCTGGCCATGCAACATGCGATCGAGTGGGGAGTGCAAGCCTTGACCGCGGCCGGAGCCGACAGCGTCCACACCGAGGGGTTCACCATTCCGAATTCCTGGGCCGAAGGCGCCACGGAAATGACGGCGACTACGTCGTACGAAATTGGCGCGAAAGTCGGTGGAACTGTGCTTTCGGTCTTTCGCGTGCGCGCGGTATCGGTGGCATGGGCTCCCGCGCTCGCTCCCGCGAAGCACATCCCGGTGGCGGACGTGGGCGAAGGCACGGAAGCCGATTTCAAGAAAGCCGGGGACATCTCCGGAAAACTGCTTCTGGTGCACACCACCGTCCTCAAGACCTGGGACGACCTGTCTGACGAGTACACCAAAGCCCCGCCCATCATTGATCAGGCCGTGAAAGGGAAGGCCAAAGCCATCGCCTTCATGGCCTCGCGTGAGCATGACATCCTCTACCGCTTCACCAATTCCGGCGAGGGAGAAATCGACCAGCTGCCCACGGTGATCGTGGCCCGTGAGGACGGCTTACGGATGGCGCGCCTGCTGGCGGCGGGACGGATGGTGTGGGCCGATCTCTCCATTCCCAACCAGATCGGCGGCCCCATCCGATCTGCCAACGTGATCGCAGAAATCAAGGGCAGCGAGAAACCCGACGAGTTCGTGATTCTCGGCGCGCACCTCGATTCGTGGGAGTTGGGCACCGGCGCGCTGGACGATGGCTGCAACGCTGCCCTGGTGGTGGACGCGCTGCGGGCCATCAAGGCCGCGGGTGTGACGCCGCGCCGCACCATCCGCTTCATTCTTTTCTCCGGCGAGGAAGAGGGGCTGCTGGGCTCTCGCGCTTATGCGGTGAACCACCGTTTCGAACTCGACAGGGCCGCCGGCGTGATCATCTACGATGAGGGTACGGGCAAGACGACGGGATTTTCGGTCGGCGGCCGCAAAGACGTCCTCGATGTGGCTAAACAGCTGATCGCGCCGCTGGCTCAATTCGATGTCCGGGAGCTGCCGCTGAAGATGGAATCGGGTATCGACCATTTCGAGTTCATGCTGGAGGGCGTGCCCACGTTCGTGGCCGAGCAGCAGGAGGCAAATTACATCGAGAACTACCACGCCGTGTCGGACACCTACGACAAGGTGGATTTTGCTCAACTGAAGAAGCAGGTGGCGGAAGCCGCCGCACTGAGCACGGGTCTGGCCAACCTGCCGGAAAAGATCGGCCCGCGGTTGACGCACGATCAGATTGAGCAAACCATGCGCGAGACCAACGGCGTCGAACTGCTCAAGTCCGAAGGCATCTGGGACGATTGGGTCAGCGGCAAGCGGGGAAGGCAAAAGTGATTGTTGATTGATGATTGAAAAGCCTGTGCGACGGCGGGCTGAGGGGTTTCATTCAACATTCAACAATCAACATTCAACAATCAAAATTCCTTAGACTTCCAGGGATTCCCGCTTGTTCTACTACTGGCTCCTGTTCAATCTTTTCGCGCTGGGCATGCTGGTATTGGACCTTCGCGTCTTCCACCGGTCCGGCCGCGCTGTGCCGCCTCGCCAGGCGTTGGCGTGGAGCGCTCTGTACCTGGTGCTGGCAGCGGCTTTCGCCGTGCTCGTCTACTTCTGGCAGGGGCATCAGGCGGCGCTGGAGTTCGTCACTGGCTACGTGCTGGAGCTTTCGCTCAGCGTGGACAACCTCTTTGTCTTCCTGGTGATCTTCAACTACTTCGCAGTTCCCGAGGAACAACAGCGCCGGGTCCTTTTCTGGGGCATTCTGGGCGCGCTTATCATGCGCGGCATCTTCATCGGCGCCGGCGTAGGGTTGATTCATCGTTTTCACGGCCTGGTTTATGCGCTGGGAGCGCTGCTGGTCTATAGCGGCATCCGGGTCTGCCTGGCCGGCGATCACCAGATTGATCCGGCTGCGAACCCGGTGGTGAAAGGCTTGCGCCGGTTTGTTCCGGTCACCGCCAACTACGACCGCGGCCGCTTCTTCGTGCGCAACCGGCAGGAGAATTCGCGACTGTATGCGACGCCGCTCCTGGTGGTACTGCTGGTGATCGAGACCACCGATGTTCTGTTCGCGATCGATTCCATCCCCGCCATACTCGCCATTACTCTGAACGCCTTCATCGTCTACACCTCGAATGTGCTGGCGATTCTCGGCCTGCGCTCGATGTATTTCGCGGTTTCCGGCCTGATGAAAACTTTTCGTTTCCTGCATTACGGACTGGCCGTGGTGCTGGTTCTGGTCGGGGCAAAGATGATCGCGCCTGACTATGTAAGGATTCCGATCTTGACCACGCTGGCCGTGATCGCCGGAGTGCTGCTGATTTCGGTTGGGGCGTCGCTGCTATATCCCGAGGAGAAGAAAATTGATGATTGTTGATTTCTTGACCGCCGCGGCCTGAGGCGGCGGGAATCAACCGGGAAGGGCGCGAGTTCCACTCGTGCCGATTACTCTCGTGAATAATGGGGCCTGTCGGAGCGTGGTTTTGTTCAACAATCAACAATCAACATTCAAAAATTGCTCCCGCTCACGCAAAGCGCACGCTCTCGCTCCTCACGACCGAGTGTTTCAAGAACTTTCTGTCATCGTGATCAGGATAGTCCATGCGGTAGTGCGTGCCGCGGCTCTCTTCGCGGGCCAGGGCCGACCTGGCCACCAGCAGGGCGGTCGAATGGATGTGGGCAGCCTCGTGTGCCCGCCGCGTTTTGGGGTGCGCCAGCCTGGGCGACATGTCCTCCAGGCTGCGAATTGCAGTTTGCATGCCGGCACGCATGCGTACCGCTCCCACGTCGTTCCACATGAGATCCTGAATCTTTCCGATCAGCTCTTCGATGCCGGCATCCACCGGCCCGTTCGAATATGCCGCCTTGAGCTGCGTCCTCCCCTTCAAGCCAGCTCGCAGCGCCTGTCGCATGCTCCTCCCGGCCCGAGCGCCAAACACGAGAGCTTCGAGCACAGCGTTACCCGCCAGCCGATTTGCCCCATGCACGCCGGTTGAAGCAACCTCGCCCGCCGCAAACAGTCCCGGGATATTGGTTTTGCCGTCGAGAGCGGTCCGCACGCCTCCTACGGCGTAGTGCGCGGCAGGGCGAACCGGGATCAGGTCTTCCGTGATATCGATGTTGTGCTGCATGCAGGTGGCATAGACGCGTGGAAACCGCTTCCGTACCTTGGCCGCGTCGAGGTGGGTCAAATCCAGATAGACAAACGGATCTTTGGCGCGGCTCACTTCCATTTCGTGAATAATCGCGCGCGCCACCACGTCGCGCGGCGCCAGTTCGCCCATGGGGTGGTACTTGGCCATGAAGCGGTTCAGTTCGATGGTGCGCAGATGCGCTCCTTCCCTGCGCAGTTCCTCCCCCAGTGGGAAGCGCGGTGCCTTCTTGAGGTAGAGCGCTGTGGGATGAAACTGAACGAACTCCAGGTCGCTGACTTCAGCTCCTGCCCGGTAAGCCATGGCCACACCGTCGCCCGTGGCCGTTTCTGTATTCGTCGTGTGACGATAGATCTGTCCCCAGCCGCCCGTGGCCACGAGCACCGCGCTCGAGGCCAACTCCTGCGGAACGCCTTTCTCGTCCATCAGCGAGATACCACTGACGGCCCCGTCTTCGGCGACCAGGCCGGTTACAAAAACAGATTCGGCGCAGGAGACATTCTTGAGCGCGTGGGCTTTTGCCGCCAGCGTCCGCACGATTTCGTTCGCTGTCGAATCGCCCGGCGCATGCAAAACGCGGCTGCGGGAGTGCGTACTTTCCTGTTCGAAGACCAGCTTGGCGTGCTGCGGATCGAAGTGTGTGCCCCAGGCGATCAACTCCTCGATACGCTCTGGGCCCTCTTCCACCAGAGTCTTCGCTGCCGCCGGATTGCACAGGCCCTCCCCGGCGTTGAGCGTGTCCTGCAAATGCAGGCTCACTTCGTCTTCATCACTGAAAAGCGCGGTGCTGCTCGCGGGCGGCGATTGCGCACTGAAGTGAGGGACTTGCTTTTTTGCCACTACGAGCACGCGTCCAGCCGCGGCCAATTCGATGGCGGCGCGCAGGCCGGCAATCCCGGCGCCCAGCACCACGAAGTCAGTTTCGGCGGGAAGGCCCTTCATTGCGGGGACATGGTATCACTTCACGGCCGCGGGCAATGGTTTGTTTCTGGCCTTACGTTATGATGGAACCGCCATGCCGCAAGTCACCATCCACGTTCCCCAACGGCCCTATCAGGCTTGGATTGAGAACGGCCTGCTCGCCGGCGCCGGATCCGTGCTGGGCAATCTGCTGCCTCGCGCCAGCCGCATTTTCGTGGTGACGGTTGCTCCCGTCCGCAAGCGCTGGGGTCGAAAGCTGCTCCAGTCACTGAGAGCCGCCGAGTTCGCCCCGCGAGTGATCGTCATGCCGGATGGCGAACCGTCCAAGCGCTTGGCGACGGTGGAAAGCTTGGCCGAAAAACTGGTGCGCCTGGGCGCCGACCGCAATGCAGTCATCGTTGCCTTCGGAGGCGGTGTCGTCGGTGATGTCAGCGGGCTGCTGGCTTCGCTCTACATGCGCGGCGTCGAATTGGTGCAGGTTCCAACCACAGTGCTGGCGCAGGTGGACGCCTCGATCGGCGGCAAAACCGGAGTCAATCTCGTCGCCGGCAAGAATCTGGTGGGAACGTTCTACCATCCTCGCGTGGTGCTGATTGATCCCACCGTGCTGAAGACTCTCCCGGATCGCGAGTTTCGCGCCGGATTGTATGAAGCCCTGAAGTGCGGGGTCATCGGCAACGTTGAGCTGTTTCTGCGCTTCGAGCAGAACCGCGCCCGTATTTTGAAGCGCGATCCGGTGGAACTGGAATGGCTGATCGCGCAATCGGTGAAGCTGAAAGCCGAAGTAGTTTCCGCGGATGAACGCGAAGGAGGTCTGCGGCGTGTCCTCAATTTCGGCCACACCATCGGCCACGCGCTGGAAGCCGAGACCGGCTACCGCCGTCTTCTGCACGGCGAAGCGGTTGCCTGGGGCATGATCGCCGCCACCAACATCGCGCTGAGCGTAGGCCGGACCGACAGCGTGACCGCGGGCCGCATTGCCGATGCCGTGTTGAGCCTGGGGCGTTTGCCGGAAGTCAGCGTCAGCCCGCGCAGAATTCTGGCCCGGCTGCAGAGCGACAAGAAGACACAAAGCGGAGTGGTGCACTTCGTCCTGCCGCGCGAGATCGGCAAGGTGGAAGTGGCCAGCGACGTGCCCGACTCCGCCGTTGTGGCTTCAGTCGAGGAGTTGCGTCATTTGTCGCGCGGCGGCTGGGTTTGGGGAAAATAGAATGGCTGTGGTGAAATTTGGGAAGGGCACGGCTTCGCAGGCTGCGGCAAGGTCCCGAATGTGTGGGCTGCCGTGGAAGAGCGGCCCTTCAGGGCCGCGTTGTTCGCGTTGAATCAATGAGGGCTTTAGTTCCTGAGGTCCAATATGCAGGAAACAGCTGAACAATATATCCAACGTATTCTGGGCCACGTCGAGGGCCAGGACGCAATCAAGGTGCAGCGCGCCACCGTGGGCAAGCTGAAAAGATTGATTCACGGACTGACGGCAAAGCAGATGAAATGGAGGCCCGAGCCGGCGAAATGGTCGATAGCCGAGATTGTCGCGCACCTGGCGGACACCGAAATTGCCGCGAGCTGGCGCATGCGGTCGGTGATCGGCGAGAACGGCGTCACGACTCAACCCTTCGATCAGGACGCCTGGGCATCGGTATTTCAATACCAGAAGCGGGACGTACGGCGGTCGCTGGAAGTGTTCCGTGTGCTGCGCGAAAACAATCTGGCGCTGCTGAAAGAAATTCCCCGCGAAGCCTGGGACCATTATGGTATGCACCTTGAGCGCGGCAAAGAGACGGTTGCGCATCTGGTGCGCATGTTCGCCGGGCACGACACCAATCACGTGCTGCAGATCGAACGCATCGTCAAGCAGCTCAAGACAAAGACAAAGAAGAGGAAGTAGTCGTAATTGCAAGTAGCAGCTGAGTTCGAGTCTTGATCAGATATCGGTTTTCCTCGGGGGCGTCATCCCGAGCGAAGCCGTTTTTCAGGCGGAGCGAGGGATCTCGCGCGGAGCGCTCCGGTGATGCGCGCGAGATCCCTCGGCCCGTTGGAGAAAACACGGGCCTTCGGGATGACGTCTCAGTGTGCGTGTTGAGCTATCGTGACGGAAATCAGCAAGTCAAGCGTAGTCGGCGCCGCGCCGCAAGGAGCGGGCGATCAGCGCTCGGCCGCCAACGCCGTGCGGGAGATGTTCACCTCGATCGCGCCGCGCTACGACCTGCTGAATCATGTGTTGTCGTTCAACGTGGACCGCCTGTGGTGGCGGCGAGCCGCGCGCACCTTTCGTCAGATCTTGGCCCGGCCCGGAGCTCGCGTTCTCGACCTCTGCTGCGGCACCGGCGACATGGCCTTTGCTTTGCGACGCGAGGCAGGGAAACAGACGCCGGTGATTCTGGGTGTCGATTTCTCCCACGCCATGCTGCAGCGCGCCCGAACCAAGTCGGAGGCATCGGCGCAAAACGGATCAGCGCCGGGTTGGATCGAAGCCGACGCGCTCCACCTTCCGTTTCCGGCAGAGCACTTCGATCTGGTGACTTCCGCTTTCGGATTTCGCAATCTGGCCGACTATGATGCGGGACTGCGCGAGATTGTCCGCGTGCTGCGGCCCGCAGGCGAGTGCGGCGTCCTCGACTTCGGCGAGCCCAGGGGGGCAATCGGCTCGCTATATCGCATCTATTTCAGGCAAGTCTTGCCGCGCGTCGGCACCTTGATCTCCGGAGTCCGCGGACCGTATGCCTATCTGCCGGCGTCGGTCGAGCGCTTCCCCCAGCCGGAAGAAATGCTGGCCCGGATGAAACGCGCCGGTTTTTCGGAAGCGTCCTGGACGCCGTATACCTTCGGCATTGCCGGGCTGTATCGGGGGAAGAAGTAGGCTGCATTATTCATGAACCTGCTTTGGAAGGGCGCGGCTTCCAGCCGCGCCGCCGG
>OMOD01000057.1:10603-68587 GCA_900290255.1 Candidatus Sulfotelmatobacter kueseliae
TTCCAGCCGCGCCGCCGTGGCCCGCCTGAAAATTGGGGCTTCAGCCCCTGGGGGCAAACGCGTCGCCTTCTTCCTTTCTAACACCACCGGATGCTTCCAAACGGCTCACGCAAGCGGTGAAAGCCGGACTTTTTTTGGCCGTGTCGGCGCGGCTGGAAGGCGTGCCCTTTCAAAACCCTATTAACTCTTGTGAATAATCCGGGCTAACCGTCCCCACAGGAAGAAAGTTTCATTTGCTTGTGGCGTTATTCCGAAAGCTGTCCGCGAACGCGTCGGCAATCGTGTAGCGAATCACGTCCTCGTACTCCGGCCCCAGGAAACGCCGCAGGCGCTCGGTGTTCATGATGTATTGGCCGCTCATGTAGGGAACCGCTTCCGGCGGAATGGCCGAGATCTGCTGCCACCACAGAAATTTCAGCACCTGCCGCATCGCCCATTTTCCGGGCACGCGAATCAGCTTGGCCCGCGCCATCTCGACGCATCGGCCGAAGGTGAGCGGCTCGCCGCGCCCGGCAACGTTCAGCACCGTCAGCCGCTGCGTCTCCGGTTCGCGCTGCAGGATGTGCCGGATCACCCGCGCCATGTCATCCACATGGATGAATTGAATTTTGTTGTCGAGATATTGCTGCCCGCGCGGCAACATACACGGCAGGCGCTTACCCTCCCGCCGCATCTTTTCCGCCCGCGCGCCCTTGCCGTCCGGAGTGCCGTGGAAGGCTCCCATCAAGTAGTTCTCTACGCTGGCGCCGGCAAAAATGTGCGGCCGCAGAATGTAGCTGCTGCATCCGCGCAGCGCGGGCGAACGCTGCTGCACCACTTCATCCGACTCTTTCTTGTGGATGGCGTAAGGCAGGGTGTGCGCGGCCAGAGGTGATTCCTCCGTCACCGCGCCGGGTAGATTCGGCCCGTAGGCCGAAACGCTGCTGGGAAAGATGAACTGCTTAACCCCGTCATCGGTGGTGCGGTTGGCCTCAGTCACGGCCTCCATCACGCGCGCCGTCCCGGCCACATTGATCTGCCACATGCGCTCGAGGTCGAGCACGCCGGTGCGCACCGGGTCAATCACGAAGGCGAGGTGAACCACCGCGCAGGCGTGGGTGTCGCGCAGCAATTCGTACATGGCCCGGGTCGACGATTCTTGCCCCAGGTCCAGGCGCTCAAATCGCAGCTCAGAATCGGTCTGGGGCGGAGCCATGTCCACCCCGATCACCGAGTAACTTCCCAGCAGAGGAAGCAGCCTGGATCCCAGGTTGCCCGAAATGCCCGTAACTACAACGACCGGTTTCGCCATCAGTTCGGTTTCGCGGCCGGCGGTGGCGCGGGGGCTTGTGCCGGAGGCGCAGTCTGCATCTGTGGCGAAGGTTGTTGTCCAATTCCGCCCTGCGGTGCTGGTGCCACCGGTGCGTTCGGAGCAGGCGCCATTCTCGGAGGGGGCATGCGCGGAGCCCCTGGCATGCCGGCTTGCTCCGGACCAAAGTAGGCGTCGTTCTTTTCCACGGTGAACGAATTATTGATCTTGTCCATCGCCTCGCGCTGGCGCTGGCCCTGCAGGGTGCGGCGGATTTCGTCCTTCACCTGATCGAGCGAAAGCTGTTCCTTGCTCTTCACCTTGTAAATGTAGTGTCCGCCCGCATCATTGATCACCTGCGAGACTTCGCCTGGCTTGAGGTCGAAGACCGAGACGTGAGCCGGGGGCAGGCCCGTGCGTCGCACGTTGGGCATGCTGACGGTGGGAGATTGAATCTTCATGCCCGCAGCGTCGAAGGCTTCTTTTTGCAGTTGGGTGAAGTCCTCGCCCGCGGCGGCCCGGGCACGCAGGCTCTCGGCCAGCTTGCTCATCGCCTCCTCATTCGCTTCCTGCTTGGCTTTCTCCTCGGCCTGCTTGGCTTTCATCTGCTCCTCGGTCGGCTTTTCGTCCTTCTTTTCTTCTTCCTTGGCTTCAGCCTCCGCCTGCTTGGTGCGCGGCACAAACATCCGCTCCAGGCTGTATTGCTCGTAAGCTTCCGGATTCTTCTTGTAATAGTCGGTGATAGCTCCCTCGGGGACGTTGGCGGCGTCTTCCTGAACCTTCTGCTGCAACCCGCTGGTCAGGATCTGCATTTTCGCGAATTTCATCATCTCGGCGAATTGCGGAGTCTTGTCTATGCCTTGCTTTTTGGCCTCGTTCGACCAGGCGATGAACATGGGAATACGACCGGCTATGTTTCTCTTCGCCTGAGGATTGGCATTGGGAATAGCTTTGAGCAGCGTCTCGAACTCGGCTTTGGTGATAACCGTTTTGCAGTCGGCCGGCGGAGTTTTGGCCGCTGCCGCGGGCTTCGCCGCCGTTCCCTTGGCCGCGGTTGTCTTCGGCTGCGGCGCACATACGCCCTTGACCGTGATCACCGGCGCATTGT
This sequence comes from Candidatus Sulfotelmatobacter kueseliae, assembly GCA_900290255.1. Lineage (GTDB taxonomy): Bacteria > Acidobacteriota > Terriglobia > Terriglobales > Acidobacteriaceae > Sulfotelmatobacter > Sulfotelmatobacter kueseliae. The sequence continues at coordinate 13,000 of OMOD01000057.1, forward strand.
CGGGAACCGAGGCGGAGGTATCTGCCTGGGCCGCTGGCGGTTTGTCTGCGCCCGGAGCCGGTGGCGCCGGCCGAGGCGTGCCCGGTGCCGCCTGTCCCCAAGATAACGTCCCCAATAAGACACACAGCAGCCAGCCCTTGCGCATAAACCGTTTCCTCCAGGATTAGTCCGTCACAGAATTCAAAAACGCCAAGCAACAAATCCTAGCACAACGCGGAGTTTAACCGCGCCTTTGAACGGAGGGTAGTCGTGCATCTCGAGTTCCGCGGACGATTCCTTCGCGACCTTCGCGGTCTAAAGGTCTTCTACCGCAAAGATCGCTAAGAAAGGCCGCGAAGTCCGCAAAACAGCGCGGCGTAGTCGAGATCCTAAGACTGCACCACTATCGAACCCAGCAGATGCTTGAGCGCGCGCCTCGAATTTGCTTTGGCGCATCCGGCTCCGAGCGGCGATAATGCCAGCATGTCGGCAAGCCCGGCCATTTCTTCCGCGGAGTCCATGCGGGCCGAGAAGCGCGCGGCTGCGGGCAACTCCGTTCTGGCTGCGGTTGTCATCACCGCCTTGAAGACGGTGGTCGGATTCACCACCGGCAGTCTCGGCATTCTCTCCGAAGCTGCCCACTCCGGGCTGGATCTGATCGCCGCCTTGCTTACCTACTTTTCCGTCCGAGTTTCCGACAAGCCGGCAGATGCCGACCATCAGTACGGGCATGGCAAGATCGAGAACTTCTCTGCGTTTGTGGAGACCGGCCTGCTGCTGATTACCTGCGTGTGGATCGTTTATGAGGCGGTGCTCCGTCTCTTTTTCCGGCGCATTGAAATCGATCCCACGATCCCCGCTTTTGCCGTGATGCTGTTTTCCATGGCAGTGGACTGGTGGCGTTCGCGCGTGCTTGGCCGCATCGCTCGCAAATACGACAGCCAGGCGCTGGAAGCCGACGCCCTGCATTTTTCCACGGACATCTGGTCCGCCGGCGTGGTCGTCCTGGGCCTGCTGCTGGTTCTGGCCGGACGTGCGTATCGCGTGGATTGGCTGAGCGATTCCGACCCGATTGCAGCACTATTGGTAGCTGCCGCAGTTGTTTCCGTGAGCTGGCGGCTGGCCCGGCGCACAGTTGATGCTTTGCTCGACGCCGCTCCGCCCGGCGTTCGTTCCCAGATTCAGGACGTAGTCTCGCGCGTGGACGGCATCCTCGAAGTGGACCGCATTCGCATCCGCCGTGCCGGAAACCGCTATTTCGCCGATTTGACCGTAGGCCTGGCGCGCCGCGTAACCTTCCAGCGCTCGGGCCAGGTCGCCGCCGCGGTCACGGATGCGGTTCACCGCATTCTGCCCAATGCCGACGTGACCGTCCAGCCGCTCCCACGCGCCCAGCGGTCGGAAAACATCTTCGACCGCATTCGTGCCGTAGCTACCCAGAGAAACCTCAACGTCCATGACATCAGCGTGCAGGATCTGGCCGGACGCCTGCACGTCGAACAGCACATCGAGCTGGACGAGCGCATGACGCTCAAGCAGGCTCACGATCAGGTGACTGAACTGGAAGCCGGCCTGCAACGCGATGTGCCGGAGATTTCCAGCATCCTCACTCACATCGAGAGCGAGCCGGCCACCATCGAGAGGTCGGAAGAACTGGTCAGCGATGCCGTACTCGTCCAGCGCCTGAAGGCCGCGGCCGCGCACTTTCCCGAGATTCTCGACGTGCACGAATTTGTGATCAAGCGCGTGCGTGGTCGCCTGTACATCTCCTGCCACTGCACGCTGTCCGATGATCTGTCGCTGGCCCGCGTGCACGACATTCAGACCGAGTTGGAAATCCGCTTCAAACAGGACGCGCCCGAGCTGTTCCGTGTGCTGATTCATCCCGAACCGAGCACCGACAACAGAAGATAGGCGATCATGTGCAAGAACAGTGACATGTGTCACAGACCGGAATGCGTCAGCTGTGAAATTGTTGATTGTTGATTTTTGATTGTTGAATGGAGAGACGCAATGGAGCACCCATCTGCGGACTTGAAGGAGCGCACCAAGAAGTTCGCCCTGCGCATTATACGGGTCGTCCGCTCCTTGCCGCCCGGACTTGAAGGTCGCATGATCGGAAAACAGCTGCTCCGGTCAGGGACTTCAGTGGCAGCTAACTACCGGGCAGTCTGCCGGGCTCGTTCCCGCCCAGAGTTCTTGGCCAAGCTGGCCATCGTCATTGAAAAGGCGGACGAAACAGCGTTCTGGCTGGAACTACTGACTGATGCCGGATTGATTGCCGAAGCCAAACTGAAAGACCTGCAATCGGAAGCGAACCAACTGGTGGCGATTTTCAACGCCTCCCGAACCACAGCGAAGAAGGGTGTTCATTCAACAATCAACAATCAAAAATCAACAATTCCTGACAAAAAGGCATCATGATTACTGCTAAAGCTTTCTGGACCGACAACGAGCGCTACATCGGCGAGGCCGGCTCGCGCCATGCCGTCGTCATGGACACCGCTTCCGAGAAAACCGCCAACACTCCGATGGAGCTTGTGCTGATCGCTCTCTGCGGATGCACAGCGTCAGACGTGGTCGGCATTCTGCGCAAGAAACGCGAGCCTTTCACCCATCTCGAAGTGCGTGCCGAAGCCGAGCGCACCACGAGCTACCCGGCCGTCTACACCGAAATCAAGCTGGTCTATCGCGTCGGTGGTAAGGTATCGGCGAAGGCGATGGAAGATGCGGTGCGCCTGTCGAAAGAAAAGTATTGCTCGGTCTCGGCCATGCTGGAAAAGACCGCCAAGATTACTTTTGCGATCGAGCACACCGAGTAGACTGAAAGGCGGTGGAGATTCGGAATCGCAAATTCAGCGCCTGAAGGCGCAATGATTAACGCAGTGCTTATGGTATGCCCTTTGACTCCGCTCAGGGCAGGCTCTGAAGGCATACCCTGATACGACCCGTAGTTGCACGAATCATGCCCCCCCGCATCGTGTTTTTCACCCAGCCCGGCTGCCTCTCTTGCGAACTGATGAAGGTGTTTCTGGAGGCAAAGCAAATCGCCTTCGAGGAGCGCGACATCAGCGCCGACCCGGAAGCCCGCCGTGCCATGATGGAGCAACACGGCAGCTGCGAAACGCCCACGCTTGTGGTTTTCTCGGGCGAGGGACAGCAAGTCGTTGTCGGCTTTGATCCCGCGCGGCTTGACCAGTTGCTCGACTCGGCCCCATCATCGGACGCGGGGACTGAAACCTGAACTCCGGCAATCCCAGTCAGAGCACAGCGCATCCGTTGCGCGGATATGTGTTCATCGCCTCCGCGGTTTTTTTGTGGGGGGTATCCGCCGTTCTCGGCCGCGCGGTTTTCACCGGAAGATTGCCCCTGGCCGGAGAAGCGCTCCATCCCATCGATCCGCTCATCCTGTCCCAAACGCGGACTTCGTTTTCCTTGCTGGTGCTGCTGCCCATCCTGGCAAGCCGGCGCGGAGGGCAAGGCATCAGGCTCCCGGCGCGCGATCTCGTGCAATGTCTCGTGCTCGGCATGCTGGGCGTGGCGGCGTCGAATTACTTCTACTACGTCGCCATTCAGAGAACGAGTGTCGCCATCGCCATCATCGTGCAATACACGGCGCCAGTCTGGGTGCTGCTCTATGTGGTGGCCCGCGGTCAGCAGAAGCTCACGCTGCAGAAAGTCGCTGCCGTCGCCGTCGCGCTCACGGGAATCGCCCTGACGATTGGGATTATCGGCGGGAGAATGATCGGTGGAAAATCCAGCTCCCTTCGCCTCGATTCCTATGGTTTCATCGCGGCTTTCCTGGCGTCACTCTCGTTCGCTTTTTACAACCTCGGCGGACACCGCATCCTTGCCCGCTATGACCGCTGGCGCGTGCTGGTCTGGGTCTTGCTTTCAGCGGCTGTTTTCTGGCTCGTCGTCAATCCGCCATGGAAGATCGCTGCCATCCACTACACACTCCCGCAGTGGACATTTCTGTTTGTCTTTTCCATGATCTCGGTGCTGGGCGCGTTCTCGCTTTACTTTCTTGGCCTGCAACATCTCGAGCCGAGCCGCGCCATTATCGTCAGTTGCCTGGAGCCCGTGTTCTCGATCCTGCTGGCCGCCGCATTTCTCAGTGAGGGCGTACGCCCCATTCAGACCTTGGGAATCGTTCTGGTGCTGGCCGCGATTGTGATCGTACAAATGCCGGCGCGAGAGCGGGCCGGGGCGGAAAAATCTGTCGTGGTTGAGCCGATCGAATAAGAACACTCCGTTGCCACCAGTCCGCGGCGCCTGCTACGATCACTTCGCTTTCCACGCAGGAATGGAGACTTCAATCCGCATCGCCGCCGCCGCACCCGAAGACTACGAATGGTGCGCCCGCGTGATGGCCTCCACCGAGCCTTGGATCACTCTGGGCCGCGACCTCGCCGGATGCCGCGAGGCGCTGGGCCGTTCGGGCACGGAGGTCTTTGTCGCGCGGGAGAAAGATCTGCCGGTCGGCTTTATCCTGCTTGCGCCTTACGGCCTGGCGGGCTCGCCTTACGTCGCTTCCATCGCAGTGGACGCTGCGGCGCGGGGTCGAGGCCTCGGATCGCAACTGCTGCGCTTCGCCGAGCAGCGTTACGCCGAGAGAAAGCACCTCTTCCTGCTGGTGTCGTCGTTCAATGAGCGGGCGCAACAACTCTATCGGCGCCACGGCTACGAGTTCGTGGGCGAACTGAAGGACTATGTCGTACCGGGGCATTCGGAACTGATCTTCCACAAGAGGCTTTCGTGACCGCACCGCCAGCGCCGGCCGCTGCGCCGGTTTCCGCGATGAAACGCCTCGTGCCGCTGCTGATGATCGTCACTTCCGTCGGCTACGTGTGCCGTGTAGCCGTGACCGTGGTTGCGCCCGGCATGATGAGAGACTTTGGCCTGACCCAGGCGCAGATGGGAACGGTGTTCAGCGCCTTCCTGATCGGCTACACGTTTTTTCAGGTGCCCTCGGGAGGACTCGCCGACCGGGTCAGCGCTCGCCGCATCTTCCTGGTTCTTTGCGCGGGGTGGTCGGTCTTCACCGTGTTGACGGCCTGCGTGGGATGGCGTGGCTTCGGGCTGGCCGTCATCATTCCCCAACTATGGCTGATCCGCGCCGGGTTTGGGGTGATTGCCGCTCCCACCTATCCCACCTCGGGCCGAACCATTGCCGTGACCGTGCCTCCGCGGCTGCATGCCCGGGCGAACAGCCTGGTCCTGGCCAGTGTGGGAGTGGGGTCGGCGGTCACGCCTCTGCTGCTGGCGCCGATGACCAGCCACTACGGATGGCGCGCGGCATTGCTGGTGGCAGCCTTGCTCAGCGCCGCGGCGGGGTGCTTGTGGTGGTGGCTGGCGCCGGATCGCTCCGCCGGCGATTCCAGCGTCGCGGCCACGGTCCCTTACTCAGGTGCCCAATACTCAGGTGCCCATGCTTCAGGTGCCCATGCTTCAGGTGCCCAGGCTTCAGGTGCTGAAGACCCGGCGAAAACTTCGCCTCAGCCTTTGCGTTCCCGGAGTTTCTGGTTGCTGTTTGCCAGCTATCTTCTGCAAGGCTATCTGGGATACATCTTCGTTTTCTGGTTTTACCTGTATCTGGTGCAGGTCCGGCATTTTGAGCTGCTGAAAGCGGCCGGGCTCACCGCGCTTCCCTGGCTGGCGACGATATTCGCCATCCCGCTGGGCGGCGTTCTTTCCGACGCAGCGATGGCCCGGTGGGGCGCGACCTGGGGACGACGCAGTGTGCCTCTCACGGCTCTCTCGGTGGCGGCCGTGTTTCTGGTGATTGGCGCCAGAACGTCCAGCCCGGGGATGGCTGTGGCCGCGCTCACTGCCTGCACCGTGCTGGTGATGTCGACCGAAGGCCCTTTCTGGGCGACCATAGCTCAACTCTCCGGTGCGCGCAGTGGCATCGCGGGTGGCACGATGAACTTTGGCAGCAACCTCGGAGGCATGATTTCCCCCGCGCTCACGCCCTGGCTGGCCGAGCGCATCGGATGGGAAACTGCTTTGTCGCTCACCGCGGGATTCGCGGTAGTAGCGGGGCTCCTGTGGCTGGGGGTGCGGGTCAATCCGGCAAGCGATGGTCACGCCGAGTGATAACTCCCACATATAGGCGTTGTCATTCCGAGCGTTCTTGCCGAGCCGAAAGGCGAGCCCCGAGCGAAGCCGAGGGGGAGGAACCTGCTTTGGCTTTGTCGTCATCTGCCGCAGCCCGCGGCAGCAGATGAAAATATCTGCGCGCCTTCTTCACGTCGTGCGCAATCTGTTCGCGCAGCGCGTCGACTGAGGGAAACTTGATCTCGTCGCGCAAACGCTGCAGAAAGCAGATTTCGACTTCCGTTTCCGGGGTGAGCTCGAGGGGATGGAAATTGAGCAGATGTGTCTCAATGGCAAATAGTTCCGCGCCAAACGTCGGGCGATTGCCTACGTTCGTGACCGAATCGAAAACTTCCGCGGCTACGCGGGTTCGGGTGATGTAAACGCCGTCTTTGGGCACCAGTTCTTCATAGCGTGCCAGGTTGATGGTGGGCACGGTGTACTTCGACCCATAGCCGCGCCCGCGCCCAGGCGTGCTCAGGATGCTGAACGGCCGTGCCAGCAGATGCCGCGCCCGGTTCACGCGCCCCTCGCCCAGCAGCTTGCGAATCTGGCTGCTGGAGACGCGCTCGCCGCGCAGCTTCATTACGGGATAGACTTTGACCTCAAAGCCCATCTCCTGCCCGAACTCAGTGAGCACGTCGATATCGCCTGCAGCCTTGTGTCCGAATCGGAAATTGAAGCCTTCGTGCACTTCGCTCGCGTGCAGCTTTTTCTTCAGGATCCGCTCCGCGAATTGCCGCGGCGTCGTCAGCGAAAGATCGCGTCCGAAAGGAAGCACGAGCACCGCATCGATTTCCGTGTCTTTCAGCAGGCGCAGCTTTTCCGCCGTCGGAGTCAGCAGCTTCAATCCGGACTCCGGGCGCAAAATCCGCGCCGGGTGCGGTTCAAAGGTGACGGCCACGGCTTTTGCCCCGCTGGCCCGCGCCCGCGAAACAATTTCCCGCAACACGTGCGCGTGGGCGCGGTGCACCCCGTCGAAATTTCCCACCGAGACGAGCGTCGGCCCGAGGTCGGCGGGAACATCCTCGAGTTTGTGGAAGACGCGCATCAATTTGCGATTGTCGATTTGCGATTGCCGAATGAACGACTATTGTTGATTGATGATTGTTGAATGAAAACCGCGCAGCGACAGATTGGGATTGGAGTTTCCGGCCGGTAGCTGTATGGTTTTCAATCAACAATCAACAATCAAAAATTATCAATCTTAAATCGACAATCGGAAATCGAAAATCAAATTTCAAACTCCAGCTTCATCCCGTCATAAGCCAGGCGCACCTGCCGCGGCAGCGTGGCGTTGGTTGCTTCGTGCGGCAGGTCGTGGCAAATGTGGGTGAAAAAGGCGCGCTTCGGCTTCAGCCGGTCGACAGCTTCCAGCGAATTCTTCACCGTCGAGTGTGTCGGGTGCGGTTTGTGCCGCAGCGCGTCCAGAAAAAGAATGTCCAGGCCTTCCAACTGATGGAACGATGCCTCGGGAATCTCGCTGTGATCAGTCAGGTATGCGGCCGAGCCAAATCGGTAACCATAGATCTGGGTTTCGCCGTGGATCAGGATCACCGGATCGAATTGCACCCCGAACACATCCACCGGGCCGTCGATCGGCCGCAGCTCCAGTTGCGGCAAGCTGCCGTACTTGTAATCGGCGTCAAAAATGTAGGCGAACATGCGCCGCAAGAATGCCGCCGCGTCGGGCCGCGCATAGAGCGGCAGTTTCTCCGGTTTATGCCGGTAGCTCAGCGGGCGCAGATCGTCAATTCCGAGGATGTGGTCGGCATGGGTGTGGGTGTAGAAGACCGCGTCCACGCGGCTGATGTTCTCGCGAATGGCCTGCATGTAAAAATCCGGCGAGCTGTCAATGAGCACGACCTTGCCGCCGTACTCGATGATGATCGACGGCCGGGTGCGCCGGTCGTGCGGATCGCTGGAGCGGCAAACCGCGCAATCGCAGCCCAGAGTAGGCACGCCCATGGATGTTCCACTGCCCAGAACGGTTATGGTGGCTTTCATCTTCCGCTCGTTCCGGTGGCTGGCCCCGGCTGCGGCGGACGCGCCAGCATGTTGGTGACCTCCACATATGCCATGCGCAGCTCGTAAAGACTATTCTGCAGAAAATTCTCTTCGGCAGCAGTCAGATTGCCTTTGGTTTTTTCTGCGATGAGGCTGAGCGTGTCAATCGTCTGCCGCGCGCCAATGATATCAACCTGCGGTTGCGCGCCCTGCTCGCGCATAAGTCCGAGTTGCAGCATGGCGGTCATGTAAAGCGACGCCAGGAAGCGCTCGAACGTCATCTCAAAATCTTTGACGGAATGCCCGTTGAGCTCAACCTGCGAATCCAGCTCTTTCGACGATTTGCGGTACGCGTCAGCCTGCGCCTGCTGCTCGGAAGCGCTGGGCGGTGGCGGAATGACGGTACTCTTGTCGCCTCCGGTGGGGCCCGCGGGCGTTTGCGGGGCCGCATTGGACGGTGACGGTACCGGCGCAGGCTTTGTTGGCTTCGCCGGCTGCTCTTCTTCCGCAACGTCTTGGCGTAGTTCGCCGTCGGAAGTGAACAGACGCCGGTCGGTTACAGTGAATGATTCTTCGTGTTTCTTCTCGGCCATAAAATCTTTCCTTCAAAGAGAGCAGAGGCTTTTCTTTACGCTCTTAGCGAATCCTTCGCCAACTTCGCGGTCAAAGTCCTTTCACGCCGGATGCCGCGCAAGAGAACTCTCCGCCAGAACGGCGTCCTCCACCGGTAACGAGACTACGGTTGCACGCGTCGCTCCGATTATGACCTCGCGGCCGGGCCCGCCCGCTTCGCGCCGAATATAGCCCAGCGCTATCGTTCTGTCGCCCTCCGTCGAGGGCAGCGAGGCCGCGCTGGTAATCTCGCCCACTTCTTTTTCTCCCGCGAGAATCTTCGCTCCCGGAACGATCTGTGCTGTCGCTTCGGCCAGAAAGCCTGCGAACTTCCGGTGCACTGATCCCCGCGAACGAATCCGTTCTACAATTTCCTGCCCGACATAGCAGCCCTTGTTGAAGTTCAGAGCGCGCGCCTGTTCGGTCTCCTGCGGCAAATCGCGCTCGCGGATGTCCACTCCATACAGCGGAATTCCCGAGACGATGCGTTCCAACTCCAATGCCTCGGAGCCCGCCGGAGTGGCGCCTGCTTTCACCAGAGCATTCCAAAGCGGCCGCGCATGCGCGGGCTCCAGCCAGATTTCGTAAGACTCGACCGGACCGTCAGTGCGCGCAATCGTGCAGGTGACGCAGCCGCAGTCGCAATCACACTGGATCTCGTGAAGCTGCAGAGGTTGTAATCCAGGAACGTCGATTCCAGCTTTCTTCATTACCTCAAGTGCCCTCGGCCCGCCAATCCCAAGCGTTGTCACTTCGCGGGCGGACGAGGCGTCCGCCGCTCCATGACCGGTGAAGTTCTCAGGCTCCGCGGAGCCCCCGTCCGTGGAGCCCCGGACGCCCCCGTCCGTGGAGCCCCGGACGCCCCCGTCCGTGGAGCCCCGGACGCCCTCGTCCGGGGAAAACATTCTCTGCACTTCCACGTCGTCCATGATGATGTAGTGCTCAAACGTGGCCAGAATCTTTTCCAACTGGCTGCGGTCAGTGTCAACCGTGATGGATTCACCCCGATTGTAGGCATACAGATCGCCCAGAATGCGCCCCTGCGGATTCAGCAGAAAAGCATACACACCGTGGCCGGCGGCCAGGTCGCGGATGTTGTTGGTGACCATCCCGTTCAGCCAGCGCACGCGATCGCCGCCGGTGAGCGAAATCTTGGCGCGAAAGCCGAGGTCATAAACACCGCACGCGGTGCGTAAAGCCGCCCATTCGGCTTGCGGATCGCCGAAGCGGGCAGCCGTCATCGCGCCGCGATACTCGCCTGTGGACGCGGCGCCTAACCCTTCCCCGTGGACCTGGAGTGCAGTCAGCCCCATAGCCGTAGTTCGATTATAGCGATTGTGGTAACGTTCCTGCCGTGAGTTCACTAAAGAAAGACTCGAAGATTGGAACCCGCAAACGCATCGCCGTCATCGCCGGAGACGGGATCGGCCAGGAAGTGATTCCGCAGGCGGTCAAGGTCATCAAGGCCTCGGGCGCGGACGTGGAATTCGCCGACTTTGACTGGGGCGCCGACCGTTATCTGCGCGACGGGACGACCGTTCCGCCCGACGGCTTCGCCCGGCTCAGCCGCGACTTCGACGCGATTCTGGTCGGAGCGTTCGGCGATCCTCGCGTCAAAACCAATATCCATGCCAAAGAAATTCTGCTCGGCATGCGCTTCAAAATGGACCTCTACGCCAACGTTCGGCCCGTGCGACTGCTCGACGCTGCACTCTGTCCGCTGAAAGGCGTCGAGCCGAAAGATGTGGATTTCATCGTGATCCGCGAAAACACCGAAGGCGTTTACACCGACGCGGGCGGGGTTTTCAAACAAGGCACGCCTGACGAAATTGCCACCCAGGAAGACATCAACACCCGCAAAGGGGTGGAGCGCATCATCCTCTACGCTTTCGAATTCTGCCGCAGCCACGCGAAGATCGATGGCTCGCCGCGCGGCAAAGTCCTGATGTGCGACAAGTCCAACGCCATGACCCACGCCGGAAGTCTGTGGCAGCGCGTGTTCAAGGAAGTTGCAGCCGAGTATCCACAGATCACGCCGCAACACATGTATGTGGACGCGCTTTGCCTGCAGATGGTGCGCGACCCTCGCCAGTTCGACGTCATCGTGACCAACAACATGTTCGGCGACATCATCACCGACCTCGCCGCCGGCCTGCAGGGCGGCCTGGGCATGGCGGCCAGCGGCAATATTCATCCCGGGAAGACTTCGATGTTCGAGCCGGTGCACGGCTCGGCTCCGCCGATCGCCGGCAAGAATGTGGCGAATCCGTTCGGCGCGATTCTGACCGCGGCGATGATGCTAGGGCACTTGGGGTTTACGAAAGAAACGTCAAAGATCGACGCCGCCGTGCTCGAAGCCCTCCGCCAGAAGAAAACCACGGAAGATATCGGCGGCTCGCTGGGGACGCGGGAAGCGGGCGATTGGGTGGCGGAACAAGTCAGCGCCACCTTGTCATCCTGAGCGGAGTATGACGATTCGCGCGGCGAATCGGCGTACTCCACCGGGAGCGCAACTCTGCCCTACCGCTTTCGCGGTAACCAACCAAAACGTATACACTCAATCCTAATGGCCAGATTTGGCAAGTGTTCCCCTGGGATGTTTCGGCTGCTTCTTGCGCTGGTCCTGGTCGCGGCCGCGTGGACGTCGCCTGCGTTCGCGCAGGATCAGCCGCAGCAGAGCGCTCCAGCGAATCAGGGGCAAAAACCCGCGGGCGAGTCGCCCGCGGCCACACAGGCTCAGACCGCGCCGCAGGAACAGGCCAAGCCCTCGACGCAGGAAGAGCCAGCGAAAGAAGAGGTCAAAATCACGCCACAGCAGGCCGAAGAACTGTTCCACTCGGTGGATGAAATTCTTCAGTTCGACAGCAAGCAAACCGGTCTGCCCATCAAGAAAGAAGTGAAGCGCAAACTGACCAGCCGCGATGAAGTCGTCTCCTATCTCAACAAGCACCTGGATGACGAAGACGCGCAGCGGTTGCGGCGCTCCGAACTGGTGCTCAAGAAATTCGGGCTGCTGCCGCGCGACTTCAATCTGGAAACATTTCTGGTGGCGCTGTTGCGCGAGGAAATCGCCGGCTACTACGATCCCAAGACGAAAACGGTCAACCTGCTCGACTGGGTACCGATGGAAGAACAGGAGCCGGTGATGGCTCACGAGTTGACCCACGCGCTCCAGGATCAGTCGGTCGGCCTGCAGAAATGGCTGCGGCGCGGTGAGAAGGATCTCGGCGAAATCAAAAAGGACCCCACGCCCGCCGACATCGAAAACGACGAAATGGATGATGCGCGCGAGGCCGTGATCGAAGGCCAGGCTCAGGCCATGATGCTGCAGTACGCGCTGGCGCCGGTGGGGCGCTCGCTCACCGATTCGCCACAACTGGTGGAAGCGATGGAAGAGGAAACGCTCACCGGCACGCCCGGCACCAAGGTATTCAATGAAGCGCCCATCTTCATGAAGGATTCGCTGACATTTCCTTACAGCTATGGCATGGAATTCGTGGTGAAGTTGCTGCAGAAAGGCGGGAAAGAGCGGGCGTTCGCCGCGGTTCTGCGCGATCCTCCGCACACCACGCGCCAGATCATGCAGCCGGAAACGTATTTGTCGGGCGAGAAAATCGAACCCATGGCAGTGCCCGATTTCAAGCGCGATTTCAAGGATTACCAGAAATTTGATATTGGCGCGATGGGCGAGTTCGACGTAGCCATGCTGGTCGAACAATATGCCGGCAAGCCGCTGTCGAAGCAGATGTATCCGGAATGGCGCGGCGGATATTACTATGCTGCCCGGCCCAAGGCCGATGCAACGGCGCCGCTGAGCCTGCTCTACGTCTCTCGCTGGTCGAGCGCCGAAAAGGCCGCGGAGTTCGCCGCGATCTACGCCCAGTCGCTCAAGCAGCGATACCAGAAGGCGGACGAAATCGGAGATCCCTCCTCCGATAAGTCCGCGTCAGACCGATCCGTCTCCGACAAGTCCGTAACCCAGGAGAGCTTAACGGAAGGCGCAGAAATCAAGATCGATCCGCTGAAAGGCCGCCACGCCTGGACTACCGAAGAGGGTGCCGTGGTCATCGAAGAGCAGGGCGACATGGTGTTTGTCAGTGAGAGCCTGGACGCGGCGACCACGGCAGCGCTGGAGAAGGAAGTGTTCGGCAAGTAATTTTCGATTGACGATTTCCGATTTCCGATTTCTGCACGTTCTGTTCCGGGTTTCAAATCGCAAATCGAAAATCGGCAATCGAAAATTCTCTCACCGTTTTTTCGATTTGCTCTTCTTAGCGTCGCTGTCCGGCGCTTCTCCCAGGAAATGCCGCACTTTGGCCGCGACCACAGATTCCTTGCCACCACGCTCAATGGTCAGTTTCCGCTCCTGGCCAGGAGTTCCGCCGAGCATGGACCACACTTGTCCCATGGTCGAGCCGCGGACGGGAATGTTATCAACCGCGGCCAGATGATCGCCGGGCTGGATGCCCGCGGGTCCCGATGGCACTGCGGGCCGGCCGTCGAAGTCCGCGACCCCGAGAATGGTGAAGCGCCCGTCGTCTTCCGGCCGCAGCACCAGTCCGATGACATCGAAATCCGGAAAGTTGAACAGCCGGCCTATGTCGAAGTAGAGCGTCGCATGGGCGTAATCAAGGCCGACCCTATAGTTGAGCAGCGCATTCGAGCCAAGTAAGCCGACGGTCGGGACTCCGGCGCGCTTTGCGAAGAAATCCATCGTGGTTTTGGGCAAGGCGACAACCGCCACGTCAGTCAAGAACAGCGGGCCATATTGCACGCGATTGAGGCGCATTACTTTCCACTTCGGTTCTTCGTCCATGCCCCACATATTGGCCGAGCCGACGGCGCCGGTCATGTGCGGCCAGTCCGGATGGGCGGCAGCCAGCTGGTCGAAGAATTCCTCAGAAAGAAAACTGATGCACGATCCCAGGTCGAACGCTAGGTTGTACTTCTTTCTTTCGATCTGGCTGGGGACCTGGATCAGGCCATTCTCCGCATTGATCAGTACCTTGGCGCCCACGCCGAGGAAATGAATCGTGCCCGGCGCTCCGAGGGTGAACTTGCGGCCGGGAAGGTCAACCAGTACGTCGTAGTGGCGAAGCACAGTAGAGGGAAGGTTGATCTCGGCATCAAGGCCCGCGGCGACAACCGACGCGGCGCTGACCGGCTTCAGTGGAATATGCGCTTCCTTGATCTCGGTGAGTGGGATGGCCATGCTTCCGACCAGGATCTCCCGCGGCGGAGTCGCAGAGCACGCCTTGTCATCGCAGGAGACCGAGAGACCTAACACAGTTGCCAGATGGCGCGACATATAGAGATCGTGATTGCCGTTGTCCACCCAGGCGTGAACGCGCTGGGTCGAGCCATCGGGCAGAGGAATGTCGGCGTCAATGACGACGCGGTTGTGGTCAATGACGGCAGGCACGGTGACGGATTGCGGCGCGGGAGTGGATGGTTTCTGCTTATCCTGGGCGGCGCTGAAAGCGCCCAGCGATAAGATCGCGCAGATTACCGCACAGAACCGCATGAGGGAATTGTAGCGCTGGTTACGATTTCGCCGAGTGGGTTGCCGCGGCCAAGGGAACTCTTGCGGACTTCGCGCAACCCTCGCGATTTTTGCGGTCAAGGCTTCTTACCGCAAAGGCCGCCAGGAACTGCCGCAAAGCACGCGAAGAAGTGAACCGTGCAAACATCGACGCCAGGTTGCAATTGCGGCTATGGGTTTCATTCGAGCCCGTTCCTGTCTTGTATAATCACGGGTTTGGCTTGCGGTGCGCGAGCTTTCCTGGAGGAAGATTGCCACAGGCGGAAATCGGAATTATTGGCGGCAGCGGGCTGTATTCCATGCCGGGCCTGACGAAGGTGAAGGAAGCGCGCCTGAGGACGCCGTTCGGCGCGCCCTCCGACGCCTACACTTGCGGCATGCTCGGGGGACGCAAGGTGGCGTTTCTGGCGCGCCACGGACGCGGGCATCGCCTCCTGCCCAGCGAACTGAATTTTCGCGCCAACATTTACGGTTTCAAGCAGCTGGGGGTAGAACGCATCCTCTCCCTTTCTGCTGTCGGGTCGCTTAAGGAAGAACACCGGCCGCTCGATTTCGTCATCCCCGATCAGTTTTTCGACCGCACCCGCCACCGGGTGGACACGTTTTTCGGCGGCGGGGTGGTTGCGCACGTTGGCTTTGCCGATCCGGTCTGTCCGGAACTTTCCGGCATCGTCGATGCGGCCTGCAAGCGGGCTGGCGTCGTCGGCAAGCGTGGCGGGACTTACCTCTGCATGGAGGGCCCGCAGTTTTCCACCAAGGCCGAGTCGCAAGTCTATCGCGGCCTGGGCATGGACGTGATCGGCATGACCAACCTGCAGGAAGCCAAGTTGGCGCGCGAAGCCGAGATCTGCTACGTCACCGTCGCCATGGTGACCGACTACGACTGCTGGCATCCGCATCATGACTCGGTCACGGTCGATCAGATCATCGCCGTGTTGACGAAGAATGCCGAGAACGCGGCGAGGGTCGTTCGCGAAACCGTGGCCGCTATGCCCCGCGAGCGCTCGTGCAAGTGCGGATCGGCACTGGCCCACGCCATTCTGACCGACCCCAGGAAGATTCCCGCGGCGGCGAAGAAAAAACTCAAGTTGATCCTGGGCAAATATCTGAAAAGCAGTGGCGAGTGATCAGTGGTCAGTGATCAGTAAGCCGGTGCTCCGCGAGATTTACTGGCCACTAGCCACTAGCCACTGGCCACTTAATTCCACGATGAAGGAAAGCGCGTACGCACAATGAGCGTTCTCGTAGTCGGTTCGGTTGCATACGATGACATCACGTCGCCCTCGGGGAGCGTGAAAAATATCCTCGGCGGCGCGGCCACTTATTTTTCGTTGGCCGCCAGTTACTTTACCCAGGTTCGCGTGGTGGCCGTCGTGGGCGACGACTTCGGCCCTGAGCAGGAAAAAGTTTTCCATCAGCATGGCATTGACACGCGCGGCATCGAACGTGCCGACGGCAAGACGTTTCGCTGGGGCGGAACGTACGCCCAGAACCTCAACGAAGCCAAAACAAACTTCACCGATCTGAACGTCTTTGAAGAGTTCCAGCCGCAGATTCCGGAAGAGTACCAGGACACGGAATTTCTCTTTCTGGCCAACATTCAGCCGACTTTGCAGGCTGACGTGCGGCGCGGAATGAAGCAGGTGCGCCTGACCGGCTGCGACACCATGAATTACTGGATCAATCGCACTCCCAGGGAACTGGCGGAAACGCTGAAACTGGTGGACGTGCTGCTGATCAACGACACCGAAGCCAAAATGCTGGCGGGCGAAACCAATCTGCCGCGCGCGGCGCAGAAAGTACTGGCCATGGGCCCGCAGGCGCTGGTGATCAAACACGGCGAATATGGCGCAACCATTTTCTTTCGCGAAGGCGCGTTCGGCATGGGCCGCCACCCCTTCCGCGCTCCCGCGCTGCCCATGGAAGAGGTGAGGGATCCGACGGGCGCGGGCGATTCGTTTGCCGGCGGGTTCATGGGCTACCTCGCCTCGCAGAAAGAGGTGAATCGCGAGGCGCTGAAACGCGCGCTGTTCTATGGCAGCGTGATGGGTTCGTTTGCGGTTGAGCGTTTTGGCACGGAGCGGCTGCAGTCGCTGACCCGCGCCGAAATCGACGCCCGCTTCCAGGTCTTTCGCGAACTGACCCACCTCGAGTGACACGTGTAGGGACGGCCGCCCTCGTTAGCCTGCCCTGAGCGAGTGCAGCGAGTCGAACGGGTCCGGTCGAGCGAAGCTCGACGGTCGCGGCGGATGTTGGTGAACTGCCTTAGTATGTCGCTTGTGCTTAAAACCAAAGCAGGACCATCCACCGTTTCCCCCTGGGATTCCGAAACCAGGCTCCTGGCCTGGCTGGCGACCTGCGTCGCGGTGTTTTCTTTCCTGTTCTATTTCCAGCGCGGCGACGTGCTTGTCTATGGCGATGCCGTCGCTCACCTCAACATCGCACGCCGTGTCTTCGATTCGAAAACCCCCGGCCTGTTGCAGCTAGGCACGGTTTGGCTGCCTTTGCCTCACCTGCTGATGATCCCCTTCCTGATCTCTCATGAAATGTGGCAGCGCGGTGTGGGCGGTTCGATTCCGTCGCTCGTGGCCTATGTGTTTGGCGTAGTCGGGATGTTTCGTCTTGTGCGGGGATCCATTGCAGGCCGCGATAAGCCGGATGTCGCCGCACACCTTGCGGCCTGGAGCGCGGCGGTGGTCTATGCCGTCAATCCGAATCTGATTTACATGCAGACCACCGCCATGGGGGAATCGCTCTATGTGGCGTTGTTCGTCTGGGCGGTGCTCTATTTCAGCGAGTCGCGGCGCGAGGGTGGGAAACCGCTGACCAAGTGCGGCCTTTGTTTGGCCGCGGCCTGCCTCACTCGTTATGACGGATGGTTCCTGGCAGTCGCGATGGCGGCGCTGATCGTTGTTCGTTCGTTCCGCGCCGCGAGGGGGATCAATGAAAACACAGTCAATATCTCCCGCGGTGCAGCCCTCAAGTTCGTTTTGATTGCCGCTGCCGCTCCCGCGCTCTGGCTCGCTTACAACGGAGTCGTTTACCGCAATCCGCTGGAATTTCAAAACGGCCCGTACTCCGCCAAAGCGATCGAACGGAGAACGCAGAGTGCCGGGAATCCGGGTCATTCGGGCAGCGGCAATCTGATCGTGGCCGGGTTGTACTTTCTGAAATCCGGCGAAGCAAACATGGCCGAGAATCAGTGGCTCGGAAGATTGTGGGTGGCGCTGGGGATCGCGGCGCTGCTCGCCGCCGCTCCCGGCGTGCGCCCACGGTTGAACGCGGCAATCGACCCAGTGCGTGGCGCCTGGCTACCTTTTCTCCTGTTGTTCGTTCCCGTGCCTTTTTACGCGCTTTCGGTCGCATACGGAGGCGTGCCGATCTTCGTTCCGGCGTGGTGGCCTTTCACGCACTACAACGTTCGCTACGGATTGCAGTTGCTGCCGGCGTTCGCCATGGCTTTTGCCGTCCTGGTATATCTCGTCGTGCGGGCCGCGCAACTCAGGCCGAGGTTGCGCTTAGTCGCTGTGCTCGGTGTGTTCGCGGTGCTCGTCGTCAGCTACGCCTCCATCTGGCGCGCCGGACCGGTCTGTCTGATAGAAGCCGAGATCAACATGCGCAGCCGGAATCAGCTCGAAGCGCAACTGGCGGTCTGGCTCGGTAAGCTGCCGCAGTCGGCCACTCTGCTCGTGTATCTCGGCGATCACGTGGGAGCAGTCGAGCAGGCCGGCATTCCGCTGAAGCAGGTCATCAACGAAGGCAATCACCGGGTGTGGAAGCAGCCGGTTGATCCCGACGGCCTGTGGGAGCGGGCTCTGGCGAACCCCGCCCAGTATGCCGACTTCGTGGTAGCTTTCGAAGGCGACCCCGTGTGGCAAGCCGTCCACCAGCGGCAACTTGCGGAGTTGGTCGAAATCCATGTCACGGGGCAGGCCCGTGCCATCGTTTATCGCGCGCGGTAATCACCCGGGTTAATCCGGCCTCGTCTGTCTGCAGTGATAGAATCCGGCCATCGTGCGCACTATCCCATTCGTCAAGGCCAGCGCCTGCGGCAACGATTTTCTGCTGATTGACGGCGCGCTGGCGCCGCCGGACGTCGCTGACTTTACCCGCCGCATCTGCGACCGGCACGAGGGCGTAGGCGCCGACGGTGTGGAGTGGATGCTGCCCCACTTCAGCGCGGATCTGGAAATCCGCCTGATCAATGCCGATGGCTCCGCGGCAGAGATTTCCGGCAACGGCACGCGCTGCGTTGCTGCCTACGTTTGCTCGCAGCAGGGCAAAGAGCGCATTTCGATTCTGACCGGGGCGGGACTCAAAATCTGCTCCCTGACTGCGCGCCGGGATTCCGAATACGAGTTCGAAATCGAGATGGGAGAAGCGGTGGTCGAGCAGGAAGTTCCCCTGGCGCTCAGCGGCGGGGAAGTACGCGGCATTCCAGTCTCGATGGGGAATCCGCACTTTGTGATCTTTGTGCCGGAGTTTCCTGGACACTGGCAGGCGCGCTCGGCTGAGATTCAGCGCAATCCGCGGTTCCAGCAAGGGGTGAACGTCGAGTGGGTCGCACCGGCCGGCAGCAAGCACGATCTCAGAGCGCGTTTCTTCGAGCGCGGCGTCGGCGAAACCCTTTCCTCCGGGACCGGTTCCTGCGCGGCGGCGGTAGCGGCGATCGCCGCGGGCCGTGCCCAATCACCCGTGAAAGTGCAGGCGCCCGGTGGAACACAATCCGTACGCATGGAAGGAAGCAAAGTCTTTCTGCGTGGCCCGGCGCGCCTCGTGTGTGAGGGAGACTTTTTTCTGAGCTGAGTTATTGTGTGCCGATCGTCGATCGCAACAGCCGTTACGACATGTCTTCTTCGCACCTTCAGCGCAAGCCGCGTGTCAAACCGCCCGCCCTCCGTCCGGGCGACCCGGTCGGAATCGTCGCGCCCGCCAGCAACATCAAGCCGGCGGAGTTGGACGCAGGCTGCGTGGCCTTGCAGCGTGCCGGGTATCGCGCCTTCTACCTCGACTCGATTCTCGACCAGGATATTTATTTCGCCGGCTCGGTCGAGCGCCGCGCGCAAGAATTGGAAGAGATGTTCGTGCGCGAAGATGTGCGCGCGATCGTGTGCGCGCGCGGCGGGTACGGCGCCAACTATCTGCTCGCGAAGCTTGACCTGGCGAAGATTCAGGCGCACCCCAAGATTTTCGTCGGCTACAGCGACATCACGTCGTTGCTCACTTACTTTGCCGATGCCGGCGGCTTCGTGACTTTCCACGGCCCGATGGCGGCTAAAGACTGGACGCACGAGAACGGAGTTGATTTCGAATCGTGGCAAGCGGCGTTGTCGGGTGCTGTACCGTGGGACGTGGCTCTGGGCAGGGAAGTCAGCGGACTCGCGGACGGCGAGGCCGAGGGCATTCTTTATGGCGGATGCCTCTCGATCCTGGTCGCGTCGCTCGGCACATCTTACGAGATCAAAACACGAGAGACCATCCTGTTTCTCGAAGATGTTGCCGCCAAGCCGTATCAGATTGACCGCATGCTTATGCAGTTGAAGCTGGCGGGCAAGCTTGAGGGTGTTCGGGGCATCATCTTCGGCGAGATGCTCGACTGTGCGCAGACCGCAAGCCAGGACTACACGCTGCAGGAAGTCGTCGCGCGGATTGTTGGAAAGCTGGGAGTGCCCGTCGCTTATGGCCTGCGTTCCGGCCACGTCACCTCGGGGAATATCACTCTGCCTTTTGGGGTGCAGGCGAGATTGACGGTGCGCGGCGGGCAGGTCGGCTTAAGGATTTTGGAGCCCGCGATTCAGCTGTAGTTTTCAAACATCGTCAGACGAGATGAATCCAAAGAAACACATCTACCTGATCGGCATCTGTGGCACGGCGATGGCCTCGCTCGCTGGAATGCTGAAGCAGCGCGGATTTCGCGTGACCGGCTCCGATGCCGCTGCTTATCCGCCGATGTCGGATTTTCTGCGCCAATTAGACATTCCAGTCGCCCAGCCGTTTGACGCGAGAAATCTGGAGCCCCGGCCCGATCTGGTCGTCATCGGCAATGCCATGTCGCGCGGCAACGTTGAGCTGGAGCATGTGCTCGACCAGCGCATCCCGTTCTGCTCCCTGCCGCAGCTGTTACACGACGAATTCCTGCGCGGCAAAGAAGTCTTGGTCGTAGCCGGCACCCACGGCAAAACCACCACCACCTCCATGTTGTCGTGGATCTTTCACTCGGCTGGACTCGATCCTTCGTTCCTGATCGGCGGCATCGCCGAGAATTTCGGTTCCAGTTTCCATCTCGGCCAGGGCCGGCACTTCATTCTGGAAGGTGACGAGTACGACACGGCGTTTTTCGACAAGGGGCCGAAATTCCTGCACTATTTTCCCGACGCTGTGATCCTGACCTCGGTCGAGTTCGACCACGCCGACATTTACAAGGATCTCGAGGCCGTCGAGACCGCGTTCAAGCGGCTGGTCAACCTGATTCCGCGCCGCGGCCGCATCATCGCCTTCGATGGCGTTGCCGCCGAAGCCACGGAGAGCCCAAGCCTGGAGCGCTGTCTGGGCAAAGCGTTTTGCCCGGTCGAACGCTACGGAACCGGTCCCCGCGCCAATTGGCGAGTCACGAATCTTCGCCTGGAGGCAGACCGCACTTGCTGGACCGTGCTGCACGACGGCCAGCCGTGGGCCGACCTCGAATTCGCGCTCGGTGGCGAGTACAACGTGTGGAATGCAACCGCGGCTGCCGCCATGGCCGCATCGTGCGGAATCTCGCAGCAGGCCATCGCCGCTGCCCTCAAAACCTTCAAAAGCGTGAAGCGCCGTCTGGAGGTGAAAGCCCAGGTGAACGGCGTGACCATCATTGACGATTTCGCGCATCACCCGACTGCGATTGCCGGCACGTTGAAAGCACTGCGCGCGCGCTATCCCGGAGCGCGTCTGTGGGCGATTCTCGAGCCGCGTTCCAATACGCTGCGCCGCCGTGTGCTGCAGAGCGACCTGGCGCGCAGCCTGGCGCTGGCTGACGAAATTGTCGTGGCGGGTGTCTTCCGTTCCGAGGCCATCCCGGAAAACGAACGCATGCAGCTGCCAGAGTTGGCCGCGGAGATCGGCCGGCACGGAAAGCAGGCGCGGCTCTTGCCCGATGCCGATGCGATCGTGCAGACAATTGCGCCGGAGCTCCGCACCGGTGATGTGGTGGCCATTCTTTCCAATGGCGGCTTCGGCGGCATTTATGAAAAACTACCAGCGCGCCTGCGCGCGCTGGCGGAGCAACAATGAAATCTGTTTTGCGAAGTTCGGCCCAAGGCTTTGCCGGCCGCCGAAGAAGCGCAGAACGAAGGCGCTAACGTGGAAGAGCGGCCCTTCAGGGCCGCGCCAGGCGCGTTGAATGAGGACGGGCTTTAGCCCCGGTGGCTGCTTTGCTCATGGTTACATTTCTCCCCAGCAATTGCTTCCGACGTGCAACAAAACTACCCCTCTCCGTGGGTGCGGCTCTTGGAGTGCAACTCGTCGCACTCTGCGGCAGCCTAATCCTCGCATCGTTAGCCTCTGCCCAATCGTCACCCACCGTTGCCTACTCCATCGCCCTTGCTTCGCCCGAGCAACATCTGGTCGAAGTGCAGATCGTGCTGCCTGCTGGCGCGGCGCAACGCGAGCTGCAGCTTCCCGTGTGGAACGCGTTGTATCAGGTTCGCGACTTTGCCCAGTACGTGAACTGGATTCGCGCCCAGGACCGTTCCGGCAAAGCGCTTCCCGTGCGCGAGTTGGGCTCGAGCCGCTGGCAGATTCAGAATGCGGAGAACGGCGCCGTGGTCGAGTATCAGATCTATGCCGACTCCCCCGGACCGTTCGGCGCGCAGTTGAATCCGCATCACGCCTTCTTCAATCTCGCCGAGATTCTCATGTATCCGGTGGACGCGCGCGGCACCTCCATGCGCCTGCATTTCAGCCGTCTTCCTGAAGGATGGCGGATTGCCACTCCGCTTCTGCTGTCGCCCGGCGGCGATTTTGGCGCGGAGAACTACGATCGCCTGGTGGACTCTCCGGTGGAAGCAGGTCATTTTCAGGAGGCGGATTTCGACGAGGCGGGCAGCCACTTTCGCGTCATCGTTGATGCCGACCCCACCGACTACGACATGGATAAAATCGTCGCCGTGCTGCACAAAATCGTTGCCGCGGCGATCACCTGGATGAACGACCGTCCTTTTGACACCTACGCGTTTTTTTATCACTTTCCCCGCGGACCGGCGGGCGGCGGCATGGAGCACGCCTATTCCACGGCGATTGACATCAATGCGGATGTGTTGAAGGACGGTCTCAATTCG
Organism: Candidatus Sulfotelmatobacter kueseliae; assembly: GCA_900290255.1. GTDB lineage: Bacteria > Acidobacteriota > Terriglobia > Terriglobales > Acidobacteriaceae > Sulfotelmatobacter > Sulfotelmatobacter kueseliae. Next base: position 35,551 of record OMOD01000057.1, read on the forward strand.
CTTACCGGCGTGACCGCCCACGAATTTTTTCATCTCTGGAACGTCAAGCGCATCCGCCCGCAGACGCTCGAACCGGTGGACTACACCAAAGAAAACTACACGCGGGCGCTGTGGTTCAGTGAAGGCGTGACCAGCACCGCCGAGGGCACAATTGAACTGCGCGCCGGCCTGCTCGATGAGCCACGCTACCTCTTCCGGCTCGGCGCGGAGATCAGTGAACTGGAGCGCCGCCTGGCTCACCTGACGCAGTCCGCCGAGGAGTCCAGCCTCGACGCCTGGCTCGAGGGCAATTCCTACTACCACCGTCCCGAGCGCAGCATTTCTTACTACAACAAGGGCGAACTTCTCGGTGTCATGCTCGACCTGGCCGTCCGCGAGGCCAGCCACGGCAAAGCCTCGCTGCGCGAAGTGTTGCAGTGGATGAACGCCAATTACGCCAGGAAAGGCCGCTTCTTCAACGACTCAGACGGAGTCCGCGAAGCGGCCGAAGCGGTCAGCCAGGTCGACCTGGGGTGGTTTTTCACCAAATATGTAGCGGGCACCGATGAGATTCCGTGGAACGACTTCTTCGGCTCGGTGGGCCTGCGCGTGAACGAGGTCACGAACACCGTTGCCGATGCGGGATTCACGGCCGCGCGCAATTTTGACAATCCCATGTCGGTCGGGGCCGTGACGCCCGGCAGCGAAGCCGAGCGCGCCGGTTTGCAAGCGGGCGACACAATTCTCGAATTGCAAGGCAAGCCGGCCGGGCAGGAATCTCGCGACACGCTGATGCGGCTGAATCCCGGCGACACGCTGACCATGAAAGTTCGCGGCCGCCGCGGCGGCGAGCGCGAGCTGAAATGGAAGGTCGGCGGCCGCCAGGAGATTTCCTACCAGGTGAAGGATCTCGACCAGGTCACTGCCGATCAACGCGCACGGCGCGCCGCCTGGCTGAGAGGCGAGGCGCAGAGCGCCGCCGATCAAACCGCGGGAGCGGCAGCGAAATGATCCGCACCATCCTCATGTTGACCCTCTGGGGCCTGGCCGCTCCCATCGCCGCCCTGATCGGATTTCCCGCTGCCTACATCATGGGCGATATCCGGGTGCTGTATCGTCTCTTCATGTGGGGGGCGCGCGCCGGAGTGTGGATCACGGGCGTGCGGTTCGAAGCCGTGGGCCTCGACCAGCTTGACCACTCGCGCAGCTACATTTTCATGTCGAATCACGTGTCGAACCTCGACCCGCCCATTCAGATTCCCCTCATTCCCAAGCGCACCTCGGTCATGGTCAAGAAAGAATTGTTCAAAGTCCCCATCCTCGGACAAGCCATGCGCATGGGAGCGCTGGTTCCGGTGGATCGCGGCAACCGCGAGGCCGGCATCGAAGCCGTCGCCGCCGCCAGGGCCGTTATCCAGCAGAAGCTCAACATGACCATTTATGTGGAAGGCCATCGCTCCTTCGACGGAAAGCTGCTGCCCTTCAAAAAAGGCCCGTTCTATTTGGCCGTGGAGTGCGGTGTACCCGTTGTGCCTGTAACAATTGTGGGCACGTACTACGCCATGCCGAAGGGCAGATTCGCCATCAAGCCGGGAGTGGCAAAAGTGATATTCCATCCCGCGATTGAACCAGCGGATTTCGGCAGCCGCGAATGCCTCATGGAGAAAGTCCGGGCCGTGATCGAAAGCGGGCTGCCGGAAGAGTACCGGCAGGGAAGCCTTGCCGCAGAGAGCAACAGCCGAACTGCTGAGTGAAGTCCGAACCGTGGGAAGAAAGATTTCAGATTGTAGATTTCAGATTGCAGATTTCAAACCCAATCTCAGTTGAGCAGCCGGCTCAATCTGCAATCTAGAATCTGAAATCTGCATTCTGCATTCTGAAATCTGCTTCCTCGTTATTCTTCCTGCTTCTTCCCCCGCACCGCCCGCGCGATCTCCGGCAATCGCGGCAGGATCGCCGAATACTTCAACCAAGCCTTGTGATCCACTGCCGGAGATCCGCTCACCAGCGCCCCGGCTGCAATATCATTGGCCACACCGCTTTGCGGCGTCACGATCGCGTTCTCTCCAACTTTGCAGTGCCCGACCACCCCGACCTGTCCGGTAAGAATGACTTTGTTGCCGATCTCCGTCGATCCCGCCAGCCCCACCTGCGCGCACAGCAGCGCATCTTCGCCGACTTGTGAGCCGTGACCAACCTGCACCAGGTTATCGACCTTCACCCCGCGCCCAATACGGGTTTCGCCGACGCTGGCCCGGTCAATGCAGGAGTTAGCCTGCACTTCCACGTCGTCGCCGATGACCACCGGCGCGGGCTGCGGAATCTTGTGCCAGCGTCCCTCGGCCGTTTTGGCGAAGCCGAAGCCGTCGCCGCCGATCACAACTCCGTTCTGCAACAGCACGTTGCTGCCGATGCGGCAGTTCTCGCGCACCACCGCGTGCGCGTGAGCGAAAAAGTTGCTGCCGATCTTCACCCCGCGGTAAATCACCACATGCGCCAGCAGCACCGCGTTCGCTCCGATCGCGACGTTCTCGCCGATCACTACATACGGCCCGATGTGCGCATTTGCCCCAATCTTCGCGCTCGCGTCGACGACCGCCGTGGGATGCACACCCGGCGCGTAGCGCAGCGGCTGATGAAAAAGTTCCAGCGCCCGCGCAAACGTCAGATAAGGATCTTTCGCCCGCAGCATGGCCGCGGGAATGGCAGGGAAGTCCTCGGCGACAATCACGGCAGAAGCCTTGGTCGTGCGCGCCGCCGCCGCATACTTGGGATTGGAAATGAAGGTTAATTCTCCCGGCCCGGCCTGCTCAATCCCGTTGAGGCCGGTGATTTCTGTCTCGGGAGACCCGTTTTCCAGGCGCACATTCAGGGCAGAAGCAATGGCAGAAAGTTTCATGGCGATGAGAGGAGATGCGAGTCAATCGTACACCAGCGGTGCAGGGCACACCCGCGAGGCCGAACATAGGTAGTGGCTCAGTTTGATCGTCGACCTTCCCTGCGTCATCCCGAGGCCCCGCGCTTTTACCAGCGGGGCGAGGGATCTCCCTCAAGATAGTGCCAGGGGAGATCCTTCGCTCCGCCTCGCTTCGCTCGCCCCGGCTGAAGCCGAGGGTCTACCAGAAAGCGGCTTCGCTCAGGATGACGCCGTGCAGAAGAGGGTCAAATTCGGATTGAGCCACTACCCGAACATAGAATGCAGGACCGACTTTGACCTTGGTCACTACTCTTCGAACATCGGAACCTGCAGCTGATCTTGCGCCGCGCGCCGCTGTCGCCGGGCAGCTCCAATGACCGCCAGCACGGTCAGCGATTCCAGCGCCGTTCGCGGCACAAAAATCCGCTGCGTGTTCGAGCGCTGATCGGGCGGGGTGACCAGAAATCCCTCGGGCACGGTCTGCGCCAGATCGGCGGGCATGAGTCCTTCGAGCACTTCGTTGTCTTTAAACCGCAGCCGCACCCACAAGCCCTCCGATCGCGGACGGGAAGTGAACGTCTTGCGCGTCAGCGACTCCGAGTCGCCGAATTCGCGCACGAAATACACCCCCTTGACCTCGCGCAGGTTAATGGAAATAACTGTACCCGAAGTATTTAGCAGCTCCAGTTTGCCTTCGTGGACGAATTCCGCGGGCGCCACGTAGCCCGAAACCGAGTCCCGGTCCATTTTGCGCACGATGACTTTCTTGTGTGTTGAAGGCATAAACCCTGGCGTCGGACCTCGGACTTCAGACCTCGGACTTCAGACCTCGGACTTCAGACCTCAGACTTCAGAACCCCTGGCCCCCGGATGTTCTGACGAAAAGGATCTCTAATCTTGCCTGTACACGCGGAGCGCCGAGTCTAAGGTCCGAGGTCTAAGGGCTGACGTCCGAATCCTGATTCTCGCACTTTTCCGGCAGAAACTCGCGGAATCTGCCTTGGCAGTAGCCAAAATGTAAACGTTGTGTTATTTTCTTTAGCTTACAGCAAAGACTTCGGTTCGTCTAAGTACTTTGTATTTAGCCACTTGCATCCGAGTGGCTGAGGCCCTGAATAGCTGGCGCTGTAAAGCTGTGGAAATCTTGTGGAAATACCGGTAGCTCCAGCCCAATCCGGTATGAGGTTGCGGTCGGCGGTACCCCCGGCGGAACGGCCGGAAGGCCGCTGCAAAGCGCATGGCTGATTACATTTACACGATGGAGCTCCGGCTGACGCCCGACCAACTCAAGGGCGTCGGCCTGGTACAAGGCGTGGCCCGCGCAGCGGGCATGAATCTCTACCTCACCGGCGGCGCAATCCGCGACCTGATCAGCGGATTTGCCATCCGCGACCTCGATTTTACGGTCCAGGGCAATCCTCTCAAGCTGCAAAAAGATCTGGAAAAGGCGGGCGCCAAGATCACCGCCGTCGAAGAGGAAGTGCGCACGATTTTCCTCTCGCTGCCGGGCAACGCCCGCGCCGAAATCAGCATGGCCCGTACCGAGCAGTATGAGAAGACGGGCAAGCCGCCCCTGGTCGCTCCCGCCACCATCCACGAGGACCTGCGCCGCCGCGACTTCTCGGTCAACGCCATGGCGCTCTCGCTCAACGAGGGATCCCGCGGCCTGCTGCTTGATCCTTTCAATGGCGTCGCCGATATCGAGGCCAAGCTCATCCGCATTCTGCATAATTATTCTTTCCTGGAAGATCCCTCGCGCCTGATCCGCGCCACCCGCTTTGCCGCCCGTTTTCACTGGCCGCTCGAAGAGCGTACCCAGGCCCGCTACAACGCCGCCAAAGAGGGCAAGTACATCGACTACATTCTGCGCAGCTCGATCGGCCACGAAATCGCCGCTCTCGCCCACGAAGACGATCCCCTGCACGTGCTCAAGATGCTCGAAAAAGAGGGATGGCTTGAGATCCTGCATCCCCGCTGGACGAGCGCCAAGGTCGACACCAACGGCCTCGGTCAGCTGTTGAAGACGCGCCAGCAGATGGTCGATCTGGGCTACGCGCCTGACGCCGGTCCGGCAGTGATGTACTTCCTGACCTCGCGCTTCACCACCAGCGACATCTCCGATTTGCAGCGGTTGATTCCACGCAAAGATCTGGTCGAGGCCTGGCGCGACATTGAAGATCACGCCAAGGAACTGGCCAAGCGCCTGATGGGCAAGGAGGCCGCCACTCCCTCGCGCACCTGGACGTTGCTCTCCGCGGCCCGGCCGGAGATGATTCTGTTCCTGGCCGTGACCGCCCGACAACAATCGGTCCAGCAGAAAATCAGAAATTACCTCACCAAATGGCGGCAGGTGCAGCAGAAGATTCCGCTGCCCGAGATGACCGAGTTGCTGATCACACCGCAACTGCCGGTATATCCCAAGATCGCGCACGATGTTTTCATGCTGCTGCTCGATGGCAAGCTTCGTTCTCGCACCGAGACGCTGAAGTTCCTCAAGCCTTTTGCTCCGCCGCCCCCGCCTCCGCCGCCGGCGCCGAGGCGCGGCCGCATCGCCAAGGCGGCTGGCGTGGCTGCTGCCGCCGCCCCCGCCAAAGCGGGGTCAAAGCCGGGAAAGAAATCTGCTGCGGCCGCGGCCGTCGCCGTCGCACCCGCTCCACCACCAAAGCCGGCAGCCAAGCCGAAAGCGCCCGAGAAAACGAAGGCTGCAAGACCCGTTCCCAAGCCGGCCAAGCCCGTCCACAAACCGGCGAAGCCCGTCCACAAACCGGCGAAGAAGCCCAAAGCCAAAGCTCCCGCCAAGAATGCCAAGGGGAAGAAGCGCAGGTAGGAGCGGGTTGTCACTTCGCGGGCGGACGAGGCGTCCGCCGCTCCATGACTGGTAAAGTTCTCAGGTTCCGTGGAGCCCCGGACGCCCTCGTCCGGGGAAGACATTCTCTGCAGTTCCACGTCGTCCATGATGATGTAGTGGTCAAACGTAACCAGAATCCTTTCCAACTGGCAGCGGTCAGCGTCAACCGTGATGGATTGGCCCCGACTCCCGCAACAAATCATGTGGGGACAGCCGCTCCGGCTGTCCGGTCGAGCGAAGCTCGACAGCCCAGCGCCTCCGATACGCGAAGCTCAGCCACAGGCAACCTTTCTTGCTCTTCAGGCTTATAATGTAAGTAGTCGTATGCGTCGCCTGATTGCCATCACGGCGTTCGCTCTCTCCTTGGCCGTACCTCTCTGGGCACAGCACGGTGGTGGTCACGGCGGCGGCGGCGGAGGAGGAGGAGGTCACGCCAGCTCTGGCGGCGGTGGTCATGCCGGCGGATTCGGCGGCGGCTCTGGCGCCCACAGCAGCGGCCATAGCGGCGGAGGCAGCAGCGTTCACGTTGCTTCCGGCGGCGGCCATGTCTCCAGCGGTTTCCGCTCCAGCCCCGGCTATTCTCGCGAATTCACACCGCCTCCTTCCTCGCGTTGGAGTGGCTCTCGCGGCCTATATTTGCATGATTCCTTCCGCGGGCCTCGCTTTGGCAGCTACGGATATAACCGCGGATACCGCAACGGCTGCTACGGTTACGGCTGCTGGGTAGGCTCCGGTTACCCGGGGTATCCCTGGCTGTACGCGGGCTATTACGATCCCTGGTGGTGGTGGGATTCCGGCTCCGGTTATGACGATAGCTACCAGCAGGAACTGGCCAACGCCGACGCGATGAACCAGCAGAATCTCGATGAGCAGCGCATGCTGCGCCAGGAGGAAGCCGACGGCGATCAGGACTCCTACGCGCCATCGGCTCCCGCTGAGAGCGAGCCAGATGGCGCGCCCTTCCTGCCGGCCACCGTGCTGGTCTTTCGCGACCAGCACAAAGAAGAAATCCAGAACTATGCCATCGTCGGCCAGACACTTTGGAACTTTGCCCCTCAGCGCACGGAGAAGATTCACCTGGCTGATCTCGATCTCGCCGCCACCACCAAGGCCAACGACGAGCGCGGCGTGACCTTCCGCTTGCCCATCGCCAGCGAAACCCGATAACCGCGCCGCGGATCGGCGTCATCCTGAACAGCCGTTCCAAGTCTTGACGTGCAAGATGTATAGGCCAGAGCTTCCCACCCTTGCAAAGAGCGCAAGGGTGGGGCACCCTCAGTCGTGATGATCCCACTAAAACGCACCCCGGAACCCGGCGAGGCAAGTTCCGATCCCGTCCCGGATGCTAAAATAAAATGATACCCAATATGCCTCTAAAAACACTGTTCCTGAATCCGCCTTCGTTTGAGAATTTCGACGGAGGCGCTGGTTCCCGTTGGCCCGCCACCCGCGAAATCGAAAGTTACTGGTACCCGGTATGGCTGGCGTATCCAGCCGGCTTGCTGGAAGGTCTGGTACCCGGTATGGCTGGCGTATCCAGCCGGCTTGCTGGAAGGTTCGCGCCTGCTCGATGCCCCGCCGCATCACGTCTCGGGCGAAGAAACCATCCAGATCGCCAAGGACTATGAGTTTCTCGTCCTGTTTACCTCGACTCCCGGCTTTCCGGGCGACATCCGGCTGGCGCGGGCCATCAAAGACGCGAATCCCACAATCAAGATTGCCTTTGTCGGGCCGCATGTGACCACGCTGCCGGAAAAATCCCTGCGCGAGTGCCCGGCCATCGATTTCGTCTGCCGCAAGGAATTCGACTTCTCAACCGTAGACTTCGCCAACGGCAAGCCGTTGGCGGAAATTCCCGGCATTTCCTTCCTGAAAGACGGCCAGGTCGTGCACAACCCTGACGCGCCCCAGGTGCAGGATCTCGACGCGCTGCCCCATGTCACTGAAATCTACAAGCGCGACCTGGATGTGACCCGCTATAACGTGCCCTTCCTGCAGTATCCCTTCGTGGCGCTCTACACCACGCGCGGCTGTCCCGCCCAGTGCACATTCTGCCTGTGGCCGCAAACCCTGAGCGGACATCCCTGGCGCAAGCGCTCTACCGATGACGTGGCCAGGGAAATGGCGCGCGCGAAAGAACTGTTTCCCGGGGTAAAGGAATTCTTTTTCGACGACGACACGTTCAACATCCAGAAGGCCCGCACCGTCGAACTCTGCGCCAAGCTGAAGCCGCTCGGCCTGACCTGGTCGTGCACCTCACGCGTCACCACCGACTTTGAAACGCTCAAGGCAATGAAAGAAGCCGGATGCCGCCTGCTGATCGTCGGCTACGAATCGGGCGACCCGCAGATCCTCAAGAACATCAAGAAAGGCGCCACCGTCGAGCGCGCCCGCCAGTTCACCAAGGATTGTAAGAAGCTCGGGCTGGTCGTTCACGGCGATTTCATCCTGGGCTTGCCGGGCGAAACTCACGAAACCATCAACAACACGATCGCCTTCGCCAAGGAACTCGATGTCGAGACCATCCAGGTCTCGGTGGCTCACGCCTACCCGGGTACGGAACTTTACGACCATGTCACCAAGAACGGATTCATGGTGGCCGGCAGCAAGATGGTCGACGAAGGCGGCCACCAGTTGGTGCATCTCGAGTATCCCGGGCTTCCCGCCGACGACATTCTCGGCGCCGTCCACCGTTTCTACGACGAATATTATTTCCGTCCGAAGGCCGTGTTCCGCATCTTGAGAAGAGCGGCGTTCGATGGCGGCGAGCGCAAGCGTCTCTACAAAGAGGCGAAAATGTTCCTCAAGCTGCGCTCCGCGCGTAACAAGCTGGTCAAGCAGCACAACCGCGCTGCGGCTGAGGCGGAGCCAGTGAAGGCGTAGTAACGGCAGGTTTCAAAGTTTCACGTTTCAAGGTCTCAAGGTGTTCTGCCCTTGAATTCGCTGGCGTCTTTGAAACCTTGAAACTCTGAAACCTTGAAACCTTGAAACCTTGAAACCTTGAAACCTGAGCCTCAGTGACCTTTCGCAAGTATCTTGTGCTGGCCGGAGTGACCGTCTTTGCCGCGGCCGGCGACTCCATGCTTTCCTACGGGATGAAGCAGACCGGCAACATCTCCCTTGATCACCTGGGAAGCCTGGTCGCCGCGGTTCTCAATCCCTGGATCGCGGTGGGCATCGTTTTCCTGCTCGCCTTCTTCGCCTCCTACATGAACGCGCTGTCGTGGGCGGACCTGACCTATGTTCTGCCCGCCACGTCGCTGGGCTACGTTCTTCTGGCGCTGATCGCCAGGCTGGTGCTGCACGAGCACGTCAGCCTGCTGCGCTGGCTCGGCATCGCGCTAATCGCGGGCGGAGTCAGCTTTGTCGCCGGCGGCCCGGCGCTCACTTCGCACAAACATCCGGAAAAGAGCCACCCTCCGGAGTCCGAAGCCGACACAGTTGCTGGAACAGTCAGATCGGGCGATTCGTATCAGGGCACGCCGGAGGGCATGCCGTGATCTGGGAGCGAGTCGATCCCGTTTGGACAACCGTGGAAGAGCGGCCCTTGAGGGCCGCGTGGGAAACGAAAGGATGAGCGGGCTTTAGCCCCTGTGGGGACGACAGTTCCGACTTTAACGGCGAAGACCAAATTCAAATCATGAAACACCTGTACACCTGGACCGCCATCCTGCTCGTCACCGCGACTTCCGTCGTAGGCGACATCCTGATCGCCCGCGCCATGAAGCAGGTCGGTGATTTTCACTACCTCTGGCGCCGCGAGGGCGTTTGGACCATCATTGCCCGCGTGCTCGGCAATCGAAACTTCTTCCTTGGTGTGGGCGCCATGACCCTGGCCTTCTTCAGCCTGCTGTTTGCGCTCTCCTGGGGAGATGTGAGTCTGGTCGCGCCCGCGGCCTCGTCCCTCACGTTTATCGGCACGGCCTTCGCCGCCAAAATCTTTCTACACGAAAAAGTGGATCGCCGCCGCTGGATCGCCGCCCTGCTGGTTGCTGCCGGCGTGGCCCTGCTGGCCGGGTAAAGATTCGGCGACGGAGATTTCCGGGCTAGCCACTTGCACCCCGGCCCCCACCTGGCGCATACTGTCGCGCAATTGGGGGTGCTTCCTATGCACAGAATGGCATCGCTTGTAGTCATCGCCTTGCTCTCGGTCAGCGTAGGTCATTCTTCTCCGCCGGCAGATTGGGCGATTAACGCAACCGCAATTGAGGCATGCAGCTGCCCACACTTCTGCATGTGTTATTTCAACGCACATCCCGCCGCTCATCACGAGAACGGCAAAACCGAACACTTCTGCAAGTTCAACAATGCTTACAAGGTGAACAAGGGGCATTACGGCAGCACCGACCTCACCGGCGCCAAGTTTTGGCTCAGCGGCGACCTGGGAGGCGATTTTTCACAGGGCCAGATGGAACGGGTGTTGGCCACGTTTGACAAAGCCACCACGGCAGAACAACGCCAAGCTCTGGGAGACATCCTGGGCCACGTTTTTCCGGTGAAGTGGAAGTCTTTTCAGACTGCCGAGGGTGACATTGATACCTGGACCTTCGACAAGGACCAGGCCCACGCCACGCTGAACGGCGGCAAGACCGCCGAGATCAAGCTGAAGCGTTTTCAGGGCATGACCGACGAACCCGCCGTTCTGAAGAACGTCAGATACTGGGGCACGCCGCGCAACGACGGCTTCGTCATGATGCCCAACGAACTGGAGACCTACAAAGAGGGACCAGATGCCTTTGAGTTCAAGGGAACCAACGGGTTCATGCTCACTTTCGACATGACCTCCAAGGATCTCGCCCCGCAAAAAGGCTCGATGAGCTACTGAAGGTGTTCCTTCTGAAGGATCCTCAGCACTTACCGCACTATGCGCCGGAGTTCCGGCGCATTCTTCTTTTGCGTGCCCGTCTGTGGAATGAACGCTTCCTTCAAAGGCTAAGCCGGTTCTCGGCTTTCATGCGAACATCCGCATGAGTCCCGTCGCGGGTAAATCAGGGGATAGAAAGCGAGCATCATTCCGCCCGGCAGCCCGGGCCAACGCCTCGGCTGCCAGATATCCGCTGCGCACCGCGCCCTCCATCGTGGCCGGCCAGCCGGTTGCGGTCCAATCTCCGGCAAGGAAGACGCGCGGCCACGCGGTTGTCGCCCCCGGACGGTGCGCGTCCATTCCCGGGCGCGGCGAGTAGGTTGCGTTCACTTCCTTGATCACGGTGGATTTCACCAGCTTCGCTTCCCGCGCTGCCGGGAAAAACTCGCGCAGTTCGCGGAGCGCCAGGTCGACAATCTCGGATCGCGATTTGTCGATGAGCGTCTTCGACGAACTGACGACCAGTTCGATGTAACTGCCGACGTCCGTGGGTGCCCCACTTCTCGCCTCCTTTGCGAGAAGTGGGAATTCTGCAGGCCGCGTGCGCATGGGCTGCAGCCGCGACTTGTGGAACATCCATTGAATGGTGCGATCGAGCAACACGGCGTGGTCCAGGTCAGAAATCTGGCGATCGAACCACAGATGAATTCCGGTGATGGGCGAGCTCTCGAAGTGCGCGATTGTTTCGCGAAGCGGGGCGGAATCGGGAGTGTCGATGAGTATCCGGTCGAGAGCGTCGAAGGGGAGCGCCGAAATGAAGTAATCGAATATGTCAGCGGTCTGGCCCTCTCGGTAATCTACTTTTGTCATGTTGCGGACAGTGACTCGGGATTCGCTGGGAGTCAGATATGCGAGCGAAGTGCGCAGACGCAACTCGCCACCACGGGCGCGGATGTAGGCTCCGGCAGCATCGTAGAGGTCGGTCAGCGGAACGGTGGGAACGCCCATGCGGCCGCCGGCGGCCGATTTCAGGAACGACTCCCGCACTACCTGCGCCGCGTAGGGCACCGAAACACGGTCGAGGTCCTCGTTCAGGGCGCTGACCAGAATGGTCTTCCAGAAACGCTCGATCGCCTGCTCGGTCTGATGCTGGCGCCGCAGCCACACCAGGAAGTTCTCGCCCGTGTCGCGGAACACAGGGATGCCCCGGGTCTCGCCACGCACCCGAGCCAGGAACGGTTCCGATCCTCCGTCCGGAAAGACTCCGGCAAGAATCATCATGGCGCGGGCAATGGCCAGTTTGTCGCGCCATCCCAGGCAAGCCGCGCGCAGAAATGAGGGCGCAGTGTGCAGGGGCGCGGGGAGAAACGACGGAGCAATGAACGATGCGCGTCCGCCCGGTTCGAGGAAGACCAGTTTGTCGTACCAGCGAATGTTCTCTTCCACGCCGGTGCGGCGATAAAACTCGACCAGATTCGTGCAACAACCCAGGAGCACATGCTGGCAGTTGTCCACCACTTCGCCGGTTCCCGGATGCTCGTACGACGATGCCCGGCCGCCTAGAAACGGCCGCTTTTCAAAGAGTGTGACGCGGAAACCGGCATCGGCGAGAGCGCATGCGGCGGCGAGTCCGGCGAGACCGCCTCCCGCCACGGCGACAGTGGGCTGATCTGACGATGGAGACGAGGATGGAATCATCAGACAAAGAATTGAGTCATTGAGCGATTGAGGCCTTGAGCGATTCAACTGCGCGCGCCTCAATCGCTCAATTGCTCAATGACTCAATCCTACATGAGCCGCATGAAGAAGCCTTTCCCCAGGATGCGCAGCTTCTCCCACCGGCTGAGGGCGACTTTGGCAGTGAATACGTCGTACTGCTTCTCGGCAATTTTTCCCAGCAGCCCGCGGTAGATGTTGATCAGAACCCACAACCCAGGCTGGCTGTCTTCGGAAATGTAGGGAATGAGCGCATCGCCCGAGACGTAGAGCTCGCGCGCGCGGTCGGCCTCGAAGGTCAGCAGCGGGCGCAAACGCGCGGGATCGGGGGCAGTGACCAAATCCTGCGCCGACAGGCCAAATTTTCCAAGATCCTCCTCTGGAATGTACACCCGGCCCATGCTCGCGTCTTCCTTGATGTCGCGAATGATGTTGGTGAGCTGGAATGCCAGGCCGCAGCGCTCCGCCAGCGGCTCGGCTTCCGGATCGCGATACCCGAAAACATGAATGCAAACCAGGCCCACGACCGAAGCCACACGATAACAGTACTGGCGGAGGTCCTCGAAAGTCTTGTACCGCACCGTGAGGCCGGGGTCGCGACTCACAGCGTCGGGCGTGGCTTCCCCGGCGTCAGGGGAATCCGCCACGTCCATGGCGGTGCCCAGCGCCAGCTCATCGAGCAAGCCCGCCGGAATCGTGTAGCGGCGCTGTGCGTCGGTCAACGCCAGCAGGATGGCATCGTCGGTGGGTTGGCCCTGCTGGGCCCGGTGCAGCGCGTCCAGCCAGGCGTCGAGTTTCTGGCGGCGTTCCGGCAGGCTGAGCGTGGCATCGTCGGCGATGTCGTCGCAGAGGCGCATGAAAGCATAGACGGCGCACAAGGCTTCGCGCTTGCGGCGCGGCAGCACCAGGAAGGCGTAATAGAAATTCCTGGCCGCCGTGCGCGTGATGCCGCGGCAGACCGAATACGCCATGACCAGCTGCGCCGGCACGGGTGTCCAGGGCACGGCAGCGGGTTGAATCCCGGCGCTCATGGCTCGTTTCCCCCAGCGCCACAAAACTTCATCGCCACGGATGCACGCTGATTCACGCGGACCACCCCTTATCTTGATTTATCCGCGTGGGTCGGCGTGAATCTGCGGAAAGGAAGTTGGTGAGGATCTTTCCCAGCGCTGCACGCGCGACCAGAGCCATCTGGCGCGGCTTGGAGATCGCCGGACGATTGCCCAGAACCGCGCAGCCCTGCTTCTGGATCGCGCGCAAAATTTCCTGTCCGCCGCGGCTGAACAGTTCCAGATCAATCGCCAGTTCGCGGTCGACTTTACCGATCAACGGCAATCCCTTGCGGAACCAATCCTCCGCCCGTTCGACTTGGAATTTCATCATCGCGCAAAAAGATGCGGTGTTGCGCGTTTGGGCGATATCTTCCTCGCTGACGCCGAATCGGCGCAGGTCTTCGAGCGGCAGGTAGATGCGGCCCTTGCCGTAATCCACGCTGACATCCTGCCAGAAATTCGCCAGCTGCAGCGCGGTGCAGGTGAAGTCGGAAAGCTGCTGGCGTTCAGCGTCACGATAGCCGCAGACGTAGAGCACAAGGTGGCCGACGGGGTTCGCAGAGAAGCGGCAGTAGGCCAGCACATCGTCGAACGTTTCGAAGCGCGTAACCGTCTGATCCTGGCGGAAGGCGATGAGCAGATCAGAAAACTCATGCTTCGGGATGTCAAACTGGCGCACCGTCTCGCGCAGCGCTACGAATACCGGATGACGCGGCGTGCCTGCATAACAGGCGTCGAGTTCGGCCTGCCACTGGTCGAGCAACTGGAGCGCGGCGGCAGCGTCGCCGACTTCGTCGCCCAGATCATCGGAAATGCGGCAGTAGGCGTAGAGGTTGAAAAAATGCTGGCGCAGGCGACGCGGCAGGAACCAAGTCGCAACCGAGAAGTTTTCGTAGTGGGCGCGGGCTAAACGCGCGCAATATTGGCGTGCCTCGGCGAGCGCAGGGGGATGCTCCGGGATGGCGTAACTGGCCGGAAGCCGGCTCCAGCCGGGGGTGGCGAGTTGGGTGACGGTTTCGGTCACAGGCAATCAAGAATTTCTTATCGAACGGCCGTGAGGACGGCGTCCCTCAGTGTCCCGGGATGATCGCGGTTTTGATCTCGCCACCGCGGTTCAGCATGTGACGCAGCACCTGCTGCAGGCGCGAAAGCGGCGCCTCTCCGGTAATGTAGTCGGTAGGACGAATCTTCTTGGCCGCGATCAGCCCGAAGGCCCGGCGCACGGTTTCCGGCGTGTGATGGAACGTGGCCTTGAGGGTGATTTCGGAATAGTGCAGGCGGTTGGTGTCGAGTTGCACTTTCGTCCCGCTGGCGCAGCCACCGAAGAAGTTGACCGTGCCGCCTTTGCGGACCATGTCCACCGCCCACTCCCAGGCTTCCGGCTTGCCTACCGCTTCGATCACCACGTCGCAGCCGCGTCTTTGTGAGCTAAGCGCGCGCACCGTCTCCACCACATTCGCGACCCGGGTGGTTTGCACGATTTCGTGCGCGCCCATCAGCTTGGCGGCTTCTGCCTGGCCGTCGCGCTTGACCACCGAAATCACGTTACAGCCGATGGCGCGGGCCACCTGCACGAACATCAAGCCAATCGGTCCGCCGCCCAGGATCGCGACTGTATCCCCGATCTCGACCCCGGTTTCATGCAGTCCGCGAAGCACGCAGGCCAGCGGCTCGGTCATGGCCGCGTCTTCAAAGGTCACGTTGGCCGGAATCACCAGCATATTCGCTTCCACGATGCGGCGGGGGACGCGAATGTACTCGGCATAGGCGCCGTTATTGAAAAGCAGATCCTCGCAGAGATTTTCCTGATGCTTGGAGCAGTAAAAACACATCTGGCAGGGCGCTGAATTCAACGCCACCACCCGCATGCCCTTCTTGAAGCCGTTGACGCTGGAGCCGACTTCCTCAATCACGCCGGCCAGTTCGTGGCCAAACAACGCAGGGGGAACGATCATGCGGGCGTGGTAACCGCGCTGGTAGACCTTGAGGTCAGTGCCGCAGGTCAGCGCCACCTGCACCTTCACCAGAACTTCGCCCTCACCCACTCGGGGAATCGGGACCTTTTCGATCTTGAGGTCTTCCTTGCCGTACAGGACGGCAGCGGTCATTTTTCCATTCACTGCGGATTTCCTTCCGGGTACTGCCGGGCCCAGGTACTGCCGGGCTGAATCAAGATTTTCATGGACGAGGGCTGGGGATGAGCTGCCAGATGCAGCGCTTGGCTGCTCTCGGAGAGCGGAAAGCGATGGCTGACCAGACGTTCCAGATCCATCTCCCGATTCATGACAAAGCGAACTGATTCCTCCTGCAGGTCCACCGACGCACTGTACGACCCCACTAAAGTTTTTTCGTCGACACAGACGGCCGCAGGGTCAATCACGGCCTCACCGTGCTGCGTTTGAGCAAACAACAATACCCGCCCGCCGGGACGCGCAGCGTCCATCGCAGTGCGAATCAGGGAATTGCCGCCGACCGCGAGAATCACCGCGTCGGCACCACGCCCTTCGGTCAGCTCGCGGACAGGTTCGAGCAGATTTACCCGCGAGACTTCAATTGTATGCCCTATGTCGAAACTTTTCGCTATTCTAAGCCTCTCGGCATACAAATCGGAAGTAATCAGGGTGGCCCCTGCCCGCTTGGCCAGCATGCTCAAGATAATGCCAATCGGCCCCTGTCCGATGGTCAGAACGATTTCGCCCGGGCGCAGGTCGAGAGCCTCAATTCCCTTCATGCAAGTGTTTACCGGCTCAACGAAGCAGGCTTGCTCGAAGCTGACGTTGCCGGGGATGCGAACGGTACCGTGCTCGACGATCCAGTCCATCACCCGCACATATTCGGCGAAGCCGCCGCCGGAGGGCTCGAATCCTGAGGTGCACCCGACCTTCTTGTAGGTCGCGCATTGGGCAAAAGTCTTGTTGCGGCAGTAAAAGCACTCGCGACAAGGGATGTGATGAAAGACCACGACACGATCTCCGGGGCGGTAGTCGCCTATTTCTTCCCCTACCGCCGCGACCACGCCTGAGGTTTCATGGCCGAAGATGCGGGGCGCCGAGTGGGACCCGGTGGATATTTTCTTCAGATCCGTGCCGCAGACGCCGCAGGAGTGCACCCGCACCAGCATCTCGCCCGGGCCGATCGCGGGCACGGGGACCGTCTCCAGCCGGATGTCATTGACTCCGCGGTAGACCGCGGCTTGCATGGTCGCGGGAACTAAGTGGGGATCCGTTTCAACCGCGTACTGTCCGGCAATCGCCATAAGTGAACTTAGATGACGCCAGGAACCGATTCGTTTCTCAGGGTGAATGGACTATTGTATGCGAAGGCAGGGCAGATTAGGCTGAAAGTTGACCTGTTAGCCAATACGCCATCGATACCGGGCGCCGCGTAGCTTCAGAAGACGTAGGGCACAAGAGCGCGGACCTGTCTGCAATAGTTCTCGTAGGCCTCGCCGAATTGTTCACGCATCCATTGTTCCTCGAGACGCAGTTTCCTCAGCAGCGCGATGAAGACCAATCCTACTGCGACGAGTCCTCGCCACTCACCCAAGGCCAACGCGCATCCCAATAGACCCACCAACAGTCCGGTGTAAATTGGGTGTCGAACCAGAGAGTACGGGCCGCCGGTAATCAGTTCGTGGTCCTTCTTGATCGTGACGGCACGGCTCCAGTTGCGCCCGAGGTAGCGGCGACCCCATACAGAAAACAGCAGACCGGATGCAGTGACAACGGCCCCAATCCAAAACCACCGCATGGAAGCGGGGAGAAAGCGGCCATCGAGCACGGAGAGTCTTATGCTGGGAACGCCGAGAAGCACAAGGGCGAGAATCATCACGGCGAAACGTTGCAGGCGCGAACTGGCGCTCTCTCGGCGCTTGTCGCTCTTGAGGTCCGCGGCCATCGCCCGCCAATAGGCGATGTACGCAAGCCACATCGCTGGAAAGAGGAACGGCAGCCAGTGCATTGGCACTCTTAACTCACGAGATAGTTTCTCACAAGACAGTCTACGGAGAACTCCATTCGAGTCATTGACTTTAGCTGACAGGGGCGGTCTCTACGCGCGGTCATCCGCTCGCGAATTGCCCGCCGAGCTAGTAGTCGATGGACGTTGACGAGCCTTCTAATCTCCAACGTCCTCTTTCGTGCTATGCTGCGCAAAACTTCGTCTTTCCGGGATGGCTCGTGCTGGTTGAATTACGGCTGGAAAACTATGCGGTGGTCGACAACCTGGCGGTCGAGTTCCGGCCGGGGCTGAACCTGCTTACCGGCGAGACCGGCGCGGGGAAGTCCATTCTGGTGGACGCGCTCGCGCTTCTGCTGGGCGAAAAAGCTTCCAGCGACGTGATCCGCAGCGGAGCGGATCGATCCGTCGTCTCGGCCGTGTTCGAGGCCGCGAGCGCGGCGGAGAAAGCGCTGGCCACGATTCTCGAAGCCAATGGGCTGGATGAGTCCGACGATGGCTCGCTCATTGTGCGGCGCGAGATCGCGGCTGGCGGCAAAGGCCGCGTTTTCGTGAACAATCAGCCCGCGACGGTGGCCGTGCTCCGGCAACTGGCGCCACATCTGGCGACCATTCATGCCCAGAACGAATCCATCCTTTCTTTCGACGGGCCGGCGCGGCTCGAGTTGCTGGACGCCTTTGCCGGCAACGAGCTCGATCCGGTAGAGACCGCCTTTGCAGCCTGGAAGAAGATTCGCACCCACATCGAAGAACTGGAGCGGGGCGAGCAGGACCGGTTGCGGCTGGTCGATCTGTGGGTCTTCCAGAAGCGCGAAATCGAGCAGGCGCGCCTCGAGAGCGGGGAAGACGAGCGCCTGGAGGCCGAGAAACGCGTTCTGGCCAACGCCGAAAAAATCCACAACGCGGCCATGAACGCCTTCGACTTGCTCTACGAGGGCAGCGGTTCGACGGCTTCCTCGTTGCGCGCCGCGCACAAGCAGATCGAGGAGCTGGCGCGTTACGAACCGAAATTTCAGGAAGCTCTGGCTGCGCTCGATACTGCCCGCATCAGCGTGGAAGACGTGGGCGCAACCGTGCGCGACTATGCCGGCGGTATTCACGCCTCGCCCGAGCATCTGGCCCAGGTTGAGGATCGCCTGGCGCTCGTTGACCGCCTGAAACGCAAGTATGGCCCATCGCTCGATGAGGTCATGCAGTTCGGGGCAGAGGTTACGCGGAAATTGTCGGAAGTGGAGAACAAAGACGAAATTCTGCGCCAGTTGCGCGCCGAACTGGCAACCGCGGCGGCCGAATACTTGCGCGTGGCGCGGGCGCTGGCCAGAAAGCGGTCGGAAGCCGCGCGCAAATTGGAGAAGCTGGTGGAGGCCGAGATCAACGATCTGGCCATGAAGTCGGCGTTCCACGTCGAGATTGCGAGTTCGGACGAAGAAGCCAGCTGGACCGCCTCGGGAATCGATCAAGTGGTGTACATGATCTCGACCAATCCCGGGGAACCGTTGCGGCGGCTCGAACACATTGCCTCGGGCGGTGAACTTTCCCGCGTGATGCTGGCGCTGAAAGCCAGCGTGGAGGCAGGGAAGTCCGGTGTGGCGCGGGCACTCCTGCCCGCGAAGGCGCGCGGCACGATAGCTCAGCGCACGCTGGTGTTCGATGAAATTGACAGCGGCATTGGCGGGCGCGCCGCCGAAGCGGTCGGGAGGAAACTGAAATCGCTGGCGCGATCGAATCAGGTGCTGTGCGTCACCCACCTGCCGCAGATCGCGACCTTTGCCGACCATCACTACGTGATCGAAAAGAAGGAATCCGGCGGGCGCAGCCGCGCCAGCATCCGCCTGGTGGCCGGCGAGGAGCGCACCCAAGAAGTCGCCCGCATGTTGAGCGGGGCCAAGCTCACCGAGACCTCCCGCAAACATGCCGAGCAGATGATCAAGGCGAACGGCTGACGCTCTGTCATTCGGACCGAGGGTGCCCCACCCTTGCGTTGTTCGCAAGGGTGGGAACCTCGGACCTATTGCATCTTGCAGGGTTTGGAACTGAGGTTCGTGCCTCCCACCCTTTCGCACAGACCGCGAAGGGATGGGGCACCCGGCATTCGGCACCGGTTCTGGTGCATTATCCGGGGTAAGTGTTCACCGATTGTTCAGCGACGGTCTTCGTTTGCGCAGGAGGGCGTCATCGTAGGAACGGTTCAAATAGCGACAGAGCGAAGCATTGACCTGGTTCTGGATTACCGCGCATTCGCTCTCGTTTTGCAAGAGCGGAATGAGCGCAATTCTGATGTTCCCAGGATCGGGGAACTTCTCGGTTATCCAACCATAAGTCACCTGATCATTCAGGGGGGTGGGAAGTCCCTGAACCGCAACCATGGGAAAGTAGAAGCGTCTGCCGTCGTCGCGGGATGGCAACTCCTGTTGACTAAGATAAGGAGCCTCCTCCCGGTACTTTCCGCAGGAGAGATCCACGTGAGCGGCAGGGTCGGCGATTCCAATCTCGTAGCCCGCGGCACCGGCCCCTCCCTGGCGCGAGGGCGCAAAGGAAAACTTTCCTGAGGCATCGCTGTGCGTCATCTCGCTTCGGTCGACTCGGGTCCCGTTGAGACCTCTAGCCCTCGCAACTAAGCACACGTCCATGCCTGGGACTGGCTGCCCAGTAACGGCATCCACAACAGTGCCGGAAATCCGCGGGACTCCTCCAAAAAACGGGGCGATCAGAGGGGCGGCGAGCTTCGTAAAAAGAAAGATTTCGGAGCCAACATACCAGCAAATCGACGAGAGGCCCGCCACCAACACGGAAAAGCCGAGATACTTCAGCCAAGGTCTTGTTTTTGATGGAGGGGCTGTTGGCATCAACTCAGCCATAATTTCATTGAATGCTCCATATTGCGAGCGGGTCAAGATTACCCGCAGCAAGATTCCCGGGAAGAGCAAAGTCTCATCCGCGCTGCTTTCGTTGGCCCGAGTGCACCGGCTCTGGTGCAGTCCGTGCGCCTTCCGCCCGCCCGACTTGTCAAGCCCCTGAAAGGCCCCGTTTCCGTCCAATCCATAGATTCCCAACGAGATAAATTTTCCGAAAGCGTGTTACGTTTACCCCCTCCGATTTGCTATTCTGAAAGTAGATAGAGAAGTTCAGGTGGCGCAGGCCTTCGGCTTGCGCCATTTTCATGAGGAATTGAACGGTTTCAGCGCAAGTGGATTCTATTCATAGTTTTGGGGACAGACGCGGGCTCGGGGTAGAGCAGGAGTGAGGTACCGCGTAGTGCCTCGGTTTGAAATTTGACCGCATCGTTTTTCTCGTGGGCGTCATCCCGAGCGAAGCCGACCTTCAGGCGGAGCGAGGGATCTCCCTGTGCACAAAACCGTTGCGCGGGAGATCCCTCGGCCCGCTGGTGAAAGCGCGGGCCTTCGGGATGACGCCTCCGAACGACAAGATTCAAACCGCGTCACTGCGAGGCGGCGCCTTGCGTTGACCATCGCGGTTCTTTCCGGTAGTTTAATAACATCGCCACAATGGGCTTCGTGTACGCTGAACGGGAGCGTTTTGTGGCGGTTTTGCATCTTAACGAGGGAAGCAGGTTCCTCGCTCCGCTCGGAATGACAACCGGATGAGACTAGCCGGCGTCATCGGCGTGAGAGCTTAACTGGGGGAGTGGACTTACATCGTGGCTGGAGTTCCAGGGAAAACCGACGGCAAGACGTTGCTTTTGCTCAAGCCCCGGGGGTTCTGCGCGGGGGTGGTGCGGGCGATTGATGTGGTGCGCATTGCGCTGGAGGCCTTCGGGCCGCCGATTTACGTGCGCAAGGAGATCGTCCACAACAGCTTTGTGGTCGAGGAACTGCGGGGCAAGGGCGCGATCTTCGTCGATAGCGAAGACGAAGTGCCCAACGGTGAGCGCATCATTTACAGCGCGCATGGCGTTTCTCCAGAGGTGCGGGAGCACAGCGCGCGGCGCGGGCTGCGGGTTATTGACGCCACCTGTCCGCTGGTCACAAAGGTCCACGTGGAGGCGGTGAAATTCGCCAAGGAAGGCTATTCGCTGATTCTGATCGGCCACCACGATCACGATGAAGTCATTGGCACGCTGGGCGAAGCGCCGCTGGTAACTCAGGTGGTGGGATCGCCCGAACAGGTGAAGTCGCTGAAGGTTCCTGATCCCAACCGCGTGGCGTATCTGACGCAGACGACCCTCAGCCTGGATGAAACCAAAGACATCATCGCCGCGTTGAAGAAGAAGTTCCCGAAAATCAAGGGGCCGGCGGCGCAGGACATCTGCTACGCCACGGAGAACCGGCAGGTCGCTGTGAAGCAAGTGGCTTCGGAAGCGGATTTGCTGCTGGTGGTCGGTTCAGAGAACAGTTCAAACTCGAACCGGTTGGTGGAAGTGGCGCGCAACCTGGGCACCAACGCCCATCTGATCGACAGCTGCAACGATATTGAAGCCGAGTGGCTGAAAGGCGTGAAGACCATTGCGCTGACGGCCGGAGCCTCGGCGCCGGAGTGCCTGGTGGAAGAAACGATCGCGTTCCTGCGCGGCAAGGGTTTCAGTAACGTGCAGGAACTGGAAGTGATGCCGGAGAATGTGCGCTTCGGGCTGCCACCGGAGATCGTGGAGGCCATCGCGGCCGCTCCGGCGGTGAGCGCGGATTAGCGAGCTGCATGATTCACCACGGAGTCACGGAGAATTTCCGATTTTCGATCTTCGATTGCCGATTGAAAGGGCTGAACGCGCCGGGGGTGTTCAATCGGAAATCGGCAACCGAAAATCGGCAATCTGGAGATGCTTTCGCCGCGCCTCCGTGCCTCCGTGGTGAAATGGTTTTTGCAACTGGAGCAGTGAACTGATGGACAAGGACTCCCCCGATTCCAAAGTCGCTTCCGCAGCCGCAGGTTCGAACCCACAACTCCGCTTCGGCAAAATTGAAGAACTGGCGAGCCGCGTGGGCTCGGCCGTTGCCGCCGCCCGCAAATATCTTTTCTCCCAGCAGCACGAACAAGGCTACTGGTGTGGTGAACTCGAAGCCGATACCACCCTGGAATCGGATTACATCCTGCTGCACAAGCTACTGGGGACGGGCACGGAAGAGCGTTTCCAGAAGGCCGCGAACTGGATTCTGCGCCATCAAAACGAAGACGGCGGATGGAGCATCTACGCCGGCGGACCGTCGAACACCAGCGCATCGGTGAAGGCGTACTTCGGGCTGAAGCTGGCAGGATATACCGCCGACCATCCCGCGCTGCAGCGGGCAAAGAAAAAAATTCTGGAGATGGGCGGGGTCACCGAAGTCAATACCTTCACCAAGATTTATCTGTGTTTCTTCGGGCAATACGATTACGACGCGGTGCCGGCGATTCCGCCCGAGATTGTGCTGTTTCCCAACTGGTTCTGGTTCAATATCTACGAGATTTCTTCGTGGTCGCGGGCCATCCTGGTGCCGCTGTCTATCTGCTACGCCAAGAAGCCGTTCAAGAAAATTCCGCGGGAAATGGGAGTGGAAGAACTGTTTGTCGGGGGCATGCAGAAGTCGCGCATGCACCTGCATTGGGCAAAGAAGCTGATTTCTTGGCGGAATTTTTTTCTGGTGATCGACCGCATCACGCACTGGCTGGAACGGGTGCACGTGCGGCCGCTGCGTTCGATCGCGTTGAAGCACGCGGAGAAATGGATGCTGGCGCGTTTCGAAATGAGCGACGGCCTGGGCGCGATTTATCCCTCAATGTTGAACGCGATTATTGCGCTGCGCTGCCTGGGATATTCGCTGGACGATCCGCAGGTGATCCGCGCGCTCGACGAGTTCGAGAAGCTGGGCATTGAAGAGGAAGACACATTCCGCATGCAACCCTGCATGTCGCCGGTGTGGGACACGGCCTACGCGCTGTTCGCCCTGGGCGAGGCCGGTGTGCCGGCGGATGATCCGCGGCTGGTGAAGTGCGCCGACTGGATTCTGCAGAAGCAGGTGCGCAACGTCGGCGACTGGAAGATCAAGAACAAAAAGGGACAGCCGGGAGGCTGGTATTTCGAATTCAATAACGAGCACTATCCGGATGTGGACGATAGTGCGATGGTTTGCCTGGCGCTGAGCCGGGTGGAGCATCCCAACGGGCGTTACCAGCGCGAATCGGTGCAGCGGGCCATCGACTGGATCTTCTCCATGCAGTGCAAGAACGGCGGCTGGGCGTCATTCGACAAAGACAACGACCGCATGATTTTCCAGTACATTCCCTTTGCCGACCATAACGCCATGCTCGATCCTCCCACGGTGGACATCACGGGACGCATTCTGGAAATGCTGGCGACTTACGGCTATGACCAGAACCATCCGGCGGTGAAGCGGGCGATCCAGTTCGTCCGCCAGGAGCAGCAGCCGGATGGAAGCTGGTTCGGGCGCTGGGGAGTGAATTACATCTACGGCACGGCGCTGGTGCTGCGCGGGCTGGAGGCGATCGGGATGGATCTGCACGAACCCTGCATCCAGCAGGGCGCGGAGTGGCTGCGCATGGTGCAGAACCCGGACGGCGGCTGGGGCGAAACGGTGGGATCGTACGATGATCCGAGCCTGTGCGGGCAGGGCGACAGTACGCCGTCGCAGACGGCGTGGGCGATCCTGGGACTGCTGGCCGCGAACGACACGCGCAGCGATTCGGTGGCCCGCGGAATTGCCTACCTGCTGCGCACACAAAAAAAAGACGGGTCGTGGGATGAGGAATATTTCACCGGCACCGGATTTCCGCGCGTGTTTTATCTGATGTATCACCTGTACCGGGAGTATTTCCCGCTGCTGGCGCTGACGACGTACGCCAAGGTGATGGAGAAGCAGAGCTAGTTGCCAGTTGCCAGTTCTCACTATTCCGGCGGCAGATCCTGTGTTTAGCTGACAACTGGCAACTGACAACTGAGAACTGCCTTGAAAGTATTTGTCACTGGCGCAACCGGATTCCTAGGCTCCCACGTCGCTCGCGTTCTGGCCGACCAGGGCGCAGAGCTGCGCCTGCTGGTGCGCCCGACGAGCAATCTGAAAAATCTGGAAGGGCTGCTTTCCCCGGGCACCAAGGCGGAGACCGCGACCGGGGATCTGCGCGACGCGGCCTCGCTCGAAAAAGCCATGTCGGGCTGCGAGGCGGTCTTTCATGTGGCGGCGGACTACCGGCTCTGGGTGCGCGATCCCGCAGAAATGTACCGGTTGAACGTCGAGGGCACGCGAGCGATTCTGGAAGCGGCGCGCAAGAACGGAGTGCGGCGCGTGGTGCACACCTCCAGCGTGGCGACCATAGGATTCACGGATGACGGCTCTAGTGCCAACGAAGATTCGCCGGTTTCACTGGCCAACATGATTGGTCCCTACAAGCGCTCGAAATTCATGTCGGAGCAGATCGCGATGGAAGCCGGGCGCAGCGGGATGGATGTGGTGACGGTGAATCCGACCACGCCCGTCGGAGAGCAGGACGTGAAGCCGACGCCGACTGGCCGCATCGTGCTGGATTTTCTGAAGCGCAAATTTCCCGCGTACGTCGAGACCGGGCTGAACCTGGTGGACGTGAAGGAGTGCGCGCGCGGGCACATCGCCGCGTTCGAACGAGGAAGATCGGGCGAGCGCTACATTTTGGGCGGCGAGAATCTGACGTTGAAGCAGACTCTCGACAAGCTGGGCGAGATTACCGGCTTGCCTTCGCCTACCGTGAAACTACCGTACGTGGTTGCGTTTGCCGCGGGGGTAGTGGATGAAGCCATCACCGGGTGGCTGCTGAATCGCGAGCCACGCGCCACGATAGACACGGTGCGCATCGGCCGCAAAATGATGTTTGCCAGTTCGGCCAAGGCGGAACGTGAGCTGGGTTGGAAAATTGTCCCGGTCGAGGATGCGCTGCGACGCGCGGTCGAGTGGTTCCGGACCAACGGGTATGTCTAGAATCGGGATTGTGGCCGCGCTGGAGCGGGAAGTGCGTCCGCTGATCAGGAAGTGGCGCGTGGGCGAGAAGGAATGGGACGGCCGGAGGTTCCGCTTCTTCGAGAAAAATGATGCCGTCCTGGTCTGCGGCGGGATGGGTGCGGAAGCGGGGCGGCGGGCGACGGAAGCCATGATCGCCGTCTACGCACCGAAAATGATTTATTCGGCAGGCTTTGCCGGCGCGCTCGATCCGAAACTCGAAGTTGGGGGCCTGGTCGAACCGCGGCGGGTGGTGAACGCGGGCGATGGCAGCAGCATCAGCTTGGAGCGCGGCGAAGGCGTTCTGGTCAGTTTCGTGTCGGTCGCCAGTCCGGCGCAGAAGGAAAAGCTGCGAGAGGCCTTCGCGGCACAGGTGGTGGACATGGAGGCGGCTGCAGTGGCGCGCGCGGCGGAAATGCGAGGCGTGGGATTTGCCGCGGTCAAAGTGATTTCGGATGATTCTGAATTTGTGTTTCCGGGGTTGGAGCGGTTCGTTGATTCCAGCGGCCGATTTCTGGAGGCGCGCTTCCTGTTATTCGCCGGGCTGCGGCCGTGGCTCTGGCCGCAAGTGGCGCGGCTGGCCCGGAATAGCCGGCTTGCAGCGCACGCCTTGTGCGAGCGGCTGGAAAAAATATGCTTGAATCCGGCATCAGCCTGCGGGGATCCTCTCGAGGCAGTGAACCGCCAATGAAACGCTCCGGGTTAACTTTGGGCCTGGCTCTAATCTGGGCGATCCTCTCGCAGGCGCAGCGCACGCCACCTGCGTTTTACGCGGAGAGTTTCCGCAAGGGCACGACGCAAATTAAGGAAGAGAGGTTTGAAGCCAGGCTGACGCCCGAGAACCCGACCTACCGTGAACTCCTCAAAGATACTGCCGGCAATGACCGCTACGAGCTGACGATTACGCCGCAAGGTCCGGAGGGCGATAACAGGATTACCTCGTGGCGGGTGAAATTGCGGGACCTGCGTCACAGCATCTACAACAATCTTCTGCTGGCGGAGCAACAGCCTTCGACTGACGCCGCGAACAACCTGTGGTGGCTGACCCCGAATCCGTTTGGGCCGGTGCCGATCCGCGCCAAGCGGATCATGAAAGTGGACGGGTTTTATGTGGTCTTTCAGGTGAAGGATCTTCACTTCAGCCCGCTGGAATCGCCGTATCTGGATTCGATGACGGTGCAATTCGCGTTCAGCAACCGGAACCCTCGGACAGGACCTTGAAGTTTTGAATTGCGGCTCGGGATCCGAAATTCCCACTTCTCGCAAAAGCGGCGAGAAGTGGGGCACCCGCGCGACAGCGTTGCCGGATCGGATACGTGCGGGAAAGTGCGCGCTTCGGTTCATCTATAATCAAAAAAGGCGTTCTCCTAAACCAGATGCAATTTCTCCCCTTGCTGGCAGTTTTCGTCGGCGGCGAAATCGTCGACATGATCTCGAACACTGGTGCGGTGGCCAAGCTCGTGCTGCTGGCACTGGCGGCCTTCAGCCTGATTTCGTGGGCCATTATCCTGACCAAGTGGAGCCTGCTGCGGCGGGCGCGGATGCAGAGCGGGCGTTTCGTGCGCGCGTTTCGCAAGGCACAGCGGCTGCAGGATATTGCGGCGGTGGCCGATCAATTCCGCCCCAGCCCGCTGGTGGGGGTCTTCGAGGGAGGATTTGAAGAATACAAGCGGCAGGTGGTGTCATCGGGCATGCTGCGAAATCTGACGGCGATCCAGCGCGGGATGCAGATCGGAGTCTCGGAAGAAATCAGCCGGCTGGAACGCAATATGGCGTGGCTGGCGATCACCGCGGCGGTGACGCCGTTTGTGGGGCTGTTCGGCACGGTGTGGGGCATTATTGATGCCTTCCATGGTCTGGGGACGGCGGGCGCGGCGACCTTGCGGGCGGTGGCGCCGGGCATTTCGGAGGCCCTCATCACCACGGCTGCAGGATTGGCGGCGGCGATTCCGGCGGTCATTGCCTATAACCTGATTGGCGCGTCCATTCGCGAGTTGGCGGCGCGGGGCGACGACTTCTCCCTGGAAGTTCTGAACGCGGTGGAGCACAGCCAGGCGGCAGCGCAAGTTCCGGCCGATGTGAGGCGGTGATGGCATTTACAACTTCCAACGGGCGAACGCAGTCCGCTCTGGCCGATATCAACATCACTCCGCTGGTCGACGTGGTGCTGGTGCTGCTGATCATTTTCATGGTGACGGCGCCGGTGTTGCAGTCGGGAATTGACGTGAGCGTGCCGAAGACGCGGACGGTGCGCGAAATTACGGAAGAGCGGCTGGTCATCACCATCAACAAGGATCAACGCGTGTTCCTGGGCAGCGACGCGATCAACATCAACGAGATTGCGAAGATGCTGCGGCAAAAGATTCGCGATCCGCGCCACCAGTTCATCTTTGTGCGGGCCGATGAAAATGTGCCGTTCGGGGCCTTCGCCACGGTGATGGACGCGGTGAAGCAAGCGGGGATCGGCAACGTCAGCATTGTGACGCAGCCCATCGAAAATGCCGGCAAACGCTGAGATCTATTTCGAGCATGAACGCTGGGGCCGCGCGCTGGCGTGGTCGGCCGGCCTGCACGTTGGGGTGACCGTAATGCTGCTCGTCTACGCCGCGCTTCTCCACCGAACCGGCGGCGAGACCTGGGGAGCCGGTGGCGGGGGAGAAGCGATTGGGGCGACACTGGTGAGCACGGTACCGCTGCCGTCGAATCCTGCCCAGACCCAGAACGTACTGGCCAACCAATCGAAGGGGCTGACGCAGTCGGAGCCGAAGATCGAGGAGAAGGCGCCGGACGCGATCGAGATTCAGGGGAAGAACGCGAAAATCAAGCCGAGGAAGAAGCAGGAGACGGCTGCCACCGAGAAGGCACAGGCTCCGCCGGAAGAAGAGAACAACCAGGTTCCGTTCGGGGAGGGCGGGCCGGTGAGCGGGCCGTACGGCACATTCAGCGCGGGCGGGGCGAAGGGCGGGTTCGGGATCACGGGAGGCGGCGGCGATTTCGGCAGCAAATACGGGTGGTATGTGCAGGTGATCCAGCGGAAGGTGGCGGAGAATTGGTTGAAGTACGAGGTTGATCCCAGAATTACGTCGGCGGAGCGAGTGTACATTACGTTCGACGTGGAAAGGGACGGGCATCCGGCCAATGTGCAGATTGAGCAAAGCAGCGGCGTGCCTTCGTTAGATATTTCAGCCAAGCGCGCCCTCGAGCGCATCGATACTTTCGGCCCGTTGCCCATGGACTATGCCGGAAGCAAGATTTCGGTGGAGTTCTGGTTTGATTACAAAAGGTGAAGTTAGAGCTGAGTGAATTCCTTGCGGAGGCGTCGTCCCGGGCGCAGCCGTTTTTCAAGCGGAGCGAGGGATCTCCCGTAGCACGAGAAGATGCAGCGCGCGAGATCCCTCGTCCCGCTGGTGAAAGCGCGGGACTTCGGGATGACGCAGGCTGGAGAGATCGAACTAAAGCATTAGTGTGAAGGACGAAGCCTTGCAAAGCAATTCATATCGTTATACGATATTGTCGTACGGAGTATGTTCCTCCCCCGAGCGGATGGACGACAGCGCTAGACCAATTATTTCGCGATGGCCGGACCTGCTCGATGGCCGGACGCTGGCGCTCGTCCTGATTTTTTCCTTTTGCCTGCTCACGTCGCCCCTTCTGGCGCAGGACTGGGTCAAGACGGGCACGAGTCTTGGAGTGGAAAAGGTCCGGCTGGCGGTTGCCGACTTCAAGCCCTCGAACGGCGACCCGCAAAACGCCGCCTTGCTGAGGACCTTCAACGACACGCTGTGGAACGATCTGGACGTCTCGGGCGTGGTCGAGCTGGTGTCGAAGAGTTTCTATCCGTTGCAGACGCCGGGACAACCCCCGGAAGTGAATTTCCTGGCCTGGAATGTTCCCCCTCCCAATGCGGCGATGCTGGCCTTCGGAAACCTGGGAGTGGCTTCTGGCCAGCTTACGGTACAGGGCTGGCTGTACGATGTGAAGAACATCCAGTCGCCGCAGGTGCTGGGCAAGGTGTATACGGATGTGGCGACCGACGCGGTGGCGCGGTTGATGGCGCATAAGTTTGCCGATGAGATTATTTACCGGCTGGGCGGAGGCATCCCGGGCATCGCGGAGAGCCAGATTTATTTTGTCAGCGACCGGAGCGGGCACAAGGAAATCTGGGCGATGGATTACGACGGGTCCAACCAGCACGAGATCACGCATTTCAATTCGATTTCGCTCTCGCCGCGCATCTCGCCCGACGGATCGCGGATCGCGTTCAGCGCGATTACGAAGACCGGCTGGGAAATCATGATGTACTCGCTCGACCTGAACCGGCTGGTAAGTTTTCCGCACCTGGGGGGAACGAACCTGTCGCCAGCGTGGTCGGGCGACGGATTGAAGCTGGCGTTTTCGTCGTCGCGCGCCGGCGCGCCGGAGATTTATGTGGCGGATGCTTCCGGGGGCAATCCGCGGCGGATGACTGACTCATCGGGACCCGATGTCTCTCCGGTGTGGAACCGCAAGACCAATGCGCAAATTGCCTTCACCAGCGGGCGGACGGGTCTGCCGCAGATCTACACCATGGGAGCCGACGGCACGAATCAGCAGCGGCTGACCGATCAGGGCTATGCGGTGTCGCCGAACTGGTCGCCGAACGGGCAGTTTCTGGTTTTCGCCTGGGTGCGCAAATACGGGCCGGGGGAGCCGGGGTCATCGGACATTTACCTGATGGATATCGCGAGCAAACAATGGGTGCAGCTCACGCACGATGGCGGGCACAACGATTCTCCATCGTGGTCGCCGGACAACCGGCATATCGTGTTCCAATCGAACCGCTCGGGAAGTCCTGAGATTTGGAGTATGCTGGCCGATGGCAGCAAGGTTCAACAACTGACTTTTTCTGGTCGTAACTCGCAACCGAACTGGAGTTGGAAATAAATAAATAATTTCGTCTGACCTCGAAAGCAATCATCGAGGTCCCCGTAAGGAGGATTAAAGTGAAGCATAAGAGCATGAAATGGATGTTCCTGGCCCTCTCCCTCGCTGCGCTTCTCGCGGTTGGCGCTTGCAAGAAGAAAGTGGCTCCGCCACCACCCCCGCCGCCGCCCCCGCCGCCGGCAGCTCCGACAGCCTCAATTTCAGTGAGCCCGAGCAGCATCCAGGCTGGACAGTCTGCGTCACTCACCTGGCAGACCACCAACGCGACGGATGTTTCCATCGACGGCATCGGCGCCGTGCAGGCCAACGGTTCGCAGAATGTGTCCCCGAACGATTCGACGACCTATCACCTGGTGGCCAAGGGTGCGGGCGGGACGCAGGAAGCGACGGCACGCCTGACGGTAACGCAGCCGCCGCCTCCGCCGCCTCCACCGCCGACGGTGACGGACGAGGACTTGTTCAACCAGAACATCAAGGATGTTTACTTCGATTACGACAAGTCCGACATTCGGGCGGATCAGCAGGGATCGGTGCAAGCCGACTTGGAGTTCCTGGGTCAGCATGCCAACATCAATTTCACGGTTGAAGGGCACTGCGACGAGCGCGGCTCGACCGAGTACAACCTGGCGCTGGGCGACAAGCGCGCCAGCGCGGTGAAGAACGCGCTGACGGCGGCCGGAATCAATGCCAGCCGCATCAAGACGATCAGCTACGGCAAGGAAAAACCGTTCTGCACAGAGAGCAACGAAGCTTGCTGGCAGCAGAACCGCCGCGGCCATTTCGTTTATCAGAAGTGAAGACTGGAGGGGGACGCCGCGGGCGGCGTCCCTCACCTGCTTGCGCGGAGTGGCGCACGGGTTGCCTGGATGAAGGAACACACCGGGCCCCGATGCGGCCAGTTGTGTCTTGCGATTCCGGGCAGTCCTTTCTCCGCGGAATCATCCCAGACCTATGGGACAATCATTTCGTGTGTGCTCTTCGTCTGTACTCTGGCATCTAAACTGCCATAGGCAGGGAATCTTTATGAAACCACATCGTATTCTCGTGTTCTTCGCCGTGCTGGCAGTCCTGGGGACCGGGGCACCGGCGGCCCGGGGCGTCAGCAAGGAAATGGTCCAGTTGCAGACGCAGGTGCAGCAACTGCAGGAGCAAATGACGGCCATGCAGCGCAGCTTTGACGAGCGCATGGGCGTCATGAAAAACCTGGTGGAAAAGGATACCGACGCGGTGAACAAAGTAGCGGCCGCGCTCGATGCGCTGCAGCAGACGCTGGCCAAGCAGCAGACGGACGCGGGTACGCGGAGCGACCAGATTTCCGGACAGATGCAGGCGCTCAACGATACGCTCGACGAACTCAAGGTGCGGCTGGCCAAGGTGACCAAGCAACTGGAAGACATGCAGGCAGCGCAGCAAAGTCAGGCGGCGCAGCAGGCCCAGCAGCAGGCACAACAGCAGGCCCTGGCGCAGGCTCCGCCTCCCGATGTGCTCTACAACAACGCCGTGCGCGATTACAACGGGGCCAAGAATGATCTGGCCACCCAGGAATTTTCGGATTACATCAAGTTCTATCCCAACACCGATCTGGCGGGGAACTGCTACTTCTATCTCGGAGAAGTTCAGTTCCGGCAGGGCAACTACCAGCAGGCGGCGCAGAACTACGATCAGGTGCTGCAGAATTTTCCCAGCGGCAACAAGGCGGCCTCAGCGGAACTGAAAAAGGGCTTTGCCCTGATCGAACTGGGCAAACAGGATGACGGGGTCGGCGAGTTGCGGCACTTGATCCAGCGCTATCCGCACTCGCCCGAAGCGCTGCAGGCGCGGGAACGGCTGCGCAAGCTGGGAGTTTCGACGCGCGGAGAGAATGCCAGGGCTGCGGGAAACAACGCCGAGGGCGAATAGTCTCAGGGATCTGCCGGTCGTACTGAACGGGGATGCCGCTTGGGCAGGTGACAATCCATCCAGAAGCGGCCCCGATGCCGGTCATGGTAACTGAGCCACAGCCTGGTCTTGCGGCCAACCGCCGGGTTCGAGATCAAAAGTTCGAGGCCCAGGGAAAGATTTCGGTTGACCCTGCTCCCGGTCGTTTTATAATGATTCTCATCCGATAATCATGCGCCTCACCCATGAACAGTTCCGCGAACGGGCCGCGAAGCACGGTTTGGCGGTCACGCACCAGCGGCAGGTGGTCTATGCGGCCGTCATCGCTTCCCACGGACACTATTCCCCGGAAGACATTTACGCCGCGGTCCGGCGCCGCATTCCATCCATTTCTCTGGCCACGGTCTACAATAATCTGCGGCTTTTCATCGAGTGCGGGTTGCTGCGGGAGGTCAGTCCTCATGCGCCGACGTTGCGCGTGGACGGCAATCTCAAACCGCATCACCACCTGGTCTGCACGCGCTGTAAATCGGTGCAGGACATCGAAGGAGACTTCATCGATTTGAAACGGCTATCCCGGCACGTGCCGGACGGCTTTGATCTGACGCAGCCGTTGGTCGAGGTTTTTGGCCTCTGCCGGCGCTGCCGTGCAAAAAACTAAGCAAAACATCTCGTACTCAGGATGGGTTCGTAGTTCGTCACAGTTTCTTAAAAGAAGGAGCAATCATGTCAACCGAAGCGAAGTGCCCGTTCACACAGACCGCAGCTGGGGCCGCGACGAATGCCGACTGGTGGCCGAATCAGCTGAACCTGAAGATCCTGCACCAGCACTCGCCCCTGTCCGATCCGATGGACAAGAAGTTCAATTACGCTAAGGAATTCAAGAGCCTCGACCTGAAGGCGGTGATCAAGGACCTGCACGCCCTGATGACGGACTCGCAGGATTGGTGGCCGGCCGACTTTGGCCACTATGGGCCGCTGTTCATTCGGATGGCGTGGCACAGCGCGGGTACGTACCGCATCGGCGACGGCCGCGGCGGGGCC
>OMOD01000063.1 GCA_900290255.1 Candidatus Sulfotelmatobacter kueseliae
CGTCTTCAATGACCAGGATGCGGCCCAGGGCGCGCGTCGCACCCCCGCCTTCTTCCTTCTGCTGCACAACCGGCGGAAGACTGGCTGGCCCGGTCGTATTCTCTGCGGCTCGCAACATCGCCCCCACCTCCACTCGCACAATAAGCAAATCACACTCTTGGACTGCCATCCAATGGATAAGATACAAAATTGACAATCTTTTTACATTTTCTCAGGGTTGATGCGGCCTTGCGGTGGGCACAGACCGATCGTTGGCCTTCTTGAAGAAAACGAGCACACTTACCCTCGATTGAGATCCCGGGCGCCCCTCAGTTCCCCAATTGCAGACGCTCCAAAATCGGCCCCAGCGCGAGCCCCGGCAGATAGCTGAGTGCCGCTATCGTGGTCAGGCAGGCGGTGAGCAGCAGACCGAAGACAAAGTGGTGAGTCGGAAGTGTCCCCGACGAAGCCGGAGTGTTTCTCTGCCGTCCGAACAATGCCGCCAGCGCCAGAGCTGGAATTGCCAGGCCAAACCTGCCCACAATCATCGCCAGCGCCGTCGTCAGGTTGTAAAAGGGCGTGTTCGCACTCAGCCCCGCAAAGCTCTGACCGTTATTGGCAAAACTGGAAGTATAGGCAAACAGAATTTCCGTAAAGCCATGCGGGCCGCTATTCGTAGTCAGACCCGACAATCCTGCCGAGGTGCTCACGGCAATCGCGGTGAGTGGCAGTATGACCAACGGCGCGGCTAAGGCATACAACACGATCATTTTGTTTTCCGCCGGCCCTATCTTCTTGCCCAGATATTCCGGCGTGCGGCCAACCATGAGTCCCCCCAGAAAAACCGCGATCGCGGCCGCCATGACCATGCTGTATAGACCGCTGCCCAGGCCGCCGAAGACCAGCTCGCCGAGCAGCATGTTGAGAAGTAGAACCATTCCACCGAGTGAGCTGAAGCTATCGTGCATTGCGTTGTAAGAGCCCGTTGCCGTGTTCGACGTCACGACGGCGGCAAGAGCAGTACCCGCGATTCCGAAGCGGACTTCCTTCCCCTCCATATTCCCGCCGGACTGGGCTTGACTACTCCTGAAATCGACGTTGCCGGCATGCGGACTGCCCCTCTGCTCGAAACCGTGCACGAATAGCAGCCCACAGATGAACAGGAAGAGCATGACGTAATAGAAGAGCCGTCCCTGTCGCGGCTGACCCACCATCCTGCCGAAAGTGTTGGTCAAGGCCGCGGGCAGCAGCACAATCGCCAACATTTCCAGAAAATTGCTGAGCGGCGTCGGATTCTCGTAGGGATGGGCGCCGTTCGCGTTGAAGAAGCCGCCTCCATTCGTGCCCAGATTCTTGATAATTTCCAGCGCGGCGACCGGTCCCTGCGGTATGACCTGCTTGGCGCCCTCGACCGTGGTCACAACCGCATAGTGGTGGAAGTTCATCGGAACTCCCTGCCCTACCAGTAGCAGAGCGCCGACCAATGATCCCGGCACGAGTACCCAGAGCAGCGCGCGTACCAGGTCGACCCAGAAATTACCCAGCGTGTCGCACACCTGTCTGGCGAGACCGCGAATGAAGGCCATCCCCACCGCCAGCCCGGCTGCTCCGGCCAGGAAGTTTTGCGCGCAAAGACCCGCCATCTGGCTGAAATAGCTCATGGTGTTCTCGCCGGCATAAGCCTGCCAGGTGGTAGTAGTCGAAAAGCTGACTGCCGTATTGAACGCCAAATCTGGAGTTAAAGGCGTGATCTGATAGGCCGGCCAAAACCACGGCAGAAAACGTTGCGCCCGGAGAATCGCATATAACAGGAGCGTGGAGAAGAGGCCGAACAGCACGAAGCAGGTCGCATAGTGCGGAAACGTCATTTCTGCGGCGGGGTCAACGCGAGTGATGCGATAGATGAACTTTTCAAGCGGAAGCAAGAAGCGATCCAGAGCCGTGCGTTTCCCGCTGAAAACACGTTCCACGTATCCGCCTAACGGCTTTACCAGGACAGTGACGATGATGATAAAGAGCAGATATTGAGCAACGCTATAGATACTAGCCATCTTTGTGATTAGCCCGGCTGACCTTTACTTCGTGCTCTTGTTTGCGACCGGTCCGGCTCCTCTGATTTGATCACAGAACTCCACAAAATTGTGTAAAGATATCGGCCGCAAGCTCCTGTGCAGCTCTACCGACTCTACGAATACTTTACGGACGCCGCGCCGCTGCTTTATTGATGTGGTATTTTGTCTGGTTCGTCGGCGGCTGGGCTCTGCAGACGTCCGTGCAGCTTCGATCGATTTCTCACCCGGGAGAACGTCCGTGTCCAGATGGGTGTTAACGCTGTTGTTGTGTTCCTGTCTTCAAGGCGCTTCCTTTGCCGGAGCAGATGAGCGCGTGCTCTATAACGGCAAAATTTTCACCGGAGAGCCCGAGCATCCTTACGCTGAGGCGGTGGCCATTCGCGGCGACAAAATCGTGGCCGTCGGCAACCGCGACGAAGTGTCCAAAGCCGCGACCGCCAGCGCGGAGTTCATTGACCTCAAGGGTAACTTCCTGATGCCCGGTCTCATTGACAGCCACTGTCACGCCATCGACGGTGGGATGACACTGATTTCGGCCGATATCGGCGAGAACGTCCAGTCCATGGATGAGCTGGTCGCGTTCGCGGCCGGGGCTAAGAAAAGCGGCCGAGGCATGCAGGGGGACATCCTGACCGTGAGCGGAATCCCGCTGGCATTCTGGTCGAAAAACAGGGAACTGAACGATTCCTTTAACACTGGCCCCTACGCGGATCAGCCCGTGCTGCTCGAAGGCATGGACGGCCACACGGCATGGGCCAACAAGGTGCTGCTGAAGCGCGCCGGAATCGATAAGCAGCTCATCAGTGGTCTTGATGCGGTGGGCCGCGGCTATTATGGCTTCGGGCCCGATTTTGAGCCGAACGGTTTTCTGGTGGATGCGGGCGTGGACAAGGTCGATGAGGTTCTGCCCAAGCCGAGCCCGGAACGCATGCTGGCAGCCGGGCGGGCCGCGGTCGAATACATGCACGGATTGGGAATCACCGCGTGGCTCGATGCCGCTGCCAGTGACGAAATCCTGGCAACCTACCGAAGTCTCGCCGAGAGCGGTGATCTGAAGTCGCATGTCGCCGCGCTCCCCGTCATCGAGTTCAAGTTGGGCCATCCGGAGCAGCAGTTGGCCAAGGCGCTGGAATGGCGGGATCGCTTCAAGAATGTGCCCGGCGTGAAGATTGTCGGCATCAAGGTGTTTGCCGACGGCGTCCTCGAATACCCATCACAGACGGCTGTTCTCTCCAGGCCGTACCGGAACACTGGACGAAATGGCGAGCTGTTGTTCGCCCCGGCCGACTTCGCCAGGATTGCGATTGCGGCAGATAAGCAAGGAATGCTCGTTCACGTTCACGCCATCGGCGACCAGGCCGTGACCGAGGCGCTGAATGGCATCGCAGCGGCCCGGAAGGCGAATGGCAATTTCGGTTTGCCGCATACCATTACCCATCTGCAACTGATCAGGCCCGAGGACATTCCGCGCTTCCGCGAACTCGGTGTGATCGCGTCATTCCAGCTCTACTGGGCGACTGCGGAAACCGACACGATCGAACTGGTCAAACCGTACATCGATCCAGCCCTCTATGCGTGGCAATATCCCGCGCGCTCCGTGCTCGACGAAGGCGGCACCATCGCCGGCGCAAGCGACTGGCCGGTTTCCACCGCCAACGTGTTCCGCGCCATTTATCAGGCTGAAACCCGCCAGGGGCCCGAAGGCGTGCTGGATGCGAGTCAGCGCGTTCCGCGCGAGGCCATGCTCTATGCCTACACCCGGAATGCCGCGCGAGCCTTGGCCGAGCAGGCGAGGATCGGCTCGATCGCTCCGGGGAAGCAGGCAGACTTCGCTCTTCTCGATCGCGATGTGCTGACCGTAACTGCCGAGGAGGCACGCGATACCAAAGTCTTGTGGACAATCGTCGGCGGCAAGACCGTCTACGGCGCCCAGCCCTAGGCCGATCAGTCGACAACCTCCGAGAGAGAACTGGAACGCCGGATCGCCAGTACAGATTCCGTTGGTAAACACTAGAAGCGATCTCATAATGATCCAAAGGGACAAACCGTCGGCTCCCTCAGGGGCTAAAGCCCGCGTCTTTGTTGGTTCTGGGCGGCACGGCTGAAGCCGTGCCCTTCCCAAAACCATTTATGAGATAGCCTCTAGCCGACTTCTGATTATCCGGTTGCTTCAGCAACCCCCAATCGGTTGTGGTTGAGGTCTCGAGCTC